>JAFTQG010000026.1 GCA_017462915.1 Prevotella sp. | reverse complement strand
ACGCAGCTCTTGCTGCTCTTCAGGCAGCAGAGGAGGCTTACGAGATAGCAGTTGCGAAGGCAGCTCTCGAGGATGAGATAGCTACAGCTACCGAGCTTCTCGGCGAAGACCCGGCAGAGGAAGGCACACCTGGTGCAGCTCTCTACGCAGCTATCGAGGAGGCCACGACAGCTCTTTCTACTGCAAAGACCAAGGAAGAGCTTGAGGCAGCTCTTGCAGCACTGAAGGCAGCTGAGAAGGCTTACAAGACAGCGACAGGCATCTCTGAGATAACAGCAGAGGATGACGTGAACGCTCCTGTATACAACCTCGCAGGCCAGCGTGTTGCCAAAGGCACAAAGGGCATTGTCATCAAGAACGGCAAGAAGTATATGATCAAGTAAATAATTGCTCTATTAATATTCAAGCGAGGCTACCATGAGAATTGCGTGGTAGCCTCGCTTTTTTATAGGTATAGCAGTATAGCCGATATAGCCTTTATAGCCGGAATAGAAGCTATAGTATCTGTACTGGCTATTCCAGCTATAAAGACTATATCGGCTATAAAGGCTATATCGGCTATCGCAACCTAAAACCTATAGCCTAAACCACAAAACAACCAAACAACCAAACAACTAAACAACCAAACAACTAAAATAAGTTAAAAGAAGCGTTTCCTCCATTGAGAAATACCATGTTTATACGTTTTATTAGTGTAGACGTTGATTTGCCGGCACAAACAGACCGTCATACTACAAGCAACCATATCCAACAAACAAATAAAACAAACAGCAAATGACTATGTTCAGAAAGACATTATTTATAGCAGCCGCACTGACATTCTCCGCATTCGGATTCCAGGCAGGAAACATTTACAACTGTGCCATGGCAAGTACAGCACAGAAGACAACAAAAGAGATACGTAATGTCGACAACTTCAATGCTGTAGCCGTCATTGGCAATTACGACATCGTCTACACACAAGGCAAGACACACAAAGTAGAGGTGGAAGCGCCGAGCAACATCATGGACAGGATCACTACCGAGGTGAAGAAAGGTACACTCACCATAAGCACAAAGAAGATTGCCGGCGTAAGAGTCATCACAAATACCAACAGCGGAAACGATGTCACCGTCTATGTCACCTCCCCTACCATTACAGAAGCTGTGCTCATGGGTAGCGGAGACTTTGTATCGAGCACTGCCATAACAGCAGACAAGCTGCGCATAGCCCTGTTAGGCAGCGGAGACATGAGCTTCAGCAGCATAAGCTGCAACACCCTTAACGCAAGCATCAACGGCAGTGGAGACATCTCGCTGAAGAAAGTGCAAGCGACACAAGCCGCAAAAATTGCACTCAATGGCAGTGGAGACTTCAATATAGATAATGTATCCACGGCCAATGCCAATGTTGCACTCAACGGCAGCGGTGACCTCAACATCATGTCCCTTGACAGTCCGACAACCAATATGGCACTAAACGGCAGTGGAGACATGAAAGCCACCACAATAAAGACAAAGAATGCAAATGCCTCAATGCACGGCAACGGCGACATATCCTTGCATTTCTCTCAGTGTAAAAGCCTCAACAGCACAGTCATTGGCAACGGAAACATGATGCTCTCCGGCACGACAGACATCTACAGAAAATCAGAAAGCACCAAAGGAAGCATAAACGACAGTAAACTACATTACAAGCAACTCGTAAACGCCAAGAGCAATGCGTATACGACCTCCTCACCAATATCACCGGGAGCAATCGAGGCACAACCATAACCCACACGATAAAGACAAGGAACATCCCACAATATCCATAGAGAATAGCCGTCACAGACATTCTACATACACCAATCACAATATCATGAACCAGAAAGAGTTTGAAGCGATAGCAAGCGCCCTGCACAAGCAGGCCTCGGCACAAGCACGCCTTTTCTTACGTGAGGATGCCGATACCGCCGACATAGCGCAAGACGCTATGCTGAAACTCTGGGCACTACATGATGAACTCCACGACAAGGAACACTCCATGAGACTGGCGAAAACCATGGCACGACATCTCGCCATCGACAGTCTCCGCCATACACGGCGAACCACAACCCTTTTTGTCACCATGGACAAAAGCTCCGAAGACGACGGCTCCGAATGGCAACCGCCCGACACTAAAGCCCTCTCGCCACATCTCAGGATGGAGGTGGAAGAAGACGAGCAATGGCTCATTGAGCGCATCTCCACACTGCCCAAAAGGGAAATGCAGGTGATGAAGATGAGACAGACTGAGCAGATGTCCAACAGCGAGATAGCAAACATCATGGGCATAACCACCGCCTCAGTATCGACAATGCTGTCGTCAGCCCGAAAGAAGATATTCGAAGACTTGAAAAAACGCAACAGACAATGAGAATAAACGACAAGAACATAGCACAGTATCTGGAGAAATACATGGACGGACAGACATCCGTCGATGAGGAGCGTATGCTCGCCTCGTATTTCCGAAAGCATGGCGACAAGCCTGCACCCAAAGGTGTTGACTGTGAAGACTGGCAGGTATACCGAGAGATGTTCGCCATGTTCGAGCCCAAGCCACAGGTCAGCAGAAGATATGTCCGGCATCTTGTTGCCGCCTCCGCGACAATCCTCCTCGCCTTCGGTGCGTGGATATGGATGAGCGACAGCCACAATATGCCGCAAGAGACGGCGACACAGCCCACGGCAGCAATGACAACGGCAGAAGACAGCATAACAGACAGCGGCAAGGCCGACACACTGAAGATGGAAGTCACTCCCGTACAGCAGCCGGCACGAAAGCCTGCCACACGAAAGGGCATCAACAGAAACCGATACAGCGATGCCCCTCCACTCCCTCGCCACTATCTTGCACAAGCGACAGCAAAAGACAGCACTCCTGTTGACCTTGACGAGGCCGTGCGTCAGGCAGACCTGCTCATGAAAGCCGTGTACATACAGCAACAGAGCGACCTTTATAATATCATGGGACAATATGAAAATATCGTCGCAAGCATTGATGAATATAACGAGGAAGAAGAAGGCGCATACTACTGATGCTTCCTATCCTATATTCCAGCAAAGCTGGCCGTGAACCAAGGAAATCTTACTTACCATCATCTACAAGAAGAAGAAAAACAACAGTCTATGAAACAGATCACCTTACTGACAATAATGATGCTGACAGCCGTCAGCACCATGGCTCAAAAGAATATAAACAAGGTCATGGATGCCATCATGAATGACCGCAAGATAAGCAAAGCCGTGACAAGCGATTATGACGACAGCGACGTAAACGGCACAGTGACGACTTACTGTCATTATGCCGACCTGTATCTCACAAAACAGCAGAAAACCAAGATAGACGAACTGGAGGAGGCTTTCGAGCGTGACGCCTCCAAGGGATACCGCTCCATACACCAGACGCCGGACATGAAAGCAGAGCAATCAAATGTAGTGTACGGTCCTGACCTTGAATACCAAGTGAGGTTCTGCACAAAGCCGACACGCAACTACCGTCTGCTCTTCATCCATGATACAAAGAATCCCGACAGACGTTATGTCTACGCCATGGTCTGGTATAAGAAGAACAACGGCATACGGCTCATGCTTTACCGCATATACGGAAAGAATCCTGCAAAGAAAGGCAAGTCATCAACGGCAAAGACTTTCCAAATCATACCGCAAGACGGCAACACGCAATCCACAACAACTATCGTGGACGGCAACGGAGTGCGCGTGATAACCAGCCGTGACGGAGGCAAGAACTGGAATATCATGGAAAATACGCTCACCGACAACAAGGGAAAAGATACAGGCACGGATTATCTCCGCCAGTTCGGCAATCTCCGCGTGGCATTCCTCGAGTCCATCAAGGACAGTAAGGAGAAAGCCTTGCAGACTGGCATCGTGATGAATATCGTGGAGCTATGCAAGAAACATGCCGGCAAGTTCAGCGACAACGAGCGCAACACATGCAAACTGAGCATCGTGGAGATGCAACGCATCCTGAAGCAGACTAATCCTGATGCATTCCTCCACGGTATGCTCGACGAGGCTTATATAGCATTAGGCAAATAGGTTTCCCGATGTCTATCCTGCCATATACTGTGTTTTATAGATGTACTTAAGCAAAAGACGGTAACGATAGACTCCAAGACAGACAAACACAAAAGTTTCCATTTTACAGGCTTGTCTGCTGACGATAGCCCGCAAGCCTCTCTCTTTTCATAAATAAGCAAGTGGGCACACAACACAATCCCAAGATATAAGCACAGTGCCCACTTGCACTCTTTCAAGAGCTTTTCATTCACAAACCCATATATCAAGACAACCTTATGGACAAATGTTTTATCACCGCCTTGCTTGCTATATGCTCGCTGTCCGTCACAGCACAGACAAGCGACAAGACTGAGCAGAGCAAGACGGACACCCTCAGTATACACAAGAACGTGGAACTCGGAGAAGTTGTAATCAAGTCACAGCGCCAACTTGTAAAGGACGAGATAGACCGCACCACATACAATGTGCAGGCCGACGAGGAGGCAAAGACAAAGACAGTCATGGACATGCTCCGCAAGGTGCCTCTCGTCACCGTCGACGGTCAGGAGAACATCCAGGTCAACGGCTCTTCCAGCTTCAAGATATTCAAGAACGGACGTCCTGACCCTACCATGACAAGCAATCCGAAGGATGTGCTGAAGTCCATGCCGGCAAGTATGGTCAAGAGGATAGAGGTAATCACCGAACCGGGAGCGCGCTACGACGCCGAGGGAGTCTCTGCCATACTCAATATAGTCATGATAGACGGTCGCAGTATCGGTGGCGTAGTGGGTTCTGTAAATATGGGAGTGAACCACCGCTACGACCCGCATGCCAACGGCTATATCACGACTCAGGCAGGCAAGCTCATCCTTTCCGCCAACTATGGTTTCCAGCATCAAGGCCATGTCCTTACCGGCTCTGACAACGAGAGCTACACATACTACAAGGACAGCGGCAACTCAAAATTGGAAAGAGGACATTCGGACAATAACGGAAATGTACATTACGGCAACATTGAGGCGAGCCTCGACATCGACACCCTCAATCTTATAACATTCTCCCTGAGCGGTTTCGGCTACAAGCTCGGCGTCAACAGCTGTGGGAATACACTGATGGCCGACAAGTCCGGCAACACCCTCTATTCGTATGACTACAAGGGATGGTCCAACGGAGGATTCAAATACCTCGGCCTATCCGCAGGTCTCGACTACCAGCACAAGACCCATGTGAAGGACGAGACACTGACATTCTCCTACCTCATGCAGCTGAACGACAATAAAAGTCCTCAGACATACGAGTACAGCAATGCCGTGAACATGCCTGTCGACTACATGGGGTATGACATCTTCGGCAAGCAGGTCTTCGCTGAACATACATTCCAGGCCGACTGGGTGCGCCCGTTTGCCAAGTACCATAAGTTTGAGACAGGTGCCAAGTATATATACCGCAGGAACAGGAGCGACAACACCCAGACATTCTATGGCGACGCAGAAGACACCTCCACACAGTTCCGCCACGACACACATATCGCCGCCCTCTACCTGCAGTATCTCCTGAAGGCTGGACGATGGTCTGCCATGGCAGGCGTGCGCTACGAATACAGCCATGTTTCGGCAGACTATCCCGACGGCAGTGCCGAAGGATTCTCGAAGACTCTCTCCGACCTTGTGCCGTCAGCGACAGTGAAATACAAATTTTCCGACTCCAACTCTCTGAAACTAAGCTACTCCGCCAGCATCAGCCGTCCCGGCATCAGCTATCTCAATCCGGCCATCGTGGAAGGTATCACATCCATATCCTACGGCAACAGTGGTCTCAACAGTGCCCGAAAGCACGACATGTCGCTTGTATTCCAGCATACCGGTGCCAAGCTGACATACAACATCCGCCCGTATTTCCGTTTATCTTCCAACGGCATAGGCAGTGTACAGTTTATTGACAACGGCAAGATTGTCAGCACATACGCCAACAACATGAAGACCCTGAACTACGGCACGAAGCTCTACGTACAGTGGGCCATCACCGACGGCACAAGCCTCAGCCTCAACGGACAGGTAGGCTACAGCAGTTACGAGAGCGATGCCATGCAACTGGAGTTGAGCAGATGGCACAGTTACATCTACGGCAACCTGCGTCAGAAACTGCCATGGAAGCTCAATCTCACCGTCGGCGGCAGCCGCGACATAGGCAGAAGGCTTAACGGCATCTATGGCTACTACTCGCCATACGACTACTATTACTTCTCGCTGCAACGCTCTTTCCTGAAAGAAGGGCGTCTGACGGTGAACGTCACGGCAAACTGTCCGTTCGGAAACAAATATGACGACTTCAAATCCTATGTCGTGCAGGGCGACTACCTCTCCGAAGGCCATCATTACGGCAGGAGACGCAGCGCGTATATATCAGTAAGTTACCGTTTCGGAAAACTCAATGCCAGTGTCAAGAAAGCCTCCCGCTCCATAAACAATGATGATGTCGAGGGCGGTGTAAGCAAGAAATAACCTTGCCTCGCAGACATACAACGAAAGCCGTTGCGCCACATGGTATGATGTGGCGCAACGGCTTTTATTTACACCAAAAGGTCAAATCAATATCATTACACAATGATTTTTGATAATCAAACAGCCTAATACCTATCGCTAATACCATGATGTATTTTAAAACGCATTATAATTCAATACATTATCCATCGAAAACAGTCTCAATGCAAAAGGTGACCTTTTACCTGATAGAGGGTTATCTTTCGCATGGCAAACCGTCACCCTTCACACTGTGAAAGGTGACCCTTGAAAATGACATCCATAATCCATGGATTCTGGAGTGTCACAACTCGCTTTTCAAAGATTGATGTATTTATTGACTAATCGCAAAGAAAGCATTGATATTCAATATATCAATGCATAAAACATAAACACATTTTACGGCTGTTCTATCTGCTCTTCACGCCAGTTTACGAGGTACAGATGCTCCGTAGCACGCGTGAATGCCGTGTACAGCCAATGGATATATGACGGAGTAAGCATATCGTCGGTCATATATCCCTGGTCGACATAGACATGCGCCCACTGCCCGCCCTGCGCCTTATGGCAAGTGACGGCATAGGCATATTTTATCTGCAAGGCATTGAAATACTTGTCCTCCTTCAACGCTTTCAGACGGTCCTGCTTGCGGGACATGTCGGCATAATCCTCTAAGACACCGTCGTACAGCGCACCCTGCTGCTCGAAGGTCAGGGCAGGAGCGTCGCTGTGGAGAGTATCCAGCACCACCGTCGTCTGAAGTTCCAGCCCGTCATAGTCAGGAAACTCCAGCCACACATCGGCAAAGCTGAAGCCATAGAGGTCGCGGCAGTTCCTTATACGGCGCACTACACAACGGTCGCCGTTGGCAAGGAACGCCGGAAGACGGTCGCTACCCTCCCCTTTCTTCCCGGCATCGGCCTTCATCGCCTCTGTCCAGAAGTAATTGTTCTTCACAATCATCAGCCAGTCGCCGGAGGAAAGCTCCTCCTCACGGTCCAGCACCTGACCTCTTATGCCGAGATTATAGACATTCGCGCGCTTGTTGCTCCGTGTGACGACAATGGTCTCGTCCATCCCCACACGGCTGTAGCTCGAGCCGAGAGAGTCTATCAGTTCGCTGCCGTGGCAGACGGTTATATCGGCAAAGCCCTCAAGCCTCACTTTCGGCAGGCGGGTCATATCGTCGTGAGTGATGAGACTGCGCAACATCGTGGCATTACACAGTATCCCTGACTCCTGCGACTGTCGCAACACCTCCGTGAGGTCGTAGTCGTAGACCTCCAGACCGTAGCCGGCGATATATCCCGAAATCAGTGCCGGAGCCTCTTCGCTCCCTACCGGCGGAAGCTGGGCGGTATCCCCTATGAGCACAAGGCGGCAGTTTCTGCCTGCATATACATAACGTATCAGGTCGTCAAGCAGACACCCTCCTCCGAACATCCCTCCTGCCTCAAGACTTGATGTGCTCACCATGGAAGCCTCATCGACCATGAAGAGCGTGTCCGTATGCATATTGTCTGCAAGGGTGAAGCTATCAGACATGTACGCCCTCTGACGGTATATCTTGCGGTGTATGGTATAGGCATGGACCCCAGAGCCGTCGATGCCGTGCTCGAATACCTTTGCCGCGCGGCCCGTAGGAGCAAGGAGCACGACCTTCTGGCGCATGGCCGTCATCGCGCGGACTATGGCGCGCGCCACACTTGTCTTACCCGTACCGGCAGAACCGCGCAGTATCATTGCCACGCCTGCACGGGCATCGGCCATGAAACGGCTGAAGACCGCCACCGCATCGTGCTGCCCCTGAGTAGGCTCGAAAGGCAACTGACGCTCTATCTGATATGTCCATTCCTGCTCTATCACGGTTGCAAAATTACTTAAAATTTATCACTATACCAAAAAATCATATTCCTTCTTGCCTTATTTCTGATTAAAATCGCTACCTTTGCATTTATGAAGCAACCACGAACCATCATACGCATAGGACAGCAGTCACTGGCATTCATGTCTGCGGAAGGCAAATACGAGCCTTACACCGTGAAGAGCGGCATGTCTATGGCCGCCAATCTGCGCGAGGCTTTCCGTGACAGTGAGGTGCTCTCCGCGGCAGGCGACCGCGTACAGGTACTGGCAGACGCGCCTGTACTGCTCATCCCGATGGAGGAATACGATGAAAGCCAAACGGAGACACTTTACTATCATACATTCCCTCAGGGCAATATGGCAGACGGACTGCAGGTAAACTCGGGCAAGGTGGTGCTCAGCCATGTCATGCCTGAACTGAACTGTGTAGCGGCGTTCGCGCTCAGCAAGGACCTGAGGATGGTCATCGGCGACCATTTCGGCGATGTCCGCATCATGCCTCTCCTCGTCCCTGTATGGCAACATCTGCACCAGCGCAGCTATGCCGGACAGGCAAAGAAAATGTATGCCTATTTCCACGACCGCAAACTGGCAGTATTTTGTTTCGGCAAGAACAGATTCCGCTTCATGAACGAGTTCAGCGCGACAGCCGTTGCTGACTCGACATATTTCATACTCTATGTCTGGCAACAGCTCGCCATGGACCACAAGAAGGACGAACTGTACGTCGTAGGAGACATGATGGAGCCTGATGCGCTCCGCGATGAGTTGCGTAAGTATGTGCGCAACGTGTTCCCTATCAATCCCTCCGCAGAGTTCAACCGCGCCGCTGTGACACGGATTCCGCATGTGGCGTATGACATAGTGACATTTTCCATGAACATTTAGGCAAGAGGACAATGAGAATAATAACCGGTATATACAAGGGCAGGAGGTTTGACATACCGCGCACGTTCAAGGCGCGGCCGACGACCGACTTTGCCAAGGAAAACATATTCAATGTCATACAGGGCTATATGGACCTCGAAGACACTGTGGCGCTGGACCTTTTCGCCGGCACTGGAAGCATTTCGCTGGAACTTCTCTCCCGAGGTTGCCGTCAGGTGATAAGCGTGGAGGGCGACCGTGACCACGCAAGTTTCATACGGCAGTGTCTGCAGAAACTCGACGACGACGCGTGCAGCATAGTCCGCGGCGATGTCTTCCGCTTCCTGAAATCATGCCGACAGCAGTTTGACTTCATATTTGCAGACCCGCCCTACGCCTTGAAGGAACTGCCGGAGATTCCCGGACTTGTACTTGACAAGGGCATACTTGCCGAAGGCGGCATCTTCGTCTTTGAGCACGGCAAGCAGTATGACTTCTCCAGTCATCCGCGATTCCTCGAGCATCGCTCTTATGGCAGTGTCAATTTCACATTGTTCAGATAGATTAGTGGTTTGGTTTCTCAGTGATTCGGTTGTTTAGTTGATAGCTCCTATTTCGACTATATCTGCTATTCCGGCTATAAACAACCAATCAAACCACAAAACAACTAAACCACAAAACAACCCAACCGACCACTACGCATGATAGACAGAATAACCACGGCAAAGATTATCGAGGCGGCAGACATCGTCGATGTCGTGTCGGAGTTCGTGACACTGCGTAAGGCAGGCGCGAACTATAAGTGACTGTGCCCGTTTCACGACGACAAGACGCCGTCGTTCTCGGTGTCTCCCTCACGCAACTACTGCCACTGTTTCTCGTGCGGAAAAGGAGGCACGCCCGTGGGATTCATCATGGAGCACGAGCAGATGACCTACCCCGAGGCGTTGCGCTGGCTGGCAAAGAAATATCATATAGAGATAAAGGAGCGCGAACTCAGCAACGAGGAGAAACAGCAGGAGAGCGAGCGCGAGTCGATGTTTATCGTCAATGAGTGGGCGGCAAAATACTATCACGACATCCTCCACGACAATCCTGACGGCAAGGCCATAGGACTGCAGTATTTCAGGGCACGCGGATTCCGCGACGACATCATAGAGAAATTCCGCCTCGGCTTTGCCCTTCCCGACCGTCAGGCCATGCCCTGCGAAGCTGTGGCGAAAGGCTATAAGGCACAGTTCCTGCTGAAGACAGGACTATGTTACTCGCGAAACGGTGACAATAATGCTGGAAAGGAGACAGACACGTCATCCCTTGTCGACCGTTTTGCCGGCAGAGCCATCTTCCCCTGGATAAGCATGAGCGGCAAAGTCGTCGCTTTCGGCGGCAGAAAGCTGGACAAGGAAACAAAGGGTGTTCAGCAGAAATATGTCAACTCGCCAGACTCCGACATCTATCACAAGGACCATGAGCTCTACGGTATCTATCAGGCAAAGAAGCAGATAAGCAAGGAGGACCGCGTATTCATGGTGGAGGGATATACCGACGTCATCTCCATGCACCAGTGTGGTATAGAGAATGTCGTGGCAAACTCCGGCACTGCGTTGTCCACCCATCAGATACACATGCTCCACCGCCTCACGAAAAACATCGTGCTGCTGTACGACGGTGATGCCGCCGGCATAAAGGCTGCCATGAGAGGTACGGACATGCTCCTCTCTGAGGGTATGAACATCAAGGTGCTCATACTCCCTGACGGCGATGACCCTGACTCTTTTGCCAAGAAACATACACCGGAGGAGTTCCGCGAGTATGTCGAGCGCAACCAGACGGACTTCATACAGTTCAAGACCGATGTACTGATGAAGGATGCCACAGACCCTGTAAAACGCTCTGAGGTAATCTCTTCCATAATAAAAAGCATATCCGTCATTCCCGATCCTATCATCCGTGCCGCCTATCTCCAGGACTGTGCCACACGGCTCCGTATGGATGAGAAGACCTTGCTCACAAAGATGAACCGCTTCATCAGTGACGAGATAAAGGAACGGGACAAGCGAAGGGAACGGGAAAGAGCCGTTGCACAGACTGAGACTGCACAGGATACGCCTGCCATGGATGTCTCCACGCATGACAACAGCACAGCCATGGCACAGGAACCTGTAAAAGGTATCACTAAAGTAAAGGCTGGCAAGGCTGAGTCTATAGAGCAGCTTATCATGCAGACGGTGGTGCGCCACGGCGACAAGGTCATCCTTGACAATGTGGAGACGGAGGACGGCGAGACGGTATCACTGAATGTTGCACAGTTCGTCTACTATAATCTCTCTTCCGATGAGCTATCCTTCTCTACGCCTCTATACAACCGCATGATGGCGTGTGTCATGGAAAACGCGACGCAGGAGGGATTCTGCTCGGCAACATTCTTCTCTCAACATCCTGACATAGAGATAAGTACCGCCGCCACAGACTTGCTCATGGAACGCTATACCCTGTCGAAGAGTCTCGAAATGAAATACACAAAAGAGGGACTTCGCAGTCAGATAGAACGGCTTCTTCTGGATTTTCGCCGTGATATTGTAGACGAGCGGATGGATGAACTCCGCAGACAGATAAACTCATTCGGCAATGATATGGAGAAGGCTCTGCCATTACTGATGGAGCTTCGTGAGCAACAGAAGCTGTCCGCCTCCATAGCCAAACAGCTCGGGAATAATATAAGATAGGCGGTGATGCGGTTTGACGGTTGTGCGGTGATGCGGTTTGACGGAGATTACTCTTCCTATAACTCATAAAGTTCCGATTAAGCGAGAACAGTCGAAAGTTTGCTTTTAGACTGTCGAGCAGGAGGAACTTCGAGCGAAGCTCAACTCATAACTACAACTAAACAACCAGTCAACTAAACAGCCAAACAACCAAACAACCAAACAACATGGTAAATAAAAGGACATCGGTGATTATCGCCGACGCGGAATATATAGATAGTGTTGCCTTCAACTTGATTGTCAACTTTGAAAGGATGATAGGACGCCATATCCCTCAGGCTGATATGGCACAATGGGTGGAGTGCATCGCCATGGACGGCGGTGTGCGCCGTGTCACGGAATGCAACGGAGAACTTGGGAAGAAAGAGTCACCGGAGTGCAATGTGATCCTTGTACATGAGAAGGATTCTGAGGAGATGAATAATTTCAACCCGGGCAAATTCAATACAGAACTCAACGGACAGGCATTCACAGGTGACCTTGGAGAGTTTGTCTTCAGCACAGTCGGTGCAGAAGAAAATGCTGAAACCATGCAGAAGTATGACATTATCACGGATGTCCTTGCTGCAATGGTAGATGAACCTAAGGTAAACAATATCATGGTAATACCTAATCTTGACTCAAGAGATAATGGAGTTCTCGACAGACTCATGCCTGTTTTGCGCCATATAGACCGTGCGTGTCCGGAAAAGAGAGTAACACTGTTTGCCATGCAGCCGCTCTCTGGAGTTCCCTGCCGTACAGAAATTCTCGGATATTCGCTCATGGCCGCCCTTGGCATCCGTGCCGATGAGATAAAGGAATAGCGGTCTATGCAACTTGAAACGCTATAGCTGATAATTACAGACAATATATTATATAATTTGCTGTGTCACATGTAGACCAGCAATATTGCATATAATGTAATATATGAAAAATCCGGCAAGTACGTCTTCTTTACGTACTTGCCGGTTTACTGTATCCGATATCTTCGAATATCGGGAACAAACCATGAATATCACATGATAAGCTCATTGCCTTTTCGTGCTGAACACAATGGCCTCAGTCTTTCCGCAAGAGCAGGCAGGACAGCTCCTATACCCCTTGAATGCTCCGGACAGATTGCGACACAGCGCATACATGATATGCACAGGTCTTTATCGACATCACGCAGGGCATCTTCTGATATTGCACCTGCGGGACAGTTATGCGCACATTTCCCACAAGCAATGCAGCTTTCATCTGCTGTAGGAAAAGGGCCTGCATTTACATTCCTGTACGGACGGTTGCCAGGAACACGATGAGAACCGAGAACATCAGAACTATCCATTCCAAGGAGTATCCTCCTGCCGAAGCCAAGCAACTCATCACGGTCTTTACTGTCAGGCCTTCCCGCTCCGTAAGCCCTGACTATACTGTGCTCTGCAACGGCACTTATGGCTGCGATGACACGGAAACCATTACACGTTGCCACGTCATACATCTCCAGCAAGGCATCATCATAGGCACGGTTTCCATAGACCGCAACTATCACACAGCGTGCATTATGTCCTGCAATGTGCCCGAGACGGTTCACTGCCAATGATGGCACACGTCCTACAAAAACTGGCATGGCGATGACAGCCATATCGTCTTCTGACATTTCAGGCAGCTGCACGCAATCTTCTGGAACACATAAATCTGTAAGGACCGTGTCGTGCCCAAAGCCCTTACATACACAGTCACTTACGAATCTTGTGCCTCCTGTTGGGCTAAATACTATCTGATGTATCTTCATCCTCTATATAAAAATTAAGGAACGTCTTATCCGTTTACCCGATATACTCAAGGAATGCATCGGCCTGCTTTGCCAACACCTCTTCCTGTTCTTGGGTCAGTATCATCTTTCCCTCCGTCCATGCGGCGACTCCTAACTTTATGCCTGTCTGCGGTTCCACCATGACATCGGCATTAATGAACGGCAATGTCAACAGTTCCGTCAGTTTCGCACGACAATTGGCTGTAGCCATTCCACCACCGGCACCGCTTAATGCAACCTTCTTCCGGGCTATTACAAGCGGTGTCTTATGGTCATCCGCCACAACGGGACGTGAGAGCCAGTCTATCAGATTCTTGATATGTCCCGGATAACTGTAATTATACTCTGGGGAGAATATCCAGACTCCATCGGCCTCCGCCACTTTATTGCGGAGAGAAGCAACGGCTGCAGGCACAGGAAATTCCAAATCCTGATTCATCATCGGGACATCGGAATAGTCAAGATATTCCACCTCGGCACGGCCGGCTATCATCTTTTCTGCCATAGATGCCAGTTTCCTGTTGAACGATTCCTTACGCAAGGAACCAACAATGAACAATATCTTTTTCATAAGCAAGTCAACATTAAACGATACTATCCATGATAAAGTAAGCACTTAAAATCACTCTGCACATCAGTCCTGTTTGTCGAGGAACGAATCAATGACGGCAAGCAGGTCTGTCTTGGACATTGCCCCACTCTGTCGCCATAACATCTCGCCGTTTCTGAACAGCATCAATGTCGGCACTGACCGTACCTGATGACGCCCGGCGGTAATGCCATGCTGGTCTACATCAACTTTCACGATGCGTATCCTGTCACCGAGTGTGGCCTTTACCTGATCAAGAACTGGGTGCATCATCTTGCATGGCTGGCACCATGTAGCAAAGAAATCAACTAAAACAAGTTGGTTGCCTGAGATTACGTCGTTGAATGTTTCCATATTCTGTAAGATTTAAAAATGAAAAATGTAATGATGTTTACCTTTCTCGAGTGTCACAACTGATATGCCGGCTATTATCCATATTGTGTAACTCGGCACAAAGATACCTCATTTATCCGAAATACAGTCACACTTAAATGAAAATAACGGTTTTTTAAAATAAAATAATACGGGCCACGTGAATTCACGCAGCCCGTATCAATATTTAACGTCTGAGATATTGCCTTATATTACAGTTTGCATTTTACAGCAATTGTCGGATTCCAGTACATCTTTGAATTGTCTGAATAGAAACCGCTGTAGAATTCCATCTCTGTACCGATAGAAATAGGACACTTCTTAAGTCCCTTGATAGAGTTGAGGTTAAACCAGAGCTGTGGCTCGGAGATGAAGACAAGCTTACCGTGGCCGTTAGCCTGCTCGTCACGCCAGAAGTCGAATACTCCGGCAAATGTCAGGGCATCCTTGGCGAATGTTGTGCTCCAGATACCTGTAAGCTGGCAAGATGGGAACGCACCGTTTGTCGCACTCTTGAAGAACTGCTTGTACATGACCTGTACAGAGTATGTTGTCTTGAAATTCTTCGAATGGCCATTGAAAGCACCACCGAGAAGAGCTGCCTGCTGATAGCGTGCAGAGAAAGACTTCTTAGAGCAGAGACCACCGTCATACTCGATATGTGCGGCGAACCCCTTCTTGCCAATGTTGAACTCGCGGCTCAACTCCACATAGGCACCGGCAGCACCGTCGTTATAGAAATCCATATCAATGAAATAGAACCATGAGCCGAGCCCGTCCAAAGAGAACTGCTCAAACGTGCCTGTTACCTTCGGACGCTCAGCCTGCTCATCCGGATATACGTTGCGGCCGAAATCATAGTGAAGCTGGAGATTACCCTGTGCCATACCTGAAATGGCAGACATCAACATCAGTGATGCTAAAACAATCTTTTTCATTTTCTGTTTTATTAATATACCTATTTTATGAGTGAATTATAAAATGAGAGTGCAAAATTACAAAAATAATATTAAATATAAAATAAAAAGTGCGAAAATGTACAGTATTTCCAGCAAAATTGTTAATTTTGCAAGATAAGAAAGCTCATTACCATATATAATGCTTATCATTGTCCATCATACCCACGGCAACGGTCAGCAATGGCATACGACCTCAGATATGACAGGAATAGACATCAAACGACTAATAATATGAATTACTACGAAATCGGCAAGACAGGCATGAAGGTTTCTGCACTGTCTTTTGGAGCATCTTCGCTCGGCAGCGTATTCCGCGAGACAAAACTCGAAGAGTCTCTTGACGCTGTATATACTGCAATAGACTGCGGAATGAATTTCATTGACGTATCGCCATACTATGGCCACTACAAGGCTGAGACTGTACTCGGTCAGGCTTTGAAAAATATACCGCGTGACAAATACTATCTGTCTACAAAGGTCGGAAGATACGGCGTTGACGGAAAGAATACATGGGACTATTCCGCTGAGCGTGTCACGCGTAGTGTCTACGAGAGTATGGAGCGTCTGAATATAGACTATATAGACCTCATCAATGTCCATGACATAGAGTTCCAGGGCGACCTTCCTGGAGGATTGCAGAAGATTGTCGACGAGACTCTTCCTGCACTTGTAAAACTCCGCGAGGAAGGCGTTGTCGGCCATGTCGGTGTGACAGACCTCCAGCCGGAGAATATCAAGTGGGTCATCGAGCATTGTCCTGAAGGCACAGTCGAGGCAACACTCTGCTTCTGCCATTATTCCCTGAACGATGAAATGCTTAATGACTACTTCGACTTCTTTGAGGAGCATAATGTAGGCATTATCAATGCTTCTCCTCTGTCCATGGGACTCCTCTCTTCACGTGGTGTTCCAGCATGGCATCCTGCACCGAAGACACTTGTCGAGGCTTGCCAGAAGGCTGTTGCACATGTCAATGCCAAAGGCTATCCTATAGAGAAGCTCGCCATCCAGTATGCCATCAGCAATCCGCGGATAGCGACAACACTGTTCTCTTCTGCCAACCCTGCCAATGTCAGGAAAAACTGGGAATATGCCGAAGCTCCGATAGACTGGGAGCTTGTCAAGGAGGTTCAAGACATCATTGGTGACCAGATGCGTGTAAGATGGAAAAATTCATAAGTGAGGCGGAATGCCGTGAGAGATACTACACATCGGGTGACATGCCTGTCATCATCGATGCGCACTCCCATCTGTGGCTTTGGCAGCACACTGTCGTCAACGGCAAAAGGATAGAGCAGCTGCCAAACGGCAGGAGCTCGTTCATGGGCACTGAGGTACAGATGATGAATCCATGGATGCAGGATAACCATAACTCCGCAGAGAAGTTTCTTGCCAACATGGATTTCGCACAGGTAGGAGGAGCTGTAGTGACACAGGAGTTTATCGACGGTCTGCAGAATGACTACCTCGAATATGTCGGCCGCCGATGGCCGGACAGGTTCTTCGTGTTCGGCATGTGCGAGTTCCGCAAGCCAGGCTTTCTCATCGAAGCGCAGGTGCTGTTGCGTCGCGGGTTCAAAGGCATAAAGATTCCTGCCGCAAGACTTGTCGATGAGCATATAAACATCCGCTTCGACTCTGAGGAGTTCATGCAGATGTTCCATCTCATGGAAGACAACAATATGGTACTCGCCATCGAACTTGGAGAAGGGACAAGCCAGACCGACCAGCTGGAGACCGTGATAAAGGAATGCCCTACGCTGAAAATAGTCCTCGGACATTTCTGCATGGTAAACAGAAAAGACTGGCAGAAGCAGATGGCTCTGTGCGCTTATGATAATGTATATACAGACATGGGAGGCATAACATGGCTGTTCAACGATGAATACTATCCGTACCCTTCTGCCATAGATGCTGTAAAGGAGGCAGCAGGACTTGTGGGCATGGATAAAATCCTGTGGGGCTCTGACTATCCTCGCACGATATCCAATATCACCTACCGTCAGTCATACGACTGGATACTCAAGTCCACAGAACTCACGGATACCGAGAAGCGCATGATTCTCGGCAACAATGCACGGGCATTGTACGGATTCGACAAGATTCCGACATTGCCGTATGTCCCGAGCATGAGCGAATAGGCAAGTCTTCACCTTCTGCAAGAGCAGATACAGAAGGCCATTGCCATAAACATTAATATATTTAAAGAAACAAACATAAAACGAAAGATGAAAGCAATTCAGATTCCAGGACTTCAGCAAATGGCTGTCGTCGACCTGCCGAAACCAGAGGCAAAGGCAGGAGAGGTGCTCCTCAAGATGGAGTATGTAGGTTTTTGCGGTTCCGACCTCAATACCTTCCTCGGCCGTAACACAATGGCTAAGGACAATGTCATCCCAGGTCACGAGATAGGTGCCGTCATCGAAGCCGTAGGCGAGGGATGTCCTGACACCCTGAAGCCGGGCATGGTCGTCACCGTCAATCCATATACCAACTGCGGACACTGTGCATCATGCCGCAACGGACGTTTCAACGCCTGCCAGCACAACGAGACCCTCGGTGTACAGCGTGACGGTGCCATGCGCGAATACATGGCTCTGCCATGGCAGAAGATTATCCCTGTAAAGGGAACTACCACACGTGATGCCGCACTCATCGAGCCTATGTCTGTCGGCTTCCATGCCGTAGACCGCGGACAAGTGACAGATATCGACACCGTCGTTGTCTTCGGATGCGGCATGGTGGGACTCGGCGCTGTCGTACGTGCCGTGCAGCGTGGCGCAACGGTCATCGCTGTGGATCTCTCTGCCGAGAAACTGCAGATAGCAAAGGAGCTCGGCGCCAAGTACGGCATCAACTCCAAGGAGGAAAATCTCCTCGAGAAAGTCATGGAGTACACCGACGGATACGGTGCAGACTGTGTCATCGAGGCTGTAGGCTCCCCTGTCACATACACAGGAGCCATCGACATCGTCAGCTTCACAGGCCGTGTCGTATGCATAGGCTATGCCAAGAGCGGAGTGGAGTTCCAGACCAAGTATTTCGTGCAGAAAGAACTTGACATCCGTGGCTCACGCAACGCCAATCCAAGTGACTTCCGCGCCGTGCAGAAATACCTGGAGACAGCCAAGGTTCCAATGGACCGCTTCGTCTCCGGCGTATACACTCCTGAGACAGCAAAAGAGGGCATGGAGAAATGGGCAGCGGCACCTGCACAGGTATTCCGCATCCTTGTAGACTTCAGATAAATCGCCCTGCACGGGAAGAAAGAGGAAAATCCCCTGCATTTTTATGGATTTTCCCCTTTCTTCCTACATATATTATTCGTAATTTCGCACCGGCAAACATAAGTTAAACTGGCTGCGGAGACAATTACGGTCGTCAGAGACTATCACAGACGAACGGGGTCTGTCAAGGCAAAAAGATAGAAGCGTTATGAAAAAGATTACATTCCTTGCATTGTCAGCACTTATTCTGATGAGCAGTTGTAGCTCCTACACAGCAACAGGAGCCGGTTTCGGCGGAGTCATAGGATCAGCTATCGGAGGTATCGCCGGCGGTCCTCGCGGTCATGATGTCGGCACACTTGTCGGCATGGCAGCAGGAGCTGCGGCCGGAGCCGCAGTGGAGAACGCCCAGCAACAGCGTTACCAGAAGCGTGTCAACACAGCATTGGAGAACGATGATGTGTATTCTGACGGCACGACATACGGCAACAGCTCTTCGTCAAGGCGTTACGGCACACCGAACAATGACGCAAAGTCACGGCGCATACAGAAATATCACGACAACGTGGAGCGCAGGAGCAACCTTGGGACAACAATCCAGACAAGGGACATATCCAGTCAGGAAGGCAACGGATTCCACTTTGAGCCAACCGATGACAGCCGTCTGACACAGCAGACCGTGACCGATACGGACGTGAATGACGAATCGGGATACTCCAACACGGCGAAATACGATGACCGTATAGAGATAAAATGACATGGACGCAGAAGGTAAAAAGCCGAGGACACGAGCCTCTGCTTTTTACCTTCTGTCGTTTTAAAACATATTCTTCCATATAGTTAACAATATCATTCTTTTCACCTGACTATCAACCGACAACATCACCAAACATCTATGGAAGCCAACTACGACACAATCATTGCCGAGACAGTAGAGAAAGTCTTCCGCTCCATGGAACCACGCGTCTCGCCACGACAACTGAAACAGCTCCACGACGCCTACGAATTTGCCTATGAAGCGCATAAGGAGCAACGCAGGAAAAGCGGAGAGCCATATATCATACACCCCATTTCCGTAGCCCTCATTGCCGCAAAGGAACTGATGCTCGACACGAACTCCGTCACCGCATCTTTCCTCCACGACATTGTGGAAGACACTCCATATACCATTGAAGACATCCGCGAACGCTTCGGCAGCGACGTTGCTTTCCTTGTAGACGCCGTGACGAAGCGCAAGAAATCCACATACCGATTCTCCAAGCAGGTAGACAACTACCAGCAGCTACTCTCCTCCATGCAGTTTGACATCCGCGCCCTCATGGTGAAGATAGCCGACCGTCTGCACAATATGCGCACACTGTCGTCCATGCGCCCTGACAAGCAGATGAAAATCGCAGGAGAGACAGACTATTTCTATGCACCGCTCGCCAACCGCCTCGGTCTGTTTGATGTCAAGACAGACCTCGAGAACCTGTCTTTCAAATACCGTTGCGGCATGGAGTACACCGACATCGCGCTACGGCTCGACAAGGACAAGAAAGACAACCGCGAACGCCTGCAGGTCTTCACAGACAACGTGGAGGCGATAATGCACAAGGCCGGCATCATGGGCAAGGCCACCGTGTACTGGCGCGCACCCTACTCCATCTGGCGACGCATGAAAGCCGCCAAGAAGGATTTCATACACCTTGACAACAGATACTATGTCCGCGTGACATTCTCAGGATGCAAAGACAAGGACCTGTCAGAGAAAGACATCTGCCTATACATCTACTCGCTCCTCACAAACAACTACAACGAGAAGCCAGGCTCCTTCCAGAACCTCATAGACCAGGGAAAAGAAAACTCATACAAGTCCATCAACGTGATGCTCCTATCGCAGGAAGGCATCTGGGAGGATGTCCAGATATGTTCAGACAAGATGGTCGAGGCGTCACGCTTCGGATGCATGGCGGAGGTGGCAGAGCGTGCGGAGACCCGCAACTGCGGCAACAACGTGTCTCTGCAGAATGTCCGTAAATGGATAGAGAAATTCCGCAAGATACTCAAGGAGATAGCCGCCGAGTCACAGACACAGGGCTTCATCGAGAATATAAAGTCATCACTGTATTACGACGATGTCCTCGCATTCACACCGAAGGGCGAACCGATAATCCTGCCGAAAGGGTCGACAGCACTCGATTTCGCATTTGAACTGCATACCGACATCGGACTGCACGCGAAATATGCCAGGATAAACGGCAAGCTGGCGGCCGTGCGCACCGTGCTCAACCGCGGTGATGTCGTCGAGATAGGCACAGACCCGGATTTCCTGCCAAAGGCCGAATGGATGCAATGCGTACAGAGCTACAAGGCACGACGCAACCTCCGTTCCTATTTTTCCGAGGAGCTTGCCAAGCAACAGTACCAGCGATGCCCATGCTGCCTTCCTCTCCCGGGTGGAGAGACGATAGGATTCCGTGAGACAGACGACTCCATAACGCTGCACCGCCGCAACTGCCCCGAGGCCATACGCCTCGCCTCCAAGTTCGGAGACAACATCGTGTACATGGAGTTTAACGAAGACCCGGACAAGCAATATCCTGTCACCATATATATCAAGGCCATTGACCGATACCATCTCCTCATAGACATCGTATCGAAGATAACCAACGACCTTCACCTCTTCATAGACTCCCTGAAGACCGAGACCCATGACGAGATAACGGATCTCACCGTGACATTCTACGTACACTCCATACGCGAGCTGAACTCTGCCATGCAATCGCTGTACACTGTCCCTGGAATAGACGAAGTGAGACGGGTGCAGGACATGTAGTCCTGTCCATCCGACAATATCTTCTACATTTAAGTATGTCAACAAAATAAATATAAGATAAAAGCATTGGCGTTTTCAAGACGCTTTTGCTTTGTAACAAAGGAGCATAGCAGACCATAACTCCCCGTCACGCCAGACAGCGTGATGGGGAGTTTTCATATATCTTCCATCAGAAGAAACGAAGAGCCGACTAAGTATATTTCGCTCAGAAGCCATCAGACAAGGCTGTTTGCTGACATGTTTCTCACACCATCAACATTCCTTTTGCCTTACACGCATATATCATTTATCCTCAAGCATATACACATAGACCCAATCATCCGGCAAACCACTCATTTCCAAAGGTTACCTTTCATACATCAGATGGTAACCTTTTATACCGTCATTCATGACCCTTTACCAGGCGAAAGGTCATCTCAATAAAACTTATCCAAATGTATAGTCGCCGTGTGTTGTAAAACCAGAAAGCAATATCTGACACAGTAGAATAAAAACAGGCTGTGCCGTAAAACCCAATTACGACACAGCCCAACATGGTTCTTCTGAATTGCCTTTTAGCTTATAGTTTAAAGTTGTACTTAATTATTTCACGAATTGCTTGTAGCTGTGTCCGTTTTGTTTGCGGACAACATGGATGCCGGGAGTCTCAGGAGACACCTGACGGCCAGACAAGTCGTAATGCAGTTCTGTTGCAGACTCCATTACCCCAGAAACGACATGGTCGATTCCTGTGAGTTCCTCGCCTATGATATTCAGGAAGTCTTTCCATACAACAGCCTGTGAGTAAGCGTTCTCAGAACCAGAAGGTACATGGAGCTTTGCGTCTTGATAAGTTCCGTAAGGGAAAACGTCATAGTTTTCACACACAGGAGGAACATCACGGAGAACAGTGATGTCTGCAAGACCTTCTCCACAATTCATGAAGCAGAGTTTTCCCATATTGTCTATATTCGGACCGATTGTCAGTTCCTTCAAGTTCCAGTCTCCAATATAAAGCGTCCGTCCTTCCGAGTCCTGCTCGTTCATTATAGCTTTGACGTTGCGGCCAAGATATATGCTCTGTACAGGAGAACCATAACCGAATTCGCTGCCAGCTATTTGCATATACAACATATCGGCTCCATCGGCAAAAGACAAAGAGCGTAAATCTGAACAGTTGCTGAATGCGCTGGACGAGAGGGATGTTACAGAGGATGGAATTGTGATAGCGGTCAGACCAGAGCCAGAGAATGCCGAGCCGCCTATTTCCTTCAGATTTCCCGGGAGCTGTATTTCCTTTAGATTCATACAACCATGGAAAGTGCCGAAACCGATAGAGACAAGACCTTCCGGCAGGCTGATACCTTTCAATCCGCCATTGCCAGAGAAAACATCATCAGCTAATGTGGTGAGTGAAGACGGGAGGGAGATGGTGAATCCGCCATCGCTATAATCATTGAAAGCGTTTCCGCAAATGCCGATTGTCCCTTCGCGAACCACGAGATGGCTGTTGCCCGGTATTGTGCCTTTGTAGATATAAAGGATATTGCCTATATATGCAAGTCCCTCTGGCAAATTTGCCTCCCATGCTGTAGAGCGGAATGCGTAGGAGCCTATTGACGTAATGTCCTCAGGAAGACTAATATCTGAAAGGCTTGTGTCTTTATAGAATGCTTCTGAACCTATCTCAAATCCTTTTGCAGAGGCAACGGATGCAGACTTTGCTTTTGCCGAAGATGTATTGCTCCATACAAAAGATTTCAGATTCGGACATGATGCAAAGGCATTAGAGCCGATTTTCTTTGTAGAGGAAGTAATGGCGACGCTTTCTATTCCCATGCAGCCATAGAAGCTATAGTCTTTGATTTCTTCTACGGTTGCAGGTATTGTGACATTCACCTGCAATGTTCCGTCTATATAAAGGTCTGTGCAAGACATGAGTGACTGCCTGTTAATAGAACACCACTTCTTCATATCACCTTCAAAGCGCAATGTCTGGATTGGACAACGGTAAAAAGCATTATTTTGTATCTCTTCCAAATCCTCTCCTAATGTCACTTCACTCAAGTTTGTGTAGCAGAATGCGAATTTGTGAATGGACTTTGCACGTATCACAGCTTTCTTCAAACCGCTCCACGAAAAGGCATCCTCACCGATGTATTCTACGGTTTGCGGCATTTCAAGCGAAACGAATCCCTTGCAGCCACATAGAGAAAAGGCTGGAATAGAATCTGTACCTTCCGGTATTACTATGTCTGTCAAAGGCATATAATCACCTTTGTCTGCATCGTAGATTTTGAAAGTCTCCGTGTAAGACAATGGATTCGTGTCCTCCGGATATGGACGGGAAGCACTGCCAAAACTTATCTTCAGCCAGTCGGCTAAGGTGCCGCGATAACGTATTTCATTGATTTTCCGACATTCATAGAAAGCACCATCTTCTATATAACGCATGTTAGAGCCGAAAGACAGGTTATCCATAGATTTGCATTCTCCGAAAGCCATACGCTTGATGCACGTTACGCCGTCAGGAATATCAACGGATGTGAGTGGGCAACCTCTAAATGCAGCAGAACCGATAGACGTTATGGTTGAAGGGAGAGTGACAGATTCAAGATTAGTACAATTGCTCAGAAAGTCATCAGGAACTTCCGTCATGCCTTCTGGCAGACTAAAGCTTTTCAGAGCGATGCATCCGGAAAAAGCTCCGTTTCCAAATCTTATCACCCTGTTTAGATTGATGGATGTCAGTGCACTACACTCCGAAAAGGTTCCCCAGCCAATGGAATCAACCGAGGCAGGCAAAGAAAGTGTCTGTAGAGAGGTACAACCTCTGAATGCCCAACTGCCAATATCCTTAACGCCATCGGCGATAGTCAACGAACTTAGGTTGCTTGCTCCTGAAAAAATGCCATCAGGAATCGCCTCGACTGCAGAACCGATTGACAGCGTTTCAAGAGCCGAAACATTAAATGAACCATTTTCTACTGGTCGGCCCAAATACAAAGAATTAAGAGCCATTTCGGAAAAAGCATCCACGGAAGCGAGAGTCTCGGTTCCGTCCGCGATGGTCAGATGCTTCAATTCTATACACTTCTCAAATGCACTGTAATCAATATTCACGATAGAGGCCGCAATGACAAACGCATTCAGAGAAACACATCCGAAGAATGTTCCTCCCTGAATATCCGTCAAGGATGTCGGACAATTTATTTCCTGAAGAGATGCACATTCTGCAAATGCGTAGGCCCCGATTGAGATGATATTATCTGAGAGCCTTGCGCTCTTCAGGGACGTGCAACCAGAGAATGCCGACGAACCGATGGAAGTCACTGTCGCTGGAACAGTCACTTCCGTGAGTCCTGTGCAGTAAGCGAAAGCATTGTCGTTGATGCCGGTCACAGTGAATGTCTCTTTGTCTCCTGTCTTTTCTGTAACGGTCATCGGAATGACAACTGAGCCGATATAGGTTTCTGCGGGTTCTTTGTCGTATGCGCAAATCACCTTTGCCGTCATCGCACCTCGGTCAAGATCGTAGTAAATACCATCGATTTGGGCTTCGTCTGCCCAAGCCCTTGAAAACAAGCTCAAGGAGATAAGTAAAATCAATAATTGTTTGTACATAAATATATTATAGGAAAAAGAAAAAAAGGCGTGTAACCATTCTTACGCTTGCTATTCATTAGGTTACCGCCAAGTGACCTTTTTCCCTACAAGCACAGAACAGTCCACGCCTAACAGCGTGAACTTTCAGTCTGCTTGTCCTCGGGAATGAATGATTGGCGGTATTCAATGAATAGAGAACAAGAGCCAAAAGCTCAATATGTATTTATATGTCCTTTATCAAGTATAGCAGAATGGAAACGCCGGGTTTATGAATTAAGGCATAATGCCCCAAATACAGTCTCCCAGAGAGGATTATTTTCTTCAGGAAAGCAACCCTCCATTACGTTCATTCATCGTTCATGTCTGTTTCTTGTGTATAGAGTTTAGTTGAACATTATATTCTATCTGCCTCCATTTATTGGATTGTAAGGAGGAATATGTCTCCTCACAGTTTTCTTTTCTGCAAAGTTAATTATTTTTTTGAACAAACAAACATTATTACCTGTTTTTTTACACAAAAACAGAGAATTCTGGCTTCCAAACAAAAATCTGCAACAAAATAGACAAAATACATTGTTACGTTGTCTACAAGGCAACAGAGCTATCATACCAAATCTGCCATCGTCTGCCACTTTGGCAGTCCGTGTCACACGATAAATATTGGCACAGTCATTGTGATACTATAGACAGCAGGGCATCAGAAAGCGGATGTCCTCCTGCAAAATAGACAAAAGATAAAAACAAGAAAATATAAACATAAAAAAATAAAGAAAGGAAAACAATTATGGGAAAGATTATCGGTATCGACCTCGGAACAACAAACTCTTGTGTTTCTGTATTTGAAGGCAACGAGCCTGTCGTAATAGCAAACAGCGAGGGTAAGCGCACAACTCCTTCTATCGTCGGTTTCGCAGAGAACGGCGAGCGTAAGGTTGGTGACCCTGCAAAGCGTCAGGCCATCACAAACCCTAAGAACACCGTCTACTCTATCAAACGCTTCATGGGCGAGACATACGAGCAGTCGGCTAAGGAAGCAAGCCGTATGCCTTACTCTGTAGTAAACGAAGGCGGTGTGCCACGTGTAGACATTGACGGCAAGAAATATACTCCTCAGGAAATTTCTGCCATGGTGCTCCAGAAGATGAAGAAGACCGCAGAGGACTATCTCGGACAGGAGGTGACAGAGGCTGTCATCACTGTTCCTGCATACTTCTCCGACTCACAGCGTCAGGCGACAAAGGAGGCTGGCCAGATTGCAGGTCTTGAGGTAAAGCGTATCGTAAACGAGCCTACAGCTGCAGCTCTTGCATACGGTGTTGACAAGGCAAACAAGGATATGAAGATTGCCGTGTTCGACCTCGGTGGCGGTACATTCGATATCTCTATCCTTGAATTCGGTGGCGGCGTGTTCGAGGTGCTCTCAACAAACGGTGATACACACCTCGGTGGCGACGACTTCGACCATGTCATCATCGAGTGGCTTGCCAACGGCTTCAAGGCTGACGAGGGTATCGACCTCACAAAGGACCCGATGGCTATGCAGCGTCTCAAGGAGGCAGCAGAGAAGGCTAAGATCGAGCTTTCAAGCTCTACAAGCACAGAGATCAATCTCCCTTACATCTCAGCAGAGGGCGGTGTGCCTAAGCACCTCGTGAAGACTCTCACACGTGCACAGTTCGAGCAGCTTGCACACTCACTCATCCAGGCATGTCTCGTACCTTGCCAGAATGCTATACGTGACGCGAAGATTTCCACATCCGACATTGACGAGGTTATCCTCGTAGGTGGTTCAAGCCGTATCCCTGCTGTGCAGGAGGTTGTGAAGAACTTCTTCGGCAAGGAGCCTTCAAAGGGTGTCAACCCTGATGAGGTTGTAGCAGTCGGTGCAGCTATACAGGGTGCTATCCTCGCTGGCGATACAGGTCAGGACATCGTGCTCCTTGACGTTACCCCACTTACCCTCGGTATCGAGACCATGGGTGGCGTGATGACAAAGCTTATCGATGCAAACTCCACTATACCTTGCAAGAAGAGCGAAGTATTCTCTACTGCAGCAGACAATCAGACAGCCGTCACCATCCACGTGCTTCAGGGCGAGCGTCCGATGGCATCACAGAACAAGTCCATCGGTAACTTCAACCTTGAGGGTATCGCACCGGCACGCCGTGGTGTCCCACAGATTGAGGTAACATTCGACATCGACGCAAACGGTATCCTCTCCGTATCTGCCAAGGACAAGGCGACAGGCAAGGAGCAGTCTATCCGCATCGAGGCTTCATCCGGTCTCTCCAAGGAAGACATCGAGCGCATGAAGGCTGAGGCAGAGGCCAATGCTGACGCAGACAAGAAGGAGCGCGAGAAGATTGACAAGCTCAATCAAGCAGACTCCATGATATTCCAGACTGAGAACATGCTCAAGGAGCAGGGTGACAAGATTCCTGCCGATGTCAAGTCTGAGATGGAGGGTGCTATACAGAAGCTGAAGGATGCCCACAAGGCTCAGGACATCGCTGCCATAGATGCTGCGATTGCAGAGCTCAACGCTGTAGCCCAGAAGATGTATCAGGCTGGTGCACAGGCAGGCCCTCAGGCTGGTCCGGACATGAATGGCGGCTTCAACGGCAATGCCCAGGGCAACAACACTGGTTCAAACTCTTCTGACGCTCAGGACGCCGACTTCGAGGAGGTGAAATAGGATAGATAACTATCAATAGCAATAAATAGATAAAATGAGTGTAATCCAATGGGTTACACTCATTTTCTTTTTAGTTAAATGTTGTATTTTTCTCGTTATTTACCGATTTTTATCGTATTTTTGCACCATATTTGGTACGCGACTAAAATTCTGACCAAGTGCGACCTATCAATACTTATTCAAACTTAATGCAACTTAAATCTGTACAATATGCCATCTGCTAAATTTGAAATAAAAAGGAAATGCAAGTGTTGCGGAGCAACTTTCCTCGCAAAGACACTTGATTCGTGGTATTGCTCACGCAAATGTTCTCAGAAAGCCTATGATAAACGTGAGGCTGAAAAGAAAAAGATTGAGCAATTGAACGAAATGGTGGCTCATATACCTGATGCACGTGATTACATTTCCGTTCAAGAGGCAGTTGCAATGTTTGGCATTAGTAGAGACACTATATATCGTCTAATCAGAAAAGGTGCTATTCCTGCAATAAATATCGGACAGCGTTTGACACGGATTAGCAAGAGTAAGTTGGCTGAAATGTTTCCTTTACGTGATGAACCTATTGACCGCAGTAAGCCATTACCCAAGTTTTATAGTATGGAGCCAGAAGATTGTTATACCATTGGCGAGATTGCCAATAGATTTGGCATTAACGACAGTACCGTATATAGTCACATTCGCAAATACTCCATACCTACAAGACAAATAGGCAACTATGTGTATGCTCCCAAAGCAGATATTGACAACCTCTATAAAGATGTAGTGAAGTTATGAAGAAGCCATTAGCCCATACAAAATGTACTGTGAAACTCCGTAAGTCAGAATATCGCAATGAGTGGTATCTCTTTGTAGAGAGCTATCCTGTGTTTAATTCGCCCGGCTCAAAACCATCCCGAATTAAGGAAGCTTTGAACAGAACTATCACTACTCCTATTTGGGATAAGAGTCGTAATGCACGGACTTCGCCAAATGGAACTGTTACCTACAAGCCAAAACGTGATGAGAATGGAGTAATCATGTGCCGTTCTGAGGTTGACAATGAAGCCTGTCTGTATGCCGACAAGGTAAGGGCTATTAGGCAACGAGAGTACGATAATGCAGCATTATATACCGATAGTGAGGCAGAACAGGCTGCACAGTTAGAACGTTCACAATGCAATTTTATCGAATATTTCAAACAGGTTGCAGATAAAAGACATAAGAACAGTTCTTGGTCTATAATCACTAATTGGAATCGTGTTTACGAACTGCTGAAAATATTTTCTGGT
>JAFTQG010000025.1 GCA_017462915.1 Prevotella sp. | reverse complement strand
GAAGATATCGTCAGAGTTTACAACCCATCCGCCAGTGTCCACTATTGAAAACTCGCGTCCGTTCCACTCGCACTTGCCGTATTGGCGGTCGCGTGTGGTGCCGGCCTCGTCGCTGACAATGGCACGTCGGCTTTTTGTCAGTCTGTTGAAAAGTGTCGACTTACCCACATTTGGTCGTCCGACTATCGCTACTAAGTTACTCATATCTTTGTATCTTATTAGTTTTCAATTCGTTATAAATTTATTCGTTTTTCACCGACAATAAATCGGTTCGTAAAGGGCTTTTCACAACTACCATTTCGAGCAGTCTTGCAGGTGTGTCGATGACCTCATCAATGATAGCCTCGCGGTAGTGTGGGCACTCCAAAATTCCGTTTTCCTGGGCAAAGGAATAGACGCGATGGAAAAGCACCTTTTTGTCATGCTCAGTATTGGGCATGGCATCAGGAACGCAGGTCATAAGTCTGCACCCCCACCCTTGCACAGATTCAGACAGGCGACACTTTCCTTCGTACCACCCTGAACAGCATTCTCTTACTTTGTCGCTCATTGCAGCCTCAGTCCTGTTTGAAGGTCGATAATCATACAGTTTTCTTTTCAAGAGACTCGCTGCCGAGGGCGAGGTGAAGCTTGGCACGCATAAGCTCTACTTCATGCTCGCGTTTGAGCAGTTCGATTTCTTTTTGATGTAGCTGTTCCTCTTTTTCGGAAAGACGCTCAGCCTTAGCCATCAAGTCCTCCTGAAGCTTCAAGGCTCGCTCCAGAATTGCGTTGCCGTCTTTGCCGACAGGATTGCCGATGAGATCAGCAGGTACGTCCGTGTTGAGTACAGGACCGTCGCCAGTGTAAAGATACTCCTTGCGTATCTGCGGGAAGGCAGCAATAATCATGTTCACCACTCCTGGGTTGAACTTCTTAGTGCGCCCACGCTGCAGGTCATAGATACGCTGGTATGCTATACCCGTCGCCGTAGAGAATGCCGGAGCATTCATTCCCAATGTTTCGAGAACGTTTGCGATGATAGTCCTTGCATCGACATTGTTCTCAGCATACTCGCTCTGTTTCATACGCTATATATATAATAATGTGAATAACCTCTGACCGCTGACCCTCACGGGCTTATTTGCGGCCACTAAACTTTTTTGCAAAAAATTCAAGGAAAAATTTGTGAATATGATAATTTTTTCCTATCTTTGCACCATCAAAATACAATTACAACTGCAAAGATACAATTTTTGCCGTTCCTGTGCAAATTTGATACGTACCTAAAAATAACAAAATGACTATGATAGCTAATCATAAGTCTTAGGGCGTTCGGAAACTCCCCCTTATGGGGGCATTATGAACATTAAAAGAAAAAGAAGTATGGAAGTACAGAAGAAACCTATTCTTGGTGAACTCCGCAAACTGAACGTTGGCGGTGTGGTCACTTTCCCAATTGAGCAGCGTAGCTCTGTCATTGCCAGCATCAGCAAGCTGAAGAAGGAAATGGCACGTCAGCAGTGGGATGCCAAGTGGTCTGACAGACTGAGTGAGTATAAGGTAGCGGTTGAACGACTCCACTGATGAAAAGTCTCAGCGACATGGAAACCTTGGTGGCAGAGCAATATTGCCACGGATTGACAGACAAAGAAATTGCCGAGCAACTTGACAAGCCGATTTGGACGGTACGCACACACAAGAAGCACATCTACAAGAAGCTTTCCATTGCTACAACGCATGAGCTGGTTCTCTACATGGTTTCGCTGTTTGTCGGAAAGGAATACAATGCCGCAGAGATCAGAAAGCGTGGACTTGCCGCTCTCCTTATGTTCCTCTTGCTGTTCCATATAGCAGTAGTGGATAAGAAAGAGTTCAGGCGTGGCCGCAGGGTGGAAATCGAAATCAAAGCAAGAGACCCCTATGGAGAATGTGAGTAGGACAGCCATCATGGCACAGAAATACGAGTCCATTCTGGAACGAACAAAGGATATGACCTTTTCCTGGGCCATAGCCGTTAAGCTCGTAGGTGGCAAGAAAAGTCTGGAGCGTTTGATGCAGGAAAACAAGGTGCGTTTTGACAAGCCGTTTGGTGCAACAAACACGAAATGGCAGTTTGTGGCTTGTGATATTCTAAGCAATATCAAGCCGCTGGCGGCGCATCGTTAAACTTTCTTAAAAGCGTTTCATGCACCCTCTGAAAGCACCAGATTTGGCAAAATGCAAGCCTGAAATGGTAGAAAACAAGAGATTTAGTTAAGTTTATCAAATAAACAATTTAAGTTTAACATTTTAACGGTTTTAATTATGGGACTTATCAAGAAAAGTAACGAAATCGCTATTCAGCGAAATGTGAAGATGATGGTTTACGGTCAGGCCGGTATGGGTAAGACGACCCTCGCCCTCTCTGCACCAAGCCCTCTGCTGCTTGACTTCGACAACGGTGTTAAGCGTGTGAATAACGCACACCTGGCAGAAGTCGGTATCGTACAGATTTCCAACTGGCAGGAAGTGATGACGCTGCTGACAACAGAAGTAGGTGAGCTTGCTCCGTTTGAGACTATCGTGGTAGATACTATCGGTAAGATGATGGACTTCATCATTGCCTATCGCTGCGGTGGACGTAACCCGCGAGTTCAGGATTGGGGTGTTATCAACAGCGACTTCAAGTGGTTCGTGAATGCTCTTTCCGGATTGAACAAGCACATTATCTTTGTGGCCCATCGTGACACCCGCAAGGAAGGTGACGATACGGTGTTTGTGCCTGCCCTGCGCGAGAAGTCGTATAACAGCATCGTCACAGAGCTTGACCTGCTGGGCTATCTCGAAATGAAGAACGAGAACGGAGTGCAGAAGCGCTCTATCACCTTTGACCCGACCAGCCGTAATGACGGAAAGAATACCTGTCAGCTGCCAGGCGTGATGTTCATCAACAACATTCTTGACAAGAATGGTCAGCCCACTGCCAAGAATGACTTCATCGAGAAGAGCATCATTGCCAAGTATCAGGGCATGATTGCTGTAAAGGAGCAGGCACAAGCTGAGTTCAACCGTGTGCTGGAAGAAATCAAGGACTCTGTGGAAAGCATGACCGATGCCAACGGAGCTAACCATTTCCTCGCTCATATCGGTGACTATAAGGACATGGGTAACTCTGTACTCATGTATGCAAGGGACATCTTCGCCAAGAAGGTCAAGACCCTGGGGCTGGTATATAACAAGGAAACAAAGCAGTACGAAGATGCAGCTTAGGTTCAGATTCTATGCAAGCCTGTTAGACGCTTTCCAGCAATATCTCGACAGTGATATTATCTGGGAGAAGTATTGGGGCTACTCCGAAACTCCACCGCATACCCCGGAGGAGTTTCGGAAGCAGCAGTTCCAATCCCTCATTGACAGGATAAACCGCGTCCACTATGAGAATGAGGCCGTTGACCGTGGTACGGCATTCAACGAGGTCATTGATTGCATGGTGGAAAATCGGGGCACTGACAAGGTGAAGGTTGAGAAGCTGCTTAACAACGGAATAGTTGCAGCACTGAACGCTACCTATAACAATCGTACCTTCTGTTTCCCGATGCCGTTAGTTCGTGAGGTGTCGGACTATTACAAGGGCGCGTTGACACAGCAGTATGTTCAGGCTGTTCTTCCTACGATGTTCGGTGACGTACTGGTGTACGGCTTCATCGACTATGTTCTCCCCTTCCTGATTTGCGACCTAAAGACAACAGGAAGGTATTCTGTCGGCGATTTCAAGAATCATTGGCAGCATATCGTCTATCCTTATGCTATGATGGAGAACGGCAGTAAAGTCTTTGACTTCGAGTATAACGTTGTGGAGTTCGGAAAGAACGACTATAACACCTATACCGAAAGCTATTCTTTCGTTCCTGAGCGTGATGTTCCAAAGCTTACTCAGCATTGTGAGGACTTCATCAGATTCTTGCAACAGAATCGGGAACTTATTACAGACAAAAAAATCTTTAATTTAGCAGCATGAACGAGAATAATGCACCAGCTCCAATAGTAGAGCTGCAGGCCAGTCAATTAGAATTGGTCGTGAATGAGAAAAATATCGGAAGCCTTGCCACCAATGCTAAGCAGATACGTGAATTGGTAAAGACGGCACTTCCAAAGTACGACATAGCCAACTATTCCGCTGACGATGTAGCAAAGGCAAAGGCAGACAAGGCCCTGTTGAACAAAGCCGCAAAGTCACTCAATGACAAACGCATCGAGTTCGAGAAGGAGTTTATGGCTCCCTTTGGAGAGTTCAAAGGGATAGTCGCTGAAACTGTCACGCTCATCAAGGAGGCGGTCGGCAAGATTGATACTGTCATCAAAGCTGACGAAGAACGTTCAAAGAACGAAAAGCGTGAAGCAGTAGAAAAACTTGCAGACAGCCTCGGTTGGGGTGATGTAGGTGTTTCCCTTCAAAAGGTATGGAGTGACAAGTGGCTGAACAAATCCACATCTATGAAGTCTATCGAAACGGAGATCAGGGCGAAGATGGAATCTATTGCCGCTGACATAGAGACGCTGAAATCGTTTGCAGAGGACTTCGACGTGTTGGTAGTCAGATATAAGGAAAACCTGAATCTGCAAGAGACTGTGCGCTATGCCAACCAGCTGAAGGAACAGCGCGAGGCAAAAGCCAAGGAAGGGCAAAGTATGGCTCCTGCTCAATCCTCTGCACCTTCAGACGCACAAGGGGTTGCTCATGAGACCAAAAATGAAGCTCCAGCTAATAGTGGTTCCCATGGTATAGACAATGCCGAGCGCGACGCTGCTGATGCTTTTGCTGATGTACTCGGCCAGGCATCTGAAACCGCAAAACAGGAAGTTGCCGTGCCTCTTACCCGCCGATATGAAATAGTGGCCACCGAGGAAGCGTTAGCTGCGCTTGAAACCTACATGACGCAGCACGACCTCGGTTTTACTATTATATAATAAGGTGTAACCTCTTAATCAGAAAATATGGCAGATAACAGTAAATTAGTTGGCTCTCTCAATCTTGCACGATTGGAGGGAGCAGGCATCATGAGCGTCAAAGGCAAGAGTGGTGCAGTAAAGAAATGCGTGGTCATTCCCATTGATGAAAACGATATCTTCATCAAGGTTGAGGAAAAGACTACTCAGCAGGGAGAAGTGTACCTATCTAAACTCTATGCCCTGGGCATCGAGATAATGGAGAAACGCGAACCTGACCAGTGGGGAAACGTGTGCCACGCTAAACTTGCTACAAGCAAGGAGTGGATAAACAACCACACTCCTGCAGAACTGGAGACGAGAAACAAGGTCTTTCTCGGAAACTTCAAGAGCGTGGCCATTCCAAGTAGTAATCAGGCCGCTACCATTGACGCTCCTCTTGCTGACCCAGAGCCGCAGAATGACGATGACCTGCCATTCTAATCTATGGGTAGAGTGGTAACATTGGAAAAGAGTGCTCTGCGAGGGGCAAGGCTCAGCCATTCCCTTGTTGAGACGATCGACGAACTGCCTTACGGCAAGTACCGTATCGTGTTCGAGAAGGTGGGCTATGTCCGCAGCCTCTCGCAGAACAAACTCTTTTGGATGTGGATGACGGAATTGGAGTACTGGTCAGGGAGCACTCGCAACGAGTGGCATGACTATTACTGCAAAAAGTTCCTACCACCAGGGACAGGCACCAGCAAGCTTAGTACGGAGGCCATGCGCCACTTTATGAATCAGATACAGGCCGATGCAATGACGGAGTGGGGTGTCACCCTGCCACTGCCTGATGATAGCGAGTTATACAGTGAGTTTATAGAAGAATTTAAGTTCAAATGAACAATTAGTTAAATTAGTTATTCACAAAAATTTTAAGTATTATGAGATCAAGAACAGCTGAATGGTTTAAGACCAAAGTCCGCTTCGAGAAGATGCAAGAGGACGGAATGTTAAAGAAGGTTTCTGAGGACTATGTGGTTGACGCTCTTAGCCACACAGAAGCCGAAGAAAGAATCACTGAGGAAATGTCCTCGTTTGTAAGTGGCGAGTTTGAGGTAAAGAGCATTGTCCCGGCTCCGTTTAAGGAGATTTTCTTCTCCGACAATCCCAGTGATGACAAATGGTATCAGGCAAGGCTTGCCTTTATCTCTTTTGACGAAAAGAGCGAGAAGGAGAAACGCAGCAATGTCACCTACCTCGTTCAGGCCGGCACCCTCAACGCTGCTGTGAAGAACATTGACGAGGTGATGGGCGGTACGATGATTGATTATGTCATCCTGTCTGTCAGCGAGACGAAGTTCTGGGACGTGTTCGAGTACAAAAAGGCTTCTTCTGTATCAGATGAGCCCGACGGCAAAATGAAAGCAGCAGGTGAGTAAATTTGTCCTTCGTCCCTATCAACAGGTGGCGAGCGACACAGCGGTTAAATTCTTCCGCTCAAAGGCAAAAGGTAACGGCATTATCGTAGCTCCTACAGGTGCGGGAAAGTCATTGCTGATTGCAGATGTCGCTCGTCAGTTGGACGGCAATGTCATAGTTCTGCAGCCCAGTGCTGAGTTGCTGGAGCAGAACTATGGCAAGCTGGCCAGCTATGGCATTGATGCGAGCATCTATTCTGCATCGCTGAAACAGAAGAAAGTCGGGAAGATAACATTTGCCACCATTGGCAGTGTGGCTAACCACATGGAGCTGTTCAACGATTTCTCTGCTGTGATTATCGACGAGTGCCACAACGTGAATGCTGCAGAAGGCAGATATAAAACATTCATAGAGAAGATTCCGCGCAAGGTATTGGGATTGACTGCTACCCCTTATCGCCTATACACTGCGCAAGGCATAGAGGTAAAAGGGGAGTTCAAGCCTAATGGTAGCTATAAGGAGGAAGATTATTTCAACGAACTTGGCTACCCTAACCCAGGAGTGGAAATGAAGAATAAGTGCATCCTGAAATTCCTTACTCGCACGAAACCGAGAATATTCAACAAAGTGCTGTATAGCATCGGCATAGACGAACTGCTGGCACAGGGGTACTTGGCTAATCTCCGTTACTTCTCCATGAATGTCATTGACTCATCGAGGGTACGCATGAATAGCACTGGCCGAGATTATGATGAGAGGTCACTACAAGCCGAGAATGAGCGGTGCGGCCTTACCGTACAGCTTGCCCAGATTGTGCGCCGACTGCTCAAACCGAAGGACGGAAAGCCTCGAAAGGGTATTCTCATCTTCACTCGCTTCATTGAAGAAAGTGAGGCGCTATGCCGCGCTGTTCCTGAGTGTAGTATGATTACTGGTAACACCCCCGATGAAGAGCGTACGCGGCTCATACGTGCCTTTAGAGCGGGCGAAATCAAGGCTCTTACCAACGTAGGAGTGTTGACAACTGGTTTCGACTACCCGGAACTTGATACTATCGTCATGGCTCGACCGACAAACAGCTTGGCTCAGTGGTACCAGATTGTCGGTCGCTGCATCCGTCCATTCCCAGGAAAGGATGGTTGGATAGTTGACCTTGGTGGTAATGTGGAGCGGTTCGGCAAAGTTGAGCACCTGCGGCTCTATGAGCCAAAGCCCGGCATGTATGCGATGTGGGGCTGGGTAAACTCTCAGTGGAAACAACTCACTAACACTTACTTCTGATTATGGCAAGAGACAATTTTAATAAGCGTCTGTTGGACGCTATCACAAAAGGGCTTGACAAGAAAAGTGTGCCGGCCCATGTCGCTAAAGGGTTAGGCATGAACGAGAGTGAGATTCAGCAGTCATGCCTCAAATGGTTTGCCATTCAGTACCCTGTATTCGCACAGGAGGGTATGCTCTTTCATATCCCCAATGAGGGCATACGATTAGGTGCTATGGGTGCCAGGATGAAGCGTGAGGGTATCGTTAAGGGTGTTGCTGACCTCTGTCTCTGCATACCGAGGGGCAGATACCATGCCCTCTACATCGAAATGAAGAAGCCCGGCAGCTACCAACGGCCTGAGCAGAAGGAGTGGCAAAAGAACTGCGAGAAGTATGGCAACAAGTATGTTGTCTGCAAAAGTCTCGATCAGTTTAGGGAAGAGGTGAACAATTATCTGAATGAGAAATAGAGTATGAGTGACGGGTGGCTAAAAATATATCGAAAGATAACCGAATGGGAGTGGTATAATCATTCCGAAATGGTTCATCTTTTCCTGCATCTGCTCATCAAAGCGTCGCCAGTCGATAAGACGTGGCAGGGGATAAGTGTGCAGCGTGGTCAAGTGGTGATAGGTAGGCAGAAATTGAGTGCTGAAACTGGCATATCAGAAAGGACTATCAGGACATGCTTGTCTCGTCTTGAAAAATCGGGCGAAATTTTGATAAAAACGACCAACAGATATAGCATCATAACTATCTGTAAATATGCAGATTACCAACCAGCGGAACAAAAAAACGACCAGCAGAATGACCAGCCAACCGACCAACCAAGTGACCAGCCAACTGACCACATCATAAGAAATAAAGAAGATAAGAATAATTTATCTATATCTCCTAACGTCGATATAGATTCTACCGCGAACGCGAAAACTGGCCGAAGTAAGGGAAAACCAAAGGCGGAAGAACCACATGAGCCAGGTGCAAGGCGAAAGCTTAAAAGCGGAAAAGATGTTTCTCTGTTTACGCGAGGGCAGGAGGTGTTTATGGCTTATTTCCATGAGCTATATAACGAATCCTACGGATGGGAAGCAAAGGACATGGTGGCCATCAAGTCGATTTTCAAGAAGATAGAATACAACAGGAAAAACCGAGACAAGCCTTTGCCGTTAGACGATGACTCTCTCCTATCTGCCTTTGAGCAGTTCATCCGAAGTATTAACAAGACATGGATAATGAACAATTTTTCGTTGCCGAAAATAAACAGTCAGTACAATGAAATTATCGCAGAAATCAGAAACCGGAATCGCTCTTCAGCAGCAGGAGCGACAACTCAGCAGCAGAGAGGCGCTGAACACCTCGCCCGTCAAATGTCAGCTGTTGTCAATGACATCGCAAAGGCTGATGAGTATTACTACAAACACCGAGCAGAGCAAGGCGATAGCCCTACGTAACAGCTATGCCCCTTCCCAGATAACGGCAGAGTATTCGGTGGATTTGCAGACCATAGCAATGAGTGCCTGCCCCACGATTGACTGCTGCACGAAAATACAGTCTCCCACCCTCGCAACGCTGTCTCTTGCCTACCCCGGTTTTGAAACTCCAGAAGGTGACAAGGTAGAGAATACCGCTATATCATGGATGCAGGGCCAAATACTTGCTGTCTGCAATTTCGTTAATGTTAGCGGCAAACTGAGTGACTGGCAGTTAAATTCTCTCTGTCAGCAGATAGTGGCAGATTACCCGAATATTACGATGATGGAGTTCGTGCTTTTCTGCTCCAGACTTCGCTCAGGACGTTATTGTAGCTTCTATGGTACAATAGACCCTTTGCTCATCCTGAAAGCATTCAGCGATTTTATGGAAGATCGGAAGAAAGACTATTGGCGGAAATCCGAATATGATAGGAAAGCCAAGGAAGAACGTGATGCTGAGGAAGCGAGGAAAAACGCTATTTCCTGGGAAGAATACTGCAAACGTCATGGAAAAAAAGATACCACCCACCCCTTTGACCGCATCAAGGAAAAGTTTGAAAAGAAAGCTGCCCCAAAGCCAAAGAAGGTAGAAACGACAGAAGAAATCATGAAGCAAGCAAAATGGCTGGTGAGTGAGACTTTTGAGAAGGTACGTGAAACATATAGTGCCTTATTCGAGAAAAAGCACGGTTGCACTCCGCAAGAATACATAGAACGAAATGCAGATAAGTAATTGATTGTCAGCGAAAAAAAATTATCATTTTTCCGAAAATAATTGCCGTAAAATTTGCGTATATGATAAAATCATTGTACCTTTGTAGTGTCAAATAAGATAAACAACAACTTCAAAACTTAGAATAAAATGGCAACTATAACATTCACCACCAGCAACAAGGTAGAACTTACCATTAACGGTAACGAGGTATCAGCAGTAAACTATTTCGGTGACCGTTTCCACGGCACTCTGAATGAGAACGGTAAGCTCGTTTGCAAGGGTCGCCTCTCTTTGGCAGTCCTCATGAGAGCAATGGATGAATATAAGAAAAGTATCGCATAAAGCAACAAATAAGATAACCCTTCAAAACATCAGAATTATGGCAAAGCAAGCAATAGAGGTAGAGGTATTCGACCATTCAACCCGGACTACCATAGTAAGCAAGAAATACTGGACCTATAAAAAAGCATCTGAGAGTGCAGAGAAGCTGTCTCGGAAGTACAACAACCACTGCGTTTACCTGTTCGAGGTCAGCTTATATGGAACTCATATAACACGTCAGGAATGGAAAGACGGAGTGCATGATAAATCCAGTGACTACACATGGAGAATAGGTAACTAATACGCAAATAAGATAGAAACTTCAAAATTCAGAGACTATGAGCAAGATTATTTTCCTTGACTTCGACGATCACGGCAGAGCTTTCGTAAGTGAAGAACGGTTCCGTGAGTACCTTCAGGCAACTGCCGAAGAAGGTGACTACGAGAGAGAACGTAATGGAGTCGTGTACTTCTATAACGGAGGTGGCTGTCTGATAGCAGAATACCACAGAAATGAGCAATACGGAGAGACATTTTAAGGTAACGGCGGTTTAACCAGCCGCCAACAAATCGAAATATATTATGGAATTATTCAAGAAATTATCTGAGAGCATGGCCGAGGGTACAACCATTGCCCTGACCATTGCAAAGAGTGAGAGCGGTCTTGCCGTGAGCGTATTGCCCGGCAACAGTCTTGTTAAGGACGCTGCGAAAAACAAGTTTGTTCCTATCTGCCTGAACGGAACAGCAGAGGAAATGGACGAAGGTTTCCTGGACACTGTTCTGCAGCCCATAGCAAAGGCCAACGGTCTTCTGTCTAACATCAAAGACTTCGAGAACGCACAGGAGGAAGCCAAGAAAGCTTCTGAAATGGAGAAGAAAGCCAAGGACGAGGCAAAGAAGGCGCAGGAAGAGTTCAACGGCTGGATGGCTATTGCTGAGCAGAACTTTAAGGAAAACAAGTTTAAGGATGCGCTCACCTGCCTTGATGGTGCCCACAAGTACGCTACCACAGTCGCAGGGTCAGCTTCCAAAGTTGACTCTCTGCGTGAAAAGGTGAAAGCGGCCCTCGGCGAAGGCTCGATGTTTGGTGCTGCCACTGATGATATGAGCGACGGCAAGAACGTGAAGCCCGGAAAGGCTACTGCCAAGACTGCCCCTGCAAAGGCAGAAGAGCCGAAGGATGACGAGACTGAAAACGAAGAAGAATAACCCTTAAAACAAAAAGATTATGCCACTGAGAATTAGTAAATACAAGCGCGTGTTTAAGCACAACGGCCAGAAGCTTTCTGACCCTGACCCTAAGATGTCACCAGAGGAAGTGATGAACTTCTATAGTAATCAATATCCTGAGCTTACGACGAGCAATGTGCATGGCCCCAAGGTGGAGAATGACGAGGCTGTCTATGAGTTCAAGACAACCGTAGGCACAAAGGGATGAACGACAAAGAATCTGAGAAATTATGGCGGTTTCATCAAAAGATAGGATCAGCACTGGAAAGAAGCATGTCGGAAGAAGGCCGACGCATACTACCAGGGAAGGGCAATGCGGTAATTTTCTGACGCAACGCTTTGACTGCATCCACGCCTACGATATTGAGACGGTAACGAGGCGGTGCGGGGAGATAGACCTGCCCGCCCTTACTGAGCAAGTCCGGTCCTTATTCTCTGTCTATGACAAGAAGCTGAACTTTGAGAGCACAGGAAACAAGTTCCATGACGCTGCTATGCTGAGTGAAGCTATCAAAGAGAATGTTAAGGAAATGGACGTAGAATTGGTAGAAATAGACAATGGCGATACCTCCAGTGTAGAGTTTGTCGCTTACAAGCTCAACGATGGCCTCGACACGTCAGATTTGTATTTCCTTCCTATTAGAATACTGGAGTGTGTGGACGATAAGCTGAAGGAGATTCTTCTTGACTTTTTCGCATTCCTCAGTCAATTCAGCTTATTTAGACTACCTTATGACAGCTACGAAATGTGCCAGGCATTAGGCTTGGAATATGACGCAGACGAAATAAAGTACGACCCAGAAGTTGAACTTAGTCCGGAATATAAGAAACTCACTGACAGATATGTGCAGGGCGATGTAAGAGCTTACTTCGATACCATTACAGCAAAACGCGAGGCAAAGAAAGGTTGTTTCCATGAACTCGTCTTTGAAGTCAGGGAAGGAATGACAAACTATGATGGGGGAGCCTATTATCAGCTGCCAAATGGAGAAAACCGCCATGTGTCTGAGCTGTTTGAAGTGTTGGAAGAAGGTATTGACCTGAACACGATGGATTCGCTGGGCAATTACGACATCGTTCCTATACGTTATGACTTAGGAGACGAAACCTTTTTGGAAGAAGAAGGTTGTTCAGACGAAATGCTTTGCCTTGATTCCTTGTTTACCTTTAGCTATGGATTAAGCGAAGATGACGACAAATCCGTAGGTGAAGTGATAGACATCTTCAACAGAGATAATTGTAACATGGGTATGCCTGTTTTGGTAGAGGTTGAGAAGATCAGCAGGTGTAGATATAAGTTAGAACCGAGTGACTATCCCAAGCGGTGGTCAGATTGGTACAAAAAGTTAATCACTTTTATTTATGAGTAAGATAATAAAGACTATCACGGACGTTTACCAACCCTTTGCTGCTATCATAGCATATAAGACGGGGGAGGAATATAACAAAGACTACTATTTGGAGAAGCGCGACATCACCAACGGAGTGATGGGAGCAGGAAAGCCTCTCACTGAAAACATGGTGTCTGTGCTGGTGAAAAACGTTACGGCAGCAAATCCACAGCTTGACAAAAGCCTTTATGGTGCTGTTCCTGAGAATGTCTTGTATTGCGATACACGCATGGAGAAAGACAAACTGGTATGGTATCATGGACCAGAGGAGCGTTTCGTATACTTCGTCAAATCACTGAATATCCCCAATGGCAAGATGAAGGTGCCTGGATTGCTTTATGTGGTGCAGGATAATTCGCTTAGCCTCTATGCCTTCAAGGGGGAAAAACCAAAGGGAGTGCTTTATAGAGCACCGTTCATGAATACTACGGAGCATGTTTGCCTCGGTAGTGCAAAGGTACAGAAGCCCACAGAAAGGACTTTCGCCAATGTCATAGCATATTGGGAGAAAATGTTTTGGCAGTCTGAGTTTAGTCATCTGTCCGGGCAAAACCCAATCAATGGAAATCTCGCTTTGCTTACGAAGCGGCTCATAGAGACGGGCGAGCCCTTCCCCGAAGATGTGTTAAAGCCTGTCTCAAAGAAGTTGAAGGAGATACTGAAATGAAAAAAGTACATTTTACGCACAATTACCTCCTGAATCCTTATCACCCGCTAACGGTGTACGTTATCGGTGCTGGAGGTACAGGTAGTCAGGTAGTGACAGCCTTGGCTCGTATTGACTGCTCTTTGCGGACACTTGGCCACAAGGGGCTTCATGTCACGGTGTTTGACGATGATATTGTCACCCCGGCAAACCTTGGCCGACAACTCTTTACTCCCATGGAGATAGGTTGCAACAAGGCAGACGTATTGGTGACCAGAGTCAACCGATTCTTTGGCCTTGGCTGGGATTCAAAACCATGCAGATACCCGAGCAAAGGAGCCGATGATACGGCCAATATCATCATCAGTTGTGTGGATAATGCAAAGGCGCGTATAAAAATAGGAAAGAACCTGCGCACATACCACAATATAGGAGGTGACGATGAAAAGGATTTCTTCTACTGGATAGATTTCGGCAATACTGCTGACACTGGCCAGGTGGTGCTTGGCACCATAAAAGAGCTGGAACAGCCAAAGTCAAAAGAGTCGAAGCCAGTTGGAAAGCTGCCTTGCATCGACGAGCTGTTTGACCTCTTATCTGTGAACGAGAAGGATAGCGGCCCCAGCTGCTCACTTGCAGAAGCACTGGAGAAGCAAGACTTGTTCATTAACTCAACGCTGGCAAATCTTGGCTGCAATCTCCTTTGGAATCTCATTACCAGTGGAGGGATAGAGTTTAATGGTTTATTCCTGAACCTGCGAAATATGAAAGTAAATCCGATTAACCTATGACAAAGAGAGTAGTATATTTCCACCAGTCGGCAAAGCTGGCACCTCAGAACAACCAGCCCAAAAAACCGCAAGAGAAACTGACATTTCAGCAAGCACAGGCAGTGAGGAAAGATTGCCGTGCCAGGTTTTGGTCACAAGTAGTTATTCCTGTCCTTATTGCTGAGCATTATTTCTGGGAACCGTATGACGTTTTCGATGACAGAAATATGATTCACCACAAGTATAAGGTGTGGCTTAATGGCACAAAGAGCTGCTTTGAAAAGGTGAACGAATGGATAAAGAAGGCAGATGGTAACATGCCAAACATTTTGTCTGACTACAGCACACAGATGGAGCGGCAGCTAAAGCGCGAAATGACAAGTCTCTATGTTACATTCTGCGCTTACTTTGAGTCAAAAAGGCAGGACGATCCGCGCTTCAAGGCTCAGCTCCAGATGGCTTATACGCTCATTCATCTTGCTGCAGACCTCTTTGATTGCTACTTCGACCTGTATTCAGAGCGATTTGGTATTGACATGAGAAACGACTATCTTCCTGCTCGTATTGCGGAGGCAGACGTCAACTTCGGTATGCTAACAGACAATATCATCAACTATAAGAAGAATGGGCTGAGTCCTACGAATAACTTTGCATCAGTCAAAGCATACGAAGCTTTCTGTGACAAGCTGTTTGATGAAAAAACCTTGGATAAAGCAGGACTAAGAGCATTGGAACTCAACCACGAAGATGAATATCTCGATATGCTGGAGCGTGAGAAAATGGGTGTCGAAAAGCTTGCTGAACGATTCAAACTGCTGAGAAACAAAAAATAACTTGCAGATTTGATAAATAAACGCGAGATAATTTGCGTATTTGATAATTTCTTACTACCTTTGTAGTGCAAATAAGATTCAAACTTCAAAATTATGGAAAAAGAGAATGTCATCAACAAAATCCGTAAGTTGCTGAGACTCCAGTTCAATGCTGAGAAAATCGGTAGCACTGGAGAGGCATACCAGGCTGCTAAGATGGTACACAAGCTACTGATGGAATATAATCTTTCCATGAGTGACATCGGCGGTGAGAATGAGGGAGCCAGCATCAACATGAAGGAGTCGGAGGACATTGTAACAAACGACAAATACGGCAATCACTGGAAGAAGGCTTTGCTCCACACAATCGCAGTCAACAACTTATGCGATGTCTATACCAGGACGTACAATCAAAAGATGTTCATTATTGGTGCCGAGGATAACGTAGTTATCGTTAGGGAGTTCTATGATTACTTGCTGAAAGTGTTTCGCAGGCTGGTCATTGAACGATTCAATGAGGCCCAGAACGAAGCTATGGTAAATGGTCAACGTTACACCGAGAAGGGAAGGAACCTCTTTATGCGCTCATACCTCGAAGGTGTCAGCGTTGGTCTGCAGCAGAACTATGACAGCATGAAGCCAACATCTGACGAGACCGCTCTTGTTGTCTGCCACCGTGACAAAATCAAGGAGTTTCTGTTTCAGCAGAATAACTATACGATGGATAAGACAAAGCACCGTCAGCGTAGGCGCGAAGTGCTGGGAGAAGCTTATGAGCAAGGGCAGGAAGATGGCCGTAAGGTCAACCTGAATAAGCAACTCGACAATAAGAAAAACGAACAACTCGAATTAGATTTCAGATAAGCATGGAAACGAAAGAAATTATCCTGAACGGCAAGGCCCTTTATACGCCAAAAGGTGCTGCAAGGGAGTATGCCGCTGTCGGCTGCAACTTCTATAACGGTTGCCCTCACGATTGCCTGTACTGCTACCTGAAGCGTGGAGTCCTTAGTAAGACTTTGGGAAAGACAGAGGTCTCGCTGAAGAAATGCTTTGCAGACGAGAACGATGCACTCTTTGTATTCAAGCATGAGTGCGAGAAGCATATTGACCACCTGAGAAAGACGGGCATTTTCTTCTCCTTCTCAACAGACCCCATGCTGAGGAAAACGTGTATGCTGACATTGGAAGCAGCTAAGTTTGCCCTGCAGTGTGGCATTCCGGTAAAGATTCTGACCAAATGCGCGAATGTGCCTTTGTCTGCAAACATCATACTGAATGACATCGAGAAGGAGAAACGCCCATTGCTGGCTATCGGTTTTACGTTGACAGGCAGGGATGACATGGAGCCTTATGCAGACCCAAATGCAGAACGTATTGACTCAATGAAGCGGCTAAAAGAGCATGGCTTTAGGACTTTCGCAAGCATTGAGCCAATCATAGACTTCAACAGTTCTTTCCGGATGATCGAGCAATCTGCAAAGTTCTGTGACCTGTTCAAGATTGGCTTGCGGTCTGGAGTAAAGAATGACTATTATAATGCTGATGAGTGCGCTTTCTTCATCGGTCGTGTGACAGGGCTATGTGAGAAGGAGGGATTTAAGGTGTACTGGAAGAAGTCTATCCATGACTATGTGCAGAAGAATATGGCTGCAGATAACTTTGAAAAGGCTCTCCAGTGTAGTGAGAACTTTGTCGGAATGGATTACAACCTATTTACTTAACGATATGAACAGAGAAGAAATTGAGAAAGTGGTGCTTGACATCACGGAAAAAGTGATTTCACCTATCGATTCTAAGGTGAGCGTTTCCCTGGAAGATAACTTCCGGAATGACCTCGGTGGTGACAGTCTTGACATGGTGCAGGTAGTGATGGATATTGAGCATAGGCTTGACATCAGTGTAAGCGATGCGGAATGCGAATGCCTGACTACAGACGAAACAACGGTGAAGGACATTGTTGACCTTATGGAGAAACACTATAAGGAGAAACATGGATAAACCGCTTATCTGCTGTAATGTGGAGTGCAATATCCGTTTGGATTGCGCACTCTTTGCACTTGCCCTTGACGTAAACTCAGGCAAGGCCATCGGCCCCTATGACATCTTACCCAGTGGTGAGTGCGGAGGTAGATATTACAAGCAATCAAAATCAAAATAGAATGGATAGAGAAAAATTGCAAAAGGCAAATGAGATTTCCGCTGAGATTTCAGCTGGTGAGACTGCAATCAAAGAAATGGAAGGGCTGCTAACAATGGGCATGGCCACTCCTACAGATGTTGTAGATTGTTTCTTGGACTGTATGCCAAACGAGCAGATCAGACGATTGTCTGCCCTTGCTATTGGGATGGCGCAGGAGCGAAAGGATTTCCTGGTTAATAAGATAGAAAGGTTGAACAAAGAACTTGATGAATTATGAAGCATGAAGCAAAGAGAAGTGGCGAGTCTCGCCATAATGATTACCAGCATGACGTTTTTGTTGTGGACTGGGCTTGTGTAGACAAAAAGGAGAATAAATAGTATGGAAAAATCAGAAAGAAATTTGGTTGAGAAGATTCTTGGTAGGGATTTCCTCAATGCCGCAGAGACCTACGGTAAAAACATGAGAACAGCCTGTGCGCTGCAAGGCGCAAGTAAATTGATTCAGGAGTCAATGGAGCGTATAGCCACTGTTGCCTTCTGTAAGGGTGCCTCGTACTTCGTTGAAGGAATGTGGCACAAGTTGGATAAAGGCTACCCTCCACTCAACACTTGGCTGTGTGTGAGGAACGATGACGATGCCTTTGCCGTGAGAAAGGTGGTGAAACATAAAGATGGATTTGCTTTTGTTGACGAGGAAGGTACGATGTACCCGAAGCCGAAATACTGGATGCTGCCACCAGAGTTGAAAACCGAGCAGGAGAGTAAGACCATCCCCATAAAAAAGTAGGAAGGCCGACTCTCCCGAGCGGGCCTTTCCTGTGCAAATAAGATAAATACCTTCAAAACTATGACTATGGTGCCCAGGAATGGGCAAGAAGCATAGATGAAATGTATCTATTTACTTGCAAAGGTAAGGTTTTTTGAGCAAATAGCCAAATTTTTAGGCAGTTTTGATAATTTGCTTATCAAATATTTGGCAATATCGGGAGAAATGATTATTTTTGCAGTCTAAAAAGTTGTAGAAATGATAAGAGAGAAGATAGAAGAGCACATGCACGAGCGCGGAGTGAACCAGACAATGCTCTGCACTCTGTTAGGCTTGACCGTTCAAAACCTGAACGCTTTCCTCCACGGCAAGCGGTCTATTCCGTACAAGCATCTAATGAAGATTATGCTGTACCTGAAGGTGACGGCAGCGCGTGAGGGTGAAGAAGGCAGCGTGCCTGCCAACATGATTCACTTGCTTATGCGCGACAGCATTTCAAAGCAGAACAAGAAAATCCTGGACCTATCCGCTGAGACGGGTATCAACCGCTCTGTGCTGAGTAGCTATTTCAATGGTAAACGTGGAATAACGGTGAAGCAGCTTGAAACGCTGCTGACTTGTTTCGGAATGGATATTGTAAAGTTACAAAGCGCGAAAGCATGATGCACGATGACTACATACCCGATGGCAAGTGGGAGTTTAATGCGGAAGTAGCGCGTGTCTTTGATGACATGATAAGTCGCTCAATCCCTGACTATGACACGATGCGTGACCTTACCACCCGGTTAGGTCGCAAGTTCATCACACGCGAAAGCAACGTCATGGATTTAGGGTGCTCCACTGGCAAGGGTGTGGAAGGTCTCATCGGTGGCAATGCGGATTGCCACTTCTATCTGTGCGATACAAGCGACCCCATGCTGTCTATTTGTCGGGCGAAGTATTCCGGCTATCCCAATGTCAGCATCGAGAAAAGAGACATCACAAGCTCACTGCCAGAAGCGCAGTGCAGTCTTATCCTTTCCTGCCTCACTATTCAGTTTACACCTATAGAGTACCGCCAGCGCATCATTCAGAATGTCTATGACAGCCTGCAGCCTGGCGGTGCTTTCTTGCTTGTAGAGAAGGTGCTGGGTTATTCCGCTGTTATAGATGAGGCAATGAAGGATGAATATTACGCCATCAAGAGAGAGAATAGCTACACTGAGAAGCAAATAGCGGAGAAACGAAAGAGTCTGGAGGGAACTTTGGTGCCAGTCACCGAGGCTGCAAACAGACAATTCCTCTCTGCTGCTGGATTCCGTGTTGTCGAAACTTATTGGCGCTATCTGAATTTCTGTGGACTTATAGCAATAAAACGATAACAGTATGAGTGATATTCAGATTTTCAATCATCCTCAGTTTGGTCAGATCCGAACTACAGGAACACAAGACAATCCTGAGTTTTGTGCCATGGATTTATGCAAGGCTCTTGGCTATTCAAATGGTCGTGATGCAGTGTCTAAGCATGTTGATGAAGGGGACGTCGCAAAACGCGACACCCCTACGAAAGGAGGTATTCAGCAGCTATCTTTTGTGAATGAGTCAGGAATGTATGCCCTTGTTCTTGGGTCAAAGCTTCCGACTGCCAAACAATTCAAGAAGTGGATAACATCTGAAGTGTTGCCGTCAACAAGAAAGACTGGTTCTTACTCTATAGAGCAGCTGACTCGTAAGCAGCTTGCCCTTATGGTAGTACAGGCTGAGGAGGAGAAGGAGCAGCTTGCCATTGAAAACAAGCAACAGCAGGAGCAGTTGGAGGAACAGAAGCCGAAGGTAGCCTTTGCAAATGCCGTGCTTTCTTCTCCTGATTCTGTACTCATCGGTGAACTCGCAAAGATTCTCTGCCAGAACGGTTACGAGACTGGAGAGGTGCGATTGTTCGAGCAGCTACGCAATGAAGGCTACCTCTGCAGCTTTGGCTCTGACAGGAATATGCCGATGCAGCGATACCTTGAAATGGGGCTCTTTGAGGTAACAAAGGGTACTCGCTCTGGAAAGAATGGGGAGCAGCACGTTACCAGAACTACCAAGGTAACGCAGAAGGGTTGCCAATACTTCATCAATAAATTCGTTCAGCCGTTACCAATGGCCGTAAATCAGTAAATTATGGAAGAAATCAAGATACAGGAACTTATTCAAGATGACCGGAATTTCAACCAGGGCACTGAGAAGGGACAGGTGCTGCTCAACCGTTCCTTTGAAAACTTTGGTGCTGCCCGGTCTGTCTTGATAGATAAGAATAACCGCATCATTGCCGGAAACAAATCTGCAAAGACCGCCGAGGCCCACGGTATAGATGATGTGATAGTCGTTGACTCAGAAGGCGATGAGCTGATAGCAGTTCGTCGTGTTGACCTTGACCTCGATTCAAGGAAAGGCAGGGAGCTTGCTTTGGCAGATAATATGACTGCCAAGACTAACATGGACCTCGATTATAACGAGATTCGCCGCTGTGTCGATGAGCTGCACATGGACACTGAGGCATGGGGCATCAAGGACATAGACAAGTACATTGAACGGCAGACTGCCAAGGAACGTAGGGAAGCAAGAGCTAAGGAGCGAAAGGAACTTGCCAGCAGCCGTGCAAGCAAGGACGCTGATGTTACACCCATTCGCTTCAAGGGTTACTCTATCACCCCCACCAAGGAGGAATACGACAGGCTAAACAAATTCGCTGATGACTACTACGAGGAAAACGGGGTGGTCATCGGTCTTGTTGGTGAATTACTCGGTATATAAGCTATGGAAGGAAAAGAGATACTGAACATTGAGGATTTGGTTCAAGACGACCTTAACTTCAATAAGGGAACTGCCGAAGGTGAGAAGATGATTGACTACTCCCTTGCCACCTTTGGCTGTGGTCGATCCGTGGTGCTTGACAAGAACAATCGTATCATTGCAGGCAATAAGACAGCTGCTGGTGCCATCAATGCCGGCATCAAGAAAGTGCGTGTGATTGATGTTACTGGCGATAAGCTGGTTGCCGTGCGCAGAACGGACATCGACATCGACACTAAGAAAGGCCGTGAGTTCGCTCTCGCTGATAACGTGACCTCCAACGTGAACTTCAATATCGACATGGATAAGGTGAAGGAGGCGATGGAGCGCGTGGAAATGCACCCTGAGATATGGGACGTACAGATACCCCAGAGTAACGAGGATGGCCCCGACCGCTTTGGTGGTGACAAGAATACAACCGTGCAGGTAGAGAGCTTCAAATTCGGTGTCTATGACATCGTTCTGAGCAAAGCAGAGAGTGAAGAGCTACAGAGAGTTGCTAAAGAATACGGCAAAGAGCATGGTAAAATGGACGGATTTATTAACTTTTTATTAGATGAATATTATGAACGAAATCAGTAACATGATTAAGACGGTGCAAATTGACACCCTCTCTCCTGCTGGTTACAACCCCCGAAAGTTGGAAGATGACGCGCAGGAGAACTTGAAAGCCTCTCTATCCACGCTTGGCATTATCAAGGCCATTGTGATAAGAGGTCGTGACAAACGCATCCTTGCTGGCCACCAGCGTACAAAAACGATGAAGTTGCTCGGCATCACTGAGTGCCCTGCCTTCTGCCTGGAGAACGTAACGGTGTACGATGAGGTACGCTTCAACCAACTGCACAACTTCACAGAGGTTGAGGTGAGTGAGAATCAGCCTTTGCTCAAAGTGAACGTGCCGAAGGGTACGGTGGGTTTCACTCTCGTACAGCCAAAAGACCTTATCATGGTGAACAAAGGCGGTGAGGCAAACAAGGTCATCAAGCTCACTGAGCTTGTGAATAAGTATGGCCAGTTTGCCAATGCTGTCGCTGACAGTGAGGGAAACATCATTATCAGTGCTATCTACGCCAAGACGATCAAGCTGCTGCGTATGCCTCTGCTCGTCTATGTACTGCCTGAAGGTATGGCTGAGAAGGCTGAGCATTACTTCTCTCTGAAATATGGTGAGTTCAACTATGACCATATCGAGCGTAACACCTACATTCAGAGCTATGCACAGCCAGAGAGACACCCAGAGGGAGCAGACAAGCACGCTCTTTCTGTCCTCTACGAGACACAGGTCATTCCCAACGTGACGAAGGCAACCCGCATCCTTGACTTCGGTGCCGGCTGTAAGAACTACTACGAAATGCTGAAGGGCAAGGGCTATGACATCGACGCTATAGAGTTCTTCTATTGTGGGCCAAAGATGTTACGCTCCAAAATCCTGACTGAGCAGGTAGAGCGTGACTGCAAGGAGATTTGCGCACACCTGGAGAAATACGGACGCTACGATGTTGTTGTCTGTGACCATGTAATCAACAGCGTGGACTCACTGGAAGCCGAGGCTGCTGTCCTTCGTACCTGTTCTGCACTCTGCAAGCCCGGTGGTACAATCTATTGGGCAGGAAACACCGTCTATGGTGCCACTTCCTCCAACCAGACAGAGAACAGCAAGCGCAAGAGGGGAACGTTTGCCTTCCTCGATGAGGATAAGTTCACAGCCAACTTTATGAACGGTGTTTGGTACTTCCAGCATTACCACAGCATGGCTGACATCTGCGAGTGTAACAAGAAGTACATTGGCAATACCTTCAATGTCTTTGACAACGGTACGCTAAAGGACAAAGAGAAGGAGATCAAGAGCGGCACCTTTGAGGTCGTGGCAGTAAACGAAATTCCTGCCCCCCCCAGTCAGCTATTGGATGCTGTGCGCTTCGAGTTCACCCTGCCACTCCCTGAAGGTAAAAGGTACGACTTGGATAAATATATTATCCCGGTCTTGGAAAAACTATTAAAATAAACGCCCAAAAACTTGCGTATTTGATAAATTCTTTGTACCTTTGTACTGCAATATAAGATAAATACAATTTGAAAACTATGGTGACAATAGAATACGCTCAATTCAAGAATGTCAATCGCATCCTCTGGCTGCGATACATCACAGACGTGAACCTGGCCTATCACTGCATGAAAAGTCTCATCGGCACCAATGATGAACGCGTGAAGTGGTGGACGATGGCTCTGCCTGAAAACATGACTCTGAAAAAGGCCCCGTTCTATTACCTCTGTGGAGTAGAGAAAGGCTGGAACTGGCCAAAGAATCTGCACCTTGCCTTCATAGAGAAAGAAGGGTCGGTGATCGAGATTGACGATGACTTCATCAAATGTCGCATCGTTAATGCTGAGAGAGTGCCAATCACTCCGGATTACATCGACTGGTCATTGCCTCATGCAGACGAGAAACCCTACAACACTTGTAGAAACTGGTGGTTTGCAAACTACCTGGCTAAGACAGCTTTCAAAAAGAAGCACTCCCTTGTCTGCAACGACCTCTTTGCTAATCAAGAAGAGAGCGAATGTTGCCACCACGATAAATAAAGCATAAAGATGAAACTATATACATCATACTTTGCAAACGCTAAAGCCTTGGCCAAAGCTAATATCATGGTCATAGGCATTGCTCTGTACCCGCCACGATGGTATAATGGCCCCTCGCTAAAAGAGGTGGCTCCCACATACTCCATTCTGAAGATGACCAATGGCGATGAAGAATATACTCGTCGCTATAAAGCTGAAGTTCTGGCACGGTTGAATATCCAAAACTTCCTGAACCAGGTAAAGCAGCTATCGAACGGAAGAGACGTAGCCCTCTGCTGCTATGAAAAGCCAGATGAGTTCTGTCACCGCCAACTGTTGGCTGAACACCTCAGAAACAACGGAGTGCAGATTGAGGAGTTCGTACCAAAGGAAACTGTTCAAGAGCTAAGCCTCTTTGAATAGCCCCACCAACTTGCGCAGATAGAGACATAAAACCCTCTGTCTGCGCTGCTTTGCGCCGAGAGCACAAGCTCACCAAATGAAACAGAATATAAACCCAAGATAAAGATAATAGATTATGTTCACAGGAACTACACCGCCGGAAGTAAAGGTCGTCTTGCAAGACATCATGTCAAGAGTGGACTGCAAAGAGGTCTATGTGGCTTGCTCCGGCAACTTCAACTGCGATAAGATTATGCACGGAATGGGATTCACCGTGCACTCAAACGACGTGTCCCTATACACAAAGCTTGCTGCTGACATCGTACTGGGAAAGGACACCACGCCCATGACCTGCACCAATGAGCAGTTTGCTCGCATCTTCGACCAATGGGAGGAACACCCATACAAGAAGCTCATCGAAGTGATGTACGTCATGAGCATCAGCCGCTTCACTTCACAGAAGAACATCTACGAGGAGGAAATGCTGCAGGCATTCCTGGAAAAGCACATGGCCTACTACCTCAGCACACGCGAGAAGCTGGGAAAGGGAGCCTTCAACTTCAAGATTGCTGACTTCTACTTTGGTGACTTCGTGGACTTTCTAAAAGCCAAGAGGGGAACTGGCGGCGTAGGCATCGCTTTCCCGCCCACGTATAAAGGCGGCTACGAGAAGATATACAAGGCGGTTGAGGAAACCTTCGAGTATGAGCATGCTCACTACAACCTCTTTGACCCCAAGGAGGCAGAGAGCATTCACGTTGACCTCTTGACCAATGACCGCAACATCGTCTATACGGATAGACCGTATGAAAGCATCGAGGAGTTCCTGACAGCAAAGATTATCCTCGGTAAAGGCAAGCACTCTGTCTATCTGTATTCATCGGCAGAAGATAAGCAGCACAAGAAGTATTTTGTGGAGCGAAGGACGAAATCGTTAAAGAGCAAGTACGTCACCATACCCCCTGACTTTGAGTTCAAGGAGGACACTCAGATAACGTGTAAACTGGTAGAGGTGGAGAACGTGAACTATTACAAGGACTTCTACATGGCTAACAAGGTGAACTACACCAATGGCGGTGACTTAGGCATGATATTCTTCGCAGACGGCATGGCTTTTGGCTTCTGCTCGTTCTCCAAGATGCAGAGTAATCTCGATGAGCTATTCTGTCTGGCAGACTTTGTAGTGAACAGCCATCAGGCGAAGTTGAGCAAGCTGCTCATCATGTGTGAGCTTTCCCATGATACACAGATGGAGATAGCGCGGAAATACGGCGAGTATTACCAGGCAATCAAGGCACCTGTCTATACAAACAATCCTGTCAGCATGAAATACCGTGGCGTGTTCAAGCTGGCAAAGAGAGAAGAAGGAAAGCTGACCTATATCGGTCAGTTTGGCAAGGAATCAATAACCAATATATATAAATCATGGCTGAAGAAATACAAGAAGTAAAAGGTGGTGGCACAAAGGACATCAACCTTATCAGAGAGAAACTGGACGATGTAAACGCACTCATCGCCCCTTACAAGTTGGCTTATGTTAGCCCGACAGAGGACTGTGTGCCGCTGGAGAGGAATGCCCACTACATGGATAAGGACATCTTCGACAGACTGGTAGAGAACATTGCCGAAGATGGCTTCCTTTCACAGCTTCCTTTTGCAATGAAGCGTAACGAAGATGGGAAGTTTTTGTTCCTGTCCGGCAATCACCGTCTGAAAGCAGCTATCAAGGCAAAGCTGGAGTATATTCTTATCCTCTATATCGACGAGACAGACAATGACACCCAGCTTGGCTATCAGTTGAGCCATAACGCACTCGTCGGTAAGGACGATCGCCAAATGCTGAAAGAAATCTACGAGGAGATAAAGAGCTTGGAAAAGCGCGAGTTCTCCGGACTGAACGGTTTGGACTTCGTGGACGTGAATAAAATCTCCACTCCTGCAATCAATGACGGCGACATCGAGATTACCGAAATGAAGTTCATGTTTGTTGAGAGCCGCGCCAACAACATCAAGAATGTGCTCGACACACTGGAGAAGATGGAGATTAGCGAGGAATCAAGTATCATCGTCGGCTCTTTTGAGTCTTATATCCGGCTCACTCAGGAGGTGAAGAAGCGCTATCAGATAAAGTCGCGCTCGGTGGCTTTCTCCAAAATGATAGACATCTGTGAGGCATACTTGGATGAGCTCGCGAAGCAGGATGCTGAGACCGCCGCTGCAGCAGAAGCCGCCAATGCTGAAAGTGAAACCAAAGAGGAGTAATCTATGGAAGAGCAAGAGAAGAAAAGGATGGGCAGACCCCCTGAGAACATATCCCTCTATGATAAGTATGTTGCTGGCAAGGAGGAAGAGATAGAGCAGGCGTGTGAGAAAGGTGCTGACCTAAAGGGACTGGCGAACTTGCTCGGCTGTGGCCTTACCACCTTGAAACGCATCAAGAAAGCCCACCCTGAGTTTGTGGAGCTTATCAAGGTAAGCAGCGAGGTGGCTGATGATGAAGTCGTTTCTGCACTCTATAAACGTGCCCTTGGCTATGATGTTGAGGAAACGGTCACAGAGGTTAAGGTCTCTCCCAGCGGTGCTGCACAGACAACATACGTTAAGAAAGTGAAGAAGCATGTACCTCCCGACACTACGGCAATGATTTTCTGGCTGAAGAACAGAACGAAAGAGTGGAGTGACAGACAAGATGTCAATATCGATACCACTCAGCCAATTAACATTACCATTGCCCCCTACAAGAAGAAGGAGGAGCAGCAGAACACTGAGAATGAATAATAGAACGTGGATATAAGGGTTGAACTTAACGATAAGCAGCTAAAGGCTTATGAGCTACTTACTGACCATACGAATGGAATCACCGAAGTGCTATACGGCGGTGGAGCCCGTGGAGGCAAGAGCTGGTTAGGCTGTCTATGGCAGATATTGAACAGGATGACCATGCCTGGCAGTGTCGGCTTCATTGCTCGTCGTGAGTTCAGTCGTCTTACTGATACTACCATGGTGACGTTCTTTGAGGTGCTTGCTGATTTAGGACTCACCAACTATGGCTACTATAGGACGGCACCAAGCGCAGGACAGCCGGGTAACTCGTATTTCTTCCCTAATGGGAGTATGATTTACTTCCGTTACATCGACTGGGACCCACAAGATCCGAACTATGACCGCTTCGGTTCCTACTCTCTGACTGATATGTTCCTCGATGAGGCACAGGAGATTGATGAGAAACCTGTCTCAGTGCTTAGAGGCCGTTTCTCTCTGCTGAGAGGAAAGAACTTAGACGGAACGGAATGGGTGACGATACCCAAGGCGATGTATAGCTGTAACCCGAAGCGTAACTGGATATACAATGACTTCGTAAAGCCTGACAGGGAAGGCAAGCTGGCAAAGTTCCGTGCCTTCATCAAGGCCCTACCGAAAGACAACCCGTACCTCGAACCTGCGTATCTGGAAAACCTCATGCGCTCTGATAAGGTGACAGTGCAGCGTCTTGTATATGGTAACTTCGAGTATGACGATGACCCTGCAGCACTCTTTGACTATGACGCTCTGCGTGATTTGTTCCACAATGAGCATATAGAGGAAGTAGGAGGTAAAAGCTGCTCTGCCGACCTTGCGATGAAAGGGCATGACCATTTCGTTGCCGGCTCATGGACGGGAAACGTCTGCCGCATCAAGATTGACAAGGACTATTCCACTGGTAGGGAGATAGAGACCGACTTGAAGAACCTGCTGATAAGAGACGCTATCCCTCGCTCGTTGACAATAGTAGATGCCGATGGTATGGGCGCATACCTCGAAAGCTACTTGGAAGGTATTAAGGAGTTCCATGGTGGTGACAGACCGCTTGACCCACGATATGCCAACAAACGTGCTGAGTGCTATTTCAAGCTGGCAGAGTTGGTGAATGGCAGGAAGATGCGTGTTATCTGCACTGAGGATCAGCGAGAGAGAATCATCGATGAGCTGGGAGCATTGAAACAGGCCCACCTCGACAATGACGTTGGAAAGCTCGATGTCATCAAGAAGGATGAGTGGAAGAAGCTGCTTGGTGGAAAATCCCCTGACTACGCTGATATGCTGATGATGGCAATGACCTTCAGACGCTCGAAAGCAACACCTGGTGCACAGATTTCAGTACAGGTAAGACGTACTGAATAGTGCAGTTCAGTAACCAAAGAAGCAAATAAGATAAAAGCCCCCAAAATTAGACTAATTTTGAAGATGAAAAAGAAGAAGTATAGTGAGATGGCCGATAAGAAGTGCACCTATAAGGAGTTCCTCATGCTGCTCCCCTACGCTGATAAGGGAGTGCAAGAGGACTTGGTGCTACGTTTGAAAGACCAACCACGACCCGATAAGCTTTGTGGCAAAGAGGTGCCTAAAGACCTCAACACGCTCAGTTATGGAACACTGGACGACATTCGCTCTGCATCTGAGGCAAAGGACATCGTAGGAGAGTGTGCAAAGATTCTCTTAGGCTTGGAGCCTGACCAGCTGATGGGCGAAGATGTGAACGATGTCTTTGGATTCATCAACTTTGTGACGAAGGAGCTGGAGCGTATCAACAAGCTCTTTGCCTCTATCAAGGTGAACTACTCCAAGGAGGAAATAGCTGCTGGCATCAAGACGCTGGACTTCGGCAGCTTTGGTGTCCTTGACTGGTATGCAAAGCGAATGGGTATCACCAATCAGAATGAAGTGCGAGAAGTGGCATGGGTGCGTATCTACCGCTGCATGGCCAATGACGCATTGAGTAACAACTATGAGCGCAAGCTCTCTCAGCAATACATGAAGAAGAATAAATAACATGGCAAAGAAGCAGGTATCTACGAAAAGGAACGAAACGCCCATTTGGGAAGGACGTCGATGTGGCGAATGTAGAAAAGTGAAGGTATGCCACAAGCAACACACGTTGAGCATCCATGGGGTGCCGACGCTTGGCCGTTGCCCTCATGTCACCAACTGTTGCGTATTACTTTCCGAAAGAGCCTGTCCTAACTTCAAATCCCGAACGATATGCAACTAATCAAACCATCCGTAGAATTATGGCCGTGCCCTGATGACTGGCATGAGCAAGTGGCAAAGGCTGCTCGTCTCTGCTATGCCTCTGAGGGTGGCCAGAAAAGTGCAGAAGATTTCTGCGAAATGCTGATGCAACGCGGACACCTATCGATGTTCCGCCATGCCTCACGATATTTCATCATAGAGACAAGGCCCGACCCTGACGAAGCAAAACATGGTATCTTGGCGACCACACAAGGCACGAACATCTATAACTGGCTGCTCATCGTGTTATCGACCACCCCTTATGCTGCTATAGCATACTACAAGAAGAAGGGCGGTGGCCGCATCTACTTTATCTCCACCAATCAGCAGTACCTCATGGATAACCTGAGAATCAAGCAAATGCTGGAGTCTTTCGAGGTGACACTGACCGACTATGTAGCAAGGGCTAACGAGCTGAACTATAAGACGGCTCTTTCCCTCATCCGCTACACGGTATGCGTCACAACACAAATATCCACCTCCAGGGAGCTTAACAGAACATCACCGAACAATATAGCCGAACAGTCAACCCGGTATGTGAACTTCGGCAAAAAAGGAGGTATCACAATTTGCCTGCCTCATTGGTACGCTGAAGGAGGGTGGAAGAAACGACTGCTCGCCCGCTGCACTTGGAAGGTGTGTGAGTGGGCCTATATGCTTGCCTTGAAGCTTGGCATGGTGGCACAGGACGCTCGCGGTTTCTTGCCGCTTGATACTGCCACCCGGGTCTGCTATACCTACAACGTGAGAGAGTGGAGGGCTATCATGCGACTACGCTTGCAGGGAGTGACAGGGAAGCCCCACCCCAATGCAAAGATAGCTGCCCAGCAAATATCCGATGTCATACTTCCCGCTATGGCTTGCTATGGCGGCAATGAGCCTGATTTGGTATGAAGAACGCTAACACACTACTGCAGCAGGCAGCTGATTTTCTGAAAACCGCCTCAGAATGTGAGGACATTCAGAAGGAGCTACGGGAGAGAAAGATGCAACGCTCGAAGGCCCTGAAAGTGCTGCACCGTCTGCAGCGTTTCCGTAGAGGGCGTGACTCCTTCAGTGAAATAGGCTACTCCACAAAGGAGATCGGCGAAGCTATAGACATCGCTATACGTGAAATGCGAAAACTGAATCTGTTATGAGTGAGTTGAAGAATATCGCCGTTCATGGCACCGTAGAGAAGAAGATACACAGCATCGTAGAAAGCATGGGTGCTGATGTTGAATACCTGTTTATGAACTGGGCACAGGCAAACGTGGCCATTGACAGGATAGAGAAGCCGACGATTATCTATGTGCTGCCTCCCTCCGGCTCTCTGTTCTTTGAATGGGCAAGGGTGAAAGATAAGCCAGAGGCACAGATAGCCTTTGTCTGCTCCACTGAGTTCGACTTTGAAGGAGAGGCTAACGATGATGTCATAGAGCAGATGAAACGGCTGTGCGTGAAGTTCGTCAAGGCCCTCAATGGTAGCGGGCTGTTCAAACAGATAGAAGGAAAGCTGCCCTATCAGGTCCTCTATGACCACCTCGACCAGAACGTGACAGGCATCGTGATAGAGCCGCCACTTGAAGAAGAGGAAGGTATCATTATCTGTGAAGATGAGGTAAGGGCAGAAGATGAGTTTGAGGAGTAAGATATGGAAGCGATACGTCAGTTAGTAGTCAAGCACCTGCAGAACGTGCAGAAGGGGATTGCCGCTAATATGCAGCAGCAGGGCAGGATGGCATCGGGCCGTTCTGTTGCCTCTTTGCGCATAGAGGAGCAGACGGACGGTGACGCTATCCGCTTCTTGCTAACAGGTGGTGCTCAGTGGGCAGTCATGCAGCAAGGTCGAGGACCTGGCAAGGTGCCCCATAACTTTGCTGACATCATCAAGGAGTGGATAACGAAGAAAGGTATAAGTTACAGCAACGCTTCTGGGAGCACACCTGAAAGAAAGCTGAATAGTCTCAGTCACGCCATTGCCTACTCCATTATGAAGAAAGGCACAAGGCTACATCGGAACCACGGCTATAATGACATCTACGACACGCTGCTGAACGAGGAAACGGCAAAGCTGGCTGGTGAGGCAGTGGGAATCATGGAATTGGATATTGACAGAATAAACGATACACAGGATGAGAACGATAACGCTTAGCGGTGGAACGGCCACCGTGCCAAACGAAAGGGTGTATGCCTTCAACCCCAGCTATGTAGAGCTGAACATGGCAGGAACATCGGGAGTGATAAAGCTTGCTGTCACTGATGGCACGCACACCTACGATATTGACGTGACGCTTTACAACGGTTATGCGCAGTGCTATGTTGCCCGGCTTTTCCAGCTGCTCTTTGACGACTACGTGAACACTCGGCACAAGAGGGTAACGATGACCTTCAGTGATGCAGACGGCAATTCACTTGGCTCCACGACATTTCTGGTGCTCTGGGCCGCATTGGAGGCAGGCATGACATACGGCTATTATCTGCCGATTGTCTCTGATGTCTATGGGGCTGGCAGAGAGAAACGTGAAGTGGTGTGGTTTAAGAATCTACCTCAGCAGGTCTCGTATTTCAACGGCTCTGCCATTGTGGAGGTAGCCCCTGCAAGCCTTAACGTAAGCGGAATTACCCTCATTCCGAACACTGATAAAGTAGGCACTTACCTTCGGTGGATCGACAGCTACGGCTTTTGGCAATACTACCTCTTTGACACTGGAGAGAAAAAGAGTAAGAATAGTTTGTCAAAGACTGTTATCGATGCCGACTATATGGTTGGTGAGGTTTTGCACACGGCACAGCGTTCTATCCATGTAGAGAACACAGACACTATCAAGTGCTGCGCTACGAGCTTAAAGAAGGAAGTGCTGGCATACGTAGAGACGATATACAAATCCCCTCATATCGAGCTATATGTTGGTGATGGGATTTGGAAGCCTGTATCTATTGCAGCGGGTACGGCAACAGTCGAAAACACCAGACGACTCTTTGATTATGAAATATCCATTACGCTGCCAGATACTCAAGTACAGACGATATGATTTACGACGAATATAAGAAACTGAAAGTTGGTGACAAATGTGTCATCATCAAGACTGGAGAGCCGGGCACGGTGCTGAACATCAACCGCGACACGAGTGACATTCAGCTACAGGCGAAACGCCACGGCATGGGAATGACAAAAGACTGGTATCACTACACTTACTTGGCGAAGATATGAAAACATGGCTCATACTTGGGGTAATATTCCTCATTGTTCTTTACCTGGCGGTGCGCTTCGTGCTCATCGCAATAATATGGTATGCTGACAACCTCAGAAGAAAAGGAATGCTGAAGAAATGAAAGAAGAACTTTACATCTACACACCTGACGGGAAGCGAGAGAAGCTTGACCTTCCTTCTCCGAGTGGAATAACGCTGAAATGGGAAAACAACTTATTCAGCGATATTAGCAAGCTAACGTGCAGCCATAGCTATACGTTCAAGTTGCCTATGACCCAGCGGAACATACAGCTGTTGGATATGGCTAACGATATACGCCACCACTCGAAGATGATACGTATTCGTGTGGATGCAGACTTCTATATCAATGGCGTGTGTCTCTGCCCTAACGCTAACCTGTATGTCTCAGAGGTGGGCGACTCGACGTTTTCCTGCGTTATGACATGGCGAGTGCTGAAAGCCTTTGAGACGCTGAAGGGAAGCAGCAAGAAACTGAACGAGTTGCCTTCTCAGGGGACATTCATATGGAGAGACGACGAAGGCGATTTCCATTATGGCAAGCCCACGGGTGAATGGGGCAACGATGAGATTATTCTGTACCCTGACTATGACGCTGGTGTGCCTCATGAGGTAGGAACACCGCCAAAGCCTGTTGTGCCAGTGTACCGCCTTATCCAGCTGATAAATGAGGAGTTCGGAGTGAACTTCAACATTGGAAGGGCGATCAGCAGGGGAATGGGTACGTTACCAAAGGTGAACTTCAACAACAAGAATTACTATGGCCGTTCCGTCTATGACGACTTCGTGACCTATGGCGTAGTGCCTCTCACTGGTTCAAAGCCTTTCCTTTCAGACAAGTACGTCGTGAAGGACATTGACCTCGTAGCATGGGGAACGATAGCCGATGGCTCTGTAAGACAGGAAGGCAGTTACAGACGTTTCACGAAGGATGGTGACGAAAAGAGCTATTGGAGAGAGTACGAAAATTGGTTTGTTTTCGACGTGACCAAATACCACCACTGGAGTCAGTTCGCCTCGATAGCTGGAAAGAACACAAGAGGTGATGTCGTTCAGCCAAGATGGAATGAGTTCGTCGGCACACAACGCATCAATACGGCATCTAAAGAGTCGTCTGTCTCTGAACTGCTGGTCGAAAGGCTCAATATGTGGAAGTCATCTTCAGTAAATGGTGTATGGAGCGGAAGGTATTACGGTCATGAAGTGTACTATGCTCAGCGTACCATAGAGCATTATCTTGTATGGGCGCAAACACCTCAGTCAACAGACCTTGTCACTCTGTATCTCGAAGCAAGCTGTGAGATAAAGGGTACGGCCAGCATTGCCGTATCAAAGGCCGCTGTTCAAGCCGGCCGTGTCACTGCTCCTGATTATTGGTGGCTCTACATCGTGGAAGCAAAGAAGAATGACAAGAATGAAGTCACCCTTGATACCTTGTCAGATAACGGAGAGGAATGGATTGGCTTGCGCTCTGTACGCAGGGAAGAGACCTCAGAAGCCTACGTCTATTACTTTGACTTCGGTGTGGAGTATGAGGCAAGACGTCTCAACTTGGACGCTGTAGAGGATGATTCCCTCGGCTACCTGTTCTGGTCAGGCTTTGAGTACACACCTGAGACCGACACAACGGAGAATGTGCAGACTATTATCGAGAAGGCAGACGATGAGGTGAGCAACCTCTACAAAGGTGACGGACTGCTCTTTGGCTACGATTACGCTAATGTGTTGCCTCTCAGTGTTCGCAACAGCAGTGGTAAGGTGCTGGGGCAAAGGGTGGCTGACACCGCCGACACGTTCAACCCTGAAGATGTCCGTTTCCTTGCGCTGAATATTGACAGCATCACTCCTTCGCAGGAGACGGTGACGAAGATTCCCGTGGAAATGGGACTGATAAATAATCTTCCTGATATTAGCTGCTTCGACTTTATGAAGGACGTGTTCTACATGAACGGAGCACTGCCGAGGGTAGAGAAGGACGGCAAGACGATTGTCGCCATGTTCTACAACCAACTGCGTGACCGCGTGATTTCAGGTGAGTGTGTGGACTGGTCGAAGAAGCTCATTGAGGGCAAGAGCCAGCCCAGCATGTCAAAATATGAGAATACCAACTTTGCACAGAAGAATTACTTTGAAATGGCTTACAGCCGTCGCACAAAGACGGAAGAGGATAAACGCGATGAGTTGGAGCTGTACGGCGAGGGCTATGGTACTATAGGTATTGCGGACTCCTTGCTCGCTGATGAGAAGTCGCTGTTTCAGTCAAAATTCTTCCCTGGTCTCAGGCAGGATATAGCATACCCGGAGGTGATGACTGGCAGAACGATCAAGGCGTGGGATGGAGAAAAGCATATCGTCACCACTACTAACCCTCTGTATGGCTATCTGAATTTCCGTGCCCTCGATAGTGAGTTTGAGGAAACAGAAGATGCGTCAAAGCGCCCGATGATAAAGGACCAAGGTCTGCTTTTCAAGCACATCAGAATGGACGCTTTCGAGCCTTTTGACAACACGGAAAATCTCTTTGGCTATCTCGGCAAGATACTGGAGAACTACACCTGCGTCAAGGAGCAAATGCTTTTGACGGAGTTCGACCTCAGAGACTTCGACGAGTCCATGCCTGTGTACCTGAATAAGTACAATTCATTCTTTGCCGTGAGCAGCATACAGCGTGACAAAGATGGGTTGTGTACGGTGGAGCTTATTCAGCTGCCATACGTGAAGCCCACTTATGACCCTGCCGTGGACGTGGATATAGACACCATATCCTACGAATACAAAGTGCTGTGGTCTGGTGCTTATTCTGGGAGCGATAAGGTGTATCTGCAGCTGACCATGGGGGCTACAGGACGTAGCGGATTCAACTATGGAATCTTCGTCAGTGATGATGTCTATGCACAAGGTGGTGTAAGGCATGGTGGTAAGGGCTTGAACATACCTACAGACGGAAATAATATCAATAACGCATTCTATTTCCAGAAGTGGGCCTATCCCGAATGTAGCTGGTCGTCAAACCCAGGCGGTCAATGGGATGAGCAGCCTTACACCTTGAAAATCACCGTGCCAACGCAAGTGAGGTATATCCTGAAGAAACTTGTGGGCTATGACACCGAGTTTGAGCGGGAAATGACCGCCAACGTGAAGGTGTACTATGATACCAACCAGCTTACCCCAGGAGAGCATACCTATACCTACACCAAGGCACAGGATGGTCAGTATCATGTTATCAGGATTGCCGTTGATATTCTCGACGAGAACGGCAATGTCGTTCATGAGCTGAGAAAGAAGTTCTACTACTTTGTGCTGACCCCCGATTTCTCCGTTATCAATGATGATTGGGGCGACGTGGTGGATTATGTTACCAAGGTGGAGAAGGTAGAGGTGACAGGTGCAAGGTCGATTAACAGCAATGGCGCAAAGGCTTACACCTTGTCATACAGCCCTGCCGACGCTGACGTGGTGGCTCAGAGTGTAGAGGTGACAACGGCAAGCGAGATTCTGACTGTCTCAGATGTCTCGACAGAAGGGTTTACCCTTACCCCAACCTCTCTGCCTGCTGATGGAGAGACGGCAACGGTGAACGTAAAAGTGACGCTCACAGACGGCTCAACGTTAGAAACCTCTTTCCAGGTAACTGTCAGAGGTCGTGCGCTGGTTATCAATGGCGCAAAAGGCTATGAGGCTCCAAATGGTACGGGCAGCACTCCTTATAACTTGTATATCACCCCGAATTATCCGCGATTCACGGTAAAGAGCATCACTTCCTCAAATCCTGCCGTTGTCGTGAAGGATCAGGAGGGAAGCCGATTCTCTTTGGCCGTAGAGAATATCGAGAGCGAGCAAGTGACTATGCTAACTGTTGTGGTAGATTGTGAGGGAGAGGAAATGTCGGCATCGTTGGAGGTGACCTTTGTACCAAAAAGCACATGGTCGGTGGAAACGCTCGACAATGCTGGTGTGCTCATTGTTGATGTCAACGGCAGCTTCTACACCAAAGCAGAATGGGCTGCAGCTGGAATACTCAATGAAGATGCAGATGGCATCGCCGTGTCTGATGGCACCCACCGCTTCATCATCGCCAAGAAGGAAACAAGCGTGAAAATCGGTGGCTATAAGGATAACTCACGATTTGACCCGAACACAAAGCAGATAATTACTGACATTACAGGTACTCTGGTGACTGGCGTGGTTGCAGCGTCGAGTGAAGCCGAGGCAGTGAACGATTTCAACGGCAAGGCGAATACCAATGCTATCATAGCACAGATTAGCGACACCACCGTAGGAAGTCTGACCACAGGACAATTCCCGAGTGGTATCAGTAGCTATCTTGGTGCTGCAGGTCAGTGGAATATAGTTCGTGAAAAGCTCAACCTCATCAATGACCTCTTGACAGCCATCGGTGGTGACGCTATCCTGCAACGTTCCAATACGGAAATGCTGACATCGACGCAGAGAGACGAGTACCGGAATTGGACTTTCGTCAAGAATGCCGTGCACGAATTGGGGATATATAGGCACAATAAAGGCGACGCTGTACCTACCCATGCCTTTGCAGACGTGAGGGAGGTGTCTCCCGTGAAGTTCGGAACGCTCGTTGTCAGCGGAGACGATGGCGTGACAGGACAGGTGGGAACAAACCAGTCGGTGGACTACACGCTATCCGCTACACCTGCGGGAGCTGTTATCAGCGACGTGTCTGTTGTGCCTGGCAGTAGCATCGTGACAATTAGCAACATCACCAATACTGGATTCCGGGCAACGGTGGCTATCAGGAACAATGACAAGGTGAAGCTGACGATTTCGGCCCGCGTGAATGGCTTGAAGAAGATCGTGGAGAAAGAGCTGTATGTGGTTTCCGAGGGCGAGGCTATCATAGACTTCGAGAAGCTGGACGCTGCAAAGGGGCTTATTGCTGACACTCAGCTGAACTTCTACACAAAAGATGAATGGGTGGCAAGCGGAAAGAGCAATGACCAAGCTGAGGGCGTGGCTTTCTCTGATGGCACTCATCGTTTCATTATAGCCAAGACGCAATTCAGAGGCTATCAGGCAAAGCATTTCGGCGGCATGGGAGTCACCATTACAGGATTGGAATATGGGGAGAATGACGATGGCTACACGAATACCCAGACGCTCATTGCCGAAATCACTGGCTCTGATGGCGTATTCATCGATGAGCCGTATAGCGCTGCTGCCTTTGCTGCACAGGCAGACGTTTTCCCGTCAGGTAAGCATGGTTATCTGCCCTCTACTGGAGAGTGCAAGGCGATTTCAAGCGAAGCCATTATTAAGATACTGGAGCCGCTGATGTCAGCTATTGGTGGTAATCAGATAGTTCCTTCCGGCTTGACTACTTGCTGGTGCTCTAACATCTACTATGATGCGAACTATAAGCATAATTTCGCTTACGAATGGTGTAGGATGAGCAGTCACGGGTGGTTGAGTCACACGCAGAGAAGCGACAAGAATACAATCTTCATCATCAGAAAAATAGAAAAATAAGGGATATGGCAGATACAAGAGTAAAAATTATCGACATTCAAGTAAGGTATGAGCAGGCAATCGCTGGTATCGCCAAATACCGTGCTGCTATTGCCGACGCTATTGCTTTTCAAAAAGAGCTGAAGCAGCAGTTGAAGGACGGTTCTCTCTCGCAAGAGGAATATGACCGCAACCTCTCTGCTTCACAGGTGTATATCAAGCAGCAGGGCGACGCCTTGCGTGTCCTTTCCAACCAAGTGAGTAACCAGATAAAGGCACAGCAGCAGATGGAGGGAAGCGTGAAATCCCTGAAAGCGCAGCTTGCCTCTGCAAAGGAGTCTTACGAGAGCTTGGGTAAGGCAGAACGCGAGTCTGCCAAAGGTCAGGAACTTGCCACAAAGATTAAGGGCCTCACAGAACAGATAAAGCAAGCCTCTCAGGTGGAGAAGCTGCAGGAAGGCTCTGTCAAAAGCCTGCGTGCTGAACTCAACAGGACAAAGGCTGAGTATGAAGGACTTTCCAAGGCTGAACGTGAGAGTGCCAGGGGAAAGGACTTGCAGACGAAGATAGCCGGGCTTGAAACACAGCTGAAATCTGCAACAAAGTCTGTCATCGACCAAGAGGGTAGTTTGAAGCAGCTACGCGCTCAACTATCTGAGGCTACCAGAGAATACGATGCCATGGGACGTGCCGAGCGCAATTCTGCAAAAGGTATTGAGCTGAAGCAGAAAATCAATGGCATTACTGATGAGTTGAAGAAAGCCGAAGCCAAGACCCAGCGCTTCTATCGCAATGTTGGCAACTATCAGGATGCGGCCAAAGGCTTAGACACGCTGAAAGCGAAGGCTACTGACCTCGGAAAAGCCATCGTTACGGCTGTCGCTGGTGGTTCCATGCTTGCCTTTTCAAAGGACGTTCTACAGGTGACCCGTGACTTCGAGGACGCAATGGCTCGCGTGAAAGCTGTCACCAATGCCTCTGCTGAAGATATGCGGGTAATGACCGAGGAAGCCCGAAAGATGGGTAGGGAAACTATCTACCATGCCACCGATGCGGCACAGGCAATGGAGAACCTGTCGCGTGGTGGCTTCAATGCACAAGAGGCTACCCTTGCTCTGAGTAAGACGTTGCAGCTTGCTCAGGCTAATGCGATCAGCTTGAATGAAGCAAGCGACATTATGATTCGCACGATGCGAGGTTTCAAAATGCCTGTCACCGAGGAAGAAATGGTACACGCTAATGATGTGCTGTCTAAGGTATCCGCTTCATCGGCAACGAATATCATAGAGATTGCCGAGGCACTGAAGAACGCCGCCCCCTTCGGTACTGCCCTGAACCAGAGCATCGAGGAAGTGAACGCTGCCCTTGGTGTCCTTGCAGACGTTGGTGTGCGTGGTGCTGACGCTGGTACTGCCTTGCGAATGGTTATCCTGGGCCTCTCTACATCTACGGCAAAGCAGCAAAAGGTATTCAAGGAGTTTGGTATCGACATCAACCAGACCAGCCTTGAAACCGAGGGCCTGACACGTACCTTGCAGCGTTTGAAGGAGAGTGGCATCATGGAAGCCGAGGATTCTGCCAACAAACTTGCTGACGTGTTCGGTCGCCGTTGCACACCGCAGGTCATGGCATTGGTAGGTAATATCGACCGACTGGACGAAAAGCTGGTGACTCTTGGTGGTAAGTGGAAAACCTTTGACGAGGCTACGGCTCTGTCGGAGTCTATGGACGTGCCTCTGAATCAGGTGAACGCTTCGCTGAACATTTTGGAGAAAAATTCCATTACTGGCTTAGAGGCACAGAACGCCTTGAAAACCGCTATGGCTCGTCTCTCAAGCGAAGCGAAGAATGGCGGTGGTGCTTTCAAGCAATATGGTATAGAGTTCACTGAGTCCTCGATGAAAGTTGAAGGTCTTATTGGTACTCTGAAACGCTTGAAGGATGGTGGTATCTTAGAGACTGAGAACGGAACTAAGGCACTTGCTGACGTGTTCGGTACTATTGCTGCCCCTGCCATACAGACGATGATAGCAAATGTGGAGGACCTGAGAACAGCCTACGTTGACTTGGAGAACGCAGATGTGGCCGGCACTACCGCCCGAATGTTTGAGCAGTCCTATAGTGACGTGTCAAAAGCTATATTCACTCTTTCCTCTGCATGGGAGTCGTTTAAGATTTCCCTTGGTCAAAGCAACAGCGATTTACTCCTGACACCGCTAAAGGCTCTTACTTCATTGGTGCACTTCCTGGAAGAGAACCTTGCCGGAACATTACGGCTCGTTATTTCGCTCATCGCAAGTATCAGCTTCCTGAAGCTTGTCAACCATGCAAAGGTTTCTTTCGCAGAGATTCGCGCTTCTGCTGTCACTAATGCCGAACAGGCTACAGCCACGAAAAAGGCTCTCGATAAGGAGTATAAGGCTCTGCAGCAAACCAACGCCCGTGACCTCAAAGCACTGCAAAAGGCTTCGGGTGCAGAGGAAGTGCAACTGAGAGCAAGGACGCTTGACCAAAAGCGTAGGTTGGATGAAATAGAAAAGCAGCGTACAAAAGCCGCTCTTGCAGAGACACAAGCATGGCATAAAGCCGCTGCTATGAATAGTGGTTCAGCGTGGCAGCGTGGAATGGCTGTAGCAAAGACTGCCGTGCAAGGGTTCGTCACTGCTTCAAAGACAATGCTGCGCAGCTTTGCTCTGACTGCGGCAATAACGCTCGCCATTGATGGCCTCATGTCGCTTATTAGTTGGATAAAGAAAGCTGCCACCGAAGGAGAAAAGTTGTCTGCCACTCAGTTAGCTATCAATGACGCTAACAAGAAAGCATCAGAAAGTTGTGCAGATGAGATTTCAAAACTAAGGCAGCTCTATGATGCAACGCAAGACGTGACCCTAAGTGAGGATAAACGTAGAGAAGCTGCTGAGAAGCTGCAAAAGCTATATCCCGACGTGTTTGACGGTCTTACAACCGAAGCAATACTTGCTGGTGAGGCTGCTGGTAAATACAATGACCTTGCAGACGCTATTGTTCGTGCCGCAAAAGCAGAGGCGTATAAACAGAAGATAACTGACATTACAAAAGAGATTATCGACCAACAGCAAATAATAGATGATAATACAAAATGGATGGACGAGCATCAAGCCGAATACGATGCAGCAAGTGAACAAGATAGACTTAGAAGGACTTCTAATCCTCGGAATGCTGTGACTACGAGCGGTTCCTTTGCGCCTCAGATAGTCCATGAAAGCATGGGTGCAGCTGCTAATGCTGACCCTATACTTGGACAATACAATAAAAAAAGCAGGGAGCGTGAGCTTGCAGAAGATTTGGTGACCGAAAAGAACAAGACTATCACTTATTTAGAGGGTGAGATAAATAAGATGAACAATCCTACTGGTGGTTCAGGTAGTGGAACAGGAGGGGGAGGCTCTGATGGCACTCCAGAACTTACCTACACCCAAGACGTTCAGGCTCACCTCAAAGCATGGCAAGACGCGAAGGATGAGTATCACCGAATCATCAAAGACCAGTCTGCCACGACCCAGCAGGTGCTTGACGCTCGAAAGAAGATGAACGATGCCCTTAGTGACTATAATACGCTGATTGGCCAAGGCAAAGGCGGCAGCGGTGGTGGTGGACGTGGCGGAAATGGCAAAACCACTGCACAGAAACAGGCTGAGTTAGAAGCAAAGGCACTCGAAGAAGCAGAGAAGGCCATGCTTGACCTGATGAAAGATACTGCTGCAAAACGTCGCCAACAGCTGGAGCAGCAGTATGACGGCGAAATCCGCAAGCTGAAGGTGAAGCTGGCTACTGAGAAGAACCTCACTGAGACTGCCCGGTCTGCTATTGAGCGTACTATCCTTGCCAAAGAGCAGAAGAAAAACGAGGAACTGGCCAAACTCGATGACAAGGAGTGGGAGCGTCAGGTGCAGGATCAGCAGAAACTTATTCAGTCACGTCTCTCTGTTGCAATGAAAGGCTCCCGTCAGGAGTTAGAACTGAAGAAAGAGCAGAATGAGCAGAAAGCAGAACTTGACCTTATCGCTCTGCAGCGTGAGAGAGAAAACCGTGTGGCTGATGCAGAGGAAAAGAAGCGTATTGCCGACGCAGCAGCGCAGCAGCAATATGACGCTGCCGTTGCTCAGTATGGTGCTGAATCCGATGCCGCAGCATTGGCACAAGCTAACCTTCTGCAAATCCAACAGAAAGGGTCTGAAGCTATTCTTGCTGTCAAAGAAGAATATGCCGAGAGGGAGAATAATGTGCTGGAGGCGTCACGTCGTCAAAACCTCATTCTTGAACAGCAATACCAGCAGCAGCTCGCAAGTGAACGTCAGCAAGCTTTGATGAACCAGATTACCGAGCTGGAAATGTGGGAAACCCAGCGCATTCTGAGTGAACAGCAGAACGGTGAGGACTGGGTAGAGCAGCAAATGGGCCTGGAACAGCTTCGCCTTGACGTGGTGAACGACAGCGAGCTTGCTATCCTTGCCGTGCGTCAGCAGGCAGCGGCACAGAAGTATGAGGACATCGTGCGTCAGGGGCAGTTGGAAGGTGAGACTGAACAGCAGTTCAACACCCGCCGGCTCAATGCTGAGAAAGACAAATATGCTGCAATGGCCGCTTTCCGCAATGCCGACCTGAAGAATCGCAAGGCATACTTCACAGCAGTACGCTCAGTGACCAACAGCCTTGTATCTCTTGCCAACGCTCTTGCTGACAACAACGAGGCAATGGTGAGACTTAGCGAGATAATCACGTTGGCACAGATTTCCATTGACACAGGTCGTGCTTTGTCCGCTGGTATCGCTTCCGCTGCATCCCTGCCTTACCCGGCTAACCTTGCAGCTATCGCTACGACGGTGGCTACGGTGCTTGCCAATATCGCTACTGCTATCAGTACGGTGAAGCAAGCCAACAGCCAGATAGACAGCATACGTTCTGAAAAATCAGAAGGTAGCAAGTACGCCACAGGTGGCAAGGTGACAGGGCCGGGCACTGGCACGTCTGACTCTATCCCTGCTATGCTCAGTAATGGTGAGTATGTGATGACCGCAAGGGCCACTAAACTCTATGAGCCTTTGCTGGCTGCTATGAACGAGGTAGGTAAGGGTGTGGTGCCGATGCAGGCCAGCTATGCCTACAGAGACTACACCATGCCCACGGAGGAACTACAGCGCGTCTATACTGAGGCAGCTCAGGAGATTCGTCCCGTGGTGTCTGTAGTGGAGATTGCGGACGCACAGCGTAAAGTAGATGTTATCGAGAGTCTTGACAACCTATAAGTAAGAACCAAATCACGTTATTATGACCAGATACGAATTATTTCAGCTTAACAAGTCTCTGATGGAGGCTTTAGTAGAGAACGGCATCGACCCGAAAGATGTCAAATACCTTGACCTCATGGCCGAATATAAGGACATGAAGGCGAAGCATCACAAGGTGGGATATATCGTTTACCACCTTTCGGAGAAATACCAGATGTCCGAGCGAGGCATCTACAAACTCATTGACCGTATGACTAAGAGGGTAAAGCTATGAGGTACATCAACACTATCAAGGAAAGCCGGCTGATATTCGGCGACAACCTGCAGGTGATGGATGACCTGCCAGCATATAGCATTGACCTCATTGTGACCGACCCGCCGTATTGCTTCAGTAAGCACAACGGCAAGTTTGAGCGCGGTGAGAATGAGAAGTGCCATAGCAACACTTCGCTCTATGACTACAATGACGAGAGTGGAGAGTGTAGGATCAAGGTGCAGTTCACGAAGGATGACATCTACCGTTGGCTGGATTTGACACCACGGCTGATGAAGAAGATGAACGCATACATCTTCTGTTGCGAGGACCAGATACCGCTATACGCTCAGTGGGCTATAGAGCACGGTTATAAGTTCGCCCTGCTGGTTTGGGAGAAACCTCTGGGAATCATCAACAAGAAACGCTTTGCTCAAAACGCTGAGTTTATCATTCGTATCTATGAGCTTGGTACTGGACTGAAAGCTATGGATGATAGCGAAATGTATAGCCGTATTCTCCATGCTCAGTCAGTCCGTAAGAAGCTGCATCCAACACAGAAACCCGCTGAGATAATGGAGCGTTTCATCCGCTTGTCAACGAATGAAGGTGACGTGGTGCTTGACCCATTCCTGGGCTCAGGCACTACGGCTGTTGCCGCTCAAAGGCTTTGCAGGAAATACATCGGCATAGAGAATAATGAGAAGTTCTATGCTGTTGCTGAGAATCGGCTGAAGGGAGAGGCTAAACAGCAGACGCTATTTTAATGGAGTGATAGAGTAAAGTCCCTTTGTGCCATCTTCGTATTCGCCACCATCGTCAGCAAGAAAGAGAATGTCATCGAGAATGACAAAATAATCACCTGAGACACTGGGGACTTCATAGAAAGCATGTCCTCTTCGAATGAGCTTGCCACTGGTAGGCTCATTCCCATTTGTATAAGATTGCGTGAAATAGTAATTATCGTTTACACTAAAAACTTCAAGAATATATGATAGCGTTTTTGCTTGGTGCGCTGTTAGTTTCCACCTGCCAAGAATGGTTTTTGAACTATTATTGATGGCGCTTGCAATTTCAGAGCTAAAATCAGAATCAAGACGAATGCCGAAATAAAGGATTCTTTCAACTCTATTACGCCTTTCATCTGCAGCTTTAATTTCTTCGACGCTTAAAATGGTATTAGAATTAACATAATCAAGCGCAACCTGTTCGATGTCTGATTGTGTTATACCATAGGCAGAAAAAAGAGATTTGTTTTCGGATTCAGAGAAAGCGTGTATTTCGTTAAGCCACCAGCTATACGGGCCATCTACAGAAAAGCCATAGGTGGGAAAATCTTTGGTGTCTTTTATGGAATCTAATTTTGTATAAAGCTTCTTGCATTTTTCAAGAAGGAGGGAATCTGCTTCACGTTGAGAAACTTGCTCAGTAGAAGCACTTTCTTTTAGTTGTTTATTTGAACATGAGAAATGTATAGAAACAACGAAAAAGAGAAGGAAAACGGTTATAAATTTGGGGATTCTTTTCATACTCACGAATTTTTCTGCAAAGATACAACTTATTTTCGAGACACGTTGCAGAAGTGATAAATTTAACACAAGCTAACTGAAAATAAAGGTGGTAAATGTTGCGTATCTGATAAATAATGACTACCTTTGTAGTGTCAAATAAGATATTTAACCCTTCAAAACTTAGAGATTATGGCACAGACAACAGAGCAGATAAAGCAGGAGTCGTACACTTCCATTAAGGAGCAGTTAGACGCTGCCTTCGCAAAGGGAGGAATCCCCAATATCAAAGCTATCAAGGCTACTATCGCAAGCCTTCGCAAGCGCATTAGGAACGTGGAGCAGGGCGTGGTGTTTGCACTCAGTCTTGAAGAAGTAAACAAAGCAGAGCTGGTCATTGCTATGCTGCAGGGCCAGCAGCAAGCCTACCAAGAGAGACTTGATTGGATAAATGAGAGACTAAACGCTAACAAGTAAGAGTATGAGATACGTTCAAGTTTATCCACAGGCACCAAAGATTGCCAGACTGCATGAGTTTATTGCCAATTCAGACGAGGAAGCCAAGGCCATAGCATTAGAGAACTTCCGCAAGAGTGTTTACACTGCATCGACGCTTTATCCATACGGTCAGACTGGCCTCATGTCGTGCATACGGACGTTCACAATTACAGACCTTGACATCGACACAGAAGATTACGAAGTATAAGCCAAAACTTTAACATCAGCTAACCAAAATAAAAGTTGGCAAATTTGCGTATATGATTAAAACTCTGTATCTTTGTAGTGTAAATAAGATAATAATAAACTTCAAAACTTTAAGAATTATGGCAAAGAAATTTTTCTCAGTTGAGACCTACAGTGACATGACAGGTGAGATTACCAATATCACTACCAGCTATCAGTTGGAAGGTGTTGAGACCTTCGACGAGATTCAAGACTACTGCATTAAGGTGGCTAATGAGAAGCACTGCAAAGGTGCTGTTCGCAACGAATACGGTCAGAAGGCGTTTGATTTCAACTGGAGCCCTTCATGCGAGAACAACATCTGCTTCTCATGGGAGTGCGAGACACGCCTGCAGGAGTTCATCGACGCTCATCCTGAGCACAAGGTGGTTGCACTCACTCCGATATTGAAGCAGTACCGTGACTTGAAGGAGAAGCACCCGAACGCTATTATTCTGTTCCGTTGCGGTGACTTCTATGAGACCTACGATGAAGATGCAGAGAAATGTGCAAAGACCCTCGGAATAACGCTTACCAAGCGCAACTCAGACCGCACAAGAATGGCAGGTTTCCCTCACCATGCACTCGACACATACCTTCCGAAGCTTGTGAGGGCTGGCTACAGGATTGCTATCTGTGACCAACTGGAAGCCCCGAAGAAAACAGTCAAGCGTGGTATCACAGAACTTGTGAAGCCTGCAGTGGTGAATCAGTAATAAGGCTGTGCGCTGGAGTTCAAGCCTCCGGCACCAACAAAGCCCCTCATTAGGGCCAGGTGGTTTTATCCGTATTTTCGGTAGCACCTTTGAAGTTGCTTTCCACCTCAGAAACAAAAAAGGAACTTGAAAGCGATGCGCGACTCCTCGCTATAAGGGAGGGGCAAGGGAAAGCCCATACCAACCACCGAGCCGGCAAAGAGGTTTTATATGTGCCGAGGCGTTTAGAACTGCGCCAGATCAGTCCGAGGATAGCAGAAAGCACTCGCAACCCCGAAACCAAATGCGTTTGTGCAGCCGGAGCCAACCTATCAGAAACCGTGGCCGCACGTATCACCCAGGCAGCAGAGAGAACGCTTTATCATCCTCTGGAGGCGACAACCAGTAATCAACACCCCACCAATGGTGGTAAGAGAGTAAATAGTATGAATGACGAAAAATTTACGCTAAAAACTTGCGTATTTGATAAATTCTTTGTACCTTTGCTCATGCAAATAAGATATTGACTTCAAAACTTCGAGATTATGAAAAGACTTTCAGAACTGAAAAAAGGCGATGTCGTCTATGTTTACTCCAATGACACGAGGCATGAGGGCGTAGAGGAAAAGGTCGTTAGTATCGGCCCTAAGTACATCACCACTGATGGCCCACAATGGCGTCGGAAATTCGAGAAGGAAACAATGACCTGCGCAGATTGGTGTGGTTGGAACATTTTCCTTGGTAGCAAAGCAGACTACGATGACTACTGCAAAAAGCGTACAGAACGTAACCAGTTGTTGAACGTTCTGCACAACTATCTTGATTCGCTCAAGCTGGATGATTTGAAGAAAGTTCGTGAGTATATTTACACCCTCTGAACTATGGCAAACAAAGTTTTTGAGAATACGGTAAGGCGCATCGTTGCTTATAGCAACGATGGAGCGTATAAGCTCGTTGCTATACGTAGAGCCAATCAGATAGAGAAGCGCGGACAGATAGCCTATCGAGGCTCCTACTGGACGTTAGAGACCTTCCAGCGAAAAGGTGGAATATTTGTACCCTACACTTTCGCTAACTTGCCTTGGAGATACGAGAAGAAGAAAGAACTTATTGACGTGCTTCAGAACTCTGTACGATTCACTGAGGCATATAAAGAACTGACAGCATGAACATTTTTACAGACAACCCGGATTTCTACCCCACCCCTACAGCAGTCATCGAGCAGATGATGATGGGTGAGGACTTTATAGGTAAGACGATACTGGAGCCATCAGCTGGCAAGGGAAACATCGTTGACTGGCTGAAAAAGAATGGTGCTGGTGAGGTCATTGCCTGTGAGAACGACCAAAACAACCTGAAGCTGCTCAACGGCAAGTGTGACGTGATAGCCGAGGATTTCCTGACAGTTACCTCAGACATGGTTAGCCACATCGACATGATAGTGATGAATCCACCATTTAGCAAAGGAGTGGAGCATATCTTACACGCTTTTGATATAGCTCCAGCTGGCTGTACCATTGTTGCCCTCTGTAATAGCGAGAGCGTCAATCATGGTTATGCAGATAGCAGAAAGAAACGCCAGCTGATAGAGACGATCGAGAACTACGGACGCGAAGAATTTCTTGGCCAGGTGTTCAAGACGGCCGAGAGAAAGACAGACGTTCATGTCGCCCTTGTGAAGCTGTATAAGGATGGAGAAGGTGCCAATGAGTTCACTGGCTATTTCTTCAATCAGTATGAAGTGGATGCAATGGGCGGTGAACGTGAAGGACTCATGCAGTACAATTTTGTCCGTGACATCGTGAATCGCTACGTGTCAGCCGTGAAGATGTTTGACGAGGTAATGAAGATGTCAAAGGAGATTAACGAAACTGCCGATTTCTTTGATTTCCGTACAGAGATAGACGAAAAGACCGGAGAGGCAAAGCAGGTCAAGAATACCTATGGTTATCTGCCTATCCGCTTTGGAGCCTTCACAGCTGATGACAGGCGTACAGAAGTGAGTCACCAACGCTATAAGAAGGAGCTGCAAAAGCATTACTGGCGTATCATCTTCCGAAAGCTCAATATGGAGAAATATGCAACCAGAGAGCTGCGCGAACAGATAAATAAGTTCGTGGAATCTCAGTCAAGTATGCCTTTCACCATGGGGAATATCTACCGAGTGGTTGATATGGTCATTCAGACCAACGGCCAGCGTATGCTCCGGACGCTCATTGAAGCCTTTGACCTCATCTGTTCCTTCAGTGCAGAGAACAGCACAGCAGGCGAAACGTGGAAAACCAATGCGAATTACATGGTCAACAAGCGTTTCATCGTGCCAAGCATTTGCTCCGGCTATGACTGGTACGACCATAAGCCAAAGCCGTATGTTGAACTTTCAGATTACGGACGTAACCAGATGGATGATGTCTGCAAGGCCCTGTGCAACATGACGGGAAAGAACTTCGATGAAATAGGCTCATTGTTCGATTGCGTGAACTATTCGCGCTATTCAGGCAACTTCAATCCTGGTAAGGAGTGGGGCGAATGGTTTGAATGGGGATTCTTCCGCTGCAGGGGCTACAAGAAGGGCACCATGCACTTTGAGTTTTTGGATGAAGAAGTGTGGTTCAAGTTCAACTACACCGTCGCCCAGCAGCGCGGTTGGAATCTTCCAAAGAAAACAGAGAAGGAGCCTAAGAAGCCCCAGCGCAAGGCGAAAGCTACGACTACTGAAATGACGTTATTCACATAAAAAGAAAAGCTATGGAAAAAGAAAGAATTTGCTACTTCTGCAAGCACGTAAAGAACGAGGGTACTTTCTGCCCTTCATACAAGTGCGCTCTCACTGACGAGAAGAAAGAGAGCTTTGACTCATGCTCTGACTGGAAGGACTACGAGGAAGAGTAGTATGAGCAAAGCAATAGATAAGATCGCCATGGAGAGGTTGAAAGCACTCGCTACAGACAAAGATTTCAATATTAACGGTAGCCAGCTATCGGCATGGAAGAATGGCTACTACTTTGGAGTCAGTGACATCTACACTAAGTTATGGGTAGCCAAACAGCGAATGCTTGATGCTTATGCACAGGGGTTGACCGAGGTCAGCGACACAGAGGCTTATCATTCTGCCCTTGCTGTCATGGCCTTGGAGGTTGATATGATTATTCAGGAACTAAAACCAAAAGACGAATGATAGTACACAGATTCATGTCAGAAGATGAGTTTCTTTCGCTCCGCAAAGGTGAAACCCTCAGGAACAAAAGCAAGCATGAGGGTTACCTGACTACGAGCGTTGGGTTTTGCTTCTTTGTGGAGCCTCCAGACGAGGCTATCCACTGGCTTAGTGGCTGCTGTGACCCTGATTACTGCGTCACTATGGATATAGACCGCGCACACTTGAAATCTGCAATCGGCCACTACAGGAATCCTATGGGCGGAAAGATGGATAAGGTGGAATATTGCTGCACGTCTTACTCCTTGGATATAGTCAATATTCTCAGCTACACAGACAAATATCGGATATATTCTGAGTACCGTAGAATACTGAGAAAGTTTGGCTTGGTGAGATAGAAAAATAATTTGCAGATTTGATAAAATAATTGCCGTAATATTTGCGTATTTGATAAACTATTTGTACCTTTGTAATGTAAATAAGATACAAACTTCAAAACTTAAAGATTATGGCAACTATCGCATCAAACAACGTGAGAGTCAGTAAGAGTATGGTAATGAAAGCTGCTTGGGCTATCCTCAAAAGAAAGGACGTCGGCACCATTGCTGAAGCACTTCGCAAAGCATGGCAGGCAATGAAAATCAAGGCCCAGATGTCTGTAGGAGTGGTAGAGTTCACCTTCCGCAAGGCTAATGGTGAGATTCGCAAGGCCATCGGCACACTGAAAGGCTCTGCTATCAGCTATGAGTACAAAGGAACAGACCGCAAGCCCTGTTATTCTGCTGTGTCCTATTGGGATTTGGAGAAAGAGGCTTTTCGCTCGTTCAGCATTGCCAGCTTGCTCTAACCATGATTGAGTAACTTAAAATAGATAAGACATGATTACGAAAGTTAAGGAGCCATACTACGAAATGGGGTACAACCTATTGGCTGGCATCGTAGTGGATGAAGAATTGAAAGACCAGCTTGAAGCTATCCTCAAAGATGCGAGGACGAAGATTGGCGTTCTCATTATGAAGAACCGCCAGCATATCAAGGAGACGAACACTGGTCTTGCTTATCCGAGAGGTAAGCAGACCTCGTTCAACATTGCTGAGCCTAAAAGGTCTTTCGACTTGGATTTAGGCAAGCGAATGTATCTGCTGGATGGTGCTATGTCTATGCGCAAGGTGGAGCACCTGTTTGAGACCGATGAGCGAATGACCAATGACAAAATCAAGGCTTTCGCACAGCGGGCCATTGAAGATGAACTTGATGAAATGGAGGATGGTCATGAGTAGGAGATTGGAGATTATCAAAGAGATAGTGACCAGGAATGAGAATCAAATCCGGCACTATAACAAGCTGGCTTCCCAGAGTCGCCAGCCGATGCCAAAGGAAGATCGAGATAGATGCTTGGAACTTCGCAAGGCAAATGTATGGCTGCGAAAAGCTGAGTTCTGCATCGTTCAGGCATTGGCCGGACAGAAGGAGTACATAGACACCAACCCGATTAAACAGCCTATACTCGCTGTCCGCTGTGCAAAGTGTGGCCGTGTGTACTTTGCTGCTGCCTTGGGATATGGCGTTGCCCCTGATACTGGTGAGGACATCAAAAATGCGGTTGCCGAAGGCGACGAGCTTTTCATTACCGACGAAGTAAAGATGCAGATGTGCAAATGTGACAAACCGATATTCAAACAAGAGGAGGACGAAGAATGAAAAAGATAGAATTACCGAAAGAAGATTATGATTTCCTGAAGGAATTGCAGCATGAGTTGAACACCCAAGAAAACGACGGAAATGCTGACCCTGTGTATTGGGGGATTATCGAGACGAAAGAGGATGCCGTGCCCGATGGGTGTGGCGAGACGAAGGTGCACCTTGGCGACGGCGATGTGCGAGACCTGAAGGGCTGCATAGAGTTTGTGGGAGAGTACCTTTGCGACTACCCCGAGGAAGTCTGCCGCATCTGGCATGAGGACGTTGACCACGACGACATCGGCGATGTGGCCGATTTCATCCGTGATGAGCTGAAGATGCAGGCCGATATAGTAGAGGTCTCCGACGTGTCTTTCATCAGCCGCGAGACAGGTGCCTTCCTCACCAAGCGGGCCTGTAAGGAGTATATCAGCCGCTTCGGTTACAACCACTCACACCCCCACACTTACGCTATGACCGCCTACAGAAATTTCGAGTTGGCGCGACTTTTGAAGATTCTAAAGACCATTGATTTCAAAGAAGAATGAATAACAAAGCAGTAATTAAGGCAAGGATAAAATGCTCGGGTGTTGTCCTGTCTGTAGAGAAAATTTGTGATAATGGCAGGGTACAGCTGGAAGGTGGCTTGACCTTAGACGCTGAAGAAGTGGAACTTTTAGACAGTTTCGACTATGAGCCGTATCGAGCTCAGTTTGCAGGTATGGCCATGCAAGCTATGTGGACCGGGATAATTCAAAGTCCTATGCTCATGGAGCAGATGGCACGACGCGCAGTAAATGAAGGCTTCAAGAATGTGTCAGAACTGATAGCAAGTGATTCTGTGGCTCATGCCGACAACCTCATTGCTGCCTTGAAGAAACCGAGGCAGATTCAGGCACCAGAGAAAGATTCATTAGAAGAAAGCGAAGAATAAAAAGTTATACAAAATTATGACAACAGAAGAAAAAAGAGAGCAGGTTATCCTGAGCCTTGCTGATATGTTGCGAACCACACCGTTTCAGACGGAGTTTAGAGTGAAGAAGAAGCCTGTCGGCATCAAGGTCATTATAGAGGTAACTCAGGAGCAGATGACCGAGTTAGCAAAAAAGACTATCGGGAAGGAGAAATGAGCGTATGAAATTCCGTCAAGCAAAGAAAAAAGGTATGGATTACGAAGCAATAGTTTTCATTTGGATATGTATAATGATTATGTGTATCGGAATGTCTAACAACTAAAAGATGAAGTTATGAGGAAGATAATGTTTGCTGATAAGTTCGGCCTTACAGACGATGTTCTGAAACGCCGAAAGACAATGACCAGGCGCATCATCAAGTTCAAAGATGAGCTGGTGTTGGAGTGGTCGGAAATTCCTGCACTCGAAGAAAGGTGGAAGAAAGACATGCTGAAGATTTACGCACCTTTTGACGTGGGCGATGTAGTGGCTATTGCTCAGTCCTATAGAGTCATCTACCGGGAAATGAAGAAAGACCCAAGCAACCCAATATACGAAGCCTTCAAAGCGCAAGATGAAACTGAGTCGCGCAAGTCTGCAGGATGGAGAAATAAGATGTTCGTAAAAGCAAGCCTTATGCCTCACCATATCTGCATCACAGATAGGAAGATCGAGCGACTGCAGGACATCAGCAGTGAGGATTGCATGAGGGAAGGAGTATTCCAGTGTGCTGAGCCAGCGACGGCGACGCCAACCTACCATGTTGATGGGCTCTATGCCGATGGATTGGAGCGTGAGCGTATCTTAGACGTGTTCCTCAGTCCTTTCGGGGCTTACACTGCACTCATAGACCGCCTTAGTGGTAAGGGAACCATGGAGAGCAATCCTTGGGCGATAGCATATACGTTTGAACTAAAAGATTGAGATTATGAAGAAGTACGGTAAGTTGAATATCATTGCCTCTTTTATAGAGGGAGAAGGTGAGGCTTTTGATGTAGAGCTGAAAATAAAGAAATCGTCAGGTGAGACCTCCAAAGGAATCATTGTGAATTTTGAAAGCATTAAGGAGCTGAAAGACCTCGCAAACTATCTGATTGGACGTGCCCAAGAGTTGAAGGCGAGAAAGGAAGACATGCCAATAGAGCGTGTCCGGTGCGGAAGCTGCAAGTGGTATGGCATAACTGACACGGGGTTTGGAATGTGCCGGCTCCATGCTGGGCGTGTCGCATCTGACTCTTTTGTCTGTACTGATTACAAATAGCCCATGCAGAAAGTCTATATTTCAGACGTGGCTCATTGCGGCACAGAGAACTGCCCCAGACGAAAGTCATGCTATAGAGCGTGGCTTGCTGGAGAGTCGAAGGAGATTCAAGACGAGTGGGCTACCTACAACAGTCCTGACCCTGACAACTGCACGATGTACGAACCGTTAGAAGATTAGAGTATGAATTGTAGAGATTGCGAGTGGTGTATTATTGTGGATGGCGGCAAGTTAGGTTGCACCTATCCAGGAATATGCCACACTCCAGATGGCAAGAAAACAGCTTTTCGACCCAAAAAGCACGATGACAAATGAGACGGAGAGAATATTTTAGCAAGATGAAAAAGCTGTGCAAGCAGCTGAACGCTCTTATCCCTATCAAGGATGATGGGGATAAAGATAAGCTCAATGCCCTGCTCTACGAAATGTTTACAAGTACGACGGACGAACCTCGTTACGACATGTACTGGGATAGAGAAATCTACATCAACCATGGATTCGACTTCAAAAAGATGAAGGAGTTTGCTCTGCATAGTGGCAAGGTGCAATTCGAGCCAAACGAAGATCCGACAGAACACCCTGGGGTTGTCATAAGGTACAAAAGTAATACGAACCAATAAAGCATTTTGAGAATGAAACATGACGAGACAGAAATGCGGTACTTTGCCGCTGAGTTACGGAAGATGCTCGATGAAGAGTGCATCGAGGATTGCAAGTGTGAGGTAGAGCCATTCCTGGACGGTGGTGTGACACCCGCCATCAAGGTAAAGCCGAGTCCGTTGAACACAGACCAGCAGACGATTTTCTGCTTGCCTGACATCGTGAGATTCAGTAGTGAGCTGGACCTCAGTGTTTACGCATCTGTAGAAGATGATGGTGAGACGACAATTCCCATTATCGTCATCTTCTGAGCCAAGCCTTCCCGATATCTTATTTACACTTTTGGAGTTTTGAACTTTCATAGGGAGGGTTAGGGGTGTCCGAGCGTGGATGCCCCTTTTTTACGTTAGTTTCTTTTAAGATTAGGAGGGTAAAAATGTTTAGTAAAATTTGCGTATATGATAAAATATGCCTACCTTTGTAATGTAAATAAGATACAATAATAAACCCTTCAAAACTTCAGAGCTATGCAAAAGAGAACTTTCACAAACCGGATTTACAAAGCAGTTGAAAAGTCACGCTCAACTTCTCATATCTACCGCGATACTGATTGGCGCGGCCTGTCATTCCTTCTGTCCGACATCAACGGAGTAGTTGAGAATCTGGGCGCAACACTGACCTTCATCAGCAGCGACTACGAGGGAGTCCTTGGTGAATGTGGCCATCGCAAGGTTTACCGCTACACTATCAGCAGCGAAGAACTGAAAGCCGACATCGACGTGCAGATTGTAGCTGCCTTCTGTGGAACAATGGCAGACCCGATGGGAGCCTATGACCTGACCCTCTTAATGAACTAAAGGAGGGCAGGCCATGAAAGCAATCATCACAGAGCATTTAGTCCGAAAGACGAGGACTGGTAAAATTTCCGTTATCGTCAAGATCGAGAGCAAGAAGGAAGAAATTGTGAACGTTGTCAATGATTTCATCGTCGAAAGAGCCGGAAGGCAGAATTTCATTCCTGTTGAGAAATTCGAGGTGAAAGTCTATGACTATAAGAATAGAGTGGTAAATCAATGGGAGCACAAACCGACATACAGAGCATAATGGGAAATCATTATCAGAAAGCCATCCAGTACGTCCGAGATAATCATCGTTGGTCGGAGGCAGAGAATCAGGTGGCATTGGAGCGGATCGGCAATTTCCGCTGTGACATTACCTTTGCCAGCCAAAGGATAGCGGACGAAATCAGTGAGCTCATGGATGAGTACGGCCAGGACAATGACCTCGAAGAAGATTGGTGGCGAGAGTTCGGCGATGAAGATGATGTTTTCTTTGCACTTGGAGAGGAATAGCTATGAGAGAAAAAAGAATACCTGCTTTGGTCAACGAGAAAGACGTAACGACCGATTGGATTGAGAGCATGTTTGAGAACTACACCGTCATCTACGATAAGAACAGGGCCATTGGATATGTCGAGGGCTGTGTGGTGATGGTGAGTTGGAGTTACAACGTGGTCACATGGCACGTATCGAAGGAGTTTGGCGGTGACTATGTTAGTGCCTTCAAGATACTGGAGGAACGGCTAAAAGACATGGAGAGCGAGGAGCAAAACGTGTTCTCTATAATAGAGCATGAGGCCGACGATCGTTACTGCCTGTACCAGCGTTTCTTTTTCCGAGACGAAGGGTAAAAATAAGGTAACGATATACTTGTTGGCTACAAATGTGTGTAAATAAGATATGGACATCACGAAAGAAACAACAGATTGGGGTATAGTTTACTATTACAAGAATGATTGCTGTAGATTTGCTCTATATGCTTATAATGATGATAAGAATACTATGTATTTATCAAACGTAAAGGTAGAACAATCAGCAAGAGGTCGTGGACTTGGTAACAGAATACTTGAACTTGCTGATAAAGAAGCCAAGAAGTACAATTATACTGTAATCTGTCTGAAAGTGCTAAAAACATCTTGGGTACACGATTGGTATGCTAATCACGAATATAGTGATTTATGTTACGATGGTGAAGATGCTGATTACGTATGGATGAAACATACTTTATAACGAATAAATTAAAGATATAGCCAACAGGTATATCGTTACCAAAAATAATTTGTAGGAATGATAAAATTTTTGTGGTAAAATTTGCGTATTTGATTATTTCTTGCTACCTTTGTAATGTCAAATAAGATATAACCCTTCAAAACAAAAGAGTATGAAAGCTATTAAATTATCCCCAAAGACCATCAAGGCCATTGCTGAGTTCATCAACGCTACCGAGGTACACAGCAGCTTTACCAATGTGAAAGAGGCTGAGTTTGAGCAAGGCAAAAACATCATCTACGTTGACTACAACGTGACCGCTGACTACATTGAGGATTTGAACGTCCACAATGAGTTTGCCTATAACAACATAGAGGATTTGTCCTACTGGTGCCCCTGCGATGTAGAGCTGCTGTCTGTAACCGCATACAACGAGGACGGTGACGAAATGAAGGTCTCCGAGAAAGACTTCTGGGCCATCCACCAGGCACTTGCAGTAGCATGAGAGAGAGTAATAACCGAAATAGTAACTTCAAAACTTCAAAGAATTATGGAAATTCCAGCAAAATGCCCCAAGACAATAGCAGAGATACATGAGGCTCTGCTTGAACTGAATAAGCAGTCTTACAAAGATAAGGTCTGCATGAGCGTACAAGTAATGCCGATGAAAGACTGGACTACGGTATCGGCTTATGTGAACACGGAGAATAATAGAGTTAAGAAGAAATGCTTGAGTGTGACCTTTTGGTCGGAAGATCAGGGGAACTCCTGCAACAATGCGAAAGAGTGGAAGGCTTTGCTGGCTTATTATAAGCGGCAGAAAGAGTACAACGCCAAGCATGGCTTCAAGGTATAACAATTAGATGCAGCGCTTGTGGTGACGAATTGGCGTCAGGTAGTCCGCAAGTACGAGCCCACGTTACGGGAAGATCCGCAAGCTGCTGCATCTTCATTGCGAAAAAGACATGAAGAAAAATAGTAAGCATATCTGTAGTGATTGCATTTATCTCTCAAAGGACGGCGACGATTGGATATGTGGCTGTGGCAGAGGCTTAGTAGAGCCTTGGAATACCGCTTGTAAAGAGTTTGAGCAATGACAACAGAGAGACAGAAAAGAGCCATCGCGTTTTGTGAGGCTATGGGTTGTGAAGATTTTCACGGCGATAAAGAGAACTTTAGCGAGGTATCTGCGTACTTGTCAGAAAACCTTGAATATGCAAAATCGGTAGCGTGGGAGATACAAGGGTTACACCCCTACGATGTTTGCTAAGATATAACGAATGGTGCTTTAGCCGTTTGTTTAGTTGAGTGATGGTGAATAGCACACCTTACTCAGTATTAAGTTTTGAAGGGATGCCTGCCGTCCGTGATGGATAGCAGGCATTTTTGTGTCTATACCTTCCCCTAAAACCGCTACATTTAGGGGCTTTTTTAGGTATCTGGACTGCACTTTTCAGTTCAGCGGAAAGCAGACAGATAATAATGATTCGTGTTTTTTATTATTGTAATTTTGCCGTAGAATCAAACACCGGAAGAAAATGGCAAAACTATGTATCTACAACGAAATCGTTGACGAAGAAACCAAAGTGATGTATCGCGATTGGTTCGGAATGGACGCAGTATGCTACAAGGACATTCACGACTTCATCAGCAACATCGACGAGGGAGATAACGCCATCGAACTGAAGCTGCACTGCCCCGGCGGTGACTGCATCGAGGGATGGGCCATCTATGACGCTCTTCGTCAGTCAGGCAAGGAAATATCGGCTACCATTGAAGGGCAGTGCTCGTCAATGGCAACTATCATCCTACTTGCAGCCCCAAAGGAGAGACGCTTTGCTTTCGCAAATGCCAAGATGTGTATTCACAACCCGAGTCTCGCATGGCTTGACCTCTGCACCATGGAGCGCCTGACGGCAGATGAGCTGGAGAAGATGAAGGGTAAGCTCGATGCTCAGCAAATCGCCCTCATGGAAGAGCAGAAGAAAATTCTTGACCTCTATGTTGAGCGTACTGGCACAGACCGAGAGACGCTACAGAACTTGATGAATGAGGATAAGTTCGTGGATATGGAGAAGGCTAAGGAGCTTGGCTTTATCTCCGACACTCTTGCCCCCAATACGGCAACGAAAACCACCAAAATAATAAAAAATATGGAAGAGACAAAAGTAAAGAAGAATTTGCTGGATAAGGCTCTGCGCATGTTGGGTCTCAGCAAGATTGAGGACGTGGAATCCGCAATCCTCAATCAGAAGATTACCGCAGCTGACGGCAGCGAGTTCACGGTTGAGCGTGAGGATGGTGACCCGCAGGTAGGTGACAAAGCCTATCCTAACGGAACGTACACCCTTGACGACGGCACCGTGATTGTTGTCGCTGATGAGGTAATTGAGAGCATCACCCCCGCCGACGACAACAACGATGAGGACGTGAACGCTCTGAAGCAGCAGGTGGCAGACCTTACCGCACAGGTAGAGACGCTGACTGCTGAGAACACCGCTCTGAAGGAGGAGAAGTCTAACCTCGAATCCGAAAAGAGTTCTCTCGAACAGCAGGTGCAGTCCTTGACCACTGACAAGGAGAACCTGACCGCCGCCGTAGGTACGCTGACCTCTGAGAAGCAGGCTCTTGTCACTGACAAGGCCAACCTCGAAGCTGAGAAGCAGACGCTCACTGAGAACCAGAAGAGCGAGGAGGATTCCGCTATCCTCGATACCGTAGCCAAGGCAGGCGGCAAGGCATGGCTGGATAACGTGTGCAAGCTGCAGTCCACGTTCCACCCGGGCAACCGCACTTTCGTAGAGAGCGGCAAGCGTATGGAGGGCGAGACCCGCACCCAGCAGATGCTCCGTGAACAGCGCGAGCGTCAGGAGGCGAAGCGCAAAGCTCTCAACAAGTAAACAGAAGTATAACTCTTAAACTTATAGTGCAATGAACTTTGAACAATTCACTGTAGACAATGGTGCGATAAGAGACCTTAACGAGCTCTTGTTCACCTCCGTGTTCAACGACCCCGACCTGGAGCGTGTCATCACTCCTATGGTCAATGTTGAGAACGGCAAGAAGCTGGGCTACGTTGACCGCATGGGCGATGTAGGTATGGCTGGTGGTGGTTGCGACCCCACCTATACGAGCGTCGAGATTACAGGCTTCGAGAAGACCTGGGAACTCGGCAAGTGGCAAATCCCCAAGAGCATCTGCTACACAGACTTGGAGGACACCATCGCCCGCTATGGCATGAAGGAAGGCACCGAGCGTGCTGACCTGCAGGACACTCCCTACTGGGATAAGTTCCTCATGCCGTTGCTGAAGAGCGCAATCATCGATATGTTCTGGCGTCTGTCGTGGTTCGGCGACAAGGGTGCAAAGAACGTTACCGAGGGTGGCGTCATCACCGATGGCATCGACACCAAGCTGTTGACCGTCTGCGATGGTCTTTGGAAGCGTCTGCTGACTATCATCGCCGAAAATCCCGGCCAGCAGATTGAAATCTCTGCCAACAATGCTGAGACGTATGCCGCTCAGAAGGCTGCCGTCCGCGCTGAAGGCTACGCTATGGGTATCATCGACGACCTGCTCTCTGAGGCCGACGGTCGCATCTTTGACAAGCCTGACCACGCCATCTTCATGACGAACTCGCTGTTCAAGGCTCTGCGTACCGATGTCTATAAGATAACCAAGTACCAGATGACCGTTCAGGTAGTCACCGAGGGCATTCTGCTCTCTGAGTACGATGGTCATCCCGTGCTGGTTCTCGACATCTGGGACCGCATGATTAAGAAGTACCAGACCATTACAACGACCTCTGGTGAGGGCGCAAGCGCCGTGACCACCTCTAAGCTGAACTGCCCGCACCGCGCTGTGCTGGCTTCGCCTCAGAACCTGTTCGTCGGTACTTCCGACAAGGATCGCATGGCCTCTCTCACCGTGAAGTTCGACGACCGCAAGCGCGACAACTTCATCTATGCTGAGTCCAACCTCGGCACGCTGGTAGGCGAGGATAACCTGATTCAGGTTGCTATCTAAAGTCACGTGTTGGGCGCGGTGTGGTGTACGTGAAACCACGGTTAAAAGCCTCGGACACCGCGCCCACATTTATAAACTCTAAAACAGAAAGATTATGCCTGCAGAACTTTGTGATTTCAGAATTGCCCAGGACATCAGCGGCTCTTGCGATAACCCGCAGGTTGCTGGCCTGAAGAATACGGGCTACATTATGAACTTCGATGATATTGACTGGGACGCACTCGTTAAGAGTTCTACCAATGCAAGCATCGTTGAGACTCTGGCTCTGTTGTCTGGCAAGAAAGCCTATAAGGTTGTTGTTCCCGGCAACACTCCGTTTACGGGAACGCAGTCGGCAATGGTCGCTGGCACGTATAAGAACAAGTTCAACAAGACGGCTGCAATAGTCGTGCTGAACAGCGGTCCTGACGTGTCGAAGAACATTATCGACCAGCTGGCCAACGGACGCTTCGTGTTCATCTTCGAGAATAAGTACCAGGGTGCCAACAAGGACAACACCTTCGAGATTTACGGCTTAGAGACTGGTCTCGCTGCTACCGAAATGACCAATGACAAGTATTCAGAGGACACAGACGGTGGCTGGCTCGTAAACCTTCAGGAGACGAATGCTCCTTCGAGCGGCATGTTCCTCTTTAAGACGAGCATCGCCACTACTCGCGCTGCCCTCGAATCTCTTGTGACTGGCACCAACTCCTAACGGCTTATGAGCTACGAGGTTGCCATGTCACAGCTTGAAGAAATGAGAAGTCGGTTTGACTCCGGCTTCTCATCTTCCGACAAGGCTGTTATTGAAACACTTTATTCCGAGATTTGCGGAAAGAGAGTAAAAAACACCGGATGCAGGGATTGCTGGCGCGATGCCTTCATCGAGGTAAGAAGTAAACTAAAAAGATTAGGAACTATGCCAAAGAAACCAAATTATGTACTGAAAGCTGGCGTGGTACTTCAGGAGCCTGGAGTAAACAAGTTCTACACGCTTGGCAACTGTCCCGATGAGGTAGCAGAGCGTTACCTTGCGAAATTCCCTCAGTTCATCAACCAGTTCGAGACCTATCCCTTGGACTACGAGAGCCGTGTGAAGGCACGTCTGGAAGGAACTGTGGTTGCTCCCACCTACGACGAGCTGAAAGCTATCGCTGACAAGCTGTCTGGTGAAGCCGAGGCCAAGGAAGGTTTTATCAACACCTTGACTGAGCAGGTGAACACACAGAAGGCTGACCTTGAAGCTGCCCAGGAGGAGGCTGACGCTCTCCGTCAGGAGGTAGTCAACGCCAATGAGCAGCTTGACAAGTGCAAGGCCGAGGCCCAGAAGGAGGTTGCTGACCTGAACAAGGAAAATGCCGACCTGAAGGCCGAGGTGGAGCGTCTGACTAAGGAGCTGGAGAAGGCTCTGAAAGCCAAGGCAAACAAGGCCACAGCTGCCAAGGATGCCGCTACTGAGACTACACAAGAGGAGGGCAAGTAAGCCCTTCTCATTCCGTTATTATCGTTCAGCCCGTTATTTTCTATGAATATCAATAATGTAAAACGCTCACAGAAACGCTTTGAGAGCACTTATCAGAGCAACATCGGCATACAGACCTATGGAAAAGACAACCTCTACCCCCAGCGAATGTATGACCTTATCCGTAGCAGTACCAATGGCGGCACCTGCCTGGAGCGATACCTGACATTCATAGAGGGTAACGGGCTGAATAATACTGACTTTTCTGAATACGAGTGTAATAGAGCCGGGCAGACCGTCGATGACATCTACCACCTCATAGCACAAGATATGGCTTTGTTCCATGGCTTTGCGCTTCACGTCAACTACAATATGATGTGCGAGATAGTAGAGCTGCACCATGTACCTTTTATGCAATGTCGGCTGGAAGAAGAGACACCTGACGGAAAGGTCGTACATATCTATGTTCACCCTGACTGGAGCGGAAGGAAAACGCGCAAAGGAAAGAAGATCGAGGTGAACAAACAGAATGCAAAGAAGATTTTTGCCTTCAATCCGCGAAAGGAGGTGGTGATGGCTCAGATTATGGCCAGTGGTGGCATAGAGAGCTATCGCGGTCAGATTCTTTGGTTCTCGATGGATGGCAAGTGGGACTACCCTGTACCTATCTACGATAAGGTTGTTACCGCCCTTTCTACAGACGAAGGACTTGACAACGTGAAGTATCGCAACGTCCGTAATAACTTCCTGACTGCCGGAATGCTGGTGCACAAGAAAGGTCAGACGTTAGGAATTGACGATAACGGCAAGGAGATAAAGAATACTGACAATGCGGACATCAGCGAAAGCCTTAATATCTTCCAAGGTGACGAGAACGCTTGCGCCATTATGGACGTGACTATTGAGAGCGATGAGGATGAGCCGAAGTTTGTGAGATTCCAAACCTCAAACTACGATGGAGCCTACAAGGTCACTGAGGAAAGCGTAACGAGCCGTATCTATGCTGCCTTTGGTCAGGAGCCTTTCTATAGAATGAGAACGGGTAGCCTGGGCTTCAGCAGCGAGGTATTGGCAGAGACTTACGAATACTATAACAGTTATGTCAATAAGGAGCGTCGCGCCATCAGCCGTGCACTGCGCCGTGTCTTTGAGCATTGGTTTGAGATAGCCAACGAGACCAATGACTATGAGGTTCAACCACTTGTATATGTAAGCAACAAAGATACGAAATGAAACACCTGCTAACAATAGACGAGCTACGAACGCTCGGGAGACCTATCGGCAAGGTTGCCGACGATAAACTGACAGCATACATCACCGAAGCCGAGCAACTACATATAAAGCCCATTCTCGGTGATGAATTGTTTATAGCCCTTCTCAATGAGCAAGACAAAGCTGACGAGGAGAAGGACAAAGACAAGACTATGCTCCTTGATGGCGGCTCCTATGTCGCCACAGACGATTGTGGCGATGAAACCATTCACAGCTTCATGGGCCTGAAAGTGGCTATTTCCTATTTCGTCTATGCTCAGAACTTGATGGTTGGTGACGTTGAAAGCACCCGCTATGGCTCTGTGGTGAAAAGCGGCGATTACTCAGACCGCCTTTCGTCGAAGGAGCGTTCAGACGCATACAACAATACGCTGGAGGTGGCCAATAACTACCTGAAGGAATGTGTGGCCTACTGCAAGGAGAAAGGACTTATCAAGAAAGCCGGTAAGCCAAAGGCTTCTATCGGTGGATTCACAATAAGAAGGATAGGTTAGTATGATAGATATTCGCAGTTTGCTCAATGGAGGATTGGACGCTCTCGGAAAGACTTCTTCTGAGAGGTGGAAGCTTCTTGTGCAAGCTGTGATAGAACTGCAGAACCGCAAGTTTGGTGGTACTGGCACTTCTTCATCTACAGGCACGGGGAGCGGAAGCGGTAGCGGAGGCAATGGCGAAAAAACATTTGCCGATATTGCTGATAAAGCATACGAGGCTGACCATGCCAAGCATGCTGACCACGCGAAAGAGGCTGACCATGCTACAAAAGCTGACGTAGCTGCAGATATTTCCAGTGACTCCCCTGCCTTGAAACGCTTTCTGAGCCGTGTCGAAGATGATATTGCAGAGGGCGAGATTGGCTTTCTCAAAGGGCTGTGGATAAAAGCCAAGGCTTTGTTTGGCATTGACAAGGAAGGAAACGCCCGCTTTGCGAGTACCAACGTCCAAAATACGCTTATTGTCGATGGTGAGACCGTTCTGAAATCTGTCTCTACGGTGGGCGAGTTTCAGAAGGACGCGCAAGTGGGGATTGGTTCTCGCCAAGGCATCCGCATGAATCCTGATGGCAGTATCATAGCACGATCACTGGAGCTGTCTGAGTCTTTGATGGTGCCTACTATCAAGTACAACCAGATAGAGGTGCTTTCGGGTACTCGTTGGGATTCGGCAGGAAAAGGTCGTGTGAAGGAGATTATCAGCATAGACGAAGATAATCACCTCTGCACCTTTGTCCTTGACCTCAGCGACGGAGAGCCTGGTGAGTTTGTTATAGGTGACATTCTACGTGGTTTTTGGCACAATATCGACGGTACTAAAAACGCCTCTGCAAACAGCGACGACAAACATGGCAATATTCAGAGAGCTGGCTTCATGTCTATCTATTGCCGTGTGACGAAAGTGGAAAATGTCGTGGAGCGACACTATGATGAAGAAGTCGTTTATCTCGCAAAAGACGCAAGTTATAAGAGCCGTGAGGGTGACATCGTAATGGACGCTGGCTTAGTGACTGTCATGGTGCGTCCGTATGTCAACGAACAAGGACAGACTATCCGTTGGTCCCCTTATCCTGAACAATGGACTGTGCTCTCAGTGTCCGGCTCATTTGACAACAACCGTCCAGAGCGTCAGAACTTCTTCGTTTACACAACAACCTACATGGCACGCTTTGAAGGCGTGAATACCTGGGAGTGGCAAGACCACAACCTCATGGGAGCATGGGGTGACCTGACTGGCTTCACAATGATGGAGCTGGATAAGGACGAGCATGTCATCTACCGCAAGGAGTTCAACGGTGAGGGCTTCATCACCAAGGACGCGCACATCTACGGCATACTGGAGCAGTTCACCCGATTCTCTGACAAGCTGGAGATAACACTGTCGAGGGCCGACGGCACGATTGCCGACGGTGAGCAGCTACGCGCTGACTTCACGCTGAAGGACATCGAGGGCACGATAATCACCAGCGACTACACGCTGAGCATCACCAGGCAGACGGGTGACGCAGAAGCCGATGCAGCATGGAACGCAGCAAAGGCAGCGGAATACCCCGACGGCATCCCCGCCTCGCTGTACTTCACCTACGCCGACATTCCGGAGTCGGGAGCCGTGTTTGTCATTGCTGCCAGCAGGCCAGTCATCGACGCACAGGGCAACGAGGACACCTACACCACCTCAGCCTCCTTCGTGCTGATGAGAGCAGTCATCACGGAGGACTTCAAAGGCCCATGGGACAAACTCACGACCTACACACGCTCCCCTCGTTCATATCCCACCGTGACACACGGAGGCTGCAAATGGTACTTGAAGGTGCCGACCAGCACGGGCGACGAGCCGCATCCTCTTTCTGCCGTGTGGGGCATGGTGTACGGAATCAACGACCTTGAGATACGCTTCTACAACGAGAGCGGCCAGCGTATCTACAACGCCCAGCAGTACCCCGGCAACGTGGATATATACCTTGACCCTCACTTGCTCTGTGGTAACTACGACATCACGGACAGCCTGCAGGATAGCGACTGGACGTGGGAGAGGTACACAGGCAACTACGGCGAGGCTGTTGACACCCGTGACGCTGCTGACAAACAGGCAGACCAAGGGTGGCCGGCACAGCACTGGCCATCAGTACCCATGACGCGCATCATCCGCATCACCAACGATGATATGCCGCCGACATGGGGCAGCGGGCCGATAGTGAACTTCATCATCACTGCCCACTACGACGGGCTGGAGATACCGAATATAGTAACCATATAAAAAATACAAGCGTATGACGAATATCACTTTCAACAAAGCAGACGGCGTGTATGTCTCTGAGGCTTTCCCCGGCAATGTCAATGTGCAGGTGGTCTTTCCAAAGACGGGCACCTATCCCCTTGCCTTAGAGACACGCATCAGCAGCTCCCTGCCGTGGACGAAGCACAGCACAGTGGCAGCAAGGAACGCCACGAACATATCCCTGCCTGACTGTGCCGCCACCCAGCAGTTCCGTATCATTTCCTACGCCACGGCTCTGCAGGCCAGCTATGAGGCCATCGCCACGCCGGGCAGTTCCTCTGACGCTGAAGCCATCGCAGCCCTCAACGAGAGAGTGGCCGACCTTGAAGAAGGGCAAGAGCCATTGGTGCTGACAACGAACTTCGACACAGGCTACCTGGAGCAGGAGGGAGTCAGCAGTGGCAACTTCGGCATTGACTACGAGAGCGGTTACCTCACCTTTGAAACTAACGAATAAAAAACCAGACGAATATGAAGAAGAATGTTGCGCGTGTACTACCCTTCAGTAAAGGCGAGTACGACAAGGATTATAACTATGACGTGTTGGACCAGGTGCAGAGCGGTGTCTGCGTCTATCAGAGCAAGAAGCCCAATAACCTCGGCCACCCTGTCACCGATACCGCTTGGTGGGCGAAGTATTTCGATGCTTCAGCAGCTATCGAAGCCGCTACCAACGAGCAGGAATCCACCGAGGTCAGCAATGGTGCCGTAGTCGCCCGCCTCATGGCCATCGACACCAACGGCAAGCCGTGTTCTATCGCCCCGGCAAAGATTATTGACTATGTTCTCGATGCCGTCCTTGACTATGACGTTCTCGCAATTCCAAAAGAAACGGAGGGTGAATAATGAAACAGCTGAACAACTCACAGCCGTTTGCGGTGTCAACGACATTCCGGCCGCTTCACACGCAGTTCAAAATCATTGCGCTGGGTGGCCTGTCAACGACACAGTTCTACAGGCAGACGACGCAGGAGTGGATTCCTGACCATACGAAGGAAGTCACGGTGGTCTCCGGCAAGCAGACGGACGGCACACTGCGCCTTCATGCTGACTATGGCATTACAGACCCAGACAATTCCTTTGATACGAGCTCGCTCATACCGCAGATATACTGGTTCATCAAGGATAACACTCCGGCAAAGGCTTCTGACACGCAGACCAACGGCACACAGGTGACCTCGACCGACCAGACCGACGACTATTATATCGTTGGCCGTGACCTCTACGTGAGGAAGAACTTCACCCACCTTGACGGTGTGTCTGTCTATTGCGAGGCCCGCTTTACCGATCCGCGCTCCAATACCCCGATGGTGCTTTCTGACACCGTGCCTCTCTCCGGCATCCTGCAGGCCGACGAGCAGTGGAGCATAGCCATCCTATGCGACCGCACACGCAAGCATTTTCCCCTGTCGGCCAGCCCGCTCTACTCCTTTGAGGCAGAGGCAAGGCTGGGCAGCGTGGATAAGACAAGTGCCGTGGCGTGGTTCTGGGACTATTCACTCAACAATGGCTCCACATGGCAGCAGATAACCGACGACTGTCTTTGGTACCGCAGCGGTAAGAATGCCTCAGTGCTGAATGTTGACGTGGACTTCATCAGCAACCTCATGGTGAGGGCTCGCATCGGCACGAAGAACGGCAAGAACACTGCTGCCATTGACCAGCCTAACGAGGCCACGGCTTCCATTGCCTGGAGATTCCCGAAGGTGACACCCGTGGTGTTCAGCTATGGTGGTGACAGGGTGTTCAAGGAAACGGTGAGCATGACCTTCGGCCTTATCGTCCATGTTCCAAAGCATGACGACATGACCGAGGCGCAGAAACGCCACTGGCTGCTGACAAGCTGGTGCATCCGTGAGCAGGGCAACCAGAATACCCCGAGAGAATTGGGAGCATGGGGGCTGCAGGTGGACGTACCGCAAGCCTACCTGTTCAACACACAAGGAAAGAAATACATCGTTGACCCACGCTGCGGCATCCGTGACGTGTATGACATCATCGCTGATGAGAACGGCGAGGTGTTCCAGATGAGCAACGGCGAGACGATGGCCATCAGAACATAATAACCCTTTAACAATAAAAAGATTATGATTAAAGCAAAAACAACACTCGACGCTGGTGAGGGTATCGCAAAAGTGCTCTGTGTGACCAGCGAAAGCAAACTCTACGAGGCCAGTCCGGAAGAAGTAGCTGGCTCTGCAGTGCCTTCTACCGTCATCGGTGCCCTTGCATCGAGACACACGCTGGAGCAGAACAGCAGCCCCGCCTTCTCAGTTATCAACCGTGGTGCCGCTGAGCTCTACCAGGCACAGATGGGCGGCTACGCCTTCCTTATCAAGGATGGTAAGGTCTATGCCGCAAAGCTCAACGGCGGTGACTGGACGCGCTTTGCCGACGGCACAGCATTTACAGCCGCACTGGAGCAGGCCACCGAGACGATGGTGCACGTTCCTGACTGCCATTTCAAAGGTGAGGGCAAGACGCTGAACTTCGGCGGTACGGTGCCTATCGACGGCGGTCATGTGTTCGACTCTCCCCATTGGGTAGGAGCCTACAAGATCAGCCTCGCAGACGGCAAGGCACACTCACGTCCTGACGTTGCACCTCAGCACTCAAAGACCATGAGCCAGTTCTGGCAGGAGGCGCAGGCCCTCGGCTCGGAGTTCGGCTTGGCCAACTACGGCTTCCACTGCCTTATCAATGCGTTGTACCAGGCACGCTATGGCAACCTCAACTCACAGGAAACAATCGGTACTGGCTTCCAGACTTCAAGCTGGGAGGCTGCTCGTGATGTTCCAATGGGCTTGCTGAAAGCATTGGGTGATGGCAGCGGTAAGGTGTACTACACTGACGCCACCATCGGCGACCAGTACCCCGTGAAGCTTTTCGGCTTCGAGGACCTGTGGGGTAAGCTGTGGGAGTTCCGTCCCGGCATCCGCTTTGAGATGCGCGACGACGTGCGCTATGCTATCGTCTATCCCGGCAATGTGGTGAGCAACACCGCTACAGGCCGTGAGTTCATCTGCTCTATTACATCTGCCTCCGGCGCATATGTCAAGAGCATGGAGCTTGGCGAATGGTGGGATATGATTGCACAGAACGTTACGGGTGCAGGTGCTTCCACATACTACACTGACGGCTTTTGGGCTGCTACAGGTGGACAGCTGCTGCGCGTCGGGGGTCTCGCGTATAGCGGTGCGCCATGCGGTCTCTCGTACGCGAGCTCGGATGGCGCTTTCTCGCACTCGAGCGCGCGCGTCGGCGCTCGCCTGGCCTTCTACGGAGAACCGACAATCGTGAGCGGCGCGGAACTGGCTGCACTGGCTGCAGCGTAAGCAAAGCCAGCGCTGACAGAGAAGCAAGAACGAAACACGCCCCGCCTCCGGGCGGGGAAACGAAAAAAAGTAATTGAATCAAGAAACAATTTAAGAAATATTCCAGAGGGAGAGCCTCGCGCTCTGTGAGGCCTTTTCCTCTGCTTGAACAAAAGAACTGATGAAGGAAAGAGAGAATGGTCTGACTTCCTGAACACACAAAGAACACCGCCCGCGCTGTCGATGGTGTGGTTTTCCCACCTTCTGCTACTTCGGCAGGGAACGCAGGGCGCAGGGCCGAGAGGCCCGAAAAGGCAACAAATCGTGGAGCTGCTGAACGTCGGGGGTAACGCGAATAACGGTGCGCAATGCGGTCTCTCGTACGCGAACTCGAATAACGCTTTCTCGAACTCGAACACGAACATCGGCGCTCGCCTGAACATCACACTAAAAAAATAAGTTATTACGCTGTCCGAAAGGGCACACGATTGAGCCTGTCTCGATGGAGGGAGAAATCCCGACAGAGCAAACATGAAAGGCGTAGGGTACGAAATAGAATCCCCTCGCGCAAGTAAGCAATGCAGTTGTACGCATATACCGAAAGCCCGTGAGCCGAGAAGTGTAGAAGGCAGACAAAAAAGGTAGTAGTGATTCTCTCTGACTGAAAAAAGTAAGTACGATGGCTGAAGAACTGGCATACAAACGCAAGGCACGTCTGCGTGGTAAGAACCGCAAGGTGCGCATCGCCCAAGTCTATGACATGGGCAACCTGCGTATTGCTGACCATGAGGCACGTAGAGGCAAGGAAATACACAAGGGAGTCCGCATCTTCGACAAAGACGCTGCTGGCAACCTACAGACGCTCCACGACATACTGGAGGCTGGCACCTACCACACCTCGCCGGGCCATGAGTGCGTCCGTCACTGCCCATGCGGCAAGGACAGACTGCTTCACAAGCTGCCGTACTATCCGGACCACATCGAGAACCATGCGCTGATGCAGGTCATCATGCCCGTGATGGTGAGGGCGTACTACTACGATTCCTCTGCATCTATCAAGGGCAAGGGTATGCACTTCGCTGCCAAGCGGACGAAGAAGTATATCTCCAAGAACCGCAAGCGTGGCCGCATCTATTTTGCGAAGCTTGACTTCGTGAAGTTCTACCACCGCATCGACCAGCAGAAAATCTACAATGAGCTGGCCAAGAAGTTCGGCAACAAAGGTATTCGCTACCTGATTTGGGAGATAGTCACTGCCTGTGACGAAGGTCTGGGTATCGGGCTGTTCCCCATTCAGCCGATGGCGAACTACTACACCGGGCCGCTGTGCCGTCTCGTAGTTGCGAGGTTCGATGTATGGGTGGAGATATACTGCGACGATATGGTCATCTTTGGCCACGATCCGAAGGAGATATGGAAGGCAGTGAACTTCGTCCGTGACTATGCTGATAACGTCATGTGCCAGCCGTTGCATGACAATATCGGAATGCAGGTCATAGACGAGAAGCACCGCCTCGATTATGTAGGCTATCAGTTCTTCACCACAAAGACATTCCTGCGCAAGCGGATGAAGTGTAAGTTCAAGCAGAAGATGCACCGTCTGAAAGACCCGATACGGCGTTACAAGACGGCTACAAGCTACAAAGGCTGGGTGATGCACTGCGATGGATTCAATCTCTGGTGCAAGGTAATGGGTATGAAGTCATTCAAGGATTTGCAGGTGCCCGCCTTCAATAGGACGGATGCCGATGGCAAGCGTATCATGGAAGGCACGAAGGTGTCTGCCTCTATGCTCTGTGACCGTGAGATAATCTTTCTCGATGCCGAGTTTGGCGTGAAGTCGAAGTATAACAAGCCGGCAACCGTCGTACAGGTGGAGGAACGCGGCCAGAAGTATAAGTTCTTCACCAACAACGCGAAGTTGACCCAAGTGCTTCAGTATGTCGCCGATCAGAAAGCCTTTCCTTTCCGTGGCACGCTGAAACGTGCCAACACAAGCGGTCTGCCCGACTATGTGATAGAATAATCATCAACCCCCAAAAGCAAATAATATGGAACCAAAAAAGACAATTTTCACCGAGCGCCCCGCGCTCATTGAGCCGGAAGGCTCTGTTGCCCGTATCAACTTCGACATCGAGGAGAGTACGGAAGTTGTGAACCAAGGTGAGGGCCAGGAGGCCGAGACGCGCACCGTCTTTCTCGCCCATATCGTCCGTGTGGAGCAGCCCCTTACAGTTGACCGCATCAAGGCCGCTCTGCTGGAGGCAGGCTTTGACGAGTACAAAGCCGAGGAACAGGCCGCTCTCACGCTGCTGTCAGAGGTGCAGAACGGCAAGCCTGTCGGCGACGAGGTAGCCCTTGCCCGCCGTATCGCCCTTGCCCGCATCAATGCCTACGACCAGAGCGACGAGGTCAACGGCTTTGCCATCGGGCAGGTCAAGACATGGCTCCCTGCCGAGAAGAGAGCACAGCTGAAGCAGCGCTTCCTTACTGAGCAGGCCCACAATGTGGAAACCTCTAACCTCGTCTTCGAGGAGCTGGGCGTGGCCGTACCCCTTGCCCCGGATGCAGGGCTGCAGATGCTCGACACCCTGGAGTTCTATGCCATCCAGTGCTACGACCGCACGGCATCGCACAAGGCAGCGGTGGCACAGCTCACCGACGTGTCGGCAATCCTCAACTACGACTACAAGGCCGGCTACCCCGAGCAGCCAGTCTTTGGTGAATAATCCGCAAACCTTTTATACAAGGAAATATGAAAAAGTCAATCATTCTCAGCCTCCTGCTGGCGATAGTCAGCATCATGGCTACGGGCTGTACTTCCTGCCAGTCCGAAAACAAGAAGCAGGAAACCGTGTACCATGACTTTGGCGGTGTTGTGCAGGACTTCACCGCTGGTGTTTCGCACATTCAGGCCCTTCATCGCCAGAAGATGTACAACATCATCCAGTTCCTGAAGGAGCAAGGCCACGAAATCGCCCTGAACAACTATCAGTGGCGCAACTCGCTCGTTATTCTCAACGACACCGTGACCGCCGAGAACATCGACGACCTGCACATTGTCAGCATCCGCGACGTGTTTTACTATTGGAGCAACAAGTTTGGCCCGCAGGTGCAATACATCACCGACCATGTAGTCTATGGCACGCAAATCCCATACCCTATTAGTGACGTGTGGATTGAGGATAAAGACATGAGCAACGCACCTATCAAGCTCAGTGCCGAGGATGCGCTGAATAGACTGAAAGAATGGAACGGCATACTACCAAAGGACTGCAACTTCCTCACGCTCCGATTGCCTGTAGGCCCGAAGGACTGCAACCCGCAGTGGGTGTTCGGCGACGTGTTCGACGTGCTATTCATCGATGCGGTGACAGGTGAGATACGGACATGGAACCCTGCTTTTTCCGAACCTAAACAGGAATAGCTATGGTAACAGCAATGCTGATATTCTCTATCCTCTTGGTCGTGTCCTACGTGGGCACGGCCATCTGGAGCAAGGGAGAGCTGCCGGAGTCCGTGTCCGCAATGGTCTATGACCTGCCGAAAGCAGGGCAGTGGCTATGGACGCTCTGGCTGTTCCTCGTAGCCTTCTGTATCGCTCCTGCCTTGCTGGAGGCCATGCCTGAGAGCTGGAAGTTTGTCGGCTTCTTCACCGTGGCCTGCCTCGCTTTCTGTGGAGCCATGCCGTTGGTGAAGAACGAGAAGAACACCGCCCACTATGCGCTGGCCATCGCTGCCGGCATCCTCTCACAGGTCTGCGTGGCGTTCATCAGCCCATGGTGGCTCATAACCTGGCCGCTGTATGTCGCTGTCATCAGCTTCCCGGTCTTTCCTTGGACGGTGGAAAAGCGCATCATCGGCAAGGGAGTGTTCCTTATCGAGGGCGTCTGCTGGCTGACGCTGACAATGTGCCTCATAGTAAGTAGAATCTAAAAAAGAAGAAAGAATATGCCAAACGCTATCTCCAATCATTTCTGCATTACGGCCATCCAGGAAGGAGTGACCATACAAGGGTCGCTGCGCATCAGCGGCACGTTGTCGCAGAACTTCAACGCCAACACGGGCAAGGCTATCCCCAACTGGAAGGCGACGACCGACGACCCGAATCCCGACCAGCCCATCGTGTACCTCGTTGCCCGCCGTGGCGTGTCCTATGTCACCGCAGCAGGCATCAATAACGGGCAGTGGCTCTACAACGATGTCGTGATAGAGTTCGACGCACAGGGTAAGAGCACAAACTTCAAGGATGCCGACAATGCGCCATTGTTCCAGAAAGGGACGACGACGGCCAACCTTGGCGGTACGACATATTCCGTGCCGTGCCTGACGGTTATCAGCAACCTTGCCTCTGCCACGAATGTTGACCTTGACACCATAGGCTTCAAGGGTAGCGTGGAGGTAGCAGGCAAGCAGATGGCCTTCCACTGCCAGGTGGACGTGAAGATTGCGCAGATGACCTCGCAGGGCTTCCTCGGCCTGCTCTCTCCTGAGTCGGCCATCATCAGCTCGCAGGACCAGTCCGTGACTATCAAGGCTTCGCTCTATGCCGAGGACGGACAGTCGCCGGCCTCGTGGTTCTGTAAGTGGTTCAACGCAGGCACGGGTGACGAGTATGTGACGCTGAGGAACGCCCGCCAGGCATCGTTCATGGGTGCCGACTTCGTGGATAACCTCATGGTGCGCTGTGACTTCTTCACCGATGCAGGCTTCAACAACCGCGTGGCCACGGCCTTCTCGTCTATCGACGACACACAGGACCCGGAGTATCTGTATATCTCCATGAACGCCAACAATGCCGATTTCAGCGGACAGCTGGCACCCGGCGAGACGTGTACCGTGACGATGTGGGTGGCCACGATGGAGGACAGCACCAACATCAACACCCAGTACACCTCTTTCGTGCTGCACCTCTACGACGGCGAGCAGAACGAGATAACCAGCGGTGTGCCGTCCGTGTCCGTCAGCGGCAACAAGGGTACTGCACAGTTCCCCTACGACCTCATAGCCAGATGCGGCTATAAGGTGTTCGGCATCGTCACCGCCTCTTAGGGAGCGCAGGGTATAGCGCCCTGCCTCCTTTCATCATACTCAACCCTATATAAAGCAGAAGAAGAATGAAGAATGTCATTTCCAACACGTTCACCATTACCGCGCAGAAGCCGACGGTGAGCGTTGACCATATAGACAACTTTTACATTGTAGAGGCAACAGGCACACAGCCAGCTGTCGATGATAGCCGCTGGCAGTTCGTGGAAGCCGGCGACCCCACGCCAAAGACGACACCCGCCGCCCCGTACCTATGGCACAAGACCATTACATGGCTCACCGACGGCACACACCTCGACCCCGTGGTGGAGTTCGCTGGCTCGATGGGTCAGAACGGTATCGACTATGACCTGGTGCCCTCTCATTCTGCTATTATCAAGGACGAGAATGACAACAGAACGCCAGCCAATGTCACCTGTGCGCTGGTGAAGAGGAATGCCGACGGCACGGCTGACACACAGAGCACCGTGCCTACTGGCTATTCTATCAAGGTGACGAAAGACACCACGACCTCCACCTACACCCTTGGCAGCAATGTCTCGACCGCCGGAGTGTCCGTCATCGTCTTTTCCCTGTGGTATGGAGCCGTGGAGATCGAGCGACACACTATCAGCGTCGTGGCTGAAGGTGGGCAAGGCGTTGACGGCAGGGGCATACAGTCGCAGGACTACCGCTTCAAGGCGACGAGCAGCAACAGCCAGCCTGCCACCCCTGCCACCGCTGCACAGTGGAACGAGTGGAAGGCCCTCAATGCTGCAGGCTATAGCGAGAGCGTGCCCTACCTGTGGCGCTGCTGCAGAACCGTGTACGTCGATGGTCACGGCAACACCGAGACGGAGTACATCGTTGACGGCCCTACGGTATGGGGTAAGAACGGCAATGACTCGATAGTCCTTGACATCGACAACGAAATGGATAGCATTCCCGCAGACTCCACGGGCAAGACGCTGGCTGCTGTGGTGCTGACCACCAACTACAGGCTTTACAAGGGTTCGACGAACATCACGGCGCAGGGTACGGCACCCACCGTTGCTAATATCAAGATTGCTGGAGTGACCCCCGTGCTGACAACGAACAGCGAATATGTGGAGGTGAAATGGACGATACCTGCCGGCACTACGCTGGGAGCAGAGAAGTACATCGCTTCCATTCCTGTCAGCTATGGCGGGAACACCTACAGAGCCTCCTTCACGGCCAACGTGGTAAAGAGCGGACAGCCCGGCGTGTCGCCGAGCATCTACCAGCTGTTGCTCTCATGTACGGAGGTTTCCTTTGCCCGCAACTCGTCAAATGTGCTGACCCCTTCATCGGTGAACGTCCGCTGCGGCTACACCAAGACCACGGGAGCGACGATAGAGAAGCATGTCGGTGACAAGCAGGCTGACTTGCAGAGCATCGACAGCAAGTATAACATTCTCTACCGCCCGATACAGGCCAACGGCACGGCAGGCTCATGGTCATGGATGAAAGACCTTTCATCGGCCAACTTCTATCTGACTATCCCTAACAGCACGACGCATATCGCCTACGAGTTCGTGCTGACAACGGCCGCTTCTGCATCGTCAGTGGCAGACAGTAATATCGTGGACCGTGAGACGCTGCCAATCAACAAGGACGGTCTCAATGGTGCCCCTGGAGAGTCTGCCTTTGTCATTGACCTTGACAACGACACAGACGCTTTCGGCACTGACAGCGACGGCAAGATCAGCACGGCCATCAACAGAGAGACCAAAGCGACGATGTACTACGGCGTGTCACCGCTGACGCTGACAGGATTCTCCGCAACCAAGACCTACGAGGACGGCACAGCCTGCGGTTCGGAGGTTGCCGTTACCACCGACACCGAAACGGGAAAAGTCACCGTCACCATGGGCAGCACGTCCTTTGCCTACAAAAAGACTATCTTCATTGATATTACCGGAGTCTGCTCGCGTGGCTCCAAGACGATACGCTTCACCATTCAGCCGCAGGCGAGTGGCGAGCCGGGCGTGTCGCCGATTATCTATCAGCTCATGCCTACACCGAGCACGCTGTCCTTCGCCAGAAACAGCAGCGGTAGCCTTATCATCGAGAACAACGTCATCACCTGCCTGGTGAAGCGGACGGAGGAAAACGACTCTACAATCCTTTCCTCACTCTCCGGCTATAACGTGTTCTATGGCTACGGAAACGTGACCACTCCGTCAAACAAAATCAACGTAGGCGGCACTATCACCGTGAACGCCTCCAATGCCGCCAACTACACACAGCTGGTCATCGAGCTTTGGAAGATGAACGGCAATACGAAGGTCACCCGCCTCGACCGCGAGACGATACCCATCACGAAGGAAGGGCAGAAAGGACAGAAGGGCGACGACGGAGAGACACCGTTTGTCGTGGATATAGACAACGAAATGACCTCAATTCCTATCAGCCAGGAAGGAAAGGTGGTCAACCAGATACAACTTTCGTTCAACATCGGTGCCTTCTATGGCCAGACGAATGTGATAGACGACTGTACCGTTGCTCTTAGCGGCACTGCTCCCAGCGGCTTCACCGTTGACACCACGACGCAGAAGAGCAACCCGCGCATCACCATTGCTGCCAACACCCAGCCGGCGGAGATTACGGAACTTCGCTTCAAGGTGACGCATAGCGACTACGGAGAGCGCGAAGCTGTGTTTTCCATTGCTTCCGTGAAGTCGGGCGGCAAGGGTGAGGATGCCGTGCTCTATGAGCTGCTGCCCTCAGAGTCGCAAATATCTGTTGGCAGGACGGATTCGGGAGGCTACAACCCCTCGACGGCAACGCTGAAATGTGGCTACATCAAGAAGGCAGGCACAGCAGCGCCAACTACTGTTGACGATGCTACGGGAGCCGTGGATGGCTACAGCATCTACTTCAGAAGATATAACCGCTCGTCCGGCTGGGGCTACATCTACAACTATGTGTCATACAAGAGCAGCTACCTGACGGGCTTCAGCGTGGCGACGTATAGTAAGGTGCAGTTCTTCCTCTGTAAGAACACCCAGAGCTATCTGACCTCGGAAAGCGGACTTACTGGCCTTATCGACAAAGAGACAGTGCCAGTGGTAGCCGACGGACAGAAGGGTTCCAACGGTACGAGTGCCTTCATCCTCGATATTGACAACGAAATGGCTGCTATCCCCGTGAATACGGAGGGCAAGGTGGAGTCCCAGATACAGCTTACATTCGGCCTCGAAGCCTACTACGGCACGGGAGCCGTCACTTCGGCTTGCGAGATTTCCGTTGGCTCGTTGCCAAGCGGCTTCCATGTCAACACCGATAACAAGTCGGCTCCTATCGTGACGATCGACCAGAACACCCAGCCGGCTGAGATTACGGAGATTACCTTTACTGCTGTTCACGCCACCTACGGCACCCGTGAGGCTGTCTTTACCGTGTGTGCTGTCAAGAGCGGAGGAAAAGGTGCTGATGCAGAGCTGTACCAGCTTTTGCCGAACTACACTTCCTTCCAGTTCCAGCGCGACAGCAACGGAAACCTGACAGGCAGCTTCCAGCTGACGTGCCAGATACAGAAGATTGTCGGCTCGACAATCACAAACCATAACTCTCTGAGTGGTTATAACATCTATTATGGCTGGGACAGTATAGCAAACCCCACCACGAACTGGGCCGGCTTCCTGAACATCAACACTTCTCATGCTTCAACCTACAAGAATATCGTGCTTGAGCTGTGGCGTGGCAACCGTACCAGCGGCACCCGCCTCGACCGCGAGACGATACCCCTGCTGCGAGACGGCAGCAAGGGTGATGGAGGTGATGAAGGCAACGGCATAGACACCGTAACCATTGCCCGAATGTTCACCACGAACTTCGTGCAGCCGTCGAACACCGACAGCGGGTGGATAAACGAGGGTTCCAGCAGCTATCCAACTGAGGCAGGTCTGAGTGACGTGAACCACTACCTCTGGCAGCGGAAAAAGACTACCTACACCAAGAGTACAAACGTGACCTACGAGGTCGTGCTGTTCGCTCAGTTCATCGACGGAGTGCATGAGAACCTTCTCGATGATACCGCTTTCAACTCTGAGGGAGAAATGGAAGCATGGGACCACAAGAACGGCGCAATCGGCCAGAAAACCATAGGCAACCACAATTCATTCGGCGGCACTCCCGTCTGGGAGGATCAATATACGGAGCTACTGCAGCAGAAAGTTTACAAGTACGGCACTGTTCAGAAGCTAAAGCCTAACACCTGGTACACGTTATCGTTCTATGGAGCAATGGTGTCTTATCAGGATTTGTTGACCAGTTCCGTGTATAATGGTTCTGATGGTGGCAGCTACTGGCAGATAGGAGCATCACGAAGGAGCTTCTGGCTGGATCCGGGACAGTCGGCACTTATAACCGTTACGGGTCGTTGCTATTCAACATCTGTATTCCTGCGTGTATTCGGCTTCCGCGACGATTGGGGTGGAGGAATGACAAAGAGCATTGACTTCACAAGCACCTCGTCAGAGACAAAATCTTTCAAGCTGACAAACACGGGTACGTCAGCCGCTCTTTTCCGCGTTTGTGGCTATGTGTACCTCACTGATGGCAGCGAGACGCAGAACTCATATTCTGACATCAACCACAGGGCGTATATCACGTTGATACGCTTAGACCGAGGTTGCAAGCTGAACACTTACCTCAACCGTTCGGACAACGGGCAGGCCGTTCAGCATTCTGCATCGGCACCGTGGTACGTTGACGGCAAGAAATTCACTTCGCGCGGCTCCCTGCAGGATTCTAACACTGGCCATGTCGTGACAGTGAACGGTGTGCAGGAGAATGTGCATGACGGCACAGTAGTTAATTTCACTGACGATGGTTCTGTACTTTGGCAGATGAGCGCTGGAACACTTCGCCACTCTGTGACATTCAAGACCCCTTCTTCACTCAGTTCTTCAGCGGAGTATAGAGTGCTGTTCAGACTTGCACAGTATTCGCACTACTGTTGGATTTCCATGCCGAAGCTGGAGGAAGGGACGGCAGCGACGGACTGGATCGAGAGCAGCAATGACCGCAAGGCTGAGGATATTCAGCATGTCTTTGTAGGCAACTGGGTAGCCAGTACGCAGGGCGACAAATCAACCTACTACTTCTTCGGAGGCGGTACTGGGGTTCGCCATGTGGTGAGAGCCAGGAAGTCTGCAAGCGGGGCCTATACCTACTGGCGCATGAAACAGCGCACGACGAGCGAGGGCTACTACTCCACGGCACAGCCATACAACGACACTGCGCATTGGGAACAGGCCGATTATCTGAAGTTCATCGCTACTGACTTCATCATGGCAGAAAATGCCGTCATCAACTTTGCTCAGACTAACCGCATACTGGTGACAAACTCCAATGGTATTGTGGCCGCTGGCATGGGTGGAGCAGAAGGTGGTGATAACGACTTTCCTCTGTGGGTGGGAGCGACTTATGCCAATAGAGCAAATGCGCCGTTCCGTGTGTCTCTGACAGGAAAGATGTATGCTTCTGGGTGTGTTATTAGTGGTGATAGTACATTTGAAGGAACTTTGAGCGGTGTCTCAGGCTCCTTCAAAAGACTGAATTGCGTAAATGATAGTGGCACCATAGTTGGTGCTATCCGTTTTGGTTCAGATGGCAACCTGTGGTTTGAAGGCGACCTCTATGCCAATGGTACTAAAGATAATCGTTCTTACAGATTCTATGCAGCAGATATTTGGTGCCGAGGAATTTTTGGAGCGAGAGAGCGCTCTTGCATGGTTGTTTACGGCTCTTATGCCTACGTTTATGTGAAGGGATTTGAGGGCAATGCTTCGGGTATCTATATACCGCTAACAAGCAAAACCCTTGACAACAAAACGACATACGTCATACCATGCTATTCTCCGCGCTATGACTACGCATCAGGAACAGCAGGATTCCCTGTTGACGTTATCATTTTGAGACAGACGTCAAATCAGTATTATCAGCTGTCAATGGCTACATCACAAAGAGTCCTTGTCGTTAATGGCAATGATAAGGTGTCTGCGTATATCATACAAAATGGTTATTGGGTAGAATGGGCAGGAGGAGAAATAGCAGAAGTATTCCAAGCTCCTACATCTATACTGAATCCCACTCCGTCAGGGGCAAGTCCTGGTTTGATTATTGGAGCATTTAGAGATAATAACTGGTAATATAAAAAAGTAGCATTATGAAAATCAACTTCGATTCCGTGAAGGTCTTTACCGACCTCGACAAGAAAAACAGTGTTACGCAGAATATGCGTAAGGAGTTTGCCAACTTCGTCTATACGCAGGGCAGCGGCATAGCTGCTCATGCCCTTGCGTTGAAGATTTACAACGGCAATGCCGATACCGAGTACGACCCCAACGAGGTAGAGATTATTCGCTCCTTCGTTGACAACTGCACTCCTTGCGTCATCGACGCTTTCAACGAAATGCTCAAATCTTAAAACCAAAGCAAGATGAAAACGAGATTAGTATTTAACGACATCATTCCATTCAAGGGATTCTTGTCGATGTGCCTTTGGCCGTTCATCTTTGTGCGAAACAGTGCTGCAAGCCACTACAATACGGTGGTAAACAACCATGAGCACATTCATGCTGAACAGCAGAAGGAAATGCTGGCCGTCGGCCTTGTGCTGGCAGCTATTCTCTCTCTGATTGGTTGCGGCTGGTGGTCATTCCTTGCCCTGCCTCTATTCCTATGGTGGTACTGCATAGAATGGCTATGCCGATTAGTGCAATGCCGCGATGCTCACAAGGCGTACCGAAATATCTTCTTTGAGCAGGAGGCTTACGCCAACGAGAAGGATCTGGGCTACCTGTCTCACAGGCAGCGGTTCGCCTGGTTAAACCTGAAATCTTAGGTTCGAGTAATAACGTGAATAACTCTTGGCCGGACTGCCCGCGATGGGTCGTGCGGCCTTTTTTGTGTATTTGATAAAAATAATTGCCGAAAAATTTGCGCATTTGATAAATTATGCCTACCTTTGTAGTGTCAAATAAGATATTTACTTCAAAACTTCAAGATTATGAAAAGAAAAATTGTATCAAGTCAAATGGACTTCGGGACGCTGATTATCGCTTCCCTCATGTTTGCAGTATCACTTTTAGGTGCTATCTACGCTTTGTGTCTGTGGCACGTCAATACCATCATTTACGGCTTTTTCGCTGCTGGTGCTTTCTTCATGGCCCGCTATGCTTGGCTGGAAGGTACTGAGGTTGTCGAAGAGAAGAAATCCTGAATGAGATAGTCACCGATGGCTGAGACAAAGCTCACACTGGAACAGATAGAGACGCTGATAACGGGCTACGTTGATTCGCCTTTCTATATCAGGAAGAACATCGTCGTGCCAAACGTCGATTGGGGATTCCTGAACCATGAAGCCGACTTGCTGATTATGTCAAAGGCTCGCTGTCTGACAGAGGTGGAAATAAAGCGCACATGGAGCGACTTCATGGCAGACTTCAAGAAGAAGCATACGCATTATGACCCGAAGCTGTCTCATTTCTACTATGCCGTTCCTTGGAAGATAGGAGAGCGCGTTTTCCACTGGCTCTACGAAGGAACATACAAGTGTGATGCACGTTTCATTTACTATGAGCATTCTACGGTGACAGGTTACACAGAGCACAATCCACACAAATGCGGTCTTATCATTTATGCAAGCTCCGAAGAGGTTGGAGTAAGAGGTAGCCGCATTGGTGGTTGCTGTATCAATGTAGGTGCAACGCGGATGAACAAATACAAGCTATCGGTGGATGAAGAGCTGAAGCTGCTCCGGCTTTGTGGTATGCGAGTCTGGAACCTGAAAAAGAAATTGTCTCTGCTGCAAGCAAAGGAACAGAAGAAGCGCGAGAAAAAAGAATATGAAATAAAGGTCATCAATGAGACGTGGCCAGAGTTATTCACATAAAAAAGAAAATCCTATGAAACGAGGTAGTTTACCAATCATGGCAGCATTGCTTATGGCTGCTGCAGCAAGTGGTCGGAATCCATATTTCGACACAGAGAGAAGAGAGCGTATGCGTCAACAGCGGGATAAGCACTTCAAGGAGCGAGCCCATAAGCTGTATGCCGTAGATCAGAGTGAGCATGAGTTTGTCATCAACGGCGAGGCTATTATGGCCCATGACCGAAAGACTGCTTTGAAAATCTATGCTAACCGCCATCCTGAGTTGAAGAGTAAGAAACGTAAAAAGTAGAAGCTATGAGAAGGTTTTTGTTTAGAGGTAAGGTAAGGCAGACAAAGATGGAGAAGTCTATGGGAAAGAAACCCGTAGATGGAACTTGGGTAGTTGGCGACCTTCACTATTGGAATACTGGCCATCCACATATTCATTTCGATATGGTTAGCCGTGTTTCCATTGACCCAGATACGATAGGCGAGTTCACGGGTATGACCGATAAGAACGGTAAGGACATCTTCGAGGGTGATATTATCCGTTCCGTGAATGGCAAGAAAAAGGTTAATGGCAAATGGGTAGACAATGAAGCCATCATCACCGTAAAATACGATATTGCTTCGTTCAACGTTAGCTGCCTTGCTCTGGTGACCGATTCTGTAGAAGTGATAGGTAACATTTACGATAACCCTGAATTGCTGGAGGAAAAGGTATGATACGCAAGCAAGAGTTTTTCAATATTGAGTGCGATAACTGCAGTTCAATGCTCGATGAAGAAACTTGGTGGGATGACAAAGAGACTACTGAGGGTCTACTGGATGAATGCGGTTGGAAGAAACTCGGCGACCGTCACTACTGCGAGGACTGCTGGGAGTACGACGATGATGACAACATCGTGACGAAGGACGGGTGCAAGTACACCGAAGATGGTGAGGAAATTAAGGAGGGCTGACCTATGAAATTCAGACAGGCGAAGAAGATTATCATGCGAGAAAGACGTAAGGGCATACATGGCTACTATGGTTGGCTGTCAGGTCCTCCGCAATGGATGAAAGCTGTGGTTGTTTACGTCCATCACATGAAGAAAAACAATCCGTATTTTTACGAATCACGGGGAATTATCCGAGAACTTAGAAAATTTTACGAAAAGATATGAAACTGAAGCACATTACATTTACTGGCATAGATGCCATGAGTGACATTAAGACACTCCAAGGGATTCAGAAAGAGTTTCCGCTGGCAGAGTTCGGCGTATTGACAAGCTATCATTGGAACGAGAACGGCAACCGCTATCTCGACCCCGAATTGATAGCAATGCTTAGAGGCAAGGAGCTTAGACTCTCTCTGCATATCTGTGGCTCTGCTGCACATGATGCAGCTGTTAAGGAGTGGGAGAAGATAGACGAACTGACCAAAGACAGCCTTGACATCTTTAAGCGCGTACAGCTCAACCTTTCCGGGCGGAAAGACAATCCTGAGTATTGCTGGATTCCTCTCGTCATAGGACAGGAGTTGATAATTCAGCAGAAGGGCCACAACAATCTCGCTCTTTACGAATCAACGCTGAACCATTGGAAGGGTAAGCCTTATCCGCACCGTGACGTTATCAGTGTCCTTCTTGATGCAAGCGGTGGTCGAGGCATAGACACACCCATTGATATTCTCGAAACCAAGGAGAAAGTCGGCTATGCCGGCGGCATGAATCCTGAGAACGTCGGCGATAAGCTGTACCAACTGCTGACATCGCCAAAGGTTGGTGATTTTTGGATAGACATGGAGAGCGGCGTGAGGACTGACGATTGGTTTGACCTTGACAAAGTTCATCGTGTGCTTAGTATCTGTAAGGAAGTAATAAGAGACTGCAACCATGTTTGACGAGAAGAAGATCCGCGAGTATGTGAAGCAGGCCCATGAGACAGCTGTAAAACATGGCTTTCATCAGGAGCCAAGGAGTGATATGCACTGGCTCTGCCTCATTATCAGTGAAGTGATGGAGGCAATGGAAGCTGACAGAAAGAGTCATCGCGCCCAGCGGAAGATGTTTGAAGCGAACTTCAACACGAAGCAGGCAGTAGGTCATGTCATCGAGCATAGAATGTTTGTCTTTAAGCAGTTCATCAAAGACAGCGTTGAAGATGAAATCGCCGATGCTGCTATCCGAATCTTTGACTTTATTGGAGAACGGTACGGCGACAGAATCACCTACAAAGGATATGGTGTCAAAAAGAGTTTCTTTAGAGGTACTTTTACCGAGATTGCCTATAACATCATTTATTATGTACTGGGATCAGGCGAAAAGCGATTGACGGACAGCATAGATTTCCTCTATTCCTGGGCTGACAAGCTGGACTTCGACCTTGACTGGCATATTGAGCAGAAAATGAAATACAACCGTTTCAGACCGAAACTGCATGGTAAACAATATTAAGTATGGAAAGCTATTTAATGAAAATCGTAGGCCCGAACATTAACGAATATCCTAACAAGCATTGCAAGGATAATGAGGGCGCAATGGAATTGGCAAGAAAAATGTCAAAGCGTTACCCTATAGGTACAACTATTTCCGTCTATCATGTCATAGATGTTGACGGACGGGAAACAAAGAATTATATAGGAATGGTTATACTAAAATAATACTATTATGGCAGAGACAAAAATCAAATTAGAGGGTGAGCATTTCATAGAAGTGCTTGACCGAGTGGTTGACAAGTTCAACAAGGATATGGAGAAGCGAATCAAGAGTTTTGGCGGTCAGCGTCTAAAATCTGTGCCTGTCCTGAAGATGTATCGAGAGGGCCGTATTACACGCGACCTTATCCTTGCTGAAATGAAGAAATTGCAGGATAAGACTTCTACGTTGCCAAGCGGGGAGCGTCAAGTGTATTCCACACTTATCAGTGACGCTATCAAACTGGCTGCTCTTGAAATCGCTGAGAAAGAAAAGAAGGAAGGGAAGAAAGAATGATAGAAATTCCGAAATACTCAGTCCCTACCTACAACCAGGAGGGGCAATGCTATAATGAACGCTCTGACTTCACCAGACGCATACCTGCATTAAAGCCGAAGCAGTTAGCGCGAGACTCAAAGATTGCTGCTCAGATTGTGCGTGCAGGAGAAGGTGGTACAGACGGAAATGCCGAAGCAAAGGTGCTTGACATCTTTCTGCGTAAGGCTCACCTGCTTTCCAACCCTCGCTATTGGGAGTTGATGCGGACTGTTTGGGTAGCTGCTGGAAGTACAGAGACGGCAGAGACTTTCCGCAAGATGATGCGATCGTCACGTCCTTGCAAGTCGTGGTTTATGACTCCGGAGGACGCTGAAGCCCTTGACAACATGGATTTTCCTCTGACCGTCTATCGGGCTTACGACAACAAGCTATATCCTGGTGATACTGACCCCGGCATCAGTTGGACGATTGATAAGGAGTGGTGCGAAGGATATGCTGCAAGTAAAGGTCGTGTCATCAAAGAGCGGCAAGTGTATCGAAAAGACATCTTTGCCTATGTCAGCAGACGAGGCGAGGAAGAAATAATAATTTTGTAAGGTATGAAAAAGTATTTTCCGATTAAGATTTTTAGCATAACATTTGGTTATGGTTGGTGGTGGGGTAATTACTTCTTCTTTCTGAAACGTAGTGCCTTTGCCATAATGCCGATGTTTTTCCATTTTCAGAATTGCACATACGAAAACGGAAAGGGCATCGAGAAAGGTACGACTCACAGCTGGTCTCCAGAGCGTCAGCGCGAAAAGCAAGAGGACGAAAACAGAGTGAAGAAACATGAGCATGAGTAGAGAAGAAGTATTCGAGAAGATTGCAAGGCAGACAGGTCGTAAACCTGTTGAGTGCTCCTGTGGCTTATGTAAGACCATGTGTCACACCCCATGCCTTGGAACTCCGCAGGATATTCTCGCACTTATCGATGCAGGGTACGCGGATAAGCTATGCTATACAGATTGGCTTGTTGGCGTGATTCTTGGCTTCACTCCTAACTGCATCGCAATGATACAGATAAAAGAAGAGAATGGGTGGTGCGTTTTCTACCACGACGGCCTTTGTGAACTGCACGATAAAGGTTTGAAGCCAACGGAGGGCCGGCTTGCCTCTCATATTGTTAGCCCGCGTGAGGTAAATCCTGAATACAACCTCTCCTTTCAAGTGGCGAAGGAATGGGGTGACGACAATTTTGATGTCGTAAAGGAAATAGTCAGGAAATTGAGCCACTACTGGGATTCAAAGAAAGAAACGGCATAAAGCCGATAGTTATTCACTTAAAACAAAACAATTATGAAACTTATCGTAAGAAACAGAAACAAACAGATTCAGTTTGTAAACGTAGCCTCAAAGGAGGAAATGGTTTGGGTTGACCCTGAAGTTTATTCTCAGCTCAGCCATGACGCTGCAGAAGCAGCAATCAACTTTATGAAGGAGCATCCGAAGATTCACGAAATTAAGTTCTCTACCCTGCCAGAACTTGACCCGGACGAGGATGAGGAGAACTTTGACGCTTACGACGAGCCACAAGGCGAAGGCGATCAGACCAACGAGAGTAATAACGAAAACGGAGAGAAACATGATTGATTACAATTCATTTCACAGATACCTTTGCGAACTCGTTGAGCTGTTTCAGAAAACGCAGTCGCTAAAGGGAATGTCAAACATTGCCCGCAAGTGGCATTGTACGGCACTGACGAAGGAGCAGTTTTTCAAGATGAACCTTGACAAGATGACCGTCTCACAGGTGACACCTCAGTACAGCCGCATGGTGCGTGACGTTATCGGCAAGCATGATGCAAAGATGACACTGAGAGACACAATCGGCCGATTGGCTACTGATTTCCTCCGTGATGGCAAGGTGTCGCAAGGTAGTGATAGAATGGTACAGATTACCATTACTCAGTCAGCACAGCCATTGGCAGATTCCCAGGCACCTCAGAAGAAAGAGGCGAAGGCTGCACCTCTACCCCTATACAAGCCGGGCCAAATTGTTTTCCGCAAAGGTCGTGACGGTGGAATGCTCCACCTTGTCAGCAAAATAGAGGGCGATAGGTTCTTCTGGAGCTATGAGACCATGAAGGGCGAAGATGGTGTAGAGCGTGTCTATGAGAATACGGTATCGAGCAGCTATCTCGGCAATCCTGACATAAGACTTGCAAAGGGAAACGAAGTAGCAAGGTTCCTTGGTGCCTTGACCCGCAGCGGCTACCGCTGGAAAGCCGACAATGCAAATGGTCTGTTCTATGTGCTTGGAAAGGAGAAAGAGAGCAAGCCAGTAGATGTGTTTGCCAATGACCTGCCTTTGAACGATTACGAGAATACGGGTATTCATCCGCTGCCGTCTGTTGGCTCTTCACCATACCGCTATGCGCTTGGGCCACTGATACCCATTGACAACGGAGAAGATTACATGAGCCGCTGCTATGATGTTTCCTTGCTCAACGCTGTAGTACGGCAAATCAAGACTGCCTTCAGTGACTTCTACCATATACGCGAAATGTTCCAGTACGACATGCCGGCTCTCTGCTGTTCGGAGGACATCAAAGAGTATCGCGTCGCATTGGTGAAAGATGATAACAATGGTACTTGCTACTGGCTGGCGCGTGACCGTGACGTGTTGCGGTTGCTGTCATGGGTGGCTTTCAACGTATAGGAGGGCCTGTTATGAGAATCAATTATAGAAACTGGGCGGCTCTTCAGGTGGTGGACGTCACCAAATGTACTGAGTTCATGCGGTCAGACTATGAGCATATTTTCTGTACCCTTGACCAAAACGAATTGCTCTCGGCTGAGGATATTGAGAAGGTGAAGGGCTTTGTGACGATGGAGATAGGCTACGGCTTCTATACCGTCGGCATGAAGCTCTACTATATCTCTAAGACATTCCGCGAGGCCCTGAATAAAAGTTGCCTTGCCCTCTACAAAATGCTCGGGTCAAAGGAGGCGTGCGAAAAGGTGCATGAGGATTGCGCTTTTATCGACGAAGATATTCTGTGGGTGGTGAAGACAGCTCCTAACGGATGGATAAGGATAATTCGTCTGCATAAGGAGGGAGCGCTCTTTACCTCGTTTGCCTTTAGATTTGTTGGTGATGACCGCTTCGAGACGCAGTTCTCGACAACCACACTAGCCGTTGAAAGGTCGTGTGTGGCCTACTTCTACCTGCTGATGATGTTGAAGAAATACGGCCAGGTGGATATTGAGACCGTTGCGAAAAGTAAGAAGATCAGGTCGAAGATGCTGAACGAGAAGGCCATCAATGAGACAGGCATCGACGTGCAGGTGCTTGATTCCCGCTGGTTCACCACCATCTGCCGTGACGAGGGTTTCTTGGTGTCGGGCCACTTTAGGCTGCAACCATGCAAGGATGAAGAAGGGCAGTGGACGAAAAAGCTCATCTACATCAATCCCTATGCAAAGCATGGCTACCACCGTTTGGCCCCAATAGTAAACATCGAAAACGAAAAACAATGAGTATGGATAAAAAGATTTTTCTCCCCGATGCAGAGCAAATGGGAAAATTCATAGAGAACTCCTGGCAGACGTTCAAGAAACAGGCTGCAGAGTCAGGTTTTGTCCTCGACAGCAATCCAAATACAGAAGCCTTCGCAAAGGATATGTTCGTTAGTGGCTATTGCTACGGATATAATGATTGTTTGGAAATCGTCAGAGGACAGCTTCAAGCGATGGATTTGGTAAACGATTTATTCCCTTCTAAAAAGAATGAAGCCGAAAAATAGGATTTGGTGCCCTGACTGCAACCGCCCGAAGATGCTCTTTGAGACGGAGCGCAAAGCCAACGACTTCATAAAATGGAATGGTGACGACTTGGCTACAGGCAGCGAAACGCTCCGGGCGTATTACTGCCCTTCCTGCTGTGGTTGGCATATCTCACACCGCTCTTACAAGCCAGTCTATGAGTCGCGGACAGATGAACTCATAGGAGCCTATAGACGCATGATTAGCAAAAAGGGAACTGACAGGATAGACCGATTGCTCACAAATAAAGGCGAGACGGTATCGAGAATGGCTGAGAACATTTTCAAGGAGCTGCCTGAAGAAATAAGGACGGTAGATAGCAAAAATGCTCTCAGGAATGCCGTGAGCCTGTATTTCAGTCAGAACGGAATCCATGATGAGTGTGGTGATATAAGGAGAGAAATCTATCGTATTTGGCGAGAGAAAAAAGGAATTTAACATGAACATTTTTACAGAGATTAAGACGAAAGTCATGGGTCACATGAGGCAATACCTTGAACAGCCCGACAACAGGCCGCGTCCGCAGGATAATGTGCCGGACGAGCGCGTTCTTCAGTATATAGTTGGTGACTATCAGAGAATGTTCCGAGAGCGATTGGCATTGATAGCCTATATTCGTCGCATGGAGCATATCTACAAAGCAGCACAGGTGGGGATATTCCGCTATGCAGCACATGACAAAATAGAGAAGATACCAAACAAGAAACGGCTTATTGCTGAGTTACGTGTACTTCTCTATGACATGACCAAGGAGCATCTTTCGGCCCAGAAGCAGCTACGCAAAATGCTCGGGATGCCTGAGCAGGAAACAGAAAACGAAACCCCGAAGGAGGCGGGAGAACTATGACTACAATAATGGTGTTATTGATTATCTACAGCGTATTGGTGGGTTTTCTGCTGGGTACGCTATTCATGCAGAATCGCTTTAACAAGCACTATGGTGAGGAGCACGACCGTATCACTGCCGGAGTCATTCGTCGCCTGTATAAAGCTATGCTTTCGTTGTGCTACAGCAGGGAAGACATAGATATGGTGGTGGAGCGCATGGGGCAGAAGATATTACCGCCAAGCATCCCTGCACCTCACCATGTACTGACCAAAGAGAAAAACAAGGAAAATTCAGATGAGTAAATTTGCGCATTTGATAACTTCTTTGTACCTTTGTAGTGTAAATAAGATAAACCCTCAAAACTGAGAGATTATGAAGAATATTATTTTGAACGTGCCCGATGATCGGGCAGAAGAGTTTGTCACAAAGCTGGCAACTCTGATGAAAAATTGTGGCGCTTCTGTAGGTGAGACACAGGAAGCCCGCAAAGTGTATAACCCTGAAGAAGGCGAGTTTATTGCTTTTGGTGACGATTCTTGCGTTGAAGGGCTGCTTGTCGGCATCTTCAAGGAATGGTATTGCGGCACCAAAGACAAGATTGTCTGCTATGCTCACATCAATGTCGGTGGCGAACTCGAAGAAGAGGAAGCCTATTGGAATGCTGACACCTTGCGTCCTGCAACAGATGCGGAGAAGGAGGCTCTTATCAAGGCTCTCGCAAAGGATAAGAAACGTTGGAACGCTGAAGATTGCGAGTTTGAGGAATGTGAGCCTTATGAGGCAATCCGCACCTTCGAGGATGCAATGATGGCAACCGGTATGACGTTCCCCATTGATGACAGAACGCTTGATTTGCTCGGTGCCGACGTGGTGGCCTTCATGAAGTTGCGCGTTATCTGTGCTGCTATCAACGGACTTTCTGAGACCACCCTTGACGAGTTCCCGAAGTTCACTACTGACGAGTACCGCTATTATCCTTGGTTCTACCTCTACACTCAGGAAGAGATAGACCGTATGGATGAGGATGACAAGGCACAGCTGCTGTACGTCGGGGGTCACGCGGATTACGGTGCGCGCTGCGGTCTCTCGTCCGCGCTCTCGGATGCCGCTTTCTCGTTCTCGCACTCGTACATCGGCGCTCGCCTGGCCTTCAAAACACGGGAACGGGCCGAGTACGCCGGCCGTCAGTTCATTGAGCTGTATGCTGCCTTGAACTTCCGCCCAGTAAAGAAGGAAAAAGAGTAGTGAAGCCGCCCTCGGCGAGCCAAAGCGAGCCGTTCTTTCTGCACTTTGCAGTTCACTAAAAGTTCGTCATGCCTACGGCATACAGGGTGAAAAATTCTGTAACTTTGCCGAAAAAGGCATGACGAATACTTTGTTTAACTGGTGCATTGGTTGCATAAACTGGTGCTTGAGCTGGAAAGGCGTTTGGGCTTTCCTTGGTGGTATCTTCGGATGGTTCGTGGCTGAGTTTCAGCCGACATTTCCTTTGATGATTGTGGTGATTATCCTGATTCTGTACGATGCATGGACGGCGTATCAGCTTGACCAGCGAGTGCATTTGAAGTACCCGGATAAGACAAAACGAGAAAAGGCACACTTCACCAGTTTCGCTTTTGGAAAGGTCATTCGTCAGACGATACCTAAAAGGCTTTGGCTTATCATTCTTGCTTTCATCGTTGAGCATTGGATTTTTGTTCATGTTAGCATTCCGCTGAGTTACGTTGTTGCTGGAGCAATAGCATTTGAGCAAGGTCTTTCGATACTGGAGAATGAAGCGTCATGCAGAGATACGGAGCAAGAGAGCCGATTTTGGAAGGTTCTACATAAAATACTTATCGACAAAACAGAAAGACATTTTGAAGTTGACCTCCATGACCTTAGAGACATAGAGGGGAAAAAGGGAGAAGAAACCCAAAAACAAAATAATCAGCATGAAGAAATTTAGTTTGTTCACGTCGGAATCAGTTTCCGAAGGTCATCCTGATAAGGTGGCCGACCAGATCAGCGATGCTATCCTTGACGCTTTCCTGGCGAAAGACCCAAGCGCGAAGGTGGCTATCGAGACGTTAGTAACCACGGGGCAGGTGATTGTAGCTGGAGAAGTCCGCTCGTCTGCCTACGTTGACATTCAGGGCGTCGTGCGCTCGACTATCAAGCGTATCGGCTACACGAAGCCTGAATATGGCTTTGACGATAGCTGCGGTATCATCAGCCTCATTCATGAGCAGAGCGCCGACATACGCCGTGGCGTAGAGCGTGAGAATCCCCTTGACCAAGGTGCCGGCGACCAAGGTATGATGTTCGGTTATGCCACCGACGAGACAGAGACTTTCATGCCGCTGCCTCTGTATCTTGCTCACCTTTTCGTGAAGGAGCTGGCGATTGCCAGAAAGACGCACATCGGTATGCACTATCTGCGCCCGGACTCAAAGAGTCAGGTGACAGTCGAATATGGTGAGGACGGCAAGCCCACCCACATTGACACTATCGTTATCAGCACACAGCATGACGAGTTTCCTGGTGTGCGCCTCAGAGTAACAGAGGGTATGAGAGATAACGACGAAGCCATGCACGCTGTCATTGAGGATGACGTTAAGACGCTTATCATCGAGCGTGTGAAAGACCACATAAAGGACGAGGCTATCCTTGCCCTGTTTGACGATAAGACGAAGGTGCTGGTCAATCCTACTGGCAAGTTCGTTATCGGTGGTCCTAATGGTGATACTGGTCTCACTGGTCGTAAAATTATCGTTGACACCTACGGTGGCAAAGGCGCACATGGTGGCGGTGCCTTCTCTGGTAAAGACCCCAGTAAGGTTGACCGCTCGGCAGCATATATGGCTCGCTATGTGGCAAAGAACATGGTAGCGGCTGGAGTGGCGAAGGAAATGCTTGTGCAACTGTCCTATGCCATTGGTGTAGCTCAGCCAGTGAGCGTAAACGTGAACACCTTTGGCACCAACCAGACCGCTTTCTCAGATGCAGAGCTGGCAGGTGTCATAGAGGAGCTGTTCGACCTCCGGCCAAAAGCCATTGAGGAAAGACTGCAGCTGCGCCATCCTATCTATGAGGAAACCGCTGCATACGGACATTTTGGCCGTGAGTGTACCAGCATCAACAAGACCATTGAGGGAGAGACCTATGGAGTGGCTCTGTTCACATGGGAAGCCCTCGATGCAGTGGAGCAGATTAACGATTACTTCAAGACCCATTCCAAATGAAGGAGTTCAAGGTAGGAATTATCGTTGCCATGGAGAAAGAGTTGGAGCAGCTGAAGCAGCATGTCTCCAACCTTTCCTGTGAGCACAAAGGCGCTAACCTCTACTATGTCGGCACCATGGGTGAAGTGTCCGTTGTCATACAGAAATGCGGCATTGGTAAGGTGAACGCTGCGGTTGGCGTGACTGAAATGCTCAATACCTACCGCCCTGCCGTAGTGCTTTCAACTGGTGTGGCCGGCTCGTTGGCCGACAACGTGAAACCTTTAGACAGTGTGGTTGGCGAACGCTATGCTTACCATGATGTCTATTGTGGTGAAGGGCTGGAGCCAGGGCAGGTGCAGGGCCTTCCTGCTGTATTCCAAGCCGACGAGTGGCTGCTGGGTGTCGTCTTGAAGGCTTGCCCCATTGCTCATCACGGGCTTATTGTCAGCGGCGATCAGTTCGTCAGCGATGTGCAGCCAGTCATCGATAAACACCCGACGGCTATTGCCGTGGATATGGAGAGCGTAGCTATTGCCCATGTCTGCCACCTATATCACGTCCCGATGGTGTCCGTCCGTGTTATCAGTGACAGCTGCAGCGAAGGAGATTACTTCGCGTTTTGGCGGGTTGCTGCTCAGACTTCTTTCCGTCAGTTAGCTAACATTATCCGTGAGTTCAAATGAAGAAGATAGAGAGTTTCCTCGTTGACCATACGAGAATGTCAGAAGGTCTCTACGTTTCAAGGAGAGACAACACGCCGAGCGGTGATATACTGACCACTATTGATATTCGTATGCAGTGGCCGAACCATTCGTATATTCAGCCCAAAGCGATGCACACCATAGAGCACCTTGGGGCGACGTGGTTGCGTAATGACGTTGTGCTTGGTGACAAGGTTGTGTATTTCGGCCCTATGGGGTGCGCTACAGGCTTCTACCTTATTCTTCAAGGAGAGTGGGACAGCCACCAGCTCGTTGATACGATGATAAGGCTCATGGCCTTTATCCGTGACTATAAGGGAGAGATACCAGGAGCCACGATGAAGGAGTGCGGAAATTATCTGTACCATGACCTTCAGGAAGCAAAGAAGGTGGCTGCTGAATACATCGAGTGTCTTTACAACATCACCGCTGAAAACCTCAGCTATCCGAAAGATTAACCAACAAGTTATAGAAATGGAGATATACAAGAGAAATTCGCGTGGAGAAGTGGTCAAACAGATACAGAAGGCTTTGAATCTTTGGCCCGATGGTATCTATGGCCGTCTCACAGAAGAAAAGGTTAGGGAGTTCCAGAGAGACCACGGCCTTACGGTTGATGGAGTCGTCGGCCCTGCCACCCTTGCAAAGCTGTTGCCGAAAGTGACAGCCTCAGTCTTTCACCTGAAACGCTCAAAGCGTAGGATAGATGAGATTATCATCCATTGTACGGCTACGAGAGAAGGCCAGGAGGTGACGGTTGATGACATTACTCGCTGGCACAAGGCGCGGAATTTCTCGACCATTGGCTATCACTATGTCGTGTACCTGGACGGCAGCGTTCACAACGGTAGAGACGTTGACATATCAGGTGCTCATGTAGAGAACCGCAACAGCCATACAATAGGGGTGGTGTATGTCGGCGGTCTTGATAAGAACGGCAAGGCAAAAGACACACGCACAGAAGCACAGAAGAACGCCCTCCTTTGCCTGTTGCTCGACCTGCGGAAGCTATACCCTCATGCAAAAATCTTAGGGCATAGAGACTGTTCGCCGGATAAGAATCACAATGGTATCATCGAGCCGTGGGAATGGCTCAAAGAATGCCCGTGTTTCTCGGCGAAAGATGAATATTCGAGAATCTAACTGCAATGACTATGTACGATTATCACGACCCAAACGAATACTGGCTACCCCCTCAGAAGGATTTGAAGCCGAAAGAAGCTTTCAAAATCGGCTGCTGTTGCTCTTTGGCTTATTTGGCTGCTTTCGTTGTCCTTCTGATTTGTTGCGCCCTTTTCTCGTCTTGTGGCTCATACAAGAAAACGGTTAAGGAGAACACAGAGAGAACGGAACAGGTGAATACCACTGAGACAGCTACCAGTCATACAGAGGCAACCGCAAGCTCTCAATCTTCATCTGTCACCCAGACGTCGCTCACTGAGCGTACTGACGATAGTACAGAAGTGGTGATTACGACCGAAACGACCTGGTACGACACCAGCAAGTCCGACAGCTCCGGCCATTCTCCTGTCTTGAAAACAGAGAAGCAGACGATTGTCAAGCATAAAGGCCGGACTACTGAGCGCAAAGGCGATCAGAAGAATGAGACAACGAATGAGAACGCCCTTACCTCCGTGAATAATTCAGCAGCTATCAAGGAAGAGTCTGCTAAGAGAGAAGAAACCAAATCGAGCGAGAAAGACCTTGCCGCAACAGAGACGAAGCAACTATCTTACGCTACAGGTGCTTTGCTGGCCTTGTCTCTGCTCATCATTGTAGGCATCCTTGCCTACTGGGTAAAATCGAAGTACCGACAACGAAGCTGAGATAGTTAGCCAACTTCCGAGATACTGAGCCCCTTGCCGCCAGCAGACAGGTGAGGGGCTATTTTTATAAACCTTACTGCCTATGACAAAGAAAGTAGAAGCCGTTACGCTTCTTGCGCTCATTGACAAGGTACGTGAGTGCAGAAGGAAGCAGACAACCTTCAGACGGCAAAAGAATACAGAGAATTATAAGGCTATGCTGGCTTGCGAGGATGAAACGGACGCCCTTTTACGTGAAGTCCGCAAGCGCATTGCATCAGACTATTCAAAGAACATCGACGTGCTGCCATGATTTGCGAATACATCAAGAAAAGGAAGCCGACGATGCTTGCCCCTTATGGTGTGTGGGTCTATACAGGCAAAGGTGTAACGATAGTCTCTTTTTGGACGAAAGCAGGGAAGCAGACATCGCTCCGCTCTCGCAATCCCTACTCTGAATATTGGTGGGAAAAGTTACGCAAGCTCTATGGTCGATATGGCCCACGAAAACCAAGCAAAAGCAATCAATAGCACTCCATTCCGGGGTGCTATTTTACGTTAGTTTCTTTTAACCATAGCTACAGATAAATTTCTGAGTAAAATTTGCGTATATGATAAAATCATTGTACCTTTGTAGTGTCAAATAAGATAAATAACAACTTCAAAACTTAGAGATATGAAAGCAAAGATTTTAAGAGAACTCGCTACCCTCAATTTTGAGGTGTTGGCTTACACAGTAAACTTCTATGGATGCAACACCCTCGATGAGCTGGTTGACAAGCTCAGCTTTGCATACACACAAGAGGACGTGAAGCGGATTCCTGATGACCTCCAGTATTCGTATGACACAAGAGAACAGTAAAAGCAAATAAGATAAGTTTAACCCTCAAAACCATTTAAGATTATGGCTCACAATTTAGAGATTAAGAAAGTGAATGGCGTGGAAGTCGCCAGCTTTGTAGAGAACGGCAGAAAAGAGCGTGCATGGCACAATCTCGGCCAAGTGTTTGACGGTCCAATGACGGTAGAGCAGGCCCTGAAGCTCTCCCATGCTGATTATCAGGTGGCGTTGCAGCCAGTAGTGGCAATCACACCCGCTCTGTCTGAGGCTATGGCCAGCAATAATGCAGAAGCTATCTGCGATGCAATCCTGAGTGCTCAGATTAGCGGACGGAAGGCTACGGTGAGACTCGACACGCAAGAGTCGTTAGGCGTTGTCTCAGACTACTATGGTGTAGTTCAGAATGAGGACGCTTTCAAGTTCGTAGATACCCTTTGCTCTGGTGAACTGGGTAATGACCATGTGCCTGTCATTGAGACAGCTGGAGTCCTCGGACACGGTGAGCGCGTTTTCATCAGTGCCAAGTTCCCTGAGCAGGTTATCCTCGACAACAAGGGTGATGACCGGGTAGAAATGTACGTTGTGTTTACGACCTCCCATGATGGCACCGCTGCCGTGAACTGCATGGTTACGCCCGTCCGCGTGGTATGTAACAATACCCTGAACTTCGCAATGGCCCACAACTTCGGTAAGATCAGCCTGCGACACACTTCACAGATTAACAGCCGTCTCGATTTGACAAACAAGGAGAATGCCGAGTTTGCCTACCAGACGCTCCACATGTACGAAATCTATAAGAAGTCGATGGAGGAACGCTTCACCCACCTGCAGAGCATTAAGCTGGCCGAGCGAGACCTTGACCGCATCCTGGCAGAAGTTCTGTACTCTGATAAGAACAAGGCTATCTACAAGGCCACTGGCGACGCTCATCACGCCGATATTAGCACCTTCGCAAAGAACCAGTTCGACAAGGTGAGAGGCACGATTGAGACTGGCATCGGTCAGGACGTAGGTGCCAAGGGTACGGGAATGTGGCTCATCAATGGCTTGACGACGTTCTACCAGAACGAGTACGATTTCAAAAATGAGGAGCAGAAGTTTGACAGTCTGATGACTGGCTACGCTTCCAAGAAGGTGCAACAGGCATACGAGCTGGTGACTGCAGTATAACGCTAAAAGAGGGGTTGTAGGGTTTTCTTACAGCCCCTCAATTACGTTAGTTTCTTTTAAGATTAGACAAAGGAAAAATGGTAAGTAAAACTTGCGTATATGATAAAATATACCTACCTTTGTAGTGTAAATAAGATACAATAACCCTTCAAAACAAAAGAGTATGAAATTCGTAGTAATTGAGTTCAAGAGCGTAAGCGAAGCTAATGAATTTAGCAATGTGTTAGAAGAAAACGGGATGGTTGGAGAGTTTGACCGCTCCAGCAGCCACGAGTTCTCTATGTCTTTCCCTGATGAAACGGAGGATGAGGAAAACAAGCGCGAGGTAGAGCAGGTAATGTTTAGCCTTGGCTACAATGAAGGCAGTGACTATACAATGTAAAATCAATAAAGCTTTAATCGTATGAACAAGAAGATTATCAAGGCGATGTATCAGAACATCGTAGCAAAAGACGTTTGCAGACCTATTATGAACGGTGTGCATTTTGAAGAAGGCCGTTGCTATGCCTCTGATGGCCATGTACTGGTTATCCTGAACGAGGGCAGCAAGGCACTGGATGGGAAAACCCTCAGTATCATCGGTGAGGAGATCGAGGGGCGATATCCAAATGTCGATAGTGTTTTCCCGAGGCATGAGGATAGCGACACAGAGTTTGTCCTTGACGTGAAGCAGCTCAAAGAAGCTTGTGCTTACCATGCCCGCAAGCAAGAGACGACTGACAAGGATGCTGTGGTCATCAACGGCGTAGGTTTCAATATCTGCACCATGCTCCGGTTGCTGACAACGATAATGTTAGCCGGCACCAAGGAAGTGAAATTCACCTCGAAGGATAGGTCTCACGCAGTTGTCGTTGAGAATGGAAAAGTATTGCGCTGTCTTATCATGCCTACGCTCTTTGTTGACGAGAACGTGGACGCAGAGGCAGAGCTGGGTGAGCCTGTTGTGCTCAGCTATGAGAACTTCATTAACGATTACGTTTTCAACTCATGGAAAAAGGCTCCAGCGAAAGAAGAACTTGCCTGGGCCATCTAACAAGAATCATTCATCAATAAAAGCATAAGAATTATGGAAAAGAGAAACATTCAAGTCGCTTCTGTGCGCAACATTCCGTTGACTGACATCACCCCGAGCAGTCTTAACCCACGAAAGACCTTTGACCAGGAGGCATTGATGGAACTGGCCGATAACATCAAGGAGAATGGACTCATTCAGCCCATCACGGTACGAAAGATGCCGAAGGGTAGTGATACGAGATATGAGATTGTCTGTGGCGAACGCCGTTACAGGGCCTCGCAGATTGCCGGTATGACGGAAATCCAGTGCATCATCAAGGAGCTGGACGATAAGAAGGCTTTCGCTGCAATGATTATTGAGAACCTGCAGCGCAAGGACGTTGACCCACTGGAAGAGGCCGCTGCCTTCTACAAGCTCTCAACCGAGGGCACCATGCAGGTGAAGGAGATAGCGAAGATTCTTGGCAAGTCATCAAGCTATGTGGTGAGCCGCATTCAGCTGAACAATGTGCTGCCTGAGTATATCCCGCTGCTGAGGAATGGAAACATCTACCTGAATCAGCTCATCGAGATTGCGAAGCTCACGAAGGAGCAGCAGGAGGTCCTTTTCCGTGACTGCTTCACGGAGGCCAGTATTGCCCGGTGGCCAATTAAGTACATCACCATTGACATCTTGAAGCAGTGGATAGACGAGCACGTCATGCAGTATCTCGACACTGCATCGTTCCCGCTCGGAGACGCATCTTTCAGCTGCGGCAAGGATTGTGAGGGCTGTCCGTTCAACACGAAGAATAAGCCTGAGAGCTATGGTGACACCGCTCGCCCGCGCTGCATGGATATGAAGTGTTTCCGGCAGAAGGTGCAGGAGAACATCTTCCGTATTGCAAAGGGATTGGATATGCCTGTTGTCTATCAAGGACAGGGCAACGAGGAGATTATCAAGGCTGCAAAGGAATACGGATTGTCGCTGCAGGATATGACTGGCCGCTCCTACGTCCTTTGTCCTGTTGAGCCGGACAAATCTTCATTCTCGGACGAGGAAGTGTACGAGAAGCGTATGGATAACTACCGCCATGTCCGTGCCATCTTCGATAGCAACATTGCAGACGGCAACGTGCAGCAGGTCTATGAGATATGCTTCGACGGCAAGCTGAGTGGTGAATACAAGTACGCTTACTCAATCCCTGCTGGTGCACAGGATAGCGACGATATTGCCACCAGTGACCGCACGAAAGAGCAGATCACGAAGCTCAAGGATTGTCTGCTGAAGAATGAGGAACGTGAGAACGAGGAGCTGGTAGAGCGGAAGCGCCAGGCCCTTGCTGATTCCACTTACTCAGCAAGTAACGCTATGCTGACAGCAGAGGAGCAGCGTTTGTTCCATGCTGTACTCATCAAGCGTCTTTCGCCTGAGTTCAAGAAGAGTATCGGACTGGAGTGGAGCAATACCGCTGACTGGTACCAGCAGGCTTCAAAGGTGCTGGAGGAAAACAGGAACGCCATTAAGCGAGAGTTCATCAAGTCCATGCTGAGTGAGAAGAGCGTTTGCTTTGCACATGACCTTCAGGGAATGCTCGACGCTCTGATGGGTGAGACGATGGCCGATACCACAGCCACTATCACAGACGAGGTAAGCAAGAAGTACGCTTCCCAGCGCGAGAAGATTCAGGCTGACATCGACCAGCTCAACGGCAAGGAAGAGTAATGTCTGCATCCTGAATAGAGAGGGTGGTAGCCGTTGACTACTGCCCTTTTATACGTTAGTTTCTTTTAAGTTTTGGACGAGAAAATAAAGTTGGTAAATTTGCGCATTTGATAATTTATGCCTACCTTTGTAATGTCAAATAAGATATTTAACCCTTCAAAACTTAAAGAATATGAACGCTACATATATCTACACAGAGAAGTTCGATACTCGTCGGAAACTGGCTAACAGAGCACTGAAAGCCATGAGTGACATCTGCAATGCAGATAATGGCACAATCAGGAATCCCCATGAGCTGGCAAGCTCAGTCATGGCAGATGGTCGTACCCTAATACAAGCCATTCACGAGGACGGCGAGGTGATGTATAACGATGGCTGGTATATCGTAGAGGTAGAAGAATCAGGCGTCTTGTACGTTGACTTCACATCTTTTGCTGTAAACGAAATGAAAGCTAACGGTGAAATTGGTGAAGAAGGTTACGAGTGCATTGATGAGGTAACGGTAGAAGAGTAAAGCAAATGAGATATTAACTTCAAAATTCAGAGACTATGTTACAGAAAGAGTTTGAGATTCGGACGGGTTTGCAGGTCACACCTGCTGAGTATGCAACTATCGAGAGAATGTATATGGCTTGCGATAACATGGATAAAGATGAGTTCTGCAAGCTGTGGTTGGAAAACAACAAGAAGCCCAATGGTCTTGTCAACGGAATGCGAGAGCATATCAATGAGCTTGACAAGAACATCAAGAGCTATGAGAATGCTTTGGATAGAGCGGAGAAACGCTTTCAGGAAGAGAAGGCCGCTCACCAGAAGTTTGTCAGCGACATGGCCGACTGGCTCCTGGTTCAGTCCTACGAGACTGACGACGATACCCTGAGAGCCAAGGCTATTGAGTTGATAGGCGAGAAAGAGTATATTATCCGTAAGCTGAATCGAGGATATGAGACGAGTGAAAAAGATCGCTCTCTCCTGCTTGCTCTGCTTGCCAAGTAACGATGGAGGACGTAGCTATGATGCAACCGACACCTGAATTGCTCAATGAGCTGTCAAAGCAAGGGCTGACACTGCAGCCCATCAACCGTGACCAGAACGCCATCAAAGATGATCCGAAGTGGAGAATTGCAAAGATGGAGGATGCTTAGTACCAGGAAAAGATGGGAGGGTTTTACCTCCCGCTTTTTCTTTGCATTTTTCCGAAAAAACAAGCGGTAAAATTTGCGTATTTGATAAATTGTTTGTACCTTTGTAGTGTAAATAAGATATAAACTTCAAAACTTAAAGAACATGAGACAGTATTCGATTTATCAGATTGAGAGCGATGCACCTAATGCCCGCCACATCAAGTTTTCCAGTCTTGACTTTGTAAAGGAGAACAACCTTTGCACGATGGAAGGTGATTTATGCAAGCTCGACAGTGACCTCTACACCAAGGTCTATGAGGGACAGGTCGAGGAAGAAGAGTCCGTTGAAGATACGCTCGATACACTCTTTGTGAAGTTCCAGGGCCGAAAGCCGGAAGGCTATACTGGTCACAGCCTCTCAGTATCGGACGTGATAGTTCTCGATGGCACCGCTTACTACGTTGACAATTACGGATTTGAGAAGATTGATTTCTAAGAAAGGAGGCAGCTATGTTTATCATTAAGATTTTCAACTGGTCGTCAATGAAAACTGAAAACAAGCGTTTCAACACCAAGGAGGATGCCGATGCCTTCTACGAGAACAGAAAGAATAGTTTTCCTCTGGCATGTGAGCCGAGAGAGAAATGGTTTACCTACATCAACAGCTGGGGAAATAAGACCCACGTTCAGAAGATGTACTAAAGAATAGGAGGAAAAGATATGACCGTACATGAGTATTTACAGAAGTTAGGCATCAAACCAGAATCTTGCACTCGTCTTGCTTTCATGGAGGGCGAAGTTCAGGAAGTTCATTCACACTACAAGCGCATGGTTTATCACAGCACCCCGATAAACTGCATTTGGCAGTGGTATAACTTAGGAAGGACAGAGCCGGAATATCAGAAGCCTAGCAAATGCCTGGACTATGTAGTCTTGAACACCGAAGTACACGATTTGAATTGGCTGAGTGGTGCCAACTGGAACCCGGCAATCGACAACCACCGCATGATGATGTTGCTGGTGGCTCCACGAGAGGAACTGGAGAAGTATTACTCTCCCAAACAAGCAAAGGAAACCGAAGAGTATATCGAGAAGAAGATACTCGACGAAATCAACAGTGGAAGAAATCCTTGGATTGGGACAACATGGTAAAGGAAGGAGGATCAGTATGAAAGTAGTTGAGAAAGTGAACGAGCAAGGTGGTCATGAGTACACCTTTGATAATGGTGCCTGGGTTTGCCTCACTCCCGGTGAAGGAACATGGGAGTACCAGAAAGGCGACGATGAGGACACCTATATAAGTGGCGGCTACGTTGTAGATGGCTGCACAGTCATTGACTATGATGGTTGCTTTGAGCTGCCTAAAGAGGTGGCTATTGCCCTGACTGCAAAAGGATATACGTTGGACCTATAAAGAAAAGAGTTATGAATCAGAAGTATCAAGTAGAGATTGTAGAGACCCTGAAAAGGGTGGTAGAGGTCGAGGCATGGAGTCAAGGAAATGCCGAGGCTAAGGTAAACGAAATGTACCGCAAGAGCGAGATTGTCCTTGATGATGGAGATTTCGACAACGTGAAGTTCGGAGCGAAAACCGATGGACTGCCTTTCTTCCATGAGAGTTACAGGAAGAACATTGAGAACACTCTGAAAGACATTCCTGAGAACAAGACACTTCATTTCAGGAGCCAGATTAGCGACTGCGTGGCTTGTGTCACAAAAGGCCAGCTAATAGACCGTGCCAGAAAAGAAATGCCTCTGTACTTTCTCCGTGCCATGCACAATGTAAGAATCTGCGAGAATGGATATTCGGTAGAACCATGCTTCAACCGCGTTGAGCAGGCTGCATGGGACGCTGCCCTCTCTGAGTTCTATAAGGATAAGCAAGAGTGGTGTGACAAATATGGGTGTGAGTGACTATGAGCAGAAGGCATAAATGGTTCTTCACTGAAGAATGGGATGAGGGCGGCACCGTCCATGTTGCTGCCTACGGCCAGCAGAAAAGGTCGGAGATAGACAACATCTTGGAGCAGCAGGAGAAATACTCTCCATACGACTATGTGGATTCTGTCACCTGCGACACCGAGGAGGAGTATAAAAAGTATCTGCAGGCCCGGATAGACAATGGGGCAAAGGTGAAGTATTATGATTGAAAAATAGAGGTGGTGTATTGAAAGATAGTGCCAGTCGGCTATCGCAAATGCAGGATAAGGCAGACTTAAAAGCAAACCCCTGCACCACCTCTTTATATATAGTAACCAAAAAAGCAAGTAAATTGGTAGAGAAATGAATACAACAGTTGATTTTAGCCAGTCGGTCGAGAGCTTGTCAAAATTAGGCAAGGCGTTTTCAATGTCTGCATCCTCAGTCAATAAAGCTGCCGAAAGCATGGCAGAATTGGGAAGGGCAGTAGACGCTTATTCGCAAGAAGAAATGAGGTTTAGAAAGAAGCGAAGAAAATGGTGGTTAGTCCTGATTGCGTTGGCTATCTGCTTTGCCGCTGCACTCCTGGTACTATAGACCGCTTTCCTCAACCAGTTCGTCCATGCTCTTAGTGGATGCAACTGCATCGAACACTTTACGGATGGCTGCATCGGCCATCCGTTTGTTTATATGGATATAGTTGCCTATGGTTCGGCTGGCCATAGAGATAGAGTCGCCGATGCAATACTCTATAATGGAATCCTTTATCATCAGTTCGTTGGAAAGCTGGGCAAATGTCTTACGGGCTGAGTAGTAGATAAGCCGACGATCTATCTTGCAGGCTTCAGCTACATGCTTCAGGTGCCTGTTGAGTGTCCGGGTGAGTGAGTAGTACGTCCTCCACCTCTTTTTATATATAATCTGGCCGTCTTTTATAAGTTTGTCAATGAGAACACGCGCTTCCGGCTGAATAGTAAACTCCGTAGATTTGTCCTCAGACCTTCTGCTGGCTGTTTTTTGGCGAAGGAAGCGCACACTATCCTTGCTCAAATCGAGCCGGAGAATATCGACAAGGTTCATTCCGCATAGGTAGAAAGACAGCATAAAAAGGTCACGCGAGAAAGTCATCTGCTCTTTGTACTGGCCTTCAAACTCTGCATCACGAATGGCTCGTAGCTGCTCAATAGATAGGGACACGTCACGGATTTTGTTCTTTGGCATTTCAAAGTCTCTGAAAGGCATTACATCATACTGCACCTTCTTATGGCGCACGGCAAAGGCGACAGCACCACGCAGATAGCCAAGGTACATGAGCTGAGTGGTGGAGTTCAGCTTTTTCTTCTTTGCCAGGTAGTCGCGCAGCTCAAAAAGCTTCATGGCATCCAACCGTTTCAGAGCATAGTCCTCTGGGAAAAATGGCTCAATAGCTGCAATGGCCGTGTCGAGTATTCTGATTGTAGAGTCAGACGTTGAGCGTAGCTTGTTCTGTCTGTAGAGGTCGAAGGCTTCATGCAGAGTAATAGGTTTGTTCCCTTTGATGGTTTCCTCTATCATGGTGAGCAGCTGGGAGCAAGTCATGTAATCTGTGTCCTCCAGTTTGTCGAAAGCCTGGTATATCTCCGACATCTGCTTGAGAAGTTGCTGGTTGATGTAAGAGGCATTAGGTATTCCAATGACCTGGCCACCGAGAAGGTTAGACTTTGATGGGATAATGAAGCGAGTTTGGAAGTAACGAGTGGTGCCACGGTGTGACATCGCTATGCGAATGCGGTGAGTGCCGTCCTGCAGCACTTTCGCTGGAAGTATCGTTGGCTTTAGCTTCATATCCTTAATAAGAGTTAAATTTCTCCGACAACAAAACGGTTCGTCTATGTGGCAAAAATGGGCTTCCGACAACAGTCCGACAACTGTTTTTTGATAAGTTTCTACGACTGGCGCTTGCTCGAATCCCTTTATTTATGGCACTTTCGCCACAATTAGGGAGTTTAGCATTTCTCCGCCCTCACTTTCGCTACTAAGTTTCCCATATGTAATGCTTAATGCGTAATTCTTAATGCGTAATTCTTAATGCTTAATTCTTAATGCTTAATGCTTAATTCTTAATGCATCCAACTTGTCAACTCGTCAACTTGTCAACTTGTCAACTCGTCAACTCATCAACTTGTCAACTCATCAACTTGTCAACTCATCAACTTAAATATTATTATATCCGAAGCTGTCCAGTTCGCGCTGTGAACTTCTCCAGTCTTTATCCACCTTGACAAACACCTCAAGGAATAGGCTCTTGCCGAAGAAACGTTCCAGAGCCTTGCGGCTTTCTGTGCTCACCTTCTTCAGTGCAATGCCCTGATGGCCTAGTATACTGCCT
>JAFTQG010000024.1 GCA_017462915.1 Prevotella sp. | reverse complement strand
TGTGGCAACCTCCCAAAGCGGACGTGCCTCGTCCTGTCTGGTTTTGGGATTCAGTGTGCGCACCATACGGTCTATGCCCACGTGTTTGAGGATGCGCTTTATCATCTTGTTGTACATGGTCTGCGTGAAGCGTGGCAGCAGGGCATCATCAAGGTCAGTGTAACGTGCAAGTATATCCTTGGCCTTTTGGTTAAGTGGTACGCGTACGGTGTTGGCGTGCTCGTGCTTGGTCTTTTTGGGGATATACTCTATACACCCATCGACGAGGTTTGCCTTGGTCAGCGAGTTAAGGTCACTCACACGGCATCCTATCAGGCACTGGAACATGAACACGTCACGATATGCGGCATAGCACGAATCAAGTTCGCTAAGGTCGGCATAATATACCTTGTCACGCTCTTCTAAGTTCAGAAAGAACGGGTCTCCGTACATGGGCTGGGCTATTTGGTACTGGTCAAAGGGGGTGTTCTTGGTCATGCCCTTCTTGATGCACCATTTGATGACGGTACGGATTCTGTAGAAGCAGCCCGTGATGCTGTTCTCGGAACGTTCCTGTTTGTACTTGCTCTCGGGAATGTCCCTGTAGAAAAGAGGGAACTGCTCGCCATAGGTATGCTCCTCCTGCATCCATCGCTTCAACTCGCGCAGGTCATCTGCGGTTATCGTGTCAACGTTGAGCTGGAATCCACGGCGGTGCATCACTTCCCTCTGGAAGCGCTCGTACCTGCCAATCTTGTCTATGTTGGCAAGATGATGCTTGCGGCTGTCCGTTGCCAGTATGGTCTCGTCAACATAGTGCTGTATCTGTGTCACCAAGCGGTACTCGTCGCTCTTGCTCCCTGCATGGGAGTTGATACCGGGATGGTGGTATTCCTCTATCAAGGCTTGCAGCCACTTGCCGTCCACCCCTCGGTGGTATTCCCTGGCAATGAGGCGTGTGATGTTCTGTATCTCCTCGTCAAACTTCATGCGTTTCTCGTCCGAGACGAGTGCCACACGGGATTTGTAGCCCTGCTTCTCCGCACTCCAGTGGTTGGGACTGATGGAGAGCTCGCTTGCCGCCTTGATATCTACGCCTCCCTTGTCACGCAGGCGAAAATACACCCGTGCGAGGTCGGTGACGTTGTTCTTCGATGCGGTCTTCCTTATAAATGCGGTCACTTTCATAGTCTGTATGCTTGCTTAGTTTATCATATCAACGAGTTTGCGCTTCATGTCATCGTCAATGTTGCGGTAGCGGGCAAAGGCACGGCTCCCCTCCACATGCCCGGACATGGACGCTATCAGGTTAGGGTCGGGAACCTGCTTGTAGAGGTTGCCGACAAAGGTCTTTCGTGCCGTATGGCTGGATGCCACCTCATACAAGGGCTTCTGAACGGTCTTGTAGCCGTGGGTGTCAAGCACCGTCACCATCCTGTCAATCCCGCAATGCTTCAGCAGTTCCCTTATGCCACTATTATAGGTATAGACGGGTTTGAGCGGAAACAGTTTGTCCGTATCGGAGTTCTCATATTTGGAAAGTATTCTGAGTGCTTTCTCATGCAAGGGTACTCTTACTGTCTTTGCCTCGCATTTCTTTGTCTTCTGCGGCATGTATTCCACGAAACCGTCTTTGATATTTTCCCGTGTCAGACGGTACAAGTCACCGACACGACAGCCTATATAGCAGTGAAAGACAAATATGTCACGGATAACCTCCAACAGTGGAGTAGAAGACAGGTCAGCCTCATAGAGGATATTGCGTTCCTCAATGGAGAGATAGAACGGATCTCCATACACAGGGACTTTGCATCCATACTGCAGGAATGCTTCATTGCTTGTATAGCCCATCTTCTTGCACCAGTGCAGAAAAACGCACAGAAGATTCATCGTGTTTATGATGGTTGTGCTTGACTTCTCCTTAGGCTTGTATTGGGCAGGGATATAATCCGTGTAGAAGTCTGGATGTTCAAGATACAGCAGGTGCTCATTGACAACATAGTCACGGAAGTCATTCATGTCTTCCAACGAGATTGTCTCGACAAAAAGATTGAATTCCTTGTTTCCCATAATCTCACGGTTATAGGCCACATACCTTGTCAGTTTACGGTACAGATTCTCTATCTGCCCCTTGGTCTGTCTTGTCCCCTCATGCCGGCCGATATATTCTGAAAGTCTTGTCGGCAGGTTGGGATGCTTACGCTCATACGCAAGATTCGGATGGAGCACATCCTCGATGACCTGTCTCAGCCAGTCTCCGTCTGCCTTGTTCCGGTCAAAGGATGTTTCTATCTGTTCAATGATGGCGGCAATCTGTTCGGGAATGCGCTTCTGTTCATTCTTGTCCACAATGGTGTTCCTGCGATACCTTAGCGCATTGCCGTCCCAATACTTATCGACTACCTGCAACCCGGAGGCGACCTTGATGTCGATTTCCTTGTCGCGCACACGGAAACAGATGCAGGAAACACCTTGTTTCCCGTCCCCCTTTGCCTCTTTGAGATATACGCTTGCCTTCATGTTCCTGTCGGTTTAATTTTTTCTGGATGCAAAGTTAATACATTTCCCGTAAATGTTCCCAATAATCCCAAAGAAACTTGCAGGCAATTAAAAAGATTTAAGATATTGTTCCCATGATAAAGCAAGCCAAAATACTTGTAAATCAATTGTTTTATTTGCAGTTGTCATGCTTTTCTTTCTATTTTTTTCCTTTGTTTTCAATTACTTTTTATTGATTTAAGTTCCACGCTTTTTTGTATATAGTAGCAAAGTCTTTTTTATTTAGTTCAGCCGAAGTATAGGGAGTCGATAGGCGTTATAAGTCTCTATGTAATCAATGAACGTGAGATTTCTATTTTGTGGGCTAATGCAATTAGCCGCAACTGTTTCCATAGCGCAAACAGTTGATTATTCCGTAGTGTCTGTTAATGAGGAGTCTGGGGCAAACTTTACCAGAGTGACCTCAGACAATGATTATGTCTGTATGCCTAAGGTGAAACGTAGTGCCCGTGGCTTGGACTGGCTGTCGAACCGTATTCTTGATGTTTCCGTGGACGGGTCACGGCTTGCCTATCTCTCTGACCGTGGCAATACGACAAACATCTTCATAAAGGATATAGACAGGATGGGCAGTTCCGTGCAACGTACCAACCGCCAGAACGTACTGGACTTCTCCTATTCGCCTGATGGTAAGAAGATATGTTTCTCGGAAATGGTGGGGAAGACGACAAGGCTTTTTATTACAGATGCGTCAAAAGGGTATATGTGCAGGCAGATTACCACAAACGATGCCGACTATACCCCTGTCTATTCATACGATATGGGTAACATATATTTCTCAAGACGTGAGAAGCAGGGGATGAGTGTATGGAGCTATAACATGAAAGACAATTTCCTTTCCAATGTCACAGGTGGCATGAATCCCTGTCCTGTGAAAGGGGAGCGTGCCATATACTGTGTGCGTCCTTCTGGCAACGGACGTAATGAGATATGGAAAGTCAATTATGAGACGGGAGTGGAAGAGTGTGTTGTCGCCGATGCCGAGCACAGCTTCACGTCCCCGATACTATCCCCAAACGGCAGATGGCTGTTGTTTGTAGGAAGCAGTACGATAAATGGCGGGAAATTCACCTATCAGAATACAGACCTGTTTGCGTGCCGTATAGATGGCTCAGGATTTACTCAGCTTACCTATCATGCTGCTGACGACCTCAGTCCTGTATGGAGCCGTGACGGAAAATATATATACTTTGTGTCGCAGCGCGGAAGCTCTACAGGCACGGCTAATGTTTGGCGCATGAATTTCAATCTACAATAACACCTATCTTTTTATTATTAACATTAAAAAACTTAGAAAGATTATGAAGAAAATCAAGTTGTTAGCAGTCGCTGCCGCTCTTATGGTCAGTGGCGCAGTCTCTGCCCAGTTCTCAAACACAGGCAGAAAGTCGTCAGGTTCAGGCAACTATGACGGAGAAAGTGGCTATCGTGGTTTCGTGGAAGCCGGATATACCTTGGGTACAGGGGATAACTCTGCAGACCGTATAGCCCTGTTCACCTCACACGGCTATCAGATGAATCCTTATGTGTTTGTCGGTGCCGGTGCCGGTGTGAATTATTATTACGATGGTGAAATGTGGAGTGTGCCAATCTTTGCAGATGCCCGTGGCACATTGCCTCTGGATGGCTCTTTCACTCCTTACCTCGATATCAAAATCGGTTATTCTGCAGTCGATGTGTCAGGTTTCTATTTTGCTCCTTCGGTAGGTTGTAAGTATGGCAAGTTCACTTTCAGTATAGGCTACGAATTGCAGGATATAGGTAAACAGGATGTTTATTATCCAGGCTTCGGCACTCATAAAGAAGACGGAGGCTCTGTCGGTGGCTTCGCTTTCAGGGTAGGTCTGGAATTCTGATACTATAATCAATCTTTTTCTCTTCAGGGGATTCCTGTCTTATGAAACGGCAGGAATCCTCTACTTAATTTTCAAAAAAAAGCAAAAATATGTTCTCACATTGTAAGAAATTTTATCGCTTATTGTCTGTATTGGTGACGATAGCATTATGTATAGGCATGACTTCCTGCGGAAGTGATGAATTTCTAAAGACGTGAGAAGCAGGGGATGAGCATACGATTAATGAATTCTCTCTCATTATAAAAATTATTATGAAAACCATAAGTTATATTACAATTTCGATACTGTTTGCGCTTGTAGGTATAAGTATCGCATCTTGTTCGGGTAGCGAGGAACAGTCGTCTGGAGATATACGTTCGACTTTGCAGCAGTATAAGTGGGAGTGTAAAACCAGTGATGACCCGCTTGTCGATGATGATTATCAGTGGGTGATACTTGATGACTATGTAATAACACTTTATTTCGTAAGTGACTATGAATGTGTTATCCGGTACTTCCGTAAGCATTATGATTCCGATGATGGTACGTCGTATGAACGTGACGCCCAGACTGTAAGATATACGACACAAGGTTCTAAAGTCGTTTTGGAAACTTCTGCTTATACGGAATTGGAGTTTATGTTTAATGGCGAAAGCCTCATCGGCAAGAACTCTGTTCATACAAGAGAGGCAATATCTTCTTCTGATAGGGAATGGATAGATGAAAATTTTGTCCATATAAAATCAGATCAAGAAGTGGCAGATGATAATAAGATAAAGAAAATGATATCGGAAAATATAACAGTATCAGGGACTTATTCTGATTATGTCTGGCATTTTGAGATTACCTCAACGCTTCATAATGTAATTAAAGATAAAAACATAGAGTTTGGAGTAGGGCATGGAGATGTAAATGGGAATACCCCTGTTACGTTAGGAAACCAAGCGAATACGGATGATGACCCTGCGGCTAAATATACTTATCGCAAATCGGGAGATAAGGTTATTGCTGCATTTGATATTCCATTTTGGTATTACTATATTTGGGGAATCCCAGTTTCGGATGATGACGCGTTTACTAAAGCAGCCATGTTTTATACAGCCTATAAAAATATGAAAGCAGCCGGCTCTAACAGTTGGACTAAAGAGGAAAGACAATTGTATAATGATCTTGTAAAATATCTTAATGAATACGAAAGAGGTGCAGTACGGTATCATCCGTCTGTTCAGGTCCGTATAGGAAATAAATACTATATGGTTAAGGAATTTTGATAGTTAAATGTTCTCGTTTTTTTTATGAAATGGTGTGTGACTGTAGAGTCTTATAAGTTTAATATAAAAGAATGATTTTATGAAAATGTTTAATGCAAAATATTACTGTCCGCTAAACATTTTGAGTTGAATAAAAATTAGGGCTGATTCCATTTGCAGGAGTCAGCCCATTATCGTTATTTAGCAGTCGCGAAACAAAACATAAATAACGATGGGCAAAAGTACACATTTCTTCGGACAG
>JAFTQG010000023.1 GCA_017462915.1 Prevotella sp. | reverse complement strand
TAATTTGTTCATTACGTTCTTCTTCAAGATATCCTAAATTCCGCAGCATTTTAGTTTAACTTATTTTATAAGTACCTGAGCAACTTTTTGTTGCTCAGGTACTTAAAAAGTTATATTTGTAATAGTGTTGCGGAATTAAGGGATATAAAAGACGTGAATCCATATGTCCGGTGTTATTACATCATTAAGATTCTTAAGGGGGAAATCTTGACTCATTTTGCCAATCTAAGTATGTTTGATGATGAAGGACGTGAGTATTATCGACATCTATACGATAATGAAGCATGGATGAATAAGAGTGATTTATTTAACTATGTTCATAAATCTGACGCATTTGCAAAAATTAATGACTCTATTCGCAGTATATTGAGAAACATATATTATTCACAGAACACTCCTGATGAAAAAGATTATAATGCATTCATTAACCATGTGAATAATTCAATTATTTACAGAAATAATACAGGGATTTACGAATGCGATGAACGAGGAATGTTAATGGAGTATTACCCTTCTATAGATAATCTGTTAGGTGTATCTATCGTGCGTGAACGTTACACTTTTGGTGACGATTGTTTTAGTCCCTGTGTTAAAAGAATGGTTGTTCCTGAAGGAGTTAAAAGTCTGCGTACAGGATTCTTTAGAGGAGGACTTGTTGAAAATGAGTTGATATTCCCTGCTACATTAACATCCATAGGTTCACAACACGAAGATTGCGTTTTGGCAAATACACGTTTATCAAAGGTTGTCTTGCCAGACTCATTGGAGATGATAGGTTGTTTTGCCTTTGGCAACAGCATAATTGAAGAATTGGTTTATCCTCAAAAAAAATTTGACTATCCATATCTACGACAATTTAAAGGGGCAAGGATAAAGCACCTTTTCCTACCAAAAGAATTGTTCTATAGTGTATTCGAGCGGAAAGAAAAGGCAATAGTATTACTGCAAGCATATGATGCAACAATTGACAATATACATTATTATGACATGAGGAGCCATTGATAAGGTAATTGACTGAATAAACGAAAAAACACTATACACTGCACTGGTCAACAAGTTTGATTAGGTGCAGTTTTTTATTGATAGGTTTGGTTACTAATCTTGCTCATATACCATAAAGAGTGTTCTTCTTTCATTGTCCGATGTTTGACATGGGGAGGAGGGGATGAAGCCACACACTCCCTGTTGGGACATAAGTATGTCTGTGATGAATGGTCCGGTTGGGAACATGCCGGCAATGATGCGTTCACATTGGACAATTTCCCATTACCATATTTTGTGGTGCTGCCAGAGGAAATTGTCTTGAGTTGTCATCCTTATCAGATTGATTGTTTCATATCGGTGAATACCATGTATTGATACCCTTTGAAAAGATAAGTCATTGTTTGCAATATAGATATTGTAATTTTTTGACGGTTATCCCAAGTTAGAACAATTTATTAAATAAGAGGAATGTAATCTTGTAGAATAGAACAAACTAGTACAGGATTCCAAAGGAATATTTTCGGATGAAAGAATAATTTGGTGACAAAGATTGGTTACAAATGCCCTTCTTTTATCATAGAAAGTTGCTGATAGGTTCTGTCATAGTGAGACAAGTTACATATAAACGAAATAAATATTTGAGATTATGGAAGAAGTAAAAGACAAGAAAGAGATGAAGAAGACTCAGGTCTTCAATGTGATTATCCTCGACCGCAGCGGTTCGATGGAGAGTATCCGTAGGGCTGCAGTGGAAGGTTTCAACGAAACTTTGGCAGGTATCAAGAAAGCACAGGAGAAGTTTGCTGATACGCAAGAGCATTATGTGTCGCTGGTGACATTCTGCAGCTGTGAGACCAAGCACGTGTTTGACAAAACACCTGTGGCAGAAGCCAATCCATTGAAAATGGAAGACTATCAGCCATGCTGCTGCACACCGCTGTATGATGCTATGGGCATCACGCTCACCGCTATGCGCAGGCATGTCAAGGAGATTGAGGACAGCGTGGTGGTTGTGACCATCATCACCGACGGCATGGAAAATGCCTCGCACGAGTACAACGGCAAGACCATCAAGGAACTTGTGGAACGTCTGCGTGGCGAAGGATGGACATTCACCTATATGGGTGCCAACCAGGATTCCGTGGAAGTGGCAATGAAACTGTCAATCCGCAACTCGCGCAACTTTGCATATAATGATGAAGGCACACGTGCCACTATGGAGAAAGATACTTGTACACGCATGAACTTCTTCTCGCGTCTTGCATCATTCAGGAAGGGTCCCAAAGGATGCGTGGATTCCATGTCGGCAGAGGAACGGCATAACCTATATACCAGTATGGCAGACGAAGCTTTTGATGAGGAGGGAGGAAAATGAAAACAAAGATAACATCAATGAAAAGAGCTTTCATTCTGTTCTGGCACGGGTTGACCGCTCTTTTTACCGGCATAGCCAATTGGTTTACGGTGATATTGGGTATGAGAGATGACTCCAAGTATGGCAGGTTCCTCCGTCGTTCGGTAGGCAGTTGTTTCGCGTTCCTGATGCTGTTGCTTGCTATAGCTGCAGGATGGGATTTTTGCAGAACCGCCTGCTATCGGTTGTCGCTGGACTGGCGTTCTGATGACTCATATTACAATACACAGTACATATCACGCTCCGTAACATACTATACTTACTATGAAGAAGGAGGCTATCTGAAGACTTCAGATGGGAAAAAGACCATTACAGATATCAAGTGGATAGCCAAACCTTTAGGCATGGACTCACTGATATGCTACAGTGACGGCAAGAAGCGGGGCTATTTCAACATGTTCACGGGTAAGCCTGTCATTGAGCCTCAGTATGATCATGCATGGATATTCTCTGACGGATTGGCATCTGTGGATGATGACGGTTGGATTAAGTTCATAGATGCTTCGGGTAAAGTTGTGATAGACCTCAAGATTCCATACATGCCGGGCACGGACGGATATGTGTTCCATAATGACCGCTGTATTATCCACAATGACAGACGTGACCGCTTCGGCATGATTGACAAGCTGGGGAAATGGGTTCTGAAACCAGAGTACTTTTCTATTTATCCTTCCGGGAAATACTGGGTTATAGATAATGGTATAGGTAAGAGCGTATTGGATAGCACCTTAAACACAGTTATTCCATTTACCAAAGGCCGTGTCTGGGTATGTGACGAATATATCTGCGTTACTCTAAGCAGTCACATCATGCAACGATACAACCTAAACGGAGAGTTAATCAATGATTTTTATATCAGTGATGTAAGTCGTTTGACATACGAGTCTGACGAGCTGCGTTATACTATTTCCAAGAACTATAACGAGGACGGTACATTGACAAGCGAGACCGAAGAGGCTGAGCCGCAGCCCGTGGAGAAGATGGCAAAATGCAGACGCTATGAGGCCGAGAGCGGATGGTACGGTTTGCTGACAGCAGACGGAAAGGTCATCACACCACCTTCATACAGCGAAATAAAGGCTATCGGTTCTGATACATACCTCTGCAAGGACAATTATGAAGACGGTGTGATATTGAATGGCAAAGGCGAGAGAATACGTTAGCCTTAGGGCTTGACAATGTTATCGGCAAACGTGTTGCCCATAGATGTTTGCTTGATGAGATTGAGCAGGATGGCAGGATTGATAGTCTTGCCGTCCTTTTTTAGTGTCAAATGCAGGTGAGGACCTGTACTGCGACCGCTGCTGCCTGTCAGGGCGATGATGGTACCGGGACGGACATATGTACCTTTGTTTACTGTTACTTTGGAAAGGTGACAATAACTCACAGTAAAATTGCCATAGCGAAGAGTGATATATAACCCGGAACGTTTGTCTTTACCGACTCTGATAACCTCACCGTACATCATTGCGTATGCAGGTTCATAGTGTGCTTTCAGATCAAGCCCATTGTGCAGGGCTTTTCTTTTTGTGAATGGATCTGTTCGTCGGCCAAAAGGGCTGGTGACGGAAATATGGCGGAGTGGACTGACAAGTGCCGGAAGGCGGTCAGTCTGCTCCGTTTCCTTTTTTGGAGGGATGATATGAATATACTGATGCACCGGGCATGGTTGGGGTGATGCCGATGATGGTATTGTTGGCATAAGCCTGTGTTGTGCCTTATTCTGTGTTACTGTATTGAATTGGGCAAATGCAGTGTTTGGTGACAAAAGTAACAGTCCTATTGCAATGAGTATAAATCTTTTCATGGTGCAAAGGTAATGTGCGATTAGTGATGACTGATTACAAATGAGAGGTTATATGCTCATTTGTAACATTATATAGCAATCGAGTTTGATTTTTGAGAATAAATCAAACTCAAATAATAATATTCGTCAAAAGATAAGTGATAAAAGGATTAAGGCAAGAGTAATGTGTGAGAGCCAGAGTAACTTTGCAGAAGGTTTGCTGCATCTCAGCATAATTTAAGCGAGCTTAGTTCTGCGTTCGATTTGCACAACCTTTGCATGAGTTTAACATCAAATTCAATATAAAAATATGAAACAAGTACGATTTGAAGAGAGCGAAGTGCCTTATCAGACACTTGCTCGTTTTGGTCTCACACAGGAGAAAATTGAAGACCTGCCCTTGTGGGCTTTGGAGGATATTGGTCAGGGACGGCGTTCACCGTTACTGCCAATACAAGTGACCGATGACGAAGGTGTGACATTGAGGAGCCGCACCCGATTTGCGTTAGTCCGTATGGAAGACGGCAAGGTGGATGTTGTGTTCTATCCACAGCTGGAGAAGTCACCCTTGGAGGCATTCTCTCAGGAACAGCAGGAGGACTTGTTGGCAGGCAAGGCCATTCTTTCAGACGTAAAGGATGCAGAGGGCAGAAACAGCAAGGCATTCGTGCAGATTGACAAGGAGACGAATCAGATAATGTCAGTGCCAACACCTGTTATCGGGCGTAACCTGGAGGTTCTGAAGGACGAGTTGAAACTGAGTCCGGCAGAACTGAACGTGATGCAGAAGGGGGAGCCGCTCACACTCATCATGGAGGACGAGCAGGTGACGGTGGGCATTGACCTGAATGACAAAACCGGCATCCGCATCTGCCAGGGCGACAGCCAGAAGTGGAAGGAGAACACTAAGCGTGAGTGGGACAAGTACACCTTTGGCTGTTATGGCTGTTGGGTGATGGACGATGACGGCAACCTCGACTATGTACCCGAAGAGGAATATTCTGAGGAATTGTGGAACGAACTGAACAGTAAGAGCAGAGCCAAAGCCATGAAGCTTTGAGCTATGCCGAGTCGTGAAGTTCGAAGACGAAGTCAACGAACAGAAGAAAAACGGAGAACGTAACTGTGCAATTGTTTCCATGCACAAGTAATCAACACATTATCTATAATGTATATGGCAGCAAACAAATATTATCCGGAAGACGTGCTTGTCGAGAAGATGCAAAGCGGCGAGTACGGATGGTTGGACTATATCAACCATCATTCCGCTAAATGGCAGGAAGAATACGAGAACTATTGTCTGAAACACGGACTCTGTATCAGCGAAGAAACGGCAGTTCAATTCGTCCATTACAAGGATGAGCAGCTGGAACAGGCTATTGAGAACGGAGACGCATAATAAGAGGACTGTATGGCAATAAGAAAGAACACCAATCCACAGCAGATGAACCTGCAGCCGGAGATGCGTGACATTCTCATGCGCAACGGTATGCAAGCCCATGTGGTGAGCAACGGCAGCGGCTATCAGCTACTTGTACAGGGGCATGACAGCCCTCTTCTCACCTATAATATCACAGAAAGGCAGATGCTGGCTCTTACCGACTGGGGAACCAACCATGCCAATAAGTTAGCCTACAATACATTTACGGGTATTGTAGGTAATGACTTCTATATGCCCAAGAATTTCGTCCATGCACGCAATGCCAACGGCCGTGTGGCAATGGGACTGCACGGGTATCGTATAGGCATCGGCGAGTATGGACGTACCGGACGTATCGGTATGCCACCACCCTTTCTTGGCTGGACACCACGCAGTCAAGAGGGATTCCATCTCCGTAGAGTCGGAGGGCGACTTTTCTTTCCTGAAGCACCGATTGTGCCGGAGCGTTGGGACGGAAGGATGAAGCCCGGTGAGTTGCAGAGCGGAGGCTACGGCTTTTACTATAAAGGACAACAGCAGCAATACACACCTGCCCAACAGGATGTGTTGAAGGATTTGGAGGCTGTAATCACACCTGCGGTCAGCCGTCCAAGAAGTCAAGAACCAGCCAAGCCCTACAAGGAACTGATTACCTCGCCTGTCTATTTCACCAATGAGAAGTGGCAGGAATGCCTGGCTTCGCATGGCATCATCGTGGATGCGGAAAAGAAGACGCTGACAATCCAGTCGAACAGCGTCAATGCCGATATGGTGTATGACCTGACGGATGAGGAATTGAAGAAACTCACTTCCAACTCCATCAAGGAAGTGTCCACAGCGCAGCGTCTGGAGGTGCTGAACGGTATCATCAAAGATGATTTCGCCGACAAGGTGACGATGGATATGCTGAACAGCAAGGAGCGTATAGACCTGCACCTGCATCCAGAGATAGAGCAAGAGCTTCAGCAACGTCAGCAGCAGGACGAAGAGCGGTTGCGTCCTCTTGAAAACGATGAGACCGTAACGAGAGAGATGACACAGGGTGATGCCATGGTTCACGGCGAAGACCTCACCTTGCTCAACGAGAACAAAGGCTGGTACCGCGAGGGCGCACATGGCCGGGAAGTACAGGTAGAGAGCATCTTTGTTGAGAAAGTGCAGCAAAAGGAGGGAGAAGGAGAAAAAGGCAAGGAGAACGAAGCCAAGTACCGCATGACTGCTGTCATCAACGGCGAGTCCATCACACACGAAATCAAGCAGAAGGACTATGACAAGTTCCTTGCCGTGGATGACTATCACCGCATGAAGCTCTTCTCCAAGGTCTTCAGCGAAGTGGATATGAAAACACGACCAGAGGCCAATGCCGGACTGGGCACCAAGATACTGGCCGCATTGACAGCCGGCGCAGTCGTGACGGCTGAGGTGGCGCATGACATGAGTCATCATCACCATCCAGTTCCAGAGTTCTATGCGGAGCATCACGGTGCAACACCGCGCCCCTACTTCAAGCCCGGAGTGGATTCTCCACAGGAGATTGCGGCACGTAACTTCGAGGCGCAAGCCAATCAGGTAGCGACGGAGATTAGAAGAGGATATTAACATGAGCGGCAATGGACTGACATACGATGACTTTCTGAACAGACTTGGCATACAGGATGTTCTGCTGGACGCAGGCTATCATCTGAACAAGAGGGATGGCTTGCGCTATCCGTCGTATGTGCGTACAGACAGCGACGGCAGACGGGTGCGTGGCGACAAGTTCATTGTCACCCAGAACGGCAAGTGCTGCTTCCAGCCACCGCAGCAAAAGGTGTATAATGTCATCTCATTCATTAAGGAGCATCCCGAATTGTTTGCAGAGAACAAGTCCGGAGTGTCCGCTGACAGGCTCGTCAACCTCGTCTGCAACAGACTCCTCAACCAGCCCATCGAGGACATTTCTGCCAGAATCACAGAGCCGAGGAAAGACAGCAAGCCATTCTCCTTGAATGATTACGACATCCACAAGTTCAACCCGCAGGACAGGGAGACACAGAAGAAGTTTTATCCCTATTTCAAATACAGGGGCATCGACCTCTACACGCAGTATGCCTTTCACCGTTATTTCTGCCTGGCGACCAAGCACCGCCCAGACGGTCTCAGTTTCGCCAACCTCTCCTTTCCGCTTGTCCTGCCCAAAGAGCCGGACAAGACCGTGGGCTTCGAGGAACGAGGGCGACCGAAGATAGACGGCAGCGGCGGTTATAAGGGCAAGGCTGAAGGCAGCAACAGCAGCGAAGGTCTGTGGATAGCCAGTCCCGGTGGCACGGGACTGAAAGAAGCCAAGTCCGTCTATGTCTTTGAGAGCGCATACGATGCCATGGCATTCTACCAGCTGCGGATGGGACAGGACAAAGGACAGGATGCCGGCAGGCAACGTGATTTCAGGTCCGCAGTCTATGTCTCCACAGGAGGCAATCCCGGTGTAGGCCAGATGCAGGGACTCATCAATGCCGCTCCGCAGGCAACTTTCCATCTTGGATTTGACAATGACATGGCAGGAAAACAGTTTGCCGCCAACTTCGAGGATATTGCAAGAAAGACAGGATTAGTCTCACCAGACAGAATCCCGGCTGATATGAGACCTTTTATTGAGAGTTTTGACAAGCCACTCAGAACGACCAAAGATTTGTTTGGCATAGAAGATGAGCAATATGCCGCACTCCCCAAGCCACTGCAAGAGCTTTATCGCAAATACGACTCGGCAATGGAAGAGGCAATGGAGTACCACTATTCGCCCCTTGTGTGCAAGGAGGACAAACAGGAAGCCACAGAGACGATGAACAAGACCTATCGGAACTTCAAGACCGCCCTGCTGGAGAGACTCCATCTTCAGGACGGTCAGGATTTATATTCTGTTGAGATTGTCCGTGAAATGCCTTCCAAAGGGTACAAGGACTTCAACGACGAATTGCTGGGAAAGATGCAACTCTCACAGGCAGGCGGTTTTAAGACAGACCGGGATAAAACTGAGCCTACTATGAAAGAACAAGAAGAGAATGAACAAAGAGCAACTACATTCCATCGCAGATGAACATGAGACAAGAAAATCAGACGGTAATCACATTGCGCCCCAGCGTATGGCAGTTCTTCATCAACGAACTGCCCATGCTCTTGCTGTGTATATGTGCATTTGCCGTCGGCGGTTTGCCAAATACAGAAATAGGAAAGACAGCCCTTGCCATAGCAGGACTTCTTTCCCTCTGTTTGCTTTACCGGTTCATTTATTTGAGGAATATCCGCTACCACATCGGGAGTGAGCAGATTATCTGTGAGCATGGTGTGTTTCAGCGTAGCGTGAACTATATGGAACTGTACCGGGTAGTGGACTTTGCGGAGCATCAGACCCTGATGCAACAGATTTGCGGACTGAAAAGCGTGACGATATTCTCCATGGACAGAAGCACACCGCGTTTGGAGCTTACAGGCATGGCGAATAAGCGGGAGATCGTCTCACATATCCGTCAGCGAGTGGAAATCAATAAAAGAAGAAAGGGAGTTTATGAGATCACGAACAGATAATATACTGCTCATCATGCTTGTCATGATGTTTGCAGTACCGTCAGCCAACGCGCAGATCGTATCCGCCAATCCTTTGGAATGGATGGCATTGGCAGAGGGCAATGAAGCCATCAACGGTGAGATAGAGAAGGAAATCAAAGGGCAGACCAAGACGGCCTTGCTGCAGAACACCATCGCCGCAGAGTTCACGAAGATACACGATTGGGAGAAGAAATACAACAGTTATCTGAAAACCGCCAGCGGCTATGCCTCCTCCCTCAAAGCCTGCACCCATCTGTATGATGACGGTGTGAGAATCTTTGTCACCCTTGGCAAACTCCGCAAGGCCATCGCAGACAATCCGCAGGGCATCGTTGCCACAATGAGCATGAACAACCTCTATATGGAAACAGCCACGGAACTGGTGTCGGTATTCACCCTGCTGAAGGATGCTGTCGCCAAGGGCGGCAGGGAAAACATGCTGACAGGTGCGGACCGCAGCAAGACGCTGTGGGCATTGAATGACAAACTGGGTGCTTTCAGCAAGAAGTTGCACAGGCTCTACCTCTCCATACGCTACTACACGATGACCGATGTGTGGAACCGCGTGACAGCAGGAATGATAGACCGCAGCAACGGGGAGATTGCCGTACAAGCCCTTGGACGCTGGCGCAGGGCCGGGCGGTTGACAGCCGGTTATTAACGATAAACGATTCATGCCGTAACCATGAGATATTATATTTCTTTTGTCATGATAATGTTGGTGTCATCCTTTGCGGGAGTACGGGCGCAGAACGACCCTACTCTTGCAGGGATGATTCTGCTATATACCAACAAGGCGGAAAAGGAGCTGAAGAACCAGGAGAAAGTGATGCTGCTACAGTCCACAGGTCACATCTGGACGAAGGAAGAGGTGGAAGCCACCACCGACCTGCAGCGCGAGTTCAACAACTATCTGGACTCCTTCCGCTCCATCGTCTGCTATGCCGCACAGATATACGGTTTCTATCACGAGATAACACAGCTCACAGACAATATGGGCGGTCTTGTCAGACAGCTTGATGCCCATCCTGCCAACGGGCTTGCCGTAGCCCTGTCCACCAAGCGCAACAGGATATACCGTGAGCTGATAATGAACAGCATAGAGATTGTAAATGACATCCGCACGGTGTGTCTTTCAGGCAACAAGATGACCGAGAAGGAGCGCATGGAGATAGTCTTCGGCATCCGTCCCAAACTGAAGACGATGAACAGACAGCTGAAACGCCTGACCAGGGCGGTTAAATACACCACCATGGGCGACATCTGGCTGGAGATAGACGAAGGGACACGTCCTGCCAAGGCCAATAAGGCAGAGATAGCGGCAGCGGCAAAGAGACGCTGGAAACAGGTAAGCAAAAATGTCAAGTGATGAAGCAGCGAGAGCAGAGCTGAACTTGTTCGAGCTATGCCGAGTCGTGACAGAAGAAGACGAAGTCAAACCATAAAATGAGAGAAAATGGGATTTTGGAGTTCATTATTAAAATATGGCGGCAAGGCTGCGCGGGGGACCGGCAATGCCCTCAAAGCAGCAGGTCATGAAGCCGGAAGTGCCGCACTGCACCCACAACGCACCCTCACAGGCGCAGGAAGAGCCATGAAGACCGCAGCAGCAGGCGGTGCTGTAGGCTATGTCGCATGGGAGAAACTGACCACGGACAAGAGCGTGGCCCGCATTGTGGGCGATGCCGTCATAGGAGAGAGTGCCACCGACACCGTCGCACAGACAGCGGACGATGTACGGGAACTGAAGGACAAGGCAGGGGAAGCCGTTGATGCGGTGAACAATGCCGCAAATAGCGTTGACAACAAGTTCAGCGGTATCAGCGACTTCTTCAGGAACATGTTCGGAGGAGGTGGCGGTGACATGATCGGCAATTTCTTCGGGAACATCGGCAGGGGCAACGTGTCGGGGCTGAGCATCGTGGGACTGGTGGCAGCCGCCTTCATGGTATTCGGGCGCTTCGGCTGGATGAGCAAGATAGCCGGTGCGCTGCTGGGCATGATGATTATCGGCAACAACTCCAGAGTGTCACAGGCATTGCCCAACGGCGGCACCTCTTCCAACGGTCAGCCCCTTACCGAAACGGAGTCACAAGGCAGAGGAATGAGAAGATAAGCAGAACATACTATAAAATTGAAAATTCATGAAATATACGGAACAGATGATACTGCGCTCACCGAGCGGCTATTGTATGCCTTTTGAGGAGCCTCAGAAACAAGACGTGCAGATGTCCCTGGGCTATGGAGAGCAGAGGCATCCTGCCACAGGGGAAACCTTCTTCCATCACGGTATCGACTTCAATGTGAACCACTACCTTCTGGCGGCCGTGGCATCAGGTACGGTGTCTGCCGTCGGGTCGGATGCCACGCACGGCATCTATCAGACCATCCGCTATGGCAAGTACGAGGTGACATACAGGCATCTCTCCAATGTCTTCGCCAACTTTTCCCAAGGCGTGAAAGCCGGACAGGCCGTTGCCGTCAGCGGAGACCTGCTACATATGGAAGTGAGGTTCGACGGCGAGGAAATCAATCCGCTGGAGTTCCTCACCATGCTCTACGGCAATATCAAGGCATTGGAGCATAACGCAATGATAGGTGCGGACGGAAACGAGACATTGAACATGACCGTCCCGTCTCCCTACGACACAGACAGGCAGGAGATTGAGACCCTGATGCTCCGCTTCCTGCCCTCCTACTTCGAGGACCTGCAGCAGGGAGCATACAGTATTCCGGAGCATACCGAACAGTCATTACGCAACATCTTCTCCTTGGGTGCCGGCAAGCACTACTTCTACGAGACCATGCCGAGCATGTCCAATCCTCTGGGCATCGGTATGCGCAGTATGCCGTTGGCGGCCAAGGTGCAGAACCTGCTGATAGCCGACTTCCTCAACTACCTTGCCATGCGCCATCAGGTCTATCTGTCCACCATGGACGACGTTCTAAAAAAAAACTCCATGAGCAAGCCCTGAGGCATGACGGCATCATCGACCCGCTTGCGGATCTGGACGTGGACATCCAAAGCTTCGACATTCCGAGGATGGTAAGCGTCTATCCCGACCGTGCAGGGGTACGGTGGTGGACGAAAGCCTGGTTCAACGGCAAGGAGGATGGAGAACCGTCCGTAGAGATAGAGGAGCGTATGGCCGTGCAGTTCATCCACAATATGGTGAACAAGGATGAGTGGCTGGAGGAGCATTACCCCAGACAGATGGAAATCTACCACAATGCCATCGAGCAGACAAAAGAGCAGATATTGAAACAGTACAATATATAAAGTATATGGCAGTCAAAAACAGTCAGCGGTTTGCAGAGATAGAGCGTCTTATGAGCGACTATTTCGGGTGTCACCTTGCCCCGGTTATGGGCAGGGTGCGGAAGGACCTGTCTCAAAAGCAGGCCGATGAGATGCGTGCCTATTCCAGCAGCGCGGCGGGCATCCTGCGCTCTATGGCAACAGCCGGAATGCCCGGCGATGACCCGTATGCCACACTGAGAATCACAGGCGAATGGAACAGCAAGACCACGGAGGACTATCTGGCAATGTGCAGGAAATCCGTCATGGGCAACAAGGACATGCAGCGGGATCTGGCCGTGATGGCAGGGGAATGGCGCAAGGCCGTGGTGTCAGAGATTGGACGTGAGCGTTACGATACGCTCTCCAGACAGTTGGGATGTGATCTGGCATACGCATACATCGACCACCGCATGGAGCAACTGATGATTGACAGGATGGTGAAAGACCGTATGCCAAAATCCTCGGCCGACTATATCCTTCGCAAGGCGGCACAGACCAGCCTGTTCAGCCTGCCCTACGAACTGAACAAGTCACCGCTTGCCGCCGAGATAGAAGCAAGAGGAGAAGCGGCCTATAAGCCCTCACGGACAGAAAAAGCCGTAGGATGGACAGTAGGAGCTTCATCCGATGCCGTGGCAATGGGAGGCGTCAGCTCATGGGCAACATTCGCAAAATTTGTGGGCATTGATGTGATGCTCAATGCCGGGATGGAACATCTGAACAGAAAGGGCAGCAACCGTGAGGTCAGCGTGGAGGATTGTATCAGCAAGGGTGTTTGGGGAACGGACAGCAATGCCTTTTCCGCTTTCAGGAAGGAGGCCCAAGGCATCAGGAAACATGAAAACAATTATATCAAGGCCACCAATGCCCTCCTCAAAAATAAGATTCCCACGCAAAATTATATGCTTATGGATTGGATGAAACAGCCCGAACAGACAAAGTTCCCGTGGAATAAGGGAACCTTCCTCGATCCCCATGCCGCCGATGCGGCACAGCGCAAGGGCAAGTACAAGGATGTGCCCTTGATTGTGGCACCAGGTATGGAAGATGAGTATCTGGAGATAAAGGCACGGCAAGAAGCCGGGGTAAAGAACGAGAAAAAGGCGCAGGAAAAGCCACAGGACATGCCGCAAGAAAGGCAGGAGCAGAATACAGGAACGTCCACACAACCGGAAGAACCCCCTGTTCAGACCAACGAAAACGGTTGGGACGGGCTACTGCAGAGTTTCGGGCTGAATGGCTTTTCAGACATCGGCAAGAACCTTGGCTATGTGCTTGCCATGCTTCCCGATGTGCTTGTCGGGCTGTTCACAGGCAAGACAAAATCGCTGAATTTGGACAATAGTCTGTTTCCGCTGGCCGCCATTGCCGCAGGAATATTCGTGAAGAACCCCATTCTCAAGATAATGCTGATGGGCATGGGCGGAGCCAACCTCCTGAACAAGACCGGGCATGAGGTGCTGGACAGAAAACAGCATGAAGGCATCGCTTCACCTGCCACAAATAATGCAAGCCACAACGTACAGTACCGCCAATATCCCGACGAGCCGCTCAACCCGCGTATCAGCACCCCTATGCTGCAAGGACGATGCCTTGTCGCCAATATAGACAATGTGCCCTGTACCATCCAGCTGCCCGACAGTGTGATTGGGGCCTATCAGTCTGGCGCATTGCCGTTGAACACCCTTGCCAATGCCATACTTGCCAAGAACGACCAGATGCGGCAGGTGGCAGCGGCACAGTATGAGGAGAATGTCCGTGAGGCGGTTGCAAGACCAAGAGGAATACAATAATCAAAAGATAAGTATATATGAAAGACAAGACAGAACAGAACGAACAGCAGGAGCAGAATACCAAAGGCCAAATTGAGAAAAGGGCTACCGACAAGCAGGTGTCACTGCTCAATGAGGCACTGACGACTGCCGTGGATGCAGGCGGCCATTGGCTGAATGCCAGCGGGAAATTGTACCCGAAGCTCTACCCGAAAGGCTTTGCGGTCAGTCCGTTCAATGCCGTTATCCTTGCCCTCGACTCCGATGCGAAAGGCTGCAAGACCAATCTCTTCACACTCTTCTCGGAAGCCAAGGCACGCGGAGAGAGTGTGAGGGAGCATGAGAAGGGTGTACCGTTCCTTTACTACAACTGGAACAAGTATGTGAACCGCAACAATCCGGACGATGTAATTTCCAGGGAGGCATATACGGAATTGCCGGAACAGGACAAACAACAGTACAAGGGAGTGAAGAACAGGGAGACCAGAATGCTTTTTAATATCGACCAGACGCTCCTGCCCATGTCCAACGAGACAGACTACAATATCGCATTGAGAAAGAACGGCAATGTGGAGGAAAGGGGCTACGGTTCTAGGGAGGACAAACAGCTGCACGGCCATGTCAACGCATTTCTTCAGAAGATGAAGGACAACCTTGTCGCTGTACGGCAGGACGGTACGGGAGTCGCCCATTATGACACCGAAAAGGATGTCATCTACCTGCCACGTCAGCGTGACTTCGAGCATTACAACGACTATGTACAGGAGATGATGCGCCAGCTGGTGTCCGCTACCGGCCATCAGCAGCGCCTGGCACGTGAGGGTATGGTTATGAAGAATGGAGTGGCTCCTTCGGAGGATGCCGTCAGAAAGGAACGTCTCATAACCGAAATCGCCTCCGGAGTGAAGATGCTGGAACTGGGATTGCCCGCACGTCTGTCAAAGGACAGTCTCGGCATGGTGGACTATTGGACGAGGGAACTCAAGGAAGACCCTCGCCTGATTGATGCCGTAGAGAGTGAGGTGAACGGTGCGCTGAATGTGCTGAAGAAAGCGGAACAGGGCGAGAAGGTGGAGTACGCCACCTGCCAGAATCAAAGGGAGACTGCGCGGATGCAGGAAAAGATACCCGGACATTTCTTTGTGTCGGATGAGATCAGACAGCATCCCAGCGAGGAACGGAGAACTGTGGTCATCGTAAGGGATGCAGAAGGCAAGGCCGCAGACGTGGTATTGCCACAAGGGGCTTCGCTGGAGGTGAACAACGAGATAAAGGGCATGAACAAGCAACGCTTCACCAGTGCCCTGCAGAAGGAAGGCTATGACACCGTGCGTTTCTACAATCCCGACGGAGCATTGGGCTTCCGTCCGGACGACAGCTATTTCGCCGACAAGAAGATAACCGTGTCACGGCTGAGGAACTGGTCGATAGAGGACCTGTCCTCCCTGGATGCCACAGAAGCTGTGAGCCACAGCAGGGACATCGGCTTTGACAGCGTGCAGATGGTGAAGGACGACAAGGAACGGTGGGCACTGTACATCAAGCCGGAGGGCAAGGACGGCTTTGCCGTCTATCCTGACAAGGGTGACCTCAACCAGTTCTTCACCACCTTGAAGCAGTCGATGGACAATATCGAGAACGTGCGTGTGGAGCTGGCGCAGAAATACTATGCCATGGCAGAGGCAAAACCCGATATGAAGGTTGACATCTTCGGTGTCACGGACCAGGAGGTTGACCTGAACCGTATCCAGCGTGTCGCCGTGTTCCGTGCCAAGTCAGGAGCCTGCCTGTGCGCTGCCACCATCGACGGCAGGAAGATGCAGCCGAGAAGCGTCAGCCCCTCCCAATGGCAGCGTCTGTGGGTGGCTCCAGACAGGGAATCCTACAAGCAAAATCTTGCCGCCTCGCTGTTTGCCGATGTATTGCAAAAGGACAATGCCGTGGAACAGACACGGCAGGAAAAGCAGGAGGCGACAGAGAACAGACAGGCGGAGACGGCTATTGTTGGGAAGCATGAGGAACAGATGCAGGAGAGTCAGCATGAGGACAGTCAGGCTGAGGAAAAGGAGAAGATTCGGAAAAAGGAAGAGGAGGATAAAGAACAGAAGGAGCAGGAAGGGAAGAAAGAGGAAAAGGCAGTAAAAGCCGCTGTTTCACCTCTCGTCAGGCAGTATCTTGACCTGAAGAGAAAACATCCTGACGCAGTCCTTCTTTTCCGTTGCGGCGATTTCTACGAGACCTATAAGGAGGATGCGGTCAAGGCATCCAATATTCTCGGCATCACCCTGACGAAGAGTACAAGTCGTTTGGATGACGAGGGCAAGCCTCTTGCAATGGCTGGCTTTCCTTATCATGCACTTGACACGAACCTTCCCAAATTGGTTAGGGCCGGTGAACGTGTTGCCATCTGTGACCAGCTGGAGGATCCGAAACAAAAGACCTTGGCTAAGAGAGGTGTCAGTGAAACGGTCTCGCCTGTGAACAAGGCAGAAGATGCCGTTTCATCTGAGAATAAGGCAGAAGAACAACATTCAGGACTGAGGAGATAGACGTATGGGAAAGAACGCTGAGTATGCCGCACAATATGCGGAGGAGGCCAAGGAGCAGATGCGGAGGTATGGCATACCCGCCTCTGTCATCCTTGCACAGGGAATACTGGAGAGCAGCAACGGCCAGAGCGAGCTGTCACGCAACTGCAACAACCATTTCGGTATCAAGGCAACAGCGTCATGGCTGAAAAACGGCGGCGAGTATGCGCTTTATACCGATGACAAGCCTAACGAGAAGTTCTGCAAGTATAGGACTGTGGGCGACAGCTATGAACATCATTCGCAGTTCCTGAAGAACAACAGCCGGTATGCCCGGTGCTTTGAGCTTTCCCCTGATGATTACAGGGGATGGACACGGGGCATAGAGAAAGCTGGATATGCCACAGGCGGCGGTTATGCGGCGAGTCTGCAACGCATCATCGAGACCAACGGACTGGACCGTTATGACAAGGAGGTGATGCAGGAGATGAAGGCAGAGGGACGGACGTTTGGAGTGGATGGCAATCCCCGTGGGGAGACACCCGCGTCTGATGTATCGCAGTCCGCTGAGTATTCATTTCCCGTAAAGCGGGAGGAGTTTCTCTTTGTCACCTCCCCTTTCGGCTATCGTCAGGACCCGATGGACACGTCCAGGCAGCAGATGCACAAAGGCATTGACATAAAGACAAGCCATGATGTGGTGCTGGCTACGGAAAACGGCGGCAAGGTAGTGGCGGTAAACCATAATGCCAACACGGCTGGCGGCAAGTCCGTAACAGTGGAATACACACGTGAGGACGGCGGTAAGGTGCAATGCTCATACCTGCATCTGTCCGACATATCCGCAAAGGTCGGAGATACCGTCAATGCCGGACAGAAGTTAGGTGTTTCGGGGAATACCGGCACACGGACTACAGGCGAGCACCTGCATTTTGGCGTAAAGGCTGTTGCCGCTGACGGAACGAGACGTGACATGGATCCAGCCGCTTATCTGGCAGAGATAGGCCAGAAGGGCAACATCAAGCTCCAGGCATTGCACAACGGCAACGATTTGCTGGCGAAATACAAGAGCGATATGCCGCAAGAACAGAAGACTTCATCTGAGGACTGGATGAAGAAGCTGCTTTCTTCCGAAGACAGCGGTGTGGGCATATCTGGCACCAATGACCCGATACTGGACATGGCGATGACGACCTTCATGTCGCTGATGATGCTGGCGGCACAGATAGACAGCAGGGACGAGGAGCGGCAAAAGGGACTTATTTCAGCGATAGCTGCCGGCAGAACGGTGGATTTGACTCCGCTCATTCCGGGCATGAGACAATGCGCCCTGTCTGTGGGTGAGAATGGCAGGACCATTCTTCAGGCAGACAATGGCACAGTGAGGATAAACCGCGAATTGACATCCTCGGAGATGAACCGCTTGTCATTGGTGCTGGGACAGGAGAACTTGCCGGAGGAAAGCAGGCGAATGAAAATTGCGGGGATGGTGACAGGCATCATCGCCACACAGCAGGCCTCGCAGAACTTCGAGCAGGGAATGGAGGCTGAGAGCCAACAACAAAATCTACAGCGGAAATGAAAAGAATCTTGAACGGCATTGGCAAGGCGGCAATTGTACTTGCCTTAGTAACGGGACATTATTTGTTCTGGCGGTGGGCGGTTGGTGAAACCTTCTCCATTGTCTATACGGCCATACAGATACTGATTGCCTTATGGGTAATTTACGAACTGATACGTGCCCCTGTAATTGATGACTGAAAGGGATAGACATTGCAGGTACATTTGCTTCGCAGATGTTTTCTCGCCATGGCAATGATTGAACAGGTTCATAATTGCTTATCCGGCTTAACGGAAACATTCCACTTGGACACTGGAAATTATAACTCAAAATGTATCAAGCAATGATTAAATGTAATGTAACAGTGTGCGGAACGGTCAGCAAGACAGCGACCTGCCGCACGAACAAGGAGGGCAAGCCGTTCGTGAGCTTTGCCGTGAATGTGGTGATTCCTGCAAAGAACGGGATAAACAAGACCATTGAGGTGTCAGTCATCAAGGACGGGACACTGACAGAAGTGGGCGGCTGTAATGTGGGCAGCCGTATTGAAGTTACGGGAGTGCTCACACCAAGGAAACGCGGTGATGCCATGTACTTCAACCTGTCGGCCGACAACATCAATGACAATCCTGCCGAGGTACAGGACTGTATCAAGGGTGAGATGGAGTTCCGTGGCAAGACCGGCAAAAACATCGTGGAGAAGCAGGACAAGAACGGAATGCCGTTCATCAAGTTCTCCGGTTTCTCTGCCGAGAAGGTACAGGACGGCTTTGAGTACATCTGGGTCAGCTTCTTCCTGTTTGACGGCAAGCGGGAGGAGTGGCTGCAGCCGGGTGTGAAGGCAAGCATCAAGGGCGCCTTCTCTCTTTCCGTGTTCAATGACAAGCTGGACTTCTCCTGCCGTATCTCAGAGATGAGCGAGTATGTGCCACAACCGAACGAGCAGCGAGAGCAGAGAGGAGCAGGCTCCGTCTATGCCGAGTCGCAAGGGAGGAAGACCGAAGGTCAACCATATAACGGATGACTCTGATGGGAAAGCCATATACAAAAGACGGTCCGAGTGCCGAGGATAAGGCACTCGACCTTTTTTCAGAGCTGATGGTTGAGCGCATTCAGTCATTGTCTGGGAAAGACAGTTGGAAAAAACCATGGTTTACTGACGGTGCGCTACAGTGGCCAAAGAACTTAAACGGACGTGAGTACAACGGTCAAAACGCCCTTATGTTGCTCCTGCATTGTGAGAAGGAAGGCTATAAGATACCGCGCTTCTGCACGTTTGACTGCATACAGCGGATGAACAGCAAGGACAACAAAGGCGAGGAAGGCAAACCTCGCGTGTCCGTGTTGAAGGGTGAGCATTCTTTCCCCGTTATGCTTACCACATTCACTTGCGTACACAAAGAGACAAAAGAGCGTATCAAATGGGATGACTACAAGCGCCTTTCTCAGGATGAGCAGGAAAAATACAATGTATATCCAAAGATGCAGGTTTTCCGGGTTTTTAATGTTCAACAGACCAATCTGAAAGAAGCCCGCCCCGAGCTGTGGCAGAAGCTGGAGCAGGAATATTCAAAGCCTATTGCAGAAAAAGGAGAGCAGTATGCCTTTGAGCCTGTTGACAGGATGATTACAGACAACCGCTGGATTTGTCCTATCAAGCCCACATACGGCGATTCCGCATACTATTCCATTAGTAAGAATGAAATCGTGGTTCCCGAAAAACCGCAGTTCAGGGATGGCGAGTCATTCTATGGGACAGCCTTTCATGAAATGGCACACTCAACCGGTGCGGAGGGGCAGCTGAACAGAATAAAACCGTCTGCTTTCGGTTCTGCCGAGTATGCCCGTGAGGAACTTGTCGCCGAACTGACCGCTGCACTGACGGCACAGCGATACGGCATGACGAAGAACTTGAAAGATGACTCGGCTGCCTACCTCAAGTCATGGCTGGACTCCCTGAAAGAATCGCCGCAGTTTATCAAGACCACGCTGCTTGACGTAAAGAAAGCCGCCTCGATGCTTACGCAGCATATCGACAAGATGGCTGTGGAGATTGAGAACGGGAAAAGGGCAGCGCAAACAGAAGAAATAAAAAACGATAATGGAGCAAAAGACAATAAGAATACCGGGCAAGTATATTATGCGTCCGTAGCATATCTCCAATCCGCCGATGATACAAGCAAGTTCGACGAGTTGAAAGAAAAAGGCGACGGGAAAGGTATTTTGGCTCTCGCCAGGGAATACTATGACGGTAACGGCATGGATGAGGAGCAGACTTATAAGTCCGCCTGCAAAGAAAGAGGTGATTTCCTTCTAACGGAGGACAATGATTTTGCCGTTGTTTTTAACGGGATTATCAGCGGCACATACGAAATATACCTGAAGCATACGGAACAGGAGGTCCGTGACCATATCATACGTTATGGCATCGGACGTGCCAGTGAAGATGTAAAAGAGGTGGCAAGGAAAATGGTCGCTGAGGAATTTTCAGAAATGGAACGGCGCAAACTCCCGGTGTTCCAAATGCCGGACGGCGGTCTTCTGAACCTGCAATACGACAAGGTGAAGGACAATCTGGATGTCGGCACGGTGACGAATACCGGATTTTCTGTCAGGCACTCCTTTCAATATGACCATGACCGTTCGCTGGACATGAACATACAAGGGGTGTATGAGCAACTGCTCGAAATGCCTGAGTATCAGCATGAGGAGGAAGTACAAGAGGAGTATGTCGCTAAGTCTGCTTTTCACAGGTAAAGGACAGCCTTGCTATAAATGCTGTCCGTAACACAGACAAAGGTTCAGCCGTAGAGAGTTATTCTCCCTGCGGCTGAACTGTTCTGCCCCAATCCGCCAGTTGTTGGATTGTCCTGTTCGCTTATACTCACGGCTGTTATAGTAGTTCTGTTTCAAGTGCCTTTAATAATTCGTATATCTTCGTTTCGGCATCTTCCATATCCGCCACAATGTCTTTGATATGATAGGGCGCACCGCATTTTCCATGACCATCATCGCCAATCCAAAGCGAAGCCTCATAATCCGGGTCAAAGTCCGTAAAATATTGTTTGATGCCGGCAACAAGCGTTTCTATCTCTTCATTGGACATTTCGGCATTGAAATTAAAGTCTTGCCCATACTTGGTATAGTGTTGAAACTCAAACAGGATGTTGGATTTGTCCTTGTCATCAACATTTACACTCCAGCCATAGCCTTGGGATATGTCCGTCACTTTCTGTATTTTTTCCTTGGTGTTCATACTTTTTGGGGTTATGTGGGGAAACATTTTAAGTCTCCCCACAGATTGATTTAGTCTGTTATCTCAAAATAATATTCCTGCTCTTCGTCTGACCATTCGGTAGTTATTGCATCCGCTTCTCTCCAAAGGCGTTCATAAAGTGTTGCCCTTTGATTGTCACTCTCATGCCAATGCCATATCTTATGGTTGAGGACAAGACACAATTCCGTCCAATACTTATAGTTGTCTCTCCACTCGGACTTTACTTTCTGATATGTATTTTCAATGGCTCTGTCCCCAAATTTCTCGGCAATGGAAAAATCCTGCCAAAAGGTGGTCATAGGCTCATAGCCACAGAACTCCGTTATGTTCCATCTTGGAATAGCTATATGTAATGTTTCCATACCTTATCATTGTTTTTGTTTTCCATAATATGTTTCGGGCAGACGGTAGAGACCGTTTTCTGCCAAATGGTCTATGGCTTCCGCCGCCAAACGGCAAGCCCATTCGTTGCGCTGGTCATATCTGTCCCTGTGCCAGTTCTCCGCCAGCTGCTCCATAAAGAAAAACATCAGTTTGGCTTTCTCGTTGACGAGATAGCGGTGGTCGTCCGCCAGTGCCTTGCCTACATTTCGTGGCGAAGCCATCTTGCCGTTCACATACTCTGAGAAATCTTCCACAAAGTGCCTGTCATTCTCTGTTAATTGATGGTTGTATTCCATTTCCATTGATTTTAATTGTTTATAATTGAGTTATCTTTCTTGCTATTGGTTGTTGTCAAACTCGTATTCTTCCCGATTGTCATATCCGCTGAACACAACCCGGAATGTCTCAAAGTCCTGCTTGCCTGCCAGTCTGACCGTATCGCCAGTTCCTATGTAATACGGGGCGGTAATTGTTCTTATGGGCGCGCCACGCAACACGCTGTCTGCCAATGTATATACGGTGTCAGGCCTTTCGGGCATAATATATCCCAATGCGTATTCATTGAAAACCACCAATTTGATTTTGTCCATGTCTCTATCGTTTTTGAATTATTTTTCTTTTCCCTTTGCTTGAAGCCTTACGACTTCACCACCGGGATATGTTTTATGTGCAGTTCAAGACTGCGGCACAGGGGAGATAAGGCAAATAAACAAACAGAGAGTTAATGAAATACCACTAATGGTACATTCGTGGAAAGCTGTCGTTAAGTCCACTGAATTGTTAGCGCAAGCGGTACTTGACGTTCTCACCAGGCAGTACCTTTGCACAATAAAACAATGCCGTGTAGTGTGATGGTCGGTACAAACGAGAATATCATTCAAAGCTGAACAGGAGAAAACATAATATAAAAGAGTACCTGCTGAGATTGTTCCATATGTTAGGATTTTATATATGACGAAAATGAGAAATGTATATGTGGGATTGGCTACGGTTATCGGCGAGTTACCGTAGCCACGCATAAAAGCCACCTGCTACAATGCCTATTGTAACAAGTGGCTAAAAGAAAGAGCAGGACAGACTATGCAGTCATACGCTTGCGGATTTGCCGTGCGTTTTTCTGTACAAGTCGGATGATGCGGTCGTGATACTCCGTGCTTTGGTTGCAGAGCCCTCTTGACTGCAGTACCTTGAACGTGTCAAGGCTCAACTCTACGGTCTCGATGCGCCTGTTGCCTATTCTTGCGGAAAATACCAGTGAGTGCGGTCTCAGATAGTATTCGCATTGCCCAACACAATGATGCAGGGCATTTCCTTCCTGATAATATTCGTCCACGCTCTCCAGCACGCTGATGACGATAAGTCCGTCAGTGAATGTCAGTCCGAAGAACTTGCCTTTCAACTCTCGGAAACGCTTTTCGTTTTCCCTTGCCTTTTTCCGTTGCTCCTCACGCTTCTCCCTCTCTCGGATAACCATTACACGCTCTTGATAGCGGTCGTGCTCGGTTGCCAAGTCGGAGGGGCAGACATAATGGGCATTGTGAATGTCCTTGCCACACCTTTCAAGTGAGCGGATATAATCCACCCAAAGCGAGATGTCAGAAATATGGTAGTCGTTGCGCAGGGCTATCTTATACGTGTTCCAATACATATCAAAGTCTCTCTGATGTTGCAGAAAATATTTCAAATCCGTCTTTCTGCCTGCCTTGAACATCGTCTCTGCCCTGCTGTCGGTCAACAGGGCTTCAATAAGCCGTGTCGGTTCAAAACCTGCCAGTGAGCCTTTCATGCCGTTACGCTTCAGTTTTGGGGTGACTGAATAATAAGGATAAACATAACAGTCGGCAATATGTCTGTAAACATGGTTATCTCTCCGCAGTTCCAAGCGTCCGTCCATGACAAAAGAGTCCATATAATATCCGAGAGTACGTCTTAATGCCGTCACCTCTGTCTTGCCGTTATCGTCAATCCAATAGCGGGCTACTTCCATGGAATAGCTGTCGGATTTTCTGCCCTTGTGGAAATTTGCGGTCAAAAGAAACACACGCTGTACCTGCAAGCCGTCTTGTGTGGTAAGAGTGGAATAATACTCTTTCTCCCTATATGTTCTTCGGTTTGTGTCCTTTATCTCCAATCTTGCACCGCAATGAGGACAACGGCATTCCTTCTTGCCGTCCTCATTCCACTTGTGTCCGCAGTCCATGCACGTTGTACCTCTGCTTTTTGTACGGAACGCATAATGGCTGACGCAGTGACGGAATGCCCATGACTCCTGTTTCTCTGTCGGTGGCTGTAACCGCTCATTGGCGGCTACCACCTTATGCTGTAATCTTGTCCTTGCTTTCATTATTCAAAGTCAAATAGTGAGGGTTGTGATATTTCTTGTTTTACCGCTTTCGGTGTCGGTTTCGGTCTGCTGTTACGCTGTTGGATTTTACGCAGTTCTTCCTCCTGATACGCTTTTATCGCCCTTTCCCTCGCTTCGGCTTTCTCCTGTTCGGAAAGTTCCACTCTGTGGTTGACAATCACTCCGCAGTTTTCCAACTTGCCAACCTCGATGTTGTCTTCATCATAGTAGTGTGTCGCAAGGGAATAAACCTCGTCATCGGTCATACCGCAACCGCCCTCTTTGGCAATGGCTTTTGCTTGGGTGAGAATGAACGTGACGCAATCGTCCAATTTCTTGTTTTCTTTGGCATACGATACCGCAAAGAGTTCGTCAGTCTTGGCTCTCTCGTCCAGATAAGCCTTAATCGCCTGCTTGAAATGTTCTGTTCCTGTCATAATTGTTATTTATGTTTTGATGTTTGAATGTTAAGTTTTATTTTTCTTCCCTCTTTTTGAAGCCTTTTAGCTCCTCTTGTCGGGAACTGATTTTTCGTGCATCAAAAGACTGCGCAACAAGGGTGATAGGGCAAGGAAACAGGCATGGGATTTAATGAAATACCACTAATGGCACATTGGCTTCGCCCATATCCGTCACGACTCGGCAAAGCCCGAACAAGTTTGGCTATGCCCTCGCTGCTCCGTCCATTCGTGGAAAGCTGTTGTTAAATCCGGCACCTGTTAGCAGGGCGGTACTTGACATTATCGCCCAAGCAGTAACTTTGCAAAGAAAAATGGATGCCGACAAGTGGAATATAAAGATGTCTTTTAGAATTGGAGATTCGGTAAGTTTATAGAAATAACCGAGTTAAACGGTTCGATGAAACATCAATTTGGAAGTACAACTTGTGTTCAAAACTGTCCTTATGTTCAAAATTTGTGAACAAGAGTGATTTTTTGAACAGCACGTTGAGATATTTGAGAAAGAAGTCATAGACATTACTATCCAATATAGGGATACCGAAATATTTGAAAAATATCGGTATTAAAACAGGTTAATTTCATACTTGTTCAATACAAAACTACTACAAGCAGAAATAAGAAGGACCTATCCGTCACGGACAAGTCCTCCTGTTTCGTTTTACCGATGAAAAAAAGTTTTAATGCTCTTGCTTGTTGCTTTTACGTTTTCTCTGATTATTGCCTGAAATACAGCATTATTCTGGTATGGCGGTTCGCCTCATTTGGAGAGTAATCGTCAATCCCCCCGTCATAACCTTTGGTGACAGTGCCGTTCTCCATACCACGTTTTATCAGTTCCGATGCTATGTAATCGGCGCGGGAACGGCTGAGATTGTCATTTATAGTTTCATTGCCTGTAGCACTGTCTGCGGCACCGACAACCTTAACCATTAAGCCGTATTTCTTGGCGATGCGTGCCACTTCATCAAGGTTGACAAGCTGGGATTTGTTCAGCAGCCGGTCAGCCCCCAGTTCAAAGAAGAAATAGACAGGCGCACCGATGCAAGCCTTTCCTGTTTGAATAAGCGACAGATAATTCCCGTCTGATTCCTCGATACCGCTGCCACATTTTTCTGTATAAGAGGTGGATTCCATGACTTTCGGATTTTGCCCATTGCCATTTCTGCCTCTCATCCTCGCACGGAGGGAGTTAAGGCCGCTGTAATCGTTGCGCGGATATCCGTTGGCGGTTATGGAAGCGGCATCGTCCGAGAACAGGTGGTCATATTTGTCCAAAAGTCCCTCGATGGCAAGTATCTTGCGCAGTTGATTCAATGTCTGACGGTCCCGCTCATGTTGTGCATGATAGAGACAGTTTTTGTCAGACAAGGATGTGGCATAAGCCGACAACCATTCATTCTGAGCAATGTAGGGACGTGCGTCAACGGCACGCTTCCATCCCGACTTGCCGATGTGGACAGACAGACCGAGGGATGCTGACAACAGATGGTCTCCGAGGCGGTGCGCATTGCCATAACCGTCAAAGTCCTGCATGGTAGTCATGTTGCCAATCTCTGCCGTGACGGCGATGCGTCGGGATAAATGATACTGCCCCTGTATGCCGTAGGATATGGCAAAGGGCTTATGCCCGTTGTCCTTGTTGTGCAGCATACCGATACCGACGTAGGGAATGACGCTCCATCGGGCAAAGGAGTGGACATCGTCCTCATAGAGATTGCCCAGGACATTCCACATAAAGTCTGCACGGAGGTACTGATAGTCCTGTGACTGGTTGTCGCAGTCGTTGAACTGAATACCTCCATAGTTGAGACGGCCACCGACTGAGGGCGTAAACCATTTGCCGAGTGACACGGAGAATGTCGGTTTCATGCGGCCGAAAAGGTCATTGCATCCGAGCGGAGTGCCGAGGAATACAGTCGTGCCTCCTGCCGCTTGTATGAACCAGTTGTCTGTCCAAGGTGAAGCGACCAATGTCCCTTTCATATAAGTGGGTTTTAGCGGACGCAGCATCCCGTCTGCCGCAAGCCTGCGTACAATAGTGGTGGTGTCCGCCATGTGGTGACAGTCTTTAGCTTGCGTGCCTAATGACAGAGCGAAGCCAAGGGATAGGAAAAATATTTTTCTCATGTTGTTCAATTTAATCTGGTGAATACTATAACAGGTGATATGGGAAGTGTCGCTTACCGCTTCTTCTTTTTGCCGGAAGAGGGACACATCATGCGTGCTGCTTTCATCATACAGCGGCGAGCCCACGCACGTTCATCCTCGTCATCGTCACGTCCCCATTTGAGGTCGGACGAACTGCCTCCGCCGCCATGCCCTTCGGCAAAGGTGGTGGCATCATCGACATAGCCGAGGAAGAGAAGCGTGGCACAGTACATCACCTCCGTGCCATTCTCCGCAAAGGCCTGCAGCAGTGAACCGTCAAACACGTTCTTTCCCTCGTCGGAAAGCTGTGCCGCACGTTCAGAGAACTCGCTGACCATGTTTTCCAAGAGGGCATTCTTCAGCAGGATGTCCGCACCCTTCTGGATAGTACCGGAGTATTTGTATGCCTCCTGCCGCAGTTCTTCCGTGCGTTCCTGTATGGCTGTCATCTCCTCACGCAGAGCGTCGAGCTTGCGGTCAGCCTCGGAGAGTTTCTCCTGCTTGTCGTCCAGTTTCGTCCGGATAGAGGAAAGTTCCTTCTCCAGTTGGTTGACTTGCTGACGGAGTGCATCAGGATTGTCGTGACCCGCAAGAATCTGCCTGTGCAGTTCGGCAAGTGCCGCCTCCTTCTCCGCTTTCTCCTGCAAGAGGTTGCCCACCATAGAAGTGAGACCTTTTACTCTCCGCTCTGCCAGACGGATGTCCGACTGGAGCGATACGAGTGTCCGCTGATGTGCGGTGATAGTCTGCTCAATGGTAGTACACTGCTCTGACAGTTGGCGGCGGTATTCTTCGGTGGTGCGGTGACGTGCGCCAGTCTCTGAAACGGAAGTGCCACGTTCCATGCCCCAACGCTGGTTTACCTCCGCGAACTCACTGTGCAGGGCTTTCATCCTGGCAGAAAATTCATATTTGTCCTTGCCGGCAAATATCTGCTTGTACGCAAACCTGCCGTCTTTGATTGGCAAGAGGGTGCAGTGGACGTGCGGATTGGTTTCGTCCAGATGTGCAATGAAAGCCACGATATTCTCCTCACCATATTTATCCGCAACAAAGCGGTAAACATCCTTTGCCCAATCCTCAATATCCTTACAACGGTGAAGATGTGAATTGTCCGCTCCGTGTGTCAGATCCACCTTCTGGTCGCCAAATGCCAGTTCTGTCATTCGTTCGCGTGAGCCACCGAAGATGAAATTGGCCACAGTGCGGAAGCGTGGCTCTTCCAGTCCTTCGTTAGGGTCTTTGATTCCACGGTCCCGCAGAATCTCAGACATGCGTTCCGGGATGCTGCGGCTCTTGTCAACGGGACAGACCTTGCCGTTACGAATCTCGAAGTTGAGCCGTTCACGGCTACGGTCGTAGTTGCCCTGCGCTACTGCCGATTGCCAGCCATTTTCCGTCCAGCGGCGCTGGTGCTCGTTGCTCTGTGCGGTGGTAATTCCCTTTGACGGGCGGAAATCCATTACCTGTTTTGCTGATGCCATATCCTTTAATCTTTTTATGTACACAACTCCTCTGTCCCCAGCTTGCTGCTTGCTCGGACAGCCTCCCGATGGTCGGAGGCCACAAGGGGTATTAGGCTACCTGCCTCCCCTCATTTCCGACCACCGGGCAAGCCCGATTGTTTTACAGCAATGGCAGTCGTGTGAGACACGGTGCCGGTGGAAAAGAAAAAGTATTGTACGGTGGATATTAGAGGTTGGAACTCTCTTTAGACAGTACGGGAACCTCCCAGTTAGCTATAACGGCGAGGAACGGCCTGCAAAGCAACTGGAACTGCGACTTGACGGCTGCGCTTTCCTGCAGCAAGGCAGGTGAATTGCCATCTAAAGCCAGCTCGGAGATTGCTTTCGCCGCCTCTATGAACGAGATCCATTCTCCGCCCAGGTCTTTATAAAAGAAGGAAAGAAGAGAGGTAGCTTTGGACTGTTCCGTACCTTGTCCGAGAACCTGATGGAAGGTCGTTTCGATGACAGCGGACAGTGCGGTCATGCAAAGGGCACGCTCAACAGATTCGGGAATACTGCCTCCGCATGGCACTTTGCCGGGTGCATTGCCATTATCAATATTATGCAAGACTGCGGCAATGTCTTCCGTGGCTTGCTCATAGAGATTCTCACATTCCGAGGCACAGGCGGAAGCGGATAGATTGCCGTTCCGCCATCCGTCCAATGCGGTACGCATCTTATGACGGAACTCAGCCATGGCGGTGTCAATCGGAGAAGCGGCAGGAGCCTCAGCCAATGAAGGTATGGTGATTATCTGGCTCTTCGTAAGACGGGTGACAGCTATCTGTCCCATCTTCTCCAGCTGCTCGATAAATGTGCGGACAGTGGCACGATGCCAATGCCAGCACTCGGCAAGTTCGGTAATGGTGATAACGAATTGCCCGTCCGACAAGGTGAACTCCTGCCTACACAAGTCCTTGGGAATATACTGTACGGAAGCCTTGTCCACAAGGTCAAGATAGGCCTCAAGTTTTGACTGCCGTCCCCCGGACCGCTCTTTCAGGAACTCCAGCAATGCCATCTGTTCGGACATCCTGCCGGAACACGTTCTATTTTTCTGTTTCTTCATTTTGGGTAATCTGTTTGGTGAATACTATTTTTATTGCCGGGGCCATTGTACAACAGAACCGGCACGATACAGGTGATACTTAATAGTAATATTCGACGAGTATGTCTTTGTCTTCTACAAGCACCTTGCGGTCATCCCTGTTGTCCCACAGTGACAGGATGGAACATGAGGGATAGAATAATGCCGCCAAAAGGACAAAGGACACGGTGACCGCCAGCGTGAACAGATAGGGAGTGAAGGCAAACACCACAGCCGACAGTGCAGCGGTAAAGAAGCATCTGCGGTCATCGTGTAGGCGGTGAAGCCACTTGTCCACATCCATGAACACATAGAATATGGTAAAGGCTATGGTGGAGCCTACGACACCGGCATCATTATAGTGTACACACAGATGGAGGAAGTGGAATACATACAAAAGGATAAGGAGTACCTGACGGTATAGCTTCCTTGCTGCCACAAGCGCGGTCATCCGCAGACAGAACTTTGTCATGAAGTTCTTGTGACTTCTGTACAGAAACAGCGGCACGAGAAAGAATGCCGACATCATGATGATAAACAGTATTTTACTTGTCATAATATGTATAGCATGTATATAACGGTAATGGGCTGAGGTCGGGAGTGACGACACCGTGTGTGGCGGTTGATATGATACGCTCCACATCCTCCAATGTCAGTTCTCCCTTGGCTGCTCTCTGACGGAATGCTTCATCCGCCCGCCGAAGGCTCTTTATTGCCTGTTCCATGTCGTACTCGGCTATCTGCCACACCTGGCCTCTCGTATAAGGAAAGTGGTGGTGCACGGCCTTGACCGCAAGCACACGGCACAGGATGTCGGTCATTCTGCCGTTCTTGATGACCGTGTGCTTCCGGACAGTGTTTATGCTGACAATTTCAAGCCAGGTACGGTGACGGTCAAGAAGATGGATAATCTTCATGTACAGTGTTTCCTTCATTGTTTTGTCAGGAGAATGTGATGATACGGACGTCGTAAATGTGATTGGTACGATACATCATTACAACATATAACAGGACTGTCATAAGACGGATAAGACAATCAGATGAAGTCAAGCAGGACTTCCTCCTTTGGTTTCATGTATTTGAAAAATCCGTTTTTGCAGTGCAGGTCAAGATCAAGACAGACATCGGCCGACATGTATTCCAGCGACTCATAGACGGTCACTTTTATCTGGCATATTGCGCCCCGTTCATTGGTGGCGGCATTGACCTTGAACATCCGTCCGAAGGCCGGATTGGAATAGGCGCAGCAGCTGTGCCCGAACTCGGTCTGACAGCTTGGGATGTGGTGATAGAGGATTATCATCTCCATCTCGTCTTCGAGGATGTCCATCACATCCTCTATTGAACAGGGATTGTTCAAAGTGAATGTCAGGAGCGCATAGTCGTCATACCTGATCGGTTTCTCCATCCTGCGCTTGTCCAGCAGTTCCGGCAACTGCAACGGCACGACGGCAAGGAAGTCATCGCAAAACTGTTCTAACATAGTCGTATTCTTTGTTGGGGTGTTTATAATCGTGTGATGTAAATCTTCATCATGAGCATGGGCAAATCTGCTGTCCGCTTTTTATCCATGTGAAGTTGTCTGGTCAGATTGTCCATCTCTTTCGGGAGGGCATCGGCTAACTTGTAGTAGTCACTCTTGTCCTTTTCTGAGAGGACGCTTACCGAGAGGTCATCCATGGACATGAACGGTTGCACCATCATCAGCAGGTAGGCATGTAAGACATTCTCGGACTTCACTTTGCCGCTTTTCAAATCTTCGACAGACGCTTGCGCATTGCGGAGCAGGCGGAGGTTTGTGCGCATGGCGAGGTAAATCATCGCGTCTTTATGGGACAGTTCTTCGACGGGCGAAGCGGCAGAGCCGATTACCTTGCGGTCGGCGGCACGGAGTATCTGTACGCAGCACTGTTCGGTATTCCTTGTTATGTCGGCAATGTTGCTGTCGGCAAAATCCGGCAGGTATTGCAGGAATGCCTTGAAGTGACGATGCTCCTCCATGATGAAGGCACGCAGGTCTTCCTTGCCGTGGATGCCTTTCTTCACGGCTTTCTGCAAGAACAGCCGATAACGCTTCAGCACAGCCTGTTTTCCACCTTTATTATATACAGGCAGGCTGTCCAGGGACGCAAAGAACGGCTGTGCCTCTTTCATGGCCTGATGCAGCTCCTCATCATGTACGTATGGAGAAGTCTGTTCCCTGAGGTATAACAGATCACGGTAACTGCGTTGTCTGGACATCGCCATACGGCACAGTTCTATGTGGATGGAGTCCTTAATCTCACGATATGCCGCAAATGGATATGAGTGAGAGAAACCGGCGGTGTCACGTGCCAGGCATGAGGCAACAGAGTCGTTCAGCACACGCCATTCACTGATGGCCTTGGCCAATGACTGGACGGAAACATTGTCGTCCTTTCGGAGATTGGTCAGAAATCCGTGGTATTCACTGATGGCTTCATCACTTGAACGGAACGATGTCATGCCATTCCCGTCTGAACACGCTGTCAGCATGAGTGCGGCAATCGCAGTGGCAATACATGCGGCAAGTCTGATGCCGTCATTTGAGTTTGATTTTGCAGAAAGGTGGCTCTGCTTCTTGCAATGAAGGATGACACATCCCCTGCAATGTTGATTTTTGTATGTCATACTATTAACTTTTTGAGTCTGATTTTGAATTTGACGATGCAAAGTTAATGTATTTCAATGGCATTGATGCAATATTTATTACAAGTTTAATCTTATTTGTGCATCATACTTACGAGTTTGATTTGCAATGAAATCAACTGAAAGAAAACATGGAAATTTTTGTCTCAAAGTTTGATTTATCTTTCAAGTATGATAATTTCTCAGAAAAATCATGTACCTTTGCACTTGATTTCACCTTCGGGACATTGTTGGCTGCGCTCGGCATAGCCAAAGCAAGCTTTACTCTGCTCTCGTTGGCACAATAATTCGTTTAATATCGTACAACAGTATGGCAAAAGTAGGTTACATCTTTATCGCCGCTGATGGCGAAGACTATTCAGAAGAAAAGGCTTGGATGCAGCAGTACGGCTGTGTGCAGGTCATAGAGGAGTTGTCCGAACATGAGAGGCTGCGCCCGATGTGGAAGCAGCTTATAGCAAGCCTGGAACGTGGCGACGAGCTGGTGGTGTCAAAATTCAGCAATGCCCTGCGCGGCACTCGTGAACTGGCGACATTCATAGAATACTGCCGTGTGAAGGTGGTACGTATCATATCAATCAAGGACCGCATCGATACATTCGACGAGCTTTTTCCCGACACTAAGCCGTCACAGGTCATCCAGATGATAGGGTCGCTGTCTGAGGAATGCGCCGTGCTGCGCAAGGCATCCGCCCACATTATCCATCTGCAACAGAATATCAGACCTCCAAAGAAGACGGACAAGGCTCTGTCAAAGCTGGAGCGTGAGAAGAATATCGTGAATATGTATAACGATGGTCACAGCATCGATGACATCTTCGCCCTCAGCGGATTTACGAGCAGAAGCTCTGTGTTCCGTATACTCAACAAGTATGGTGTCACACTGAACCGTGGACCGCATAGCGGACCGCTGAAGAAAAAGAATAAAGAATAAAAATGTAACAGCATGGTTAAGACTGTATCAAACATTAAACAGATTATTGATAATCTGAAAAAAATAGAAGATTATCTTGGTTGTGAAATACAAGATGTTCACGACACTATGGCTCAATATATTGCAAGAGGGAAAGTTTTTGTAGCCTACAATATCAACGGACAATTCCATTTTGCACCAAGTCGTTTTGTTGGTTACGCAAACAATAGTTTATATAAACATGAAAGCAATGTTGAAAAAGATGGGCGAAAGACTAACCCTGCTATCTCAAGTATACTGAAACAAACAAATAGATTCTATCCAGAATTAGAAAATGCTTATAACGAATACTGTATGATTTTAGGAAAGAATCCATCTAACGTTAATAGGACTTTTTGGATATTAGATGAAAAATATCTGTCAGAATTATCGCCATCTCCATACTTGGAAGGGCGTAGAAAGCAGGTTACCCATATGATGTCTGAACGCAACCGTAAAGTTGTAGAAGAAGCCAAAAATAATTTCAAGAAAGCTCATGCCGGAAGATTGTTTTGTGAAATCTGCGGTTTCGATTTTCAAGCCATATATGGAGATCTTGGAAAAAACTGCATTGAAGCACATCACATCATTGAACTATCATCAATTGACAAAGAGCACGAGGTGGCACCTAATGATTTTATAATGGTCTGCTCTAATTGTCATACCATGCTTCATAAAAAAGGGGGTACAATAGAGAAACTCAAAGCAATAATCGCAAAAAAGCATTGACAGATAAGTTATGGAAACATTCAAAGAAGTTATATCGGGCGACCAACTGGTATTGGTCGATTTCTTCGCCACATGGTGCCAGCCGTGCAAGATGATGCACCCCATCTTGGAACAGGTGAAGGACGTGTTGGGTGATAGAATCCGCATCATTAAGGTGGACGTTGACAAGTATGGAGTTACAGCAAGTCAATACCAAGTACAGTCTGTACCCACACTGGTACTGTTCAGGCATGGCGAGGTGCTTTGGCGCACAAGCGGTGTTGTACCCAAAGCAGAACTGTTGGCGGCATTAGATCCATTCCTAAGATAATGAAAGCATACACATATATAGACAAAGGCAGGTTTGAACTTATAGATAAGCCCAAGCCTGCATTGCAAGAACCAACCGATGCCATCGTGCGTGTGACACTCGGAAGTATCTGCACCAGCGACCTGCATATCAAGCATGGCAGTGTGCCTCGTGCTGTAAAAGGAATCACCGTAGGTCATGAGATGGTGGGCGTTGTTGAAGAACTCGGCAGCGAGGTCGAAGGTTTCAACAAAGGCGACAGGGTGACAGTCAATGTTGAGACATTCTGCGGCGAATGTTATTTCTGCAAGCATGGCTTTGTAAACAACTGCACATCGCCGCATGGTGGTTGGGCATTGGGGTGCCGCATTGATGGCGGTCAGACAGAATTTGTGCGTGTGCCGTTGGCGAGCCAAGGACTTAACCGCATACCTGATGGAGTAAGCGATGAGCAAGCCTTATTTGTCGGCGACATTCTTGCCACCGGCTTTTGGGCTGCCCGCATCAGCGAAATCTCAGAAGATGACACGGTGCTTATCATCGGTGCAGGTCCTACAGGTGTTTGTACGCTGCTCTGCGTGATGCTGAAACATCCTAAGCGTGTTATTATATGCGAACAATCGGAAGAGAGACGCGCCTTTGTCAAAGAGCATTATCCAGAGGTGCTGATTACAACTCCAGAAGAATGCAAATCCTTCATCATGCAGCATAGTGACCATGGCGGAGCCGACCGTGTGATAGAGGTTGCAGGCGGCAAGGACACCTTCCAACTGGCTTGGCAATGTGCCCGACCCAATGCCATTGTCACCATCGTGGCACTTTATGATGAGCCACAGGTTTTACCCTTACCGCAAATGTACGGCAAGAACCTCACCTTCAAGACGGGCGGCGTGGACGGTTGCGACTGTGAGGAGATTCTCCGGCTAATCAAGGACGGCAGGATAGACACTACTCCTCTCATTACACACCGTTTTCCTCTCTCACAAATCGAGGAGGCATACCGTATTTTTGAAAATAAGGAGGATGGCGTTATAAAAATTGCCATATATAATTAATGTAATTCACATCCTATGCAGATACTCCTCGCTAACGCAAAAATAATGTATGACAGGGCGGAGAAAGCCGCCTTATCCACTCCGCTATTTCAATCAGTGGCCAATGAATTGGCTGCCGAAATGGCAATGATGGACATTGATGAGCTCGCCCGCCAGTTGGATTGCAGCAGAAAACTGGCGGCCGAGAATTGGAAACGCTATCAGAACTTCCACTGTGCAAACCCCATGCCCGCCATCCTTGCCTATAACGGCCAGGCCTACAAACATCTAAAGGCTAACACACTCACGGATGAAGCCTTGCAGTTCGGTCAGAAACATCTGTGGATTACCTGTTTTCTGTATGGACTGCTCAGACCGATGGATGCGATAGTGCCTTACCGTATGGAGCATTGTGTCAGTTTGCAGGCAACAAACGACAAGCCTGTCCACCAGTATTGGAAAGACAAGCTGACCGGTGTGCTGATTGACAGCGTGAAGGCAGACGATGGTATTTTGGTACATCTGTCCACCGAGGAGTATGAACATCTTTTTGATTGGAAACGGGTGATGGAGGAGGTCAAGGTCATCCATCCCTTGTTCTATGTCCGCCAACCTGACGGAACGCTTAAAATGCAGGCAGTATGGGCGAAGTCTTGTCGTGGAGCCATGGTAAGATATATTCTTGAAAACAGGATTTCATCGCCAGAAAAACTAAAGGCTTTTTCATACGAAGGGTTTGAGTATTCACCCAATCATGGAGAAGAACTGTTTCCACATTTTATCAGGGAATAAACAATGAAGACGTCTTCCGACAAAAGAAAAACAGCAGCGCCACAATTACGAATGGCTCCAGACACTTATTATGTCTGGGTAGCCGGTTCCTGCGACTACGGTCACGAGGAGCGTTGCAGCGGAGGTGCTTACATCATGATTATGAACGGCGAGATTATAGAAACGTATGTCGCACATGAAGACCACGCCACTGAGTTCCGCATGATTCTGACCGTTATGATACATGCCATGGAAGTAATTCCAAACGGCTCTGATATTGTTTTTCTGACCAATGTGTCTTACATCCTGCAAAATTGGGATAAGGAACCAACAGGCAAATCTGCCAACGCTGACCTTATCGGGAATTGCATCTCGGTCAGGGAAAGACATGCAAGTGTATCAGTGAAAATTGTTCCTTTCCACAAATATCGTCAGCTACAAGAGGCTAACAGTCTGGCTCATGAAGCGATGATTGAGTTGAGGAGTAAAGGGAAGGAACCGTATAAATCCGTGTAAAGTGCAAAATATGCGGCATACAACAAATATGACCGCATAAAATCCAACGACAAAGACAACCGATAAAACAGGAATAACCATGACATACTATCATCATATAGTCAGTGCATATCTTCTCGCTGTCAACATTGTATCTTTCATCTTGTACGGCATAGACAAGTACAAGGCTAAAAGAGGGAAATGGCGCATATCAGAGGCCATGCTGCTGACGATGGCAGCCATCGGCGGCAGCGTCGGAGCCTGGACGGGTATGAAAGTATGGCATCACAAGACCATGCACAAGAAGTTCACCATAGGTGTGCCTCTTGTGTTTGCCCTTCAGGTGGCTCTTGCGATATACCTCCATGTCATGGCATGACTGTCTGCTGCGCTTTTACAGGAAAGTGCAGACAAAAGAGAATGATGCTGATACCGTGTACCGATTGTCAGCGGTCTCTTCTGAAATCGTTTCGTCTCTCTCCTCCGAGTATAGCCTTGAACACACAGCCCAAGACTCTGAACACGAAAAAGAACACGATGATTGCAATAATATCGTCCATAACTTTTTCTTATTCTAATGAATTATACACTATTATGCAGGTTCACCACTTCCAGCCCGTTTTGTCCGGCTTTCTTGACAGTGTAGAACGTACCGCCCTTGTCAGTGCCATCATGATAGGCAATGAGCCGTGAACTGTGGTTTACCATATAGTCGTTACGCTTTAGAAGGCAACCGTTGAAGTACCGCTCGCTCAATACGACAACGTCATCCACGATACGTAGGATGGCACCATACTTGGCTTGCGCTTCCTTGCTCCATCTGTCAGACTGACCACGGAACGGCACAACGGCTATCACCTGCAAGTCCTTCAACTCGCTTTGTAACGAGAGGGCGGCTTCTGCCGCCAGCAGGTCAAATCCCATTACCATGCCACAATAGAAACATCGGTAGCCGTCAGCGTATGCCTTGGCTATTTCAAATCTCAGATGTTGTTTCAGTTCCTTCTGTTTGCCGAAAGGCACGTCGCGGTGTCCGCTGAAACATACGGACACAGCCTTGTCATACTTTGTCATATCTTACCTTACTTTATAATGTGTACGTGCGAGAAACATTCCACCAATGACACACGCCCCAAGGCTTTCAAGTTGGGTGGCGTATTTCGCATAGCTTACCCCTTTGGTTATCACATCGTCAAAGACCAGCACCATCTTGTTGTCAAAGAAAGGTTCATCAAACTTAACCGTATTGACCTTACGTACTTCTTCCTCAGCCTTGCGGTTGTCATGGATAGTCTTCCTCTCTCCGCAAACTCTTACGTGTTCGTAGCCATTCTCCGCTCCAGTCAGTTCACATACCCTATGACAGAAAGCCTTGTAGCGAAGCTCATTGCTCTCACTTGTGGATGCCGGTACAGGAACAAAAACGATGTTCACACAACCCTTGCCGTAAAGTGCCAGCATGTTCTCTGCTGTGCGCTGTGCCACTTCCTCGTATGCTCTTCCATCTTTGAAGTCGAACACTAATTGTCGGTCGGAAATCTCTTTTTCTCCCACGTTGCGTATGCGTGCAGGGTAATACTTGCAGAACCATGTCTGTGGCTTGTCAAGTTGTCTTTGAAGTTCAATGTCTATTGTCTTTACCATATCTCTGATGTATTTTCTTCCCTCTTTTTGCTGATTCTCAGCCTGTCCGAGGGATATTTTTTTGCTTTAATCAGAATGATGGCGGTCAATAAGGCAAATTGACAGCAGGAAATACGCTCTGCCTGTCAGAGGAAGATTTCCTGCAAAGACGATTTGGCCGTTTGAAAAACCGCCGGCTTTACCTTTGCAAAACAATATCCGCGCGGCAAGGCTGATGAGAAACAATCTACAGTATTATTATAAAAATAGGTGTAAAGGGCGGGACGGTGTGGGGCGAAGCGATATAAACGGAGACTTGTTTGGAATATAACAGCCTTACGCACCTGGTACATATAAAAGTGGTGAAGACAGGCGCACGAAAAAGTATATGCACATACTTTACCATTTATGTGCACATACTTCGGTGTTTAAGTGCAATTACCTTGTCCTCGAAATGCAATGACTCAAAAACAAATCAGAAGGGCAGGTCCTCACTCTTGTCCTGCGGTGCATCGGCTGGCGGTTCGGGAGTGCTGCCCTCGGCATTGACTGCCTTTCGTGCCTGTGCAGACGTACTGTCGGTTGCTTCCTTCTTGCCGACATTGACAAAGGCGATAGAGTCAGCAATGATACTGTGCTGAATATGGCTATCGCCGTTGCGGTCTGTCCAAATGGAAGATGTAAGCGTACCCTCCACAAGCACCATGCGTCCCTTTGTGAGGTATTCTGCCAGGCGGATATGGTTCTCCTTGCTGCTCTTCACCCTTACCCAAGTGGTGAAATTTTTTCCCTTACTGTAGTCGTCCACGGCGATGTCAACAGCCATGAATGTTCCATGTGTTCCTGTGATGACACGACTGTCCTTGCCGATACGTCCGATAGTGTGAATGTAAATCATAATGCGATGTTGTTGGTGGCAAGTTGGTTGTGCTTGCCGTTACCTTGTTTTCAATATCCTTTTTTCGTCTGCCTTGTGTTGGCGACAAATGACTTATTGCTGCCTGTGAGACTGATAGAGCCACAATTCACGAAATCACCGTCCGCATAGACTTTGTATTTCTGTCCGCTGACCTTGTGCCCCTGTTTCATACGCTCTCGCATCCATTTCTTGGCTGCGGTCAAGGCGCAAAAGGTCTCGCTCTCCTTGGTTGTCTCGTCATATACGATGCACTGTGTCATATCTGTTTCCTCCTATCTCCATGCCCTAATGTTTGACGTAACATAGTCCAACTGACCGCCAAATATGTCGCTTGGCTCTATTCCGTATTGCTCGCCACGGTCTTGCTTGTCCTCACCGAGTAGGGACAGGTTGCCGTCGGCATCCACCCGTGCGGCATCAATGACAATATCGCAAGGCTCGTCAAAGAGATAACCAGCCACAATGGGGCGTTCTCCCTCAAAATGCACCTCAAAGCCACCGTCAACCTCTTCACCATATTTGCGGAGAGCTGATTTCAGCTCGTCCTGCTCACGGCATTTCAACTCCTGAAGCTGTCCGTGGATGGTTAGGTCTTTCAGTTCCGCCTCTCGTTTGGTGTGGTTCGCCTCGCCGGTCTTTCGGTCGATGTCGAACTTGTGATAAACCACAGGCACACTGTCTGTGGAAGCGGCAAGCCATGTAATGTTATTCACAGAGAAGCCCTTTCTGGTGAGGAACTCCTCGATGTCAGAGCCGATAAGGTGGTCGGCTACGTCAAGAAACTCGATGCGTGCGTCAGCATCATGCAGGATGATAATCTTCATTTCCTTATTTTTAAGTGATACATTTTTTCTTTCCCTCCTTTCGAGACCTTTCAGCCTGTGGAGGGATATTTTCTGCTCCACAAAGCCGCCAGAAAAGACAAACAGACAAATTATGTGTGAAGAATACTCTTTTCCGTGGAAAAGGAAGATTGTTCACAGTCCGGGACCTCAAGCAGAATTTGACGATTGTCTCATAGCGGCTAATTTTGCAGGAAATATGCCTGTCACAGTGCTGATTGGAAGAATATCCATGTAATCAATACAAGAGAAGAAACCAATATATATAAGGTGGAACGCAGAACTAAAAATGAATGGGTGGGCAGTGAAGCTGTCACTGGTCTGCTGTACCGACATAAGATGAGTATGTTGAGAGTACGTGATGCAAGCCATCGAAGCGTCAGCCTTGATGGCTTGTGGCATGGACAGGCAATTTTCCCGTGTCGGTACTTCGGCATACTGTCATCGTTGGCCAATATCAACTTGTTGACATCAGCCAAGGGTGTCTGTATGATGACAGCCCCTGTGACGCTTCGCAAAGGTGTGGGGCGTAGCAGTACAATGAAGGAGTACCGTTTTGCTGCATATAAAAGATAAGAATGGTGAGAGTGAAGCATGGATAATCAAGAACTCGCTTGTCTTCAGACAAGCATGTTCTGTCCTTGCCTTGATCCACAAGGATAAATTGCAAGTAGCAGGCTTGTATGCCACCTGCAACTTACCTTTGTGAGCAAGCACTTTCACCAATATATAAAAGGAGATTTTTGCAGTAAAAAAGGAAAAGAATAATACAACAGTCATGGGTGGGCGGTGAAGCGGTCGCAATATCGCCAGGTAGAACATCTGGGCAAATGGACAACCGGCAAGGGACACAAATCTTTGAAGCCTTGGCTTCGACTGCTTGTAGCACAGACGGCTGTCCTTTCGCGTTCTGCCCTTGGCATACTGTCTTTCTTGGGGAATAGCGGCTTTGCCGCCATCAGCCAGGAATGTCTGTATGCCAACGATATTGGTGACGCTTCGCAAAAGGTGGGATGCAGCGGTAAAACAAGAAGCGACAGCATAGCTGTATATAACAGAAAGAACACATAGTGTAAAAGTGGCGTTCCTATGTATGGACAGGGTAAACTTGGCAGCCCATGCCGACTTCCCTTTGAATGGGAGTCACGGCATAGACTGCGTTGTCAGTAATTGCGGCTTGTCAGTCTTCAAAAGTCCATTCCGATATATTAATCTCTTCACCGTCTGTGATTTCCTTAATTGGGTCACAGATGAATGTGCCGAAAAAGTTCACGATGACACATCCTCTTTTCAGTGAGGCTGGTTCGCTTCCGTCATCATCAGAATGTCGGATTTGATACCATTCCTTGTTTGGCGGCAGTGTATCAACCGCAATTCTAAGGTCGATGAACTCGCCTTTTACAGAAACTCCATTTTCAAGCACCAGTGACATCGGTGTCTTTTCCTCTTTGTTGTAATTGAATGTCATAACTCAAAATTTATGGTTTTATTTGTTCAAATGTTTTACAGGCAGGGTATTCTCGTCCGTCTCGTCGTACTCATACGTCGTGTCCTCATCTTCATATTCTTGCTCATCGTATGAGACACGGATATGCCGCCTGTGATAGAGAGCCGCAAATGTACTGATTATCTTGTCCGTAAGTGCCTTGCTTTCAGAAAAGACAAAATGAAGTTCCTTTGTCAGATAGTCGAAGTCGAAATCTGCCATTTCACCCTTGTAGCGGTCATCAGTATTGTATATCGCCACGGAAACATAGTCCTCCGTGCCGCTTTGCAGCTCTACCAAATGCCCGTAACAGGTAAAATTCATGTTGTTGCTCTCGCTTGTCGTAACCTTGTCTATCAGTTTTTCGATAAACTTGTAGGTCTTGTTCCTTTTCCTTGTCATTGTGTAAACCGTTTTTTTGTGAAACTTTTTGTTTTCCCTGTTTTCGGCTTTGTTCCTGCCGCCAGAGATTTTACGGATGCCCACACACGGTCATCTGAACAGCATCATGCGGCGGTTTTTCCTGCCAATTACACTCTGCATGGAGGAAGAATTTGCAGGAAATGCACTTCAAGCCGTCGGCATCATGCGGCGCTGACAGACCTTTGCATCCGATAAATTTTGACGGCACGCATAAGCATTAAGAAATTTCAAACGGTATTGGAATAGCTTTATACAGTAAGGTTAAAAGGCAAATACAAAAGGCAGAATTGTTTATAGAAGAGGTTTTTTACATGCAAAAACTACTTCATTCTGCTTTAAGTTCGCTTTAAGTTCGTATTTTCTTTGGAAAAAGTTTGGCTGTCTGAGATTTTATTACTAACTTTGCAACCGAAAAAGAAGATTCTCGGTTTATGCCGAATCAAAGATAACAGAACCCGTCTGCATCCCGGAGACCTGCAGGCGGGTCACTTTTTTATAAAACAGGTATGGAAAATCAGAAACCGCGTAATATAGAGGAACAGATTCGCTTGCTTCGTGACAAGGGCATGAATTTCTCAGATGATGAAGAGCGTGAGGCAAAGGAGTGTTTCTCACGTATCAGCTATTTCCGTCTGAAATATTATTGGAGAGACTTGCTGGATGCGGATACAGATGGAGATTTCATTGAAGGAACCACCTTCAGTGATGTTATCCGGCGGTATGATTTCGACCATCAGCTGCGCCTTATTCTTTTTGACGCAATAGAAATAATAGAAGTGGCATTGCGTTCAAAGGTGATTAACCACATGTCGCAAGCCGCAGGTAATGGATTATGGTATTTGGACTCCTCTCTTTTTGAGAACAGTGATTACCATGAAGATTTCGTTTACGACTTAAAATATGAATTTGGAAGAAGTACGGAGCCTTTTGCCAAAGAATATATAGACAGTCATCCCAGTTGGGATGAGGAGTCTTTTGACGGTGACAATCCGGATGCGTGGAGAATAATAGAGGTGGCAACATTCGGTACTCTTTCCAAGATGTACAAAAACCTTAAGTCGCAGCTTCCGCAGCGTTCCGCAATAGCCAACGATTTTGGGCTTTACTCAGCAAAAGACCTTACAGGCTGGCTTGAGGCAATTTCTCTGATGCGTAACATCGTGGCGCACCATTCCAGACTATGGAACAGGACGCTTGGAAAGAAAGTAACCAATCCAAGAGGCTTACGTGACAAATGGCTAAACTCACCATTGACAGAAAATCAAAAGAACAGACCATACGGCTTCATCGTGGCTATGCTGTATCTCTGCAATGCTGTCTGCCCCGACAATAAAATAAAGAATAAGATTCTTGAACTGATAAGTGCCAATCAGAACATTCCTTATCAAAGGCTTGGCTTTATCGGAAATTGGAAGGACGATCCAATATGGAGGTAAAAGCCGTCTGCGATGGTTTGCAAAAGGCTTTTCTCTGAAATAGTAGAAAGCAGGATGTATAAAAGGTAAACGCAGGACAGATGTCAAGCCATAAAAGAGATTGTCCGTAAGGACCGGATAAAAAGTATAAAAGTGAGGTTCGTTACAATCCTTTCCACGTTTCATGCGGACATTTTGCATGTGTAAAGAAAATCCCCTTGTCTGGTTATCACAACCAAACAGAGGGAGAAGGTTAAATATGAAGTAACAATCATGCCACCTTTTCTGTGGCTTTAATTTCCGTTTCCGGCTCAGAACTTGTTTCGGGCTGCTGTTCCGTCTTGTTCAAATCCGCCTCAATCTTCCTTTGCAGCTCCTTGCATTCCAGTGTGAGCCTTGCCAGCTCGTCCGCCTTGTCCCACTCTCTGCTGACAATTTCCTGCAATGTCGGCAACTCGCTTTCCAATTTCCCGATGCGGTTCTGCTGTTCTTTCATGAGTACAGGCAGCTTTTCAAGCGTAATCCTTGGATATTGAGCGGACTCAACAAAGCCCAATGGCAGTGCGCCGGATAAACCGTAACGGTATTTCAGTCCGCTTATGCCCTCCACGAAGAACGAATTATGGTCGAACAAGCCCGTGAGATTGGTCTCGCTGTGCACCAAAAGGTTCAATCCCATGTAGCTGCCTATGGTCTCATATACACCGCTGCGGTAAGTCTTTGATATGCGGTGCAGCTCACGTCCTGTTTCCTCTGCCGTAGCCTGTTGCATATTCAACAACAGTGTCACGGCTTCACCGTTATATGAGCTGATATATTCCAAATCCTGCCTCATGCGCTCTGCCGTGCGGCTTGCTTTCTCTATCTCCTGCCTGTTTGCGGCAATCTTCCGCTCCGCCTTTATGTGGCTCTTCTTGAATATTGCCTGCTCTTTCTCCAGCTGCATGATTTTGTTGTCGAGCTTCGCCTTGTTCAGCAGGTCTGTATTGCCGGAAAGTATAGCCACGAACTCTGCAAAGTTCATTCCGCTGTCCTCGTCCATGCTGTCCTCGTCGATACGGCGCACGGCTATCGTGCCGTTGTTTATCTGGTTGATGAACATTTGCTTGTTCTTTAAGAGATTGAACTTGTAAGCGTCAAGCGTCTTTTCCGTGCCGTAGATTACTACGTCCACAACATTGCCGCCCCACAGCTTCACGGTGTTGCCCTTTCTTACGGCTCTTCCGTTGCGCTGCTCCATGTCGGCAGGTCGCCAGGGTATTTCAAGGTGATGCACCGCAACGGCTCTTTTCTGTGCGTTCACTCCTGTGCCTAACATGGTAGTAGAGCCGAAAAGCACCCTTACCTTTCCATTGTTCATGTCCTCAAAAAGCCGCTTTCTTGCCCTCTCGGTCTTGGCGCACTGGATAAACTGTATCTCGTCAGCCGGAATACCCAACCGCACCAGCTTGTCCTTGATGTCACTGTAGATGTTCCACTCGCCGGGCTTGTATGTTGAAAGGTCGCTGAACACGAACTGCGTGCCACGGTTGGCATTGGAGCGCACATAATAGTCATGGATTGTCCTTGCGCATATCGATGCCTTGTTGTTCGCATCGTCAGTGAACTTGTCACCCAACAGGCGCATGTCAAGAGCCATCTTGCGTGCCACATTGGTGGCAATGAGCATCTTTGCCTTGTCGAGGTTGTCAGGTTCGGGCGTGTCAAGCCCCAAGTCCTCCCATTGTCCGCTGTTGGCAAAGGAGACAAGCCGTCCTATCATTTCCTCCTGTGCAATGGTGGGAGCGTGTGAGAGGAAACGCACATTCTTATCCGGCACGTCAAGGTTTATCATGTCGGCGGTTCTGTAATCTGTGATTTCACGCAGGAACATAGCCAGTTCCGGTACTTTGATATAAGTGCGGAAACGCTCTTTTCTCTTGATTGCGCCTGTCACGTTCAGCTCGTAGTCTGCTGTTTTCTTCGTGAATATTGCTGCCCATGCGTCAAAGCAGCTTATCTGCTGTCTCTGCAGTTCCCTTGGACGCAGATACTTGAACATCACATACAGCTCGGTCAGTGCGTTCACAACTACCGTTCCCGACAGGAATGTTGCGCCAAGGTCTCTGCCGTTGCGGTTCTGAATGTCACGAATGGCAAACAGCATGTTCATTGCCCTTTGTGAGCCGCGTGTGTTTCCGATACCTGCAACCCTTGTGTGCCTGGTCTGAAACATTAGGTTCTTAAAAAGATGGCATTCGTCTATAAATATGTGGTCTATTCCCATAGAATGAAAATTCACAGTATCGTCCTTACGGCTCTCAATCTTCAAGCGGAGTTCGGCAAGTTTGGCTGTAAGGTTCTGCTTCCTCTGTTCAAGCCCCTTTTGCATTTTCCCGCTGCGGTAACGCATGGTGCTTTTCTCCAGCACTTCAAGACTGCGCTCCACATCGGCAAGCTCCTCTGTGAATATCTCAATCATCGTCTCCTCCGACTGCGGTATCTTTGAGAACTGGTCATGTGTCATAATTATACAATCCCAGTTGTTGTTTTTTATCTTTGAGAACACCTCCTTGCGGTTGGCTGGTGTGAAGTCCTCCTTGCCGGGATATAGCACCTTTGCCGTGGGGTATGCCTTGCGGAATGTGTCGGCTATCTCATGCACGTTGGCTTTCAGTCCTATTATCATCGGTTTCTGAACCAGTCCGAGCCGCTTCATTTCATACGCCCCTGCACACATTATCATGGTCTTGCCTGTTCCCACCTCATGCCAGCAGATACCGCCGCCAAGTTGCTTAATCATCCAAATGGCATCTTTCTGTGACGGATACAGGTCATTGTAGGGGAACTGCTCAAAGGACAGTCCGGGGAATGTCTGTGCCGAACCGTCATAGTGAGAACGAACATAGCAGTTGAACCGCTCATTATATACCCGTACAAGCTCGTCACGCTCCGCTATCGGTCTGTTGTCAAGCCATGTGTTGAACTTGCTGCGGATTTCCTGTATCTTGGTGGCTGCCTCCTGTATTGCTTCTTCATCGGGCACACGCACCTTTTCACCGCCACGGTAAATCTCCTTGGTTATTTCGGGCACGGTGTCTTGAAGTGCGAACACAAACAGGTCTTCACCGTTGTAGCTGCGCACGGAATAGGTGTTATATGCGATTGGGGAATATCCCTGCAAGCGAACAAGGTAGGTGTCGTTCACATCGAAGTACATCACGCTTGTTTCCACATCAAAGAGTTCTGATGCGAATGCGGCATAAAGCTGTGTGTCTATCCACCGCTCGCCCATGTTGATTTCAAGCTCCTCGTATGGCACAGGTTCGGGACATACGTCCTCCAGTGCTTTTAATGCCTCTTCCGCATACACCTTTTCCTTACCGTCCAAGTTGGCGATGCTGGAAACTATCTCTTTGCTCTTGGCTATCACGTTCCCTGCAAGGAACATGCCTTTGTGCTCCCATCTGCTGACAGTTGGATTATAGAATATCTCGCCTTTGAGTTCTGCGGCTATATCGTCCTCGCTCTTGCCTGTTGACTGGACGATGTAGGTCATGTTCACACCTCCGTAATAATTAAGGCTGCTCAGCAAGGCTTCCGTGGAAGTCTGTATCTTTTCTGCTGCATCTTTCTGAAATGCGACCGGCTCACGCATGATGTCAGCCTTGAATATGTCCGTGCCGACCTGCATTTCAATGGTGAACACCTCCACACCGAGGCTGTCAAGCATGATAAACTCCCTGTTGTCGTTATCATGGAAAAATCCCCATTTACTGACAAAGGCATCATACTCCCTGTTAAGTTGTTCCCTCAATGCTTTTTCCTCCCTCTGTTCCTCTCTTTCTATGTTTGAGAGTTCAAAATAGGTCTTACGGATTGGGAAATAGTCCATTGCCCTCTCGATGTTCACCTTGCCGTCATCAACAGGCATAAAGTCAACTGCCGTTGCGGTATAATGGCTTGACTTCCTGTACTGCAACGTGCCGACCTGTCCCTCGAATATCACCAAAGCACCGCTTTTCATCCAGTCCTCCGTATCATCGGTGTAGGCACGCTTTCCCCTTTGCCTTGCAACGTCCATGTCGCAGTCCATATCTCCGAAGAGTGACATCTGCATGGGCTGACTGCCGCCGTTGGCAAGTATGCCTTTTCTGAAATACCGCTCAAAGTCTCCCTGCAACATTCCGGACAGATATTTGAACATGGAGACCTCGCTGCTCTCCCACAGGTATTTGCGCACGTATTTGCCGTATTGGTTCATAGCGATGCGGCTGCCTGTGGCAAGCGTGGTCTTTGGCAGGGTGAAGAGTCTGTTTGCATATTCGGTGGTCTTTCCCGACATATCCACCATTTCCTTGCTGACTTGAAGAAAAGCCTGCTCACGTCCCGAAAGTGCGCTCTTATGTGTGTTCTTCTGAAAGACAAGCAGGTCACTGCCCACCTCTATGCCGCCCGTCTGCATGAAAAGCGTGTCAGGCAGACGTAATGCGGTTATGAGATTGGCATGACGCACAAGATACTCACGCACGAATTTGTTGCCCGGTGTGTCGGCTACTCCCCTTGAAGTGACGAAAGCCAGCAAACCGCCTTCGTTCAGCAGTTCCATGGACTTTACAAAGAAATAGTTGTGTATGGTCTTGGTCGCCTGTTCGTAGATGCCGCCCTTTTTCCACATTTCAGCATCGAACACACGGAAGTTGCCGAATGGAATGTTTGAGGCAATGACATCAAAGGTACGGTTTTCCGTGATTTCCCTGTCTATGGTCTCAAAACCTGCCGTATAGGTCAGCGCTTCGTCATGCAGGACAGAGAGAATAAGTCCTGTAATATAATCTTTCTCGAAAGCGTGGGTATCGGTGCCGGACATGGCTACTGGCAGAAAACCGCCAATGCCGGCACTCGGCTCTAAGAATGAGCGCATGGTCAAGCCGTTTTCAGCAAACACTTTATGTATCTGCTGCGCCACTGCGTCAATGATAAACTGCGGTGTATAGAAAGCGGTCAGCACCGATGCTTTGATGCTTGATACTACCTGCTTGCGCATTGCGTCCGAAAAATACGGATATTCGTCTATCAGCCTTTGCAGCTTGCCGATAGGCTCTGCCATGTCTTCCGCAATGGGTTTGTCTGTACCCATGTTAAGCACTTCTTTGATACCGCCAAAGCCCGAATACAAGGAAAGCGTCTCTTTCTCCTTGTCCGTGGCACGTCGCCCCTGTACCTTGACTTTCATCGCTGTCTCTATGGCTTCCACGTTTGCCACGAGTGATTTCTGTTTGTTGTAACTCATATATTTAACCTTGTTTGATTTTTTTTTCTTCCCTCATTTCGGTCTTTCTGTGACCGTGGGATTTATTTTTCTGCTTCCCAAAAGGTGGCGGCGACAAACGGACAAGGCTGATGCGGAAAATACGCTCGACGGCGGAGAGGAAGATTTTCCGCAGTCACTCGCGGCATGGCCAGGCATTGGCAGGCTTGGAGGCGGCGGTTTACCTTTGCGGAAAAATAATATCCTGGCGGTCATGCAGAATGAAAAAACGGAATACTGACAGGTAAGAGAGTGTCGGATAATTAGGTATAACTGGAGAGATGGCTGATAAAAGAGAAAAGGGGGATTGTTAGAAAAGTAAACATGAAATGGATATAACAGGCGTATTACTTCGTGTAAAGTTTCAAAAAGGGTTGGAGCATACGCTTTGGGCATCTGCAAAGAGTATGCTCCCCGGCGTATCGGCATTTCTGCCGATACAGTTGGGGAGTCTGACTGTCATACACATTTCCTGCATCTTGTTTTCCATCCGTATATCTCAGCCACGTATGGGTGGAGTGAGCGTGTCATCTTGCGGAACTGCGCTTCATCGACTTCTCCGCTGTAGATTTTCTCAGTTATGCGCTCTGCCGCCTCCATGTCCTTTGCCACACGGTAAAGGATATAGTTCGTACCGTCATGGTGATATTCGACACCACGGATATTGTAAGTGTCGCCAAACCATTCCGCATCATGTGAGGAGTGCAGTATGTCTGCAATGTTATTACCTATGATTTTATATCCCTGTCTCCGACCGTACCACAATCCGAGGTCTGCGAAGGCTATTATCACACCATCGACAATTTTGTTGAGATTGGTACGCTCATCGTCAAGCCACAGATAGACTTCATTAGCCCATTCCCCATCTGTCACATTGTGTTCCTCATCACCCGAACATTCGCGCTGGCTTTCTTGATACGCTTTGCGTGCGTCTTCGTCCAAAAGACTGTCACAAGTCCAAATTAGCTGTTTCTTTTCCATTTC
>JAFTQG010000002.1 GCA_017462915.1 Prevotella sp. | reverse complement strand
TTGTTAGGGAGTGTTCCACTAAAACAAGGATTAAGACAGTATTGAATTAGTCTGTAGTCCTTTACGGATTTCAGTTAGGGAGTGTTCCACTAAAACAAGGATTAAGACTAGCTTCTGCCAACTTCACCATCGCGTCGATGTTGCGTTAGGGAGTGTTCCACTAAAACAAGGATTAAGACGAACATTCTTGTGTCCGAGATGTCAAGCCTATAGTCTGTTAGGGAGTGTTCCACTAAAACAAGGATTAAGACACGTTTTCTACAGTGGATTGCGCCACTGTCTTCTCAGAGTTAGGGAGTGTTCCACTAAAACAAGGATTAAGACGCTTTCATTGCGAACTCTTCACCCTGATCGGTGCGTTAGGGAGTGTTCCACTAAAACAAGGATTAAGACTTCACGCTTTTTTCTTTCTTCTGCACTTTCGTATGTTAGGGAGTGTTCCATTAAAACAAGGATTAAGACTAACTCCGTTTCGTGGAGTCTTTCAGCTGAGGCAATGTTAGGGAGTGTTCCACTAACACAAGGATTAGACTCGTCGACTTATATAGACCGATAGTCATGGTTCGTGTTGCGATTCATATCATTTGTACAAACTCTTAGACAAATGGTATGAATCGTTTTTGTGTCTGTATATGTTGAGGTTTTCAAGAATTTTTGTATCTTTGCACAATATAAGGTTCACCTCGGCTAATTTAGGCAAACTTGATAGCCTACGGCTTGCGTTATCCTTGCACCCAGAAAGCCTGTGGCGCATGAAGACGGCGGGTGAGAAAATGTAAAAAGAGTATTGTGCAAGAATAGCTAAAAAAGACAGTGATAATGTAATGAAGAAGTTTATGAACAAGGATATGGGGCAGACGGTGTATTCGGTATTGTTTGCCATCAGTTTTGCCCATCTGCTTAACGATATGATGCAGTCTGTCATACCGTCCATATATCCTATGCTGAAGGAGAAGTACGGGTTCTCGTTCGGACAGATAGGCATCATGACACTGATGTTCCAGCTGTCATCGTCTATCCTGCAACCACTTGTCGGGCTTTATTCCGACCGTCATCCGCATCCTTACTCCCTCTCAACAGGCATGATGTTCACGTTCACGGGCATCATCATGCTCTCCTTTGCCGCCAGCTTTGCCACGATAGTGCTTGCTGTGGCGGTGATAGGCATGGGGTCGTCGATATTTCATCCCGAATCGTCGCGCATAGCCCAGATGGCTGGCGGACAGCGGAGAGGTCTCGCACAGTCCATCTTCCAGGTGGGAGGCAACGGCGGCAGTGCCATAGGCCCTTTGCTGGCGGCGGTAGTCATCCTGCCCTTGGGTCAGGAGTCCATAGCATGGTTTGCCATTGCCGCCCTTATCGCTGGCAGCACACTGCTGCCAGTAGGCAGCTGGTACAAGAGACAGCTCCACAGGATACGGACGAAGGCCGTCGTGCCCAATCCGGCGGTGCAGACTCTGTCACGCCGTCAGATACGCGGCGCGATACTGATGCTCTGCATCCTCACGTTCTCCAAGTATTTCTACATGGCGAGCATGACGAGCTACTTCACGTTTTTCCTCATCGACAAGTTCGGCGTCAGCATCCAGACCTCACAGCTATGCCTTTTCGCTTTCCTCGCCTCCGTGGCCGTAGGCACCATTGTCGGCGGCACTCTCGGCGACCGTTACGGGCGCAAGTATGTGATATGGGGCTCTATCCTCGGTGCTGCGCCCTTTGCCCTTGCCCTGCCTTACACGGGATTTGCGGTGACGGTGGTCCTCGCCGTCATCATCGGCCTTGTCATCTCCTCCGCCTTCTCGGCGATACTTGTGTATGCCACCGAACTGAAACCCGACAAGATAGGTATGATGGCAGGACTTTTCTTCGGCCTTAACTTCGGTCTCGGAGGCATAGGTTCCGCCTTTTTCGGTTGGCTTGCCGACAGGACGAGTGTGGAGTTTATCTTCCAGGTGAGCACCTTGCTGCCGCTGCTGGGTGTAGTAGCGGGCTTCCTTCCCGACATCGAGCGAAGGAGAGGGTAGTGGTTTTGTTGTTTGGTGTTTTGGTGGTTTGGTTGTTTAGTGGTTTAGTCGTTTGGTTGTTTTAGTTGTTTGGTGTTTTAGTTGTTTAGTCGTTTGGTTGTTTCGTTGTTTGAACTTCGTTTCACGGCACAAACAATTTGGGTTTTGTTCTCGTTTTATGGGACCTTTGACATTTTGCCTATACAGGAAATCAAGAGATGTGTATATGGCTGTTTTATAATATGTTACGATAAGCCTTCCGCAGGGTGACATTTCGCATGACGAAATGTCACCCTTTGTTGTGTAAAATGTCACCCTTTGTAAGGCAAAGGGTGACCCTTGGTGGCGTTATCCCAAATCGGTCATCTGATTTGTGGTGACATCACTCTTCTTATTATAAGTAAGTCAACAAAATTAACCGATACAATCTGTAACGAAATAGGCAGTAAAATCTTGTATGTATAAACCTTGTTCTTTTCGGCTGTTTTCGCCTTTGCACTCAGTCACATAGCCCGCTATGCTCCTTCGTTCCAAGACGAAAACATCTCAAAAAACAACTACGCTTTATATCATACATTAATTTTGTTGACTTACTTATGTTTTATTGCTTGATTTCTTGGTTCAGTTAGCATTTCACGCCGTTGTAGCCGCACACGGTATCTACCCGATGCTTCACGGGAAACTGTGTCTTTTGTTTGACGTATTGCGACTGTTGTCGGCGTATCATGTCATAAGAAAGGAGAAAAAACGTAAAAACAGGTGTGAAAATGGGCGATAGTCGAAAATATTTACTATCTTTGCAGAAGATAATGTAAACCGGATGCAGCGGGAGCTTGCTCTCATAGCTGAGGTTTGCATTATCATCATAATACATTCATTTCAACAAACAGGAAAGGTCCTCGGGACAGAAAACATATTGACGACTATGAGAGCACGTATAGACTGCTTTGTTACATCAGAGAGTCTCGCTTCGCAGTTGCGCGACAACGCCGTGGTGAAGCAGACCGTAGTACTTGACTGTGCGGAGATAAACAGTGGCGAGACCATCTGCAATATCGCCGGCAAGGCGAAGGCCGACTACACCCTGCTGGCAATAAAGGCTGTGCCGCTGCAGCTGGGACAGTATGCCGTGGAGCGCATGTTGCGCGCCGCCAGGGAGACAGGAGCGGCGATGGTTTACAGCGACTACTACAAGACGCTTGACGGCAAGCGTGAGAAGCATCCTGTGATAGACTATCAGGAGGGTGCGCTGCGTGATGATTTCGACTTCGGCACACTGCTCCTCATCAAGACATCCCTGCTGAAGGAGTACGCCCGCGGCCACGCCGCGATGGCGCAAGGCCTGCAGTTTTCCGGTCTTTATGCCCTGCGTCTGTGGCTGTCTACGAAGGGCGAGCTGTTCCATCTCGACGAGCTTCTCTATACAGAAGAGGAGCAGGACAGCCGCAAGTCGGGCGAGAAGCAGTTCGACTATGTCAATCCGCGCAACCGCGAGGTGCAGGTGGAGATGGAGAAGGCCGTCACGCACCATCTCGAGCAGATAGGCGGACTTGTCGATCCGCAGGACTATATCACGCCCGACTTCAGCGAGCAGGAGTTTGACATCGAGGCCTCGGTAGTCATTCCGGTGTTCAACCGCGAGAAGACTGTCCGCGACGCCGTGGAGTCAGCCCTTGCCCAGGAGACAAAATTCCCGTTCAATGTCATCGTCGTCGACAACCATTCTACCGACAACACTACGGAGATACTCCGCGGACTGGCAGCCTCGGACCCACGGCTGATACACATCATTCCCGAGCGCGAAGACCTCGGCATCGGCGGCTGCTGGAATGTGGCTGTAGACTCCCTGCACTGCGGCAGGTTTGCCGTGCAGCTTGACTCCGACGACCTCTATTCTTCGCCGAAGACATTGCAGACGATAGTCGACGCATTCTACCGTCAGAAGGCGGCGATGGTAATAGGCTCTTACCGCATGTGCGACTTCAATCTCAACACCCTTCCTCCCGGTCTGATAGACCATAAGGAGTGGACTGCCGACAACGGCATGAACAACGCCCTGCGCATCAACGGTCTCGGTGCGCCCCGTGCGTTCTTCACCCCGATACTGAGACAGTTCCGTTTCCCTAATACGAGCTACGGCGAGGACTATGCTCTCGGGCTGGCCTTCTCGCGCAAGTACCGCATCGGGCGCATATATGACGAGCTGTATCTCTGCCGCCGATGGGGCGGCAACAGCGATGCCGCGCTCTCTGTAGACAGGGTCAATGCCAACAATATGTACAAGGACCGCCTGCGCACCATGGAGCTCCGTGCACGCATAGCCATGGAGGCGAGGGCAGACCGTCTTGACGGCGGCACATCGCCCGACGCGAGCACGGCAAAGCTGCAGCGTTTCTTCAATCGCCAGCTGGAGCTTTGGGACGATGCACGCAAGAGATACATAGACCTCAACGGCGTGCAGGTGCGCGAAATCACCGACGAGAGCACCGGCACGCTGCTCAAGCTGCAGTACAATCCGGCACGCATCGTCTCCACCGGCGCGAGCATCAGCAAGGCTGTCATAGCCAAGCGTCCGTGCTTCCTCTGCAAGGCCAACCGCCCTCAGGAGCAGATGGTGAAGCGTCTGGACGACACTCTCGACATGCTTGTCAATCCGTTCCCTATCCTCCCCACGCATTTCACCCTCCCGTCGCACACCCATCAGCCACAGCTGGTGAAGGAGGTGTACACGAAGATATACCGTCTGCTGGAGCATTATCCCGACATTATGGTATTCTACAACGGTCCGAAATGCGGCGCCTCCTGCCCTGACCATCTGCATCTGCAGGCAGGCACATCAGGCATCGTGCCGTTGCAGGCACAGTGGGCGCGCCTCTCGCGCTCTCTACAGCAGGTGATACAGATAAACGAGGGCGAGGACATCTCCCTCATACACGACTACGTATGCCCTGCACTCCTTGTGCGCTCGCGGTCGGAGAAGTCGTTCAGGCAGATGTTCAATACCGTATATGACGCTCTCCCGATGCAGGAAGACGATACGGAGCCGATGATGAACATCCTCGGCTGGCGCAGCGGCGAGGAGACTCTCACCGTGATATTCCCGAGGAAGAGACACCGCCCTTCATGCTATCCTGTCCCTATGGTGTCGCCCGGCGCGCTTGACATGGCAGGACTGGTTATCACGCCGCAGGAGTCTGATTTCAACACCATGACCTCGCAGACCGCCGTAGACATACTCCGCGAGGTGGCATTGTCGCCGAAAGAGATGGAGAGGGTGGTGACGAAGATTGCCGGGAAGCAGAAAAACGATGATGCAGACATGAAGTTCGAGAAGGTGCCGCATGTCACTGTGGGCATCATCTCGGGCGAGGAGATACGTTTCTCGCTTAACACCCCATACACAGCAAAGGGCGAGACCATAGTGGGAGAGCAGACCGTGAGACATTCCGAGGGAAGTATCCTCTGGAACGGCAACGAGTACCGCGAACTGGCCTTTGTCCCAGGCAAGGCCGAGGGCTCCAAGACTGAGGCGTCTTTCACTATACATGATGTCACCATCGGTGTCAACTTCCATTGGGAACGCCTTGAGGAGCAGACCTTTAAGGGCTCTCTGCGCTTCGTAGTCCATGAGGGCAAGGTATGCGCGATAAACGAGCTTTCGGTGGAAGACTATCTCACGAGCGTCATTTCGTCCGAGATGTCGGCGACCTCCTCGCTGGAGTTGCTCAAGGCTCATGCCGTCATCTCCCGTTCATGGCTTCTCGCGCAGATGCAGCACAGGAGCAGAAATAAGGAGCAGGGGACGGGCTTCTTCTCTTTTATAAAGAAGGACAACGAACTGATACGCTGGTATGACCGTGAAGACCATACCATCTTTGATGTCTGCGCCGATGACCACTGTCAGCGCTATCAGGGCATCACGAAGCAGACATCCGCCCATGTCCGCGAGGCAATACGCCAGACGAAGGGCGAGATACTTGTATCGGGCGATGAGATATGCGATGCACGTTTCTCGAAGTGTTGTGGCGGCATGACGGAGGAGTACCGTTACTGCTGGGAGAATATCAACAAGCCTTACCTCGTCTCCATACCTGACCCTTACTGCGATACGCATGATGTGAAGGTATTGCGGCAGGTGCTCAACGACTATGACCAGGAGACGCAGGACTTCTACGAGTGGGAGGTGCGCATCAGCAAGGCCAAGGTGAAGTCGCTGCTTATGGAGAAGCTGCATCTTGACCTCGGCAATATCGTTGCCATGGAACCGCTCGAACGAGGCAAGTCGGGACGTATCTCGCGTCTGAAAATCATAGGTACGGAGCGCTCTTTCACCATCGGCAAGGAGCTTGAGATACGCCGTGCGCTGTCGGATACCCATCTCTACAGTTCGGCTTTCACCGTCACGGACGACGGCGAGGACTTTATCCTGAAAGGCAAGGGATGGGGTCACGGCGTGGGCCTGTGTCAGATAGGTGCGGCTGTGATGGGAGAGCAGGGCTTCAAGTATGACGAGATACTGCTCTATTATTACAAGAACGCTGAGATAAAGAAGATTTACAGATGATGTTCAGGTTTTTGTCTGCCGGGTGGTGTAGCACAGTCCGGCAGACAAAAACTGCTTTCTAAAGGCTTTGTACCCATAAGTGTATCCGTGAAACGCTTGCTATCGGGCGGGTAAAGCTGTAATTTTGCAGGCGATTTATATGGTTGTACGGTTATACGGTTGTACGGTTATACGGTTGTACGGTTATACGGAGATTACCTTTCTGCTAACCCAAAACTTTAACCTTAACTATAACCCTAACCCTAACTATAACCGTAAAACCGCCCAACCGCATAACCGTAAAAAACCGTAAAACCTTATTTCTATGGCAGAGCATAATGACCTTGGACGCTGGGGAGAGGAGCGTGCGGCTGAATATATGGAGTCGAAAGGCTGGTATATCAGGGAGCGCGACTGGCGCTGTGGCAGTACGGACATTGACCTTATATGTATAGACGAGGATGATACGACCCTTGTCTTTGTAGAGGTGAAGACGCGCTCCACAGATGAATACGGCGAACCTTACGAAGCGGTAGACGCAGAGAAGAGACGCAATGTCATACATGCCGCGGCACAATACAAATCGGCATTCCGCAAGGAGAACCGCCGCATGAGATATGACATCATTTCCATCGTGGGGACTCCTGCCGGGGAAATGAAAATCGAGCACATCGAAGATGCTTTCGATATGCTCGACCCTTATGAAGACTATAATACTCGTTTTACCAGTTGGCGACGCAGGCATTGAATATCTGGTCGCAGATGTCGTTTACCATCTCCGTGACAAGCTGTTCCTGTACGGAGGTCAGGGATTGTGTCGTCTCGTATGTCGACGTTGCTGTGAACTGACGCTCGAAATCCTCGTTGTGGTTGGTGTTGTTGGTGAACCGTACATTGACGGTTATTGCCAGTTCGGTCTGTGCCGAGAAGCCGTCGGCAGACACAGACTTGTTGCGTTGCGTGTAGTTGGATATCTCGCCCTCTATCTTCAGGTCGCCGTTGCGCTTTACCTGGATGAGCTTTGTATGGTCGGAAAACTGGTCTTTCAGCCTGTTGTTGAACATCGGTCCCATCGGTCCCCATACGTATGCGGAGCGGATAGGGAACTCGGCGATCTGGATGCTTTTCACCTTCGTGTAGTCGATGCTTGACATATTGAACTTGTAACTTACCTTGCAGGCGCAAAGCAGTATCAGGGAGGCAAAGGCCAGGAGTGTGGCGATTCGTTTTGTCATTGTATGTTTCTTTGGTTTGGCGGTTGGGTGGTTATGCGGTTGTGAGTTATGAGTTATGAGTTGTAAGTTATGAGTTATAAGTTATGAGCTATAGGAGAGTAATCTCCGTATAACCGAATAACCGTATAACCGAATAACCGTACAACCGCATAACCGTATCCTTACGCGTCTATTCGAGATTGAGCTGTTTCAGCCGTCGGTAGAGTGTCCTGTCGGAGATGCCAAGTTCCTTTGCGGCGTTCTTCCTGTTGCCTCCGCAGCGTTGCAAGGCTTTCTTCAGCAGTTCCCTCTCGTTGTCTCCGACATTGAGGCTCTCCATGGCGTCATGGCTTTCGGGCTTTATCTCCTCGCTCTCTGCCACCTCGTAGGTGTGAGGCTCTATCTGTGGATTGGCAGGAGGGAGGGAGAGGACGGTATGAGACATGGAGACAGGTTGTCCGCCGAGTGCTATCACCTGCTTCTGCAGTTCCTGTACTTCTCCGTTAAGTCTCTGCACACTGTTCTGCAATTCCACAAGGAAATTGAACAGTAGCTGGCGTTCCTGCTCGTAGGAGTGGCTTTCAGAGGACGATGTCGTGGAGTATGTTGCCACGGCCATAGACTCTTCATCGTCCGGTATGAATTTCAAGAGCTGTTCCGCCGTTATTGTTCTGTCCTCGGAGAGAAGCGAAATCTGTTCCGTGACGTTCTTCAGCTGGCGCACGTTGCCGGGCCATTTGTATTTCAGCAACAGCCTTTTGGCATCTTCTGTAAGGTCAAGGCGCGGCATCTTGTACTTCTCCACCATCTGCAAGGCAAAGAGACGGAAGAGCGAGATGATGTCATTGCCACGCTCACGCAATGCCGGCATACGTACTGGGATGGAGTTGAGGCGGTAGTAGAGGTCTCTGCGGAATTTCCCTTCGCTTATGGCTTTCACCATATTTACATTGGTTGCCGCCACGATACGGACATCGGTCTTCCTCACCTCCGTGCCTCCGACACGGATATACTCTCCCGTTTCCAGGACGCGGAGCAGACGGGCCTGTGTGGCAAGCGGCAGCTCGCCGACCTCGTCAAGGAACAGTGTGCCCTTGTTTGCTATGCCGAAATATCCGTCGCCCTCGTCGATGGCTCCAGTGTATGCTCCCTTCTCATGACCGAAAAGTTCGGAGTCGATGGTGCCTTCCGGTATGGAGCCGCAGTTGATGGCGAAGTATCTCTCGCGCTTTCGCGGCGAGTTGTCGTGGATAATGCGTGGCAGCACCTCCTTGCCGACACCGCTCTCGCCGATGATGAGCACAGACAGGTCGGTAGGCGCGACTTGAAGACAGATGTCGAGGGCGTGGTTCAACAGTTCGCTGTTGCCCACTACTCCGTATCTTTGCTTTATCTGCTGTAACAATCTCTGTTCCACTGTCCTGTGATTTTTCTTCGTTTTCTGATGGTTGTCTTACTTGTTGCCGAGGATTCCGACGAGTTCCTTCATGCCTTCGCTGGCTCCTTTCGCTATGACATGTACTCCGTGGGCACCCTCATTCATGGCCGGTTTCGGGTCGATGAGGAACACTCTTGCCTCCTTCGGCACATACTGCAGCAACGAGGCGGCAGGGTAGACGTTGAGTGAAGTGCCGATGATGACGAACACGTCTGCTTCCTGCGCTTCCTTTACGGCATCGTACATGTTGGGGACATTCTCCTGGAAGAAGACAATATACGGCCTGAGGAGCGAACCGTCGCCGGCTTTCTCGCCCTTGGGGACCTCCAGTCCGCCTGCCGGCCATCCCTCATGAGGGAGTGTTACCCAGAAGCGCGGATTGTCGACATCGCGGCTTGAGCACATCTTCATCATCTCTCCGTGGAGGTGTATGACATTGTTTGAGCCGGCAAGTTCATGCAGGTTGTCGACATTCTGCGTCACCACAACGACCTCATTGTCGCCGTCCTTCTCCAGCTGTGCCACGAGTCTGTGTCCTTCGTTTGGCTGCACGTCCTTGTATTTCGTGCGTAGCATGTTGTAGAATGCGTTTACATATTCCGGGTCACGTTCCCATCCGTCATGGCTTGCTACAGACATGACAGGATAGTTCTCCCACAAACCTCCTGCATCGCGGAAGGTTGTCAGTCCGCTTTCCACGGACATCCCGGCACCGGTAAGGAAGACTATTTTCATGGTATGTATCGTTTTGGTTTTTAGGGTGAAGCAGATGGTCTGCCGTTCTGGCGGCTACTGTTTTCTTACGGCAAAGCGTGCTTTCTCCGAATCGTCACGGCGCTCATGGTAGAGCTTTGGCAACGGGTCGTTGTGGGCTTCATCGTATGCGGTGCGGTTGCGCACGACATCGATGACTGTATACACTGCCTGACGCAGAGCCAAGGCAGGTTCGGCGAGGTCACTCTCGTCAAAGGCGTATGCCGCATCGTATTCTGTTGATGCCATGACGATAGGAATGCCGATGAGAAGTTTTGTCCTTGTCTCCTCTGTCACGGCATTGAGGACCTCTTGTGCCAGACCGTCGTGCAGGGCAAGCGTAGCGTCAAAGTGCTGGAATTGCTGCTGCTCTATATAGCTTTCGGCAGCATACGGGCCGAAGACGCCTATGCCTTGTGTGGCAAGTTCTGTCACTATGGGAGTGAGGACATCATCCTCAGAGCCTTTCTTGTCATAGTCGGCAAGCAGTGCTATGCGTGGAGTGGAGATGAGGAAGTCACGCTTCATGGACATCCAGGCCTTCTTTATCTTCTCGATGAGGATGTCGCGGTCCGGTGTCTCCTGCATTTCCTCTGGTGTCTTGTCGGGAAATGCCACAGCGAGGCGTATACGTCCGTCAGTGTACAGTGTCATCGCGCCGTCGAAATTGAACTCTGTGGCAGAACCGGGAGCTATGACTATGCCGGCGATATTGCCGAATTTCAGGTCGGCGCCGACATTCTTGTCGTTGCCGTTCTCCTTGCTGTAGATGGTTGGGGTGAAGACCTCCTCCTGCTCGGGGATGGAGAGTGTCTGCTCTATGATATTGCCGGCGATGCCTGCTGATTGTAGGATTCCTATGTTCATGTCAAAATATTAATTTTCAGAAGTATGTCTGTCGGCGGTCTCCTGTGCCGACTCCTTATGCTTTGTGTTCAGCAGTCCGCAGGCGGCATAGATGTCCTGTCCGCGTGATGCTCTTATGGTTGTCGTGATGCCGTTGCGGTTGAGGTAGTCGCAGATATGCTCCATCTGCTTTTCGTCAGCCCCTTTCAGCGGTACATCGGGTATCTGGTGGAATCTGATGAGGTTGACCCGGCAGTCCAGCGGACGCAACAGCTTTACTATCTCCTTGAGATGTGTCGGAGTATCATTGGTTCCGCTGAGGACAGTATACTCAAATGTCAGTCGGCGCTGGTGGGATGTCCCTTCCTGTCCGTCATGTGTGGCATGTCTGTCGGCAGGGAAATACTCCTGCAGCAGGCTGACAATCTCGCGTATCCCCATGCCTTTCTCTGCCGGCATGAGCCGTTCGCGCTGTTCTGGGAGCGGTGTGTGGAGTGATATTGCCACATGGCAGTCGCTCTCGTCAAGGAATCTCTTGAGTTTGCCTCGTATGCCGACACTGCTCACGGTGATGCGCTTGGGACTCCAGGCGTAGGCATAAGGAGCTGTAAGAATCTCTGTTGCACGGAGGACATTGTCAAGATTGTCCATCGGCTCTCCCTGTCCCATGAACACGATGTTCGTAAGCCGCTCGCGTTCGGGCAGGGCATATATCTGGTTGATGATGTCCCTTACGGTCAACTGTCCTTCAAATCCCTGCTTGCCTGTCTGGCAGAAGAGGCAGTTCATCTTGCATCCCACTTGGCAAGAAACGCACAGTGTGGCGCGGTCTCCGTCAGGGATGAAGACAGTCTCGACGGTCTTCCCGTTCTCGGTAGGGAACAGATATTTCACCGTACCGTCCTTTGAACGCTGGCAGTCTACGGGAGGCTCTGCTCCTATGCAGTAGAGGGCGGCGAGCTTCTCGCGGTTCTGCTTGGACAGGTTGGTCATACCTGCGATGTCGTCGACATGGCTCACATACAGCCAACGGGCTATCTGACCGCCGGTGAAGGCCGGCATACCGAGCTCCTTGGCTATAGCTTTCAGTTCGTCTTCCGTATGTCCTATGAGTGGTTTCTTGTCCATTGTCTTTTGTTGTAGTGTCATTTCCTTTGTGGGAGTATCAGTACCAAACGACCAGACCACTAAACAACTAATTTGTTGTTGTGTCGTTTCCTTTGTTGAGTCTCAGTAAAGTGTGATATACTCGTATGTGTTTCCTACACAGGCGAGATAGCGCTCGAAGTCTTCGCGTGTGATGACGACCGTGCCGCGGCAGTCATTAGGATGGAAAGACAGTGTCTTGGCTTCCTTCAGCGCATCGTCGAGAAACAGGTGTACATGGTGTGTCTCGTCATTGATGAGTCCGAAAGGCGATACGCTTCCCGGTTCGAGACCGAGATATTTCATCATCCTCTCAGGCGAGGCGAAAGACAGTTTCCCGCATGAAGGCTGTCCTTTTGCCACAAGTGATGCTTTCAGTCGCCGCTCGAGGTCGTGGATATCGAGGTCGTGGTCGCAGTGGAAGCATACGAGATAATGTCTGTTGCCCTTGTGGTTTCGGAAGAAATGGTTCTTGCAGTGTATGGAACCGTCGTCTTTCCACCATCGTTTCGCCTCCTCGATGGTCTTCCCTTCCGGGTGGTTGTAACACGAGAACGGAATCCCGTGGCTGCGCAGATATTCAAGTACTGTTTCTTCTCGCGACATGATGCTTGGAATGTTTTTATCTGCAAATTTACTTGTTTTCTTTGACAGTTCAAAAAAAAACAGTAATTTTGTGTTGTAAAATAAGATAAGTATATGAAAATTTACGACAAAATAACAGATTTGATAGGCAACACACCGCTTGTGCGGCTGGGAAAGTTTGCCTTAAGACGCCATCTTAAAGGAAATGTCTTGGCAAAGGTGGAGTATTTCAATCCTGGAGGATCTGTTAAGGACCGTGTGGCTCTCAACATGATACTCGATGCGGAGCGTAGCGGACTTTTACGTCCCGGCAGTACGATTATCGAACCGACAAGCGGTAATACCGGCGTAGGGCTCTCACTTGTCGGTGCGGTACGTGGCTATCATGTCATCCTTACCATGCCGGAGACGATGTCCATAGAGCGCAGGAAACTTGCCGCAGCCTATGGTACGGAGATTGTACTGACACCCGGTGCTGAGGGAATGCAAGGGGCTGTGTCAAAGGCGGAGGAGCTTCGCGATGCCATTCCCGGTGCAGTGATACTCCAGCAGTTTGAGAATCCGTCGAATCCCGATATACATTTCCGCACGACAGGTGAGGAAATATGGCGCGACACAGACGGGAAGGTCGATGTCTTTGTCGCAGGAGTGGGCACAGGAGGCACCGTCAGCGGTGTCGCCAAGGCGCTGAAGGCGCATAACCCCGGCATACATGTCGTGGCAGTAGAACCAGCTGCAAGTCAGGTTTTGGCAGGACAACCGGCAGGACCGCATAAGATTCAGGGCATCGGAGCCAATTTCGTGCCGGGCAATTTTGACGCGACTCTTGTAGACGAGATATTCCCTGTGAGCAATGAGGATGCCTTCGCCGCCGCCCGTGCACTGGCAAAGGAGGAAGGACTCTTTGTCGGCATCTCGTCAGGCGCTGCCGCCCATGCCGCCGCAGTCGTAGCCTCCCGTGCCGATTCCGCAGGGAAGAATATCGTTGTTCTTCTTCCCGACACCGGCGAGAGGTATCTCTCCACCGGACTGGTGGAGTAGTGTGTCGGAACAGAAGAAGACGATTCCTGTAGCCGATGGCTTATGAAAAAGAAATGTGGAAATATGCAGAATAGAGATAAACAATAAGACTAAGGGGTGGTTGTTGTTAACGGAAAGTTTTATCTGTATTTGAAAAAAATAGTGTTTCTCAATGGAATGTTGAAAATATTTTGTACCTTTGTGAAAATTATAGAGTATGTATATGGATGGATTTAAGAATATTGACATAAAGAATTTCAGAGGCATAGAGCATCTGAAAATAGATGATTTTGCCAGAGTTAACGTGTTTCTCGGGCAAAACAACTCAGGTAAGACGTCTGTGCTGGAAGCGCTGATGCTGCTCATGGGAATGTCGAACCCTGACATGCCCCAGCAACTGAATTATTTTAGGGCAAACATTTTTAATCCGTTCCGGAATACCAGTTATCTGTTCCATAATATAGATACCGATAAAACACCGACAATAATATCAGAGCAGTTTGATGCTGTCAAACGAATGTTGGAACTTAAACTTACATACGTTTTTGATGGCAGTCAGTCCTCACCAGAAGTCAACGGACAATCGGCAACGTCAGAGACAAAGACATTTCTTAATACATTAGAAATGAATTTTGCCATAGAGTCGGGAGGGGAAAAGAGGCATTACAGAAGTTCCGTTACTATCAATCAGACAACAGGAATGATAGCCAACAGGACTGTGGCAGAAGGATATCTGGAGAAGAACAGTGCCTCGTTTCTTTCTGCTTCCTTGAATTCTTCCAGACTTGTCGAAGATCTCTCCGAACTTATAAAGCGCAAAAGAAAGGATGTGATATTGGAACGTATGCAAATGTTCGATTCCCGTATCAATGCGATAGAGGTGATAGCCAATGATGTATTTATCGGATTTGAGGGCGTTGCCGAACTGATGCCTATAGGTATGACAGGTGACGGATTGCGGCGTTATCTTAGTGTTGTTGCAAGCACAGCCAATACCGTGAACAACATTATCCTTATAGACGAAATTGACAACGGCCTGCATTATTCGGCATATAAAAAACTATGGGAGAGCATTTTTGTTCTTGCCTCAGAAACAAACAAGCAGGTGTTTATTACGACACACAGTAAAGAAACTCTGGTGAAACTGTATGAAATGCTTGAAGAGCATAGTGAATATCAGGAAATGTTCCGTCTATATACTATAGAGAAAACTTTACTAAAAGGACATAAGGCATATAAATATGGCTATGAGGGACTAAAGAATGCCTGTATGAATGATGTTGAACTAAGGAGCATTGCACTATGATTGACAGGTTTAACATAGTTGTAGAGGGCGATGCAGATGTAAAATTCATAAAGGATTACTGTTTACATCTGTTTGGAGAGAAGATTGCTGCTGACCGTTTTATAAAAACTGATGGTTGGACTGGTCTTATAAAAGACGACGTTTGCCAACGTTTAAGGTCAATGACTGATAACGGAGGCATAAACATTGTTATCTTCGATGCTGATGCAGATGTTGAAAAGAGGCGTTCTGAGATAATGCAATATAAAGAACAATATGGATTAGAATTTGAATTGTTTTTATTACCAAATAATCAATCGGCTGGAGCTTTAGAAGATTTATTAGAAAACATTATTAATCCCAATAACCAGCCCATATTTGACTGTTGGAATGATTATGAGGAAGAACTCAAGCAAGTGACAATCCTGGGACGAGACAAGCCACTGACTACCCCTGCTAAAAAGTCAAAGATATATTGTTATTTGGAGACTTTGCATGGAACGTCCAAAAGTCAGAAAAAGATGATAAAAGACGCCAATCGTGATTATAATAAAACAGAGCATTGGAACTTAGATACGGAATATATCAAGCCCTTGAAAGAGTTTTTAGAAAAGAATTTAAATAAATGAACAGTATAAAACATAAATTTAAAGCTATAGACTTCTTTTGCGGAGGTGGAGGAATGACACATGGATTACGTCAATCTGGTATTGATGTAATTGCAGGTGTTGATATTGATAAGGATGCACAAGCAACCTATGAATATAATAATCCAGGAAGCGTGTTTATAAAAACAGATATACGTAGTCTTCGGAGTAACTATTTTGAGCGTAAGTTCAATATTGTTCCTAATGACGATACTTTAATCTTGGTTGGTTGCAGTCCATGCCAGTTTTATAGTATAATAAATACGGATAAACAATCATCTTTGAAAACAAAAGATTTACTTAGAAACTTTGCTCGATTTGTTGAATATTATAAACCTGGATATGTACTTGTTGAAAATGTACCTGGTATAATTACAAATAAACAGAGTATATGGCCATATTTTAAACAACGTCTATTTGATTTAGGTTACAACAACCTATTATATAAAGTTATAGATATGAGCTATTACGGTGTGCCTCAAACAAGAAAAAGATTTTCTTTGATCGCAACAAGGCTGGAGGGTGTCAACATTCAATTACCAACTCCTGATGAAAGGCAAGCCTTACTTTCCGACTTTATTGGTGTATCAAACGGATTTCCACAGATAACAGCAGGAACAAAAGACACTTCTGATTTCAATCACACGACAGCAGGATTGAGTGACAAATGTCTTAGGCGACTTAGAAAAACAACGCACAATGGTGGAAGCCGATTGTGTTGGGCAAACGATCCAGAATTACAGTTAAAATGTTTTATAGGAAAAGATGACAGTTTCAAGGATAGTTATGGCCGTATGTGGTGGAATAGACCGGCACCGACTATAACCACAAAATTCTTTAGCTTATCGAATGGACGTTTTGGACATCCCGATGAAGATAGGGCTATTTCTTTAAGAGAAGGAGCCACATTGCAGACATTTCCTAAAGAATATGTTTTTAAATCTAACAATATTGCAACGACAGCAAGACTTATAGGAAATGCTGTACCTTGTGAGTATGCGAGAAGATTAGGAAAAATTATAATATCAAATATGTAAATATGCAAGAGACATTTTCTATAACACCACGCATAATTGCACACTTTGGTGAGGATTTAATAAAAAATGACAGTATTGCCATCCTTGAATTGGTAAAGAACTCCTATGATGCAGGAGCTTCTCATTGCATTGTGGATTTTCATGTTGAGAATGCTAAACTTGAATCTATCTCTATTTGCGATGATGGATGCGGAATGGATATAGACACTATAAAAAAGGTTTGGTTAGTTATTGGAACAGATAATAAAAAGCCTTCAGAATCAAAATTTGGTCGTTATCCTTTAGGTGAAAAAGGCATAGGCCGATTAGGTGTACATAAATTAGGAAAGAATATATTAATGTATACTAAAACGGATAAATCCAATGAAGTTCATGTCCATATCGATTGGGAAAAGTTGAATTATGCACAACATATAAATGATTTTACAATAGATATAACAGAGGTGGATACATCTGAATATTATAAAAATGGGGAATCAGGAACAACTATTATAATACGTAATTTAAAATCAGGATGGGATAGAAGGCAAATTCGTGAGGTTTATCGTAATATTATGTCTTTGAATAGTCCATTCGGAGGGAAAAGTGACTCTTTTAATGTTGAAATAAGAAGTAATTCAAACATTTTTGACGGATTACCTAAATTTGAAGATATAATATCGAATGGAGGCTTATATTTCGGTAGATGTGAAATGTCTGGTAATGAAATAAAAACATTTAAGTATGAATTTAAACCTTGGCAGTCTCTTAATAAAATAGAAAGAGGAAGAACTGTAACGGAAGCAACTTTGCAAAGTGAAGACCTTTTGCTGAAAGGATTACATGATGTCGAAGGCAAAAAAAGAAAGCAGTCGTATGATATTGATCTTAATGATTTTGGAATAGGCGATGTCGTTTTCGATTTAATCATTTTTGAAACGGATACAGTGATATTTAATTATATTAATACGGAAAAAACATCTTTGAAAACATACCTGTCAGAGAATGGCGGGATAAGAGTTTATCGTGATAATGTTCGTGTTTATGATTATGGCGAACCTGATAACGATTGGCTTGGAATAGACCTTAAAAGGGTTCATCGTGTAGGAGGTAATGTTAGTAATAACATCATACTTGGTTCTGTTAGATTGAAACGTGAACAAAGTTTGGGGTTAAAAGAAAAGACAAATCGTGAAGGGTTTATAGAAAATGAATCTTATCATGCTTTTGTTGATGCAATAAACTATGTTTTGTCAATTTTTGTGCGTTTAAGAAATGAGGATAAGGAGAAGTTGACCAATTTATATAAAAAGCATAAAGCAATCGAACCTGTTTTATCTGATTTGAATGACGCAATAGAATTGGTAAATAAAAAAGTAAAAGATGAAACGGATAGGAATCATATTTTAAAATATTTATATAGAATAGATAAGCAATATGCAGAAGTAAAAGACGTACTAATAAAAAGTGCAAATGCTGGTTTGAATTTAGGCGTAGTTATTCACGAAATGGAAAAACAAGTTGCAGCACTTGTTGGATGTATAGAACGTAATGAACAAGAAAGAATTTTGGATATTTCAAAACGATTAGAAAAGATCGTTAGGGGATATACAGCGATGATACGCAGGACATCTATTGGTCAAATGTCATTATCTAATATTGTTAAAACAGCTGTAGAAAACTATGAATTTAGATTTTCTGACCATGTGATTAACGTATATAGTAATTATGAAAAAAATGGGCTGTTAGCATGGTTAGCAGAATCTGAGTCTGTTTCTGTATTGACAAATCTATTGGATAATTCTATATTTTGGTTAGGTTATACAAGACAAGAAGATAGAAAAATTTCAATTTTTATAACAGATCAAATAAGTGGATATAATTCAATAATTGTAAGTGATAATGGTCCTGGATTTAATATTTCCACAGATGTTGCTGTGCAACCTTTTATTACAGGTAAACCTAATAATATAGGTATGGGGTTAGGATTACATATCGCTAATGAAATGATGCATGCCATGAATGGTCAACTGCTTTTTTTGGATGAGAATGATATAGAATTACCCAGATATGCCAAAGATAATAGAATTAATAAGGCAATTATTGCCCTGTGTTTCCCAAAAGAAAAAAGAAAATAATATGAGTGTATTAGATTGCCTTGACAGAGTTGTTATAATTGATGACTCGCCAGAAGAAGTAGAGTCTTTAAAGCAACTTTTAGTAAACAATGACATCAGTGTTGATTGTTATACCCCTGATGTTGCAAGAAGTATTAGTTTAAAGAAAAATCGTCAGCTTTTTTTTATTGATTTATCAATGGATGACAGTAAATCAATAAAAGATAATATATCGGCGATTATTAGACCCTTGTTAAAAAAAATAATACCAATGGATTTTGGTACATATGGACTAATAATGTGGACAAGACACTTTGAATGTCTTGAAGAAGTTAAAAATAAGATACAGTTGGACAAAGATAAATATCAATTGCCCTTATTCATTTTGGGATTAGACAAGTCTAAATATCTAAAAGAGGGTAATTTTAATAAACTATTTACAGATATAGATGAGCTAATAGAAAATAATAATGCTGCATATTTTTTCTTCAATTGGCGTCAGTCTGTTCATTCTGGTGTTGATAGGACTATATTTGATATATACAAATTAGCACCTAATTATATTACACAGGAAATAGAACTTTCCTATTTAATGTATAAAATGGCTCTGAATTATACAGGTATTCCAGAAGAACAGTTGGGGGGATATAATCTTTCTTTAGATACTTACAAATCATTTGACGAATTGTTATATTCAGATCTTATTGCTCAGCAAAAAAGCGATTCAAAAAAACTATTTAAAGAGAATATGGATAATCCTTGGCAGGAAAACATAGAGAACTCTGTAAAAAAGTATTCTATATTGAATTCTAAATTCTTAATTGATGAGATCAATTTAGAGCAGAATATAGTTGTTCCAGGAAATATCTATAAAATTGTAGAAGATAATCATTTGCTGAAAATAAATGGCGCACCTAAAACAAGTGAAAGAATTGCAATAGAATTGACCCCTCCTTGTGATTTCTCACATAAAAAGGTTGTCTCCCGTTTAGTTGCCGGCTTTATTGTTGAATGCCCGATGAAAGAAGATAAAATTCAGAAATATATTAGATCTTTTAAAGGAGATAATAAATATACTGTATGGCCGATTCATTTTAATGAGAAGGATAGATTTATATGTTTTGATTTTAGATATACGGATGGAATAGATGATATAGCCCTTAAAGATTCATCTAGATATAAACTTATATTTAGGGTTAAACATCGATTATTTGCGGATATTTTACAGAAATTCTCTTCTCATGCAGCAAGATTGGGACTTGCCATTATTCAACCTGAAATTGAAGAAATAAGAACTCGATAACTATATTTTACAATGGCTTTCTCTTTTGATTAAGTATATAATATAATCTGTTAATGGAACCTATAAGAAATTTAAATGAGTTTTTTCGCGAAATTTTCGCGAATGCATCTATATTTGCAAATGCAGTAGCCACTTCTGATATAAATAAAGAGATAAGAGATATTATTTGTATTCACCTCCCCCTGGTTCTAAATCAATTTTTAGGCAAAAAATCAGATTGGTATAAAATTAAAGGTTCTGTTGGAGTAGGAAGGGCCACAAAAACGCCTTGGATTGCTATCATGGATAAGGATATTACAGAGACAACACGAGAAGGTGTTTATATTGTATTCCTTTTTTCTTCTGATTATAAAAATGTCTATTTGACATTAAATCAAGGAACGACCATACCTGGACATTTCGGGCAACGATTAAGTAAAAAAGATATCATAGAGAGAACACTATCTATTAGAAATTCGTTGAAAGAAGTAAATGAATTATTAAATGAAGATAGTGATGCAGATATTGCAGATGAAAGGTATAAAGTTGGAGCCGTTTATTATACGTTATGGGATATAGAAAATGAAAATAATGGGATGGAGGTTTTATCGTTATATCTCGATATTTATCAAAAATACAAAGATGTATATATGTCAAGTAATAATTGCAATATAAATGGGCCAATAGAAACATATCTTGTTAAAACCAAATATCGTTCTTACCTCACTGCCATCAAATCCAAACCATTTCTCCTTCTTGCAGGCATCTCAGGCACGGGCAAGAGCCGTATAGTCCGTGAATTTGCATTTAAGTCATGTCCAAAATATTTGCAGGACAAAAATGGGACAACGCCAGGAAATTATTGTATGATTGAAGTGAAGCCAAACTGGCATGACTCGACGGAATTGTTGGGATATTACAGCAGATTGGGGAAGGCTGGCTATCAGTTTACAAAGTTTGTGAAGTTCCTGGTGAAAGCAAAGATGTTCCCCAAGATACCTTTCTTTGTATGTCTTGACGAAATGAATCTGGCGCCAGTTGAACAGTACTTTGCAGAGATACTGAGCATCTTGGAAATACGCAAGCATCCAAAGAACACAGAAACAGGGGAGGTGGATATGGATACGGTTAAAACGGAATCAATTATTGATGCCCGTTATTTCCGTGAGCTGTCAGAAGTATCCACAGCAAAGAATACTCAAACTGGTGAGACATACAAGAACAAACTAACAGACAGGGACATTTATCTTAAACTTTTTGGCATAGATACCGAAGAGGACATAGATGAAGAAGTTGGGAAATGCCATGATTTAACGACCGAAGGACTTGCCTTGCCGGACAATGTTGTAATTATCGGCACAGTAAACATGGATGATACCACGCATCAGTTCTCGCGTAAGGTGATAGACAGAGCCATGACCATAGAAATGAATGGTGGTAATTTGCGCAGCATGTTTGGTGGCAGCAGGGACTTGGAATATCTGCCGGAAGGAGAACAGAAGAAATGGCAGAACGCTTTTACACGCAGATATGTAACTGCCGATGAAGTTTTGGAAGCACATTCTGAGGTTGCAGACAAATTGATGGATGAACTTCCTGCAAGACTTGAAACGATAAATAATGCATTAAAAGGTACTCCATTTGAGGTAAGTTATCGTGTTCTGAATGAATTTACTATTATGGTAGGTGTGATGCTCGATGAGAATCGTGACATGGAACTTGATGATATTATCAACCAAGCCCTGAACAATATCCTACTGATGAAAATTCTGCCACGGATTGAAGGCGATGCTGAAATGTTCGCTCTTTCAAGGGATTACAAGGAAAAGCTGGGAGTGTCATACAACAATCGTCTGGAATGGTTGAAGGAACTGGCTCCTGACATTCAAGAAGTATCAACTGAAGAAACTCCCGAAGGTGAGGATGATGCAAAATCGCCTAATGAAAGCAAAGAACATCAGCAGACAGCAAAGGAGAAGATACAAGAAATGATAGACCGGCTGAACAATCAGGAGTACACTCGTTTTTGGCCATAACCATACAATAAAAGGTTTATGCAGACAGAGGTATTGAGATTTATACATAAAGACTATGAAGTGATTGTCCGCACACAGGACATCAGCTATTCATGGGAACGCTTTAAGGGGCGCATTAATTATACAAGGAGGGATAATCCTGAGGTTGATGCACCAGAGTCGTATTGTCGATACACCTCAAAAGATGAATGTCTGTTAAGGCTTTACAGTCCAATAAACGGTGAAAGGACTGATTTCGGCAGCGAAACAAAATGGGAACATTTATGGCCTGTCATATATGAGACGTGCAAATATCAGGTGCGCCTACTGTTTCATGATGCGGATAAGGATTCTGTTCCTGAAATCCAGCATGTAAGAAAAGATGTGGAGGAAAGTTTCTTTTTCGATGATGAGACATCTGGCGGGAAAGAGAAATCCTTGACGGGAGAGCTTGATTTCCTAAATGAGCCGGGAGTGTTTAAGTTGAACTTCTCGTATCAGAAGAACGGAATCCACAAAAATAGCTTTGTTACCTTCGACGTTGTATCTCCAAAATTAGACACGAAAAACGACCATAAGTCATTGCTGCGTGAAGTGAATGAAGAATATGAGAATGTGATTTACCGTTATCTAAGTATCACCGTGCAGCAATTCTGTCGTGGACGCTTGAACACAGACGCCACATGGATGGCAGCATTCCAAAGCGTAGTTGATGACTACGTGAAAAATGTAAAGAGAATCATACAAAATCCACATTCTCAGATTGTCAATCGCAGAACATCAAGAAAAGCCGAACAGATTAAGTTCTGGACACCTGCGATGGAAGAGCGATATGGCGAAATAGAGAAAGAAGGAAAGCTGGAAGAATACCACTTTGGCTATAATGAGGTACATTCCACACACGATACGATGGAGAATCGTTTTGTGAAACATACTCTGCAAAGCATTGGAAGAAGACTTTCTACCATTATAACAACTGTGCTCAGCTCCACACAAGAAGAGCTGTCAGAACGTCATCGGCAAATGTGGACGGACTATCAGACTTCTCTAAGAAAGCTGTCAAAACATCCGTTCTTCAAGTCTGTAGGCAGATTTGATGGTATGAAACAGGAAAGTCTTGTGCTGCAAAGTCGGATAGGCTACCAACAGATATATAAGGACTGGCTTAAACTGAAACGGGGAATAGACCTGTACAACGGAGCTGCCAATATCGGTACATTGCAGATATGGGAAATCTATGAACTTTGGTGTTTTATAAGAATGAAGAATTTAGTTGCAGAGGTGCTTGGTATAGACAAGAATAAACCATCGCACGAGCAACTTATTTCAGAACCTAAGGGCACGCTTCTCAATCCTTTTACAAACTCATCGCTGGAACACGTGGTGGAGTACCTTTATCCATTAGCCGAAGAGACAGATAACGATGAACGAAAAGCACAATTGGCAGCACACAAGGGAGATGTTGTGACGCTGCATTATCAGCACACATTCAACCGTAAAGGTGGAAAAGACGAATACGGAATGAGCATCAATACTGCAACAACAGAACAACGGCCAGATATCGTGCTCAATATCCGAAAATCATCAGGCGAAGTTGTTTTGACATATCTTTATGATGCCAAATACAGGGTAATCAATGACAAGAGGCTTGACAAAGACTTTGAGGAACAAGATATTGCAGAAAACATCAATATGCCAGGCGGCGACTATCCTCCAACTGATGCGATTAACCAAATGCACCGCTATCGTGATGCCATTTACTACAGTAAGGAGCATGATCAATATCACTCAAAAGAGATTATAGGCGGTTATATCCTCTTTCCCGGACGCGGCAATGATGAATATATAAAGAACCGTTATTACAGCGCAAGCATTGAGAGTGTAAATATCGGAGCATTCCCTCTGTTGCCAAATAGTTATACTCTGCTGAAGTCACATTTGAATGACATCCTGATGAAATACGGAACTTCAGAAATGCATGTTGCAAAAGCAAAACCACAACGGACATTGGCATATGTGACGGAAGAAGAGAAAGCAGGTATGCTAACAGATGATTTGGTAATGGTGGCAATAGCGGGTAGTGAAGAAAAACGTCAATGGACGTTTGATAATCTATGGTATAACATTCCTTTGGACAAGATTGCAGATTCTCCATGGAATAAAGCCAAATATCTGCTGTTGTATGTCAAAGGAGAAAAATATGCGGGAAACCTCTGTAAGATTGTACGCACAAGGCATGATGTGTGGACTAAAGAGCGGTTGACTCAATCCAGCTACCCTGGTGAACCAAATAATCCGTCCTATTTCATGATGCGAATAAGAAAACCAGGCGATACTGATGCTGAGTTACAAAAGCTGGCATTTAATGTCAGAGACATTCCCATAAAATATTGGGGAAATGATAGAATGGCATTTGTGTTGGCTAAGTTGAAAGATTTGGAGACAGTTGTAGTTAATAAGTGATAAGAATTAGGAGTAATAATATATAGCAAACACTGTTCCTTTTCATTCTTTTCAAAAAAAATATTATCTTTGTAGGCAATTATATATTACGGAATATGAAACTTATATTGATTGACGCTTGTATGCGTGACGGGGAGTCGCGGACAAGGCGCATACTTGAGCCTCTGATGTCTGAACTGGGCAAGAGGTATGAGATAGAGACTGTGGTGCTTGACGGTGAGGATTATCAGGCGGTAGGCAGGCGAGTGCTCGCGGAACGTGGGGAGGGCCATGTACCGGAGGTGATTGCCGAGCAGGCAAGGAGACTTGCTGCTGCCGACAGGATAGTGATCGCCGCTCCGTTCTGGGACATGAGTTTCCCTGCCATCCTGAAGGTGTTCATCGAGAACATGTCGCTGTTCAATATCACATTCAAGGACAACGGGACATATTTCGAGGGTCTGTGCAGATGCGAGAAGGTGCTTTACATCACTACAAGGGGCATGAATGTGAAGACCGGCGAACCTATGGAGGGCGCGACTCCATACATAAAGGCCATCGGCGCGCTATGGGGACTGGGCGAGGTGATTACCGTCGCTGCGGAGAATCTTGACTACAGCACGCCGGAAGAGGTGGACGAGAGGATTAACGCCGCCGTAGCCCAAGGTCTTGAGATATGTCGGGAGTTCTGAAGATTATGATTGTGCACGACAACAGACTGTGATGATAGAGAAAAAATATCTTGACTGGGATTCCGAGTTCTTCCATCTGAAGGTGGCGAAAATAGTGACTGACTCCCTTGCCGTCAATATCTCCGAGGAGACAAAGGGACTGTGTGAGGGCGACATCGACCTTGTATATATCGAGACTCCGTATGTCGAAGGGGCAGAGGACAATAGTGATTTAGGCAAGGCGGTGGATATAAAGTATATATATGAAATCCGTCTTCGCGAGCATGATACCTATAGCCTTGACGAGCACATCTTCATTTGTGCGGAGCCGGAAGATGAGCTTTACGCTCTTGCCCTGCAGGCAGGCCATAGGTCAAGGTACAGGGTGGACAGGAATTTTGCCGAAGGAGAGTTTGAGCGTCTGTACAGGATGTGGATGGACAATTCCCTTAACGGCACGATTGCCGATTATGTTCTTGCCTATCGGAAAGACGGCATTGTAAAGGGCATGGTCACTTTGAAGATGAAAGACGATGTCAGTGAGATAGGTCTGCTTGCCGTTGACGCTTCCATGAGAGGTATGTGCATAGGCAGGAAGTTGATGGACGCCGCCCTGCATTTCACCTTGAAGCATAGGAAGACTGCCCTTCATGTTGCCACACAGCGTGACAACCCAGGGGCATGCCGTTTCTATGAAAGATGTGGCGGAATACTGATTTCTTCTACATCGATATATCATAAGTGGATGAGATAGTTGTTTGGTTGTTTGGTGGTTTAGTGGTTTAGTTATATGCTAATGCTATCCTACTAACAGCCGAACGACCAAACCACTAAACAGCCGAACGACCAAACCACCAAACCACCAAACGACCAAACCACTAAACCACCAAACGACCAAACCACCAATATGATACCATTCAATAAACCTTATCTCACGGGCAAGGAAGCCCACTATATGTACCAGGCCGTCTACACGGGCAAACTCTCGGGCAACGGCGTGTTCACGAAGCGCTGTCAGGAATTCTTCGAGAAGAAATACGGCTTCAGGAAATGTCTTCTCACCACCTCCTGCACAGACGCCCTGGAGATGTGCGCCATCCTTTCGGGCGTGCAGCCCGGCGACGAGGTGATAGTGCCGAGCTACACATTCGTGTCCTCAGCCCTTGCCTTCGTGCGCCAGGGATGCAAGATCGTCTTTGCCGACAGCTGTGAAGGCAACCCTAACATCGATGCCGACAAGATAGAGTCGCTGATAACCGAGCGCACGAGGGTAATCGTTCCTGTGCATTACGCCGGTGTGGCATGTGATATGGACAAGATCATGGACATAGCCTCCCGTCACGGCCTTCTGGTCGTGGAGGATGCTGCCCAAGCCATAGACTCCTATTACAAGGGACGCCCGTTGGGGAGCATCGGTCACATGTCTGCCTTCTCCTTCCATGAGACGAAGAATGTCATCTCCGGCGAGGGCGGTCTGCTTGCCATCAATGACGAGCGTTTTGTACGCCGTGCGGAGATTATCTGGGAGAAAGGCACCAACCGCTCGGAGTTTTTCCGTGGCGAGGTGAACAAATACGGATGGGTGGACACCGGTTCCTCCTTCCTCCCATCGGAGGTCGTTGCCGCATTCCTGTGGGCACAGCTGGAGAATATGGATGAGATACAGCATAGACGCAAGGCCATCTGGCAGCAATATCATGATAGTCTGGAGCATCTTGCGGAGCGCGGACTGTTCTCCATGCCCATGCTGCCTGAGTACGCCACCAACAATGCTCACATGTTCTACCTCGTCTGCCGCAACATAGAGGAGCGCAGCGCATTGATAGCATATATGAAAGAGTACGGTGTGCTTACTGTCTTCCATTATCTCAGCCTCCATCTGAGCGACTACTACAAGTCGCACAGCACCCATATCCCCGTCCTCCCACAGTGTGACAGATATGCCGACTGCCTCGTGCGCCTCCCGATGTACTACGAACTGAAGGACGAAGAAGTAAGACAGATTGTAGACCTGATAGAAGAGTTTTATGAAAACAGATAAACCGAGAATCCTTGTCCTTACCTCCCTCTCTCCCGGTACAGGAGCAGGCGTCGTGGCAGAAGACCATTACCGCTTCTTCCGCGAGGCGGGCTATGATGTCGACTTCATGTCGCCCTTTCCCGTCAAGGGCCATCCCGAATACAAGTACGTCTACAGCAAGAGGATATGCCATAGTTTCTCCCTTACCCATCTTCTCAGGAAGCTGACCGACAAGAACGGACTGCTGAGGAGATGGCGCCGATGGATACCCTCATACAGCTTCTCCTACCGCCGCGAGACAAACCCCATGATGTCGGTCAGGAAAATCGTGGATTCTATCACCGAGCCTTACGACCTCGTGTATGTCGTCTTCTGGCAAGGCATGTTGACATTCCAGACCATCGAGGCCATATACGATAAGCTCCACTGCCAGATGTTCTTCTACTGCATAGACTATTCCCCGATGTCCGGCGGCTGCCATTTCACCGGCGACTGCGACAACTTCGAGACAGGGTGCGGCTTCTGCAAGGGGATAGGCTCCAGGAAGCTGGAAGACTTCACACGCTGGAATGTCAGATACAGGCGGCGCGTATACGACAAGGTCCGCCCAGTGGTTATGGGCAACAGCTATATGCACACCTTCTTCGACAGGTCCTGGCTTCTGAAAGACTATGACCGCAAGCTCAAGTGCTCTTTCACGCTTGACCTCGACCTCTGGCATGAGCACGACAGGCAGGAAGCCCGGCGCGAACTGGGGATAGGCGAGGAGAAACGGTTCGTGATATTCTTCGGAGCACGCTACATGACCGACACACGCAAAGGCTTCGCCTATCTCCTCGAATCCCTGAAGCATCTCCACGAACGACTCGGCGAGGACGAGCGCAGGGAGGTCCTGCTGCTCATAGCCGGCAGCGACATCGAGGAGGTGAAGGACAGGCTGCTGTTCGACTACAGATACGTCGGATACGTCGGAGGTGCAGACCTGCCACGGCTGTATTCTCTTGCTGACGTTTTTCTCTCCGCCTCTGTCGACGATGCGGGTCCCTCGATGGTCAACCAGTCGTTGGCTTGCGGCACACCCGTCGTCGCCTTCGAGATGGGCACGGCCCTCGACTGCGTGAAGGGACACAATACCGGATACTGCGCCGCTCTCCGCGATGCCTCGGACTTCGCCTCAGGTATAGAGCGGCTCTTCCGTATGCCGGAAGAGGAATACATGCAGATGAGGCGCGACTGCAGGAAGCTCTCCGAAGAGCTTTTCTCGCCACAGCATCTCATAAGTTCAGTACAGGAGGCTTACGACAGATACCGCAGCAATTAGCAAAGTGCTCCTTCCTCCCTCGGATGTCCTTTTGTCGTCCTGTCGTCACGGCAGTGCGTACAAGGCTGGAGGGCAGGATTTTCATGGCAGAATGCTGCGCTTCTGGAAAACGACATGTGAGTATGATTAATTGAAAAATCCATCGTATTCATTGAAGACAATGACAGACAATAAAATCAAGGGTGACCTTTCATGCGATGAGAGGTCACCCTTTGCATTGTAAAATGTCACCTTTCATTTTGTGAAAGGTGACATTTTGTTTTTATTTCTCTTACTTTTGTAATCGTCTGATTATCATCTGTCTGTGTGACGGTAACGGAGCGTGGCGGTTTCCAGACAGGGGTGCCGCAGGATGTTCAGTCCTCCTCTTCCTGTTCGAGCAGTGGTGTATCGGTGTCTTTCAGCTGGTACTTGCGTTTCGCGCTGCTCTGCGCGCCGTATTTTATCAGTTTTCTTGCCGCGACTTCTATGCTCTGGCCTGATGTGGCGGTGACGGTCTTGACGTCGTCGAAGGCCTTGCGTGTCCTGTCGAGTTGTTCCTCGACTTTCAGGAAGCGTTCGTAGAACATCTGTACTCGTGCGACGACGGTGTTGGCAGCTTTCACCATATTCTCCTGATTCTCTACCTGGCGCACCTGTCTCCAGGTCATCTCGAGTACGCGGAGCATCATGTAGAGGTTCTGGCTGCCGGCGATGATGACGCCTTTGTCGTAGGCTTCCTTCCACAGCGATGGGTCGTTGCCGAGGGCGAGCTGGAGGGCACTTTCGGAGAAGACGTACATGAGCACGAAGTCGAGTCTGCCGCGTCCCTCGCGGAGATAGGAACTGTAGTTTTTCTGCGACAGTTCCGTGACATGCTGCCGTACGGAGGCGATATGCCGTGTCAGTGCTTCCTGACGCCCAGCGTCGGTCTCGGCGTTGTGATAGTCTTCGAAGGCTTTGAGCGACATCTTGGAGTCGATGATGACGTCGCGGGCATCGGGGAAATGGAGGATGACGTCAGGCACCATCCTGCGGCCGTCTTCCTCGCTGTATATCGCCCTGCCGGAGGCGTCCTTCATGGTCGTCTGTTCCTCGAACTGTGTGCCTTCCTCGAGTCCCATGTCTTCGAGGAGCTGTTTCAGGCGCAGTTCACCGAAGTTGCCTTGTGTCTTGTTCTTGCCTGTGAGGGCTTCGGCGAGCTTGTCGGCGCGTTCTCCTACCTCGCGGCTCTGCTGTATGCTGGTCTTGATAGTGGCGTCGAGGCGTACCATGGTCTCAGCATGTTCCTTGCCGCTCTTCTCGACTGTCTCGCGCATCTGTGTGATGCCTTCACGGAGAGGGTTGAGGATGGCACTGAGCTGCTCCTTGTTGTGGAGGCTGAGCTGTTCGGAGCGTTCCTTCAGAATCTTCTCCGAGGCGGTGTTTATCTGCTCCTTGATGAGGGTCATCTGCTGCTCCATCTGCTTCTCGTACATGGCTTTCTGCTCGGCGAGACGCTCTGCCGATTCCTGTCTCAGGCGGCGGTTGTCTTCCTCGAGCCTTCGGTTGCGGTCGGTCAGCTGTGCCGTGCGTTCCTCGAGGAGGTTGCGCGAGGCTGTGTCCGTCTGCTCTTTCAGGAGGGCGAGCTGTTGCTCCGTCTGCTTTTCAAGTAATGCTTTCTGCTCGGCGAGGCGTGTCTCTGCCGACTGCCGGAGGCTTTCCGTCTCGTTCTCGAGGGCACTGATGCGTGTCTGAAAACTGCTGTTCTTGCTTTTCATGAACAGCGTTCCGAGGGCGAAGCCTGCTGCGAGACTGATGATGATGTAGAGTAGTTCCATGGTTGTGAGTTATGAGTTGTTAGTTGTCGGTCATGAGTTATGAATTGTGAGTTATGAGTTGTCGGTTGTGCGGTTATATACGGTTTTACGGTTATGCGGTTTTATGGAGATTACTCTCCTTATAGCTCATAACTCACAACTGATAACTTATAACTGACAATCGGTCAGCCTCATGACCGTTCTTTAAGTATGAACATCATGCCTATGGCTGCCCAGAACAGTTCGCGCACACGGCAGACGATGGAGATGAATATGCCGACCTCGGTGGTCATGCCCATCTGTGCCGTGGACAATACGAATCCGCCTTCACGGCCTCCGAGTTGCAGGGGGAATACGAACAGGAGATTGGCGAAGAGGGATGTGAAAGACAGTATAAGGAACGAGTGGGCAAAGGTGAGGAGATTGGCTTCCTTGCCGAAGACCAGCAGTATGAGGAATATCTCGAGGCTCTGCAGGACTCTTCCCGTATACTCCAGTGAGAGGGAAAGGTAGAAGCTGCGCCTGTTCTGCCCGTGCAGTTCGGCTATCTGGTGGTCTATCTTCTGCAGTTCGTCGGCATGGGCGGTATGGAACCGTTGTGCCCATTTGCCGCAGTAAGGTATCTTTCCTACGATGCTGACGAGCCTTGTCACCATCCCTGTGCGGTAGCCTTTCATGAAGAAGTATATGCCTGTGAGGCAGAACAGGGTCATGGGGACAGTCACGAGGTATGACGCCGGCACTGACAGTATGGCCGGGTTTATGGCGATGTAGAGGACGATGGACGAGAGCCAGAACCAGAAATGGGAGAAGACATGCATCATGGAGAAGAGCACTACGGACGATGTCGCGCGCTGCCCTCCTATATGAGGTGCCATGGCGAGAGCTTTGTACGGTTCTCCTCCCAGCAGTCCTGCGGGTGTGGAATAGTTGAGGGCGAAGCCTGTGACCGTGAGCCGCAGCAGATGGAGGAAGGACACGGGGCAGTCGCCGGAGCCGCGGATGATGATTCTCCACGCCAGCGTGTTCATGGCGTAAAGTCCTCCCCACAGGGCGAGTATCGCCACGAGCTTCATGCCTGTGCGCTGAAGGTCGCGGTACAGTTCGCCGAGAGAGATGTCGAAGGTCAGGCACATGACGATGATGGCGGCGATGCCTATGGTCAGGAATATGTATCTTGCCTTGTCGGACATGGGTGGTTGTTTAGTTGTTGGTTATGAGTTGTTAGTTATCTGTTATGAGTTATCAGTGTCGGTCATGCGGTTTTACGGAGATAATAACTCACAACTGATAACTCATAACTCACAACTAAGAAAATATCTCCTGTATTCTTCCTCGAAATTAGGTGTGAAGATACCGAGCCCGAGATTGCGGGCGATGTCTTCTTTTGTCCAGAATCGTCCGCCGTCCAGTTCACGGTCATCGGGATGCACGTCACCGTCATAGACCGTAGTGTGGACATACACCAGTTCGCGCTCTATGTCATTCTCGTGCACATACATGTCAATGCGCCGCGGAGTGTAGTCTGTCACTCCGAGCTCCTCGCGCACCTCACGCAGCAGAGCCTCCTCCGGCGACTCGCCGTAGTCTATGTGTCCTCCGCAGGCCGTGTCCCATTTCCCCGGCTGTATGTCTTTCCATTCCGGACGTCTTTGAAGGAAGAGCTCGCCTTTGCTGTTGAAGAGATGCAGATGTACGACAGGATGCAACGTCTTGCTGCCGTTGTGTGCATCGCCGCGGAGTATCGAGCCAATGACGGTTCCTCTCTCGTCGACTATAGGGAAGCACTCTTGGGAGTTGTCTTTGCTTATTATGTTCATAATGTGGCAAAGTTACATATTTTTCCCGAGAAAAAGGAATAAAAACGGCATATTGTCATTTCAGAGCGCGCATTTTCTTGCATTATTCAAAACTAAATAGTAACTTTGCAGTGGGGTGAGTTATCAGTTATGAGTTATGAGTTGTGAGTTATGCTAAAACCGCACAACCGCATGTAACCGCACAACTCACAACTCATAACTCATAACTGACAACTCATAACTGCACGCAACCGCATGATATTGTTTAATCAGATACGCCAGGTAAAGATAGCCCTTGTCGTCACGGCTGTGATAATAGCCACGGCATCGCTTGTCGTCTCACATTTCCTTGTCCGTGACCTTGCCAGAGAGGAGCAGAACAAGATGGAGGTGTGGGCGGAGGCCATGCGCTCGCTGAACAATGCCGATGAGACTACCGACCTGAATCTTGTCTTGCAGGTGATAGACGGGAACAATACCATCCCGGTAATCGTCTCGGACGATGCCGGCGACATACAGACATCGCGAAACATAGACTGTGACGACCTCGCGCAGCTTCAGGCCCTTGCCCGACAGTGGAAGAAGGCAGGGCAGGCGATAAGAATCGATCTCGAAAACGGGGCTTGGCTCGATGTCTGCTATGACGAGTCGCTGATGATAAAGCGCCTGTCGACATATCCGTATGTGCAGCTCGGCGTCGTGCTCCTGTTTGTCGTGATAGCCATCTTCGCCCTTCTCACATCCAAGAAGGCGGAGCAGAACAAGGTCTGGGTAGGGCTCTCGAAGGAGACGGCACACCAGCTCGGCACACCAATCTCCTCCCTCATGGCATGGACGGAGATACTCAAGGAGACATACCCTGACGACAGTCTCATACCGGAGATGGACAAGGATGTGAAGCGCCTGCAGCTTATAGCCGACAGATTTTCGAAGATCGGTTCGCTTCCAGAGCCTGTCGACTCGTCGCTCACGGAGGTCATGGAGCATGTCATATCATATATGGAGCGCAGGACATCGAGAAAAGTCGTCATGGTGCGTGACTTCCCTGACGATGACATCGTGGTGAAACTCAACCAGTCGCTCTTCGAATGGGTGATAGAGAATCTCTGCAAGAACGCCGTTGATGCCATGGAAGGCAACGGCACGATAACCATCCACATGGAGCAGACGGCCCAGAAGGCTGTCATAGAGGTGTCCGACACGGGCAAGGGGATAAGGAAGAAGGACCTCGGCAATGTCTTCCGTCCCGGCTTCACTACCAAGAAGCGCGGCTGGGGACTCGGCCTGTCGCTTGCGAAGCGCATCGTGGAGGAGTATCACCACGGCCATATCTTCGTGAAACATTCGGAGGTCGGTGTCGGCACGACATTCAGAATCGAATTGAATCTGTAGGGTAATGTGTCCTATTCATGACACATTACGCCTTAACCACTGATACCTGAAAACAAATAAAGCAAAAAAACTGTCCTAAATGAAAAGAATCTTACATTTTGCACTTCTTGTAATGTGTGCCATGCCATGCCTCGCGGACTATGTGCCGGAGCCGTATACATGGACGACACAGAGCCAGAACTCCTCCGGGTCTATGCCCTGCGGCGGAGGAGACATAGGCATGAACGTATGGGTAGAGCACGGCGACGTGCTCGTATACATGTCACGCAGCGGCTTCTTCGACGAGAACAACACGCTCCTCAAGGCCGGACGCCTGCGTCTGCACCTTGACAATGCCGAGAAGCTCCTCGCCGACGGCTTCTCGCAGACCCTTTCCCTCGCCGACGGTGCCGTATATATAAAAGGAGGAGGCGTGACGATAAGGCTGTGGGCAGACGTCAAGTCGCCTGTCATCTTCGCCGATATCACGTCGGCAAAGCCTGTGACGGCCACGCTGAGCTACGAGTCGTGGAGGCACAAGGACCGCGCTGTGTCCAAGGCCGCCTGCCAGCAGTTCTCCTACAAGTGGCTGACAAAGGGCGAATATGCCACCTTTGCCGACACGATACGTCCGCAGCGCAACGCCCTGACCTTCGAGCATCGCAACCGTAAGGAGACTGTATTTGATTTCACAGTCTCATACGAGAGCCTCGACGCTGTGAAGAGCATGATACCAGACCCGATAGGCGACCTCTCTTTCGGCGGCCGCCTGTCGTGTCCCGACTTTACATTCACTGGCACATCAGACGGAGTATACGCCTCTACCGACTACCGTGCGTGGAACTTCGTGTCAAAACCTCTCAGGCATACTACAGTCTCCGTGGAACTCCTGTCCAACAAGGGCGCCCTGACATATCCTGCACGGATACTCGGAAAGCATCAGCAACCCTCGTCTGCGGCAAAGGAAAGCCGCAAGAGGAGTGACGCCTGGTGGCACGCATACTGGCAGAGGTCGTACATAACGAGCACTCATTCCGAGGCAAAGCCCCTGCTCCGCAACTACGAGCTGTTCCGCTACATGCTCGGATGTAATGCCTACGGCGAATGGCCCTCGAAGTTCAACGGCGGACTCTTCACCTTTGACCCCGTATACGTGGACGAAGCCCTCCCTTTCACTCCCGACTACCGCCGCTGGGGAGGAGGCACGATGACGGCGCAGAACCAGCGTCTCGTCTACTGGCCTATGCTGAAATCGGGCGATACGGACATGATGAAGTCACAGTTTGACACCTATCTGCGTATGCTCGATGCCGCAACAGTGCGCACACGTCACTACTGGAACCACGGCGGCGCATGTTTTGAGGAGCAGATAGAGAATTTCGGTCTGCCAAACCCTGCCGAATACGGCAAGCACCGCGAGGGACAGGACCCGGGATGGATGAAGAACAAATGGCTGGAGTATGAGTATGACACCGCCCTGGAGTTCTGCCAGATGATACTCCTCGCCAATGAATATGCCGGCATGGACATCGAGCGATACCGTCCGCTGATAGCGGAGACCGTCCGTTTCTTCGACGAGCATTACCGTTATCTTGCCAAAAAGCGCGGCACGACAGAGCTTACCGATGATGGCAAACTGGTGATATATCCATCTTCTGGTTGCGAGACATACAAGATGGCCTATAACCCCAGCAGTGTCGTGGCGGCGCTGAAGACTGTCGTGGAGACCATCGACAAGCGCCATGGTGGCCTTGAAGCCTTCGGACTGGACACGGCCATCGTCAGCCGCATACCTGAAATCCCTCTGCACGATATAGACGGCCGTCGCTGCATCTCTCCTGCCACGGCATGGATGCGCATAAACAATGTCGAGACGCCACAGCTCTATCCTGTCTTCCCGTGGCGCATATACGGACTCGGAAGGCCGAATCTCGACATCGCCGTGAACACATATCTCCATGACCCTCATGCCTTGAAGATGCGCTCCTCCAAGGGATGGAAGCAGGACAATATCTGGGCGGCATGTCTCGGACAGCGTGAGGATGCCGTGCGCCTGCTGAAAGAGAAGTTTGCCGATGGCCCTTACCGCTTCCCTGCATTCTGGGATCCCGGCTACGACTGGGCGCCGGACCTCAACCGCGGCGGTTCTGCAATGATAGGACTTCAGGAGATGCTCCTCCAAGAGGCGCCTGACGGCACGCCGATGATGCTGCCTTGCTGGCCTGAGGAGTGGGACGTGCATTTCCGTCTCCATGCCACTGGCGGACGAGTTATAGAGAGATGAAACATCGGCTGCATAAAGAAAAAACTCATAAAGGTAATGGCATGATTATTACCATATTATGACGAAACAAACAGAAGGTGACCTTTTGCTGTGCGGAGGGTGACACTTTACCATGCGGAAGGTAACCTTTTGTATCGTAAAGTGTCACCCTCCGTTCTGTTGCCCGTCAGGCATATATTTGGCAGGCGTCATTTGCAGAATTGTCAGATGTGGCCTTTCGTATGACAAACCGATATGAAAAACGCTCACACAGCTGTCTTCATACAGCGATGTGAGCGTTATTTTGTTAGTGTATGTCTCGGCCTTTTGACTTGCCTTCGTCACGCCGCAGCGTGTGATGCTATTCGACCATCTTCAGGAGACGTTCTACGTATGCTGGAAGAGCGAACGAGCCACGGTGGAGATTGGTGGTATAGTAGTTTGTGAGTATGCCACGTCTGTTCCATCGTTCGGCATCGAGGTCTTCTGTAGGGTGATACTTCTTCGACGCGAAGCCGAAGAGCCAGTATCCGGATGGATAGGACGGGATGTGTGCCTGATATACTCGGCTGATAGGGAAGGAGTTGACGATGCGTTTGTGGGCATTCTGTGTCTCCACTCGGTCCTCCTCGTAGAAAGGCGACTGGTGCTGGTTGACCATGATGCCGTCGTCTTTCAGAGCCTTGTAGCATGAGCCGTAGAACTCTCTCGAGAGGAGGCTCTCTCCCGGACCGTAGTAGCCTGCGGAGTCGATGATTATCACATCATACTCGCCGACGATATGGCGTATGTAGCGGAGGGCGTTCTGCTGATGTATGGTGACCCTTGGGTCGTCGAGTCCGCTGGCGGAGAAAGGCAGGAATTTCTTTGCCGCCTCCACGACACCGGTGTTGACCTCCACCATGTCTATACGCTCTACCTCGGGATATTTCAGCAGTTCGCGCACCACTCCGCCGTCTCCTGCGCCGAAGACGAGTATCCTGCGCGGATCGGGATGCACGGCCATAGGGATATGGGTCATCATCTCGTGGTATATGAATTCGTCCTTCTCGGTCATCACGATGTATCCGTCGGCAGTGAGTACCTTCCCGTATTCGGGCGATTCGAAGATGTCTATCCTGTTGTTGTCGTTCTCTTCTGAGAAGATGTGCTTGTCCAGCCGTATGCTCAGCTGTACATCTTCTGTATGTCGTTCAGTAAACCAGAAATCCATGTTCGGTTATTTGGTCGTTTGGTTGTTTGGTGGTTTAGTGGTCTTGCTGATAGTTGAAGCTGAATTTTCAGATACCCAAACCACTAAACCACCAAACCACTAAACCACATTATTAATATGTAGTATTCTCCTTTATGACATTAAGCCTCTCTATCTTCTCGTCCTCAGGACCTGTCATGGAGCATCCTTTCTCCTTGGCATAGAGGATATAGTCTATGATTTCCTGTGTGATGCGCTCTCCAGGGGCGAGGATAGGGATGCCGGGAGGGTATGACATGACGAACTCCGTGCATATCCTGCCGTTGCACTCGCGTATGGGGAGCATCTCCTCCTTAGGGGCATAGAAGGCTTCCTGCGGTGTCATGACGACGGAGGGGTTGATGTACTCGTGGTCGAACATGCCCGTGCGATCCTTGTGGTAGCGGCGGCGTATGTCGTAGAGGGCGGAGACGAGGCGTTCCATCTCGCGCATACGGTCGCCTATGGAGATATAGGCGAGTGTATTGCCGATGTCTCCGAGTTCCATCTGTATGTCATACTCGTCGCGCAGAAGGTCATAGACCTCGATGCCGGCAAGGCCGATGTCGAGGGTGAAGATGGAGAGCTTGGTCTTGTCGAAGTCGTAGATGGAGTCGCCGTTGACAATCTCCGAACCGTAGGCATAGTAGCCTCCTATCTTGTTTATCTCATGCCTGCCGTACTCTGCCATCTCGACCACCTTGGCGAAGGCCTCCTTGCCGCGCAGGGCAAGGTTACGCCTGGAGATGTCGAGCGAGGCGAGAAGCAGGTAGGAAGCCGATGTCGTCTGCGTGAGGTTGATGACCTGACGCACATATCCCGGTGACACGCTGCCGCCGGTAAGCAACACGGAGCTTTGTGTAAGCGAGCCTCCGCTCTTGTGCATGGACACGCATGACATGTCTGCTCCTGCCGCCATGGCGGATATTGGCATATTCTCTCCGAAATAGAAGTGTGTGCCGTGTGCCTCGTCTACAAGGACCATCATGTTGTTGGCGTGAGCCAGTTCCACGATTTTCTTGAGGTTTGAGCAGATGCCGTAGTATGTCGGGTTGTTGACAAGTATGGCGACTGCGTCGGGATTCTCCTCGATGGCCTTCTCTATCTGCGAGATTTTCATGCCGAGAGCTATGCCGAGGCGCTTGTCGGTATCGGGATTGACATAGATGGGTGTTGCGCCGTTGACGACAAGGGCGTTGATGACAGAGCGGTGGACATTGCGCGGAAGGATGATTTTCTCACCCTTCTTGGACGCCGTGAGCACCATCGTCTGCACCGCACTCGTGGTGCCTCCTACCATAAGGAAGGCGTGCTTTGCGCCGAAAGCCTTGGCGCAAAGCGTTTCCGCCTCCTTTATGACGGAGATGGGATGACAGAGATTGTCGAGGGGCTTCATGGAGTTGACGTCCAGTTCGACACACTGCTTGCCGAGAAGTCTTACGAGTTCGGGATTTCCCCTGCCGCGTTTATGCCCGGGAACATCGAAGGGCACGACATGCTTGCGTGAGAATTCCTTGAGGGCTTCGTATATCGGGGCGTAGCCCTGCTCTGTCATGTCTGTCAGTATCTGTTGCTCTTTTGTCATTTAGAACTGCTTGAAGAAGTCATTGCCTTTGTCGTCTACGAGGATGAAGGCAGGGAAATTCTCTACGCGTATCTTCCAGATGGCCTCCATGCCAAGCTCAGGATACTCGACACACTCGATGGACTTGATGTTGCTTGACGACAGGAATGCCGCCGGGCCGCCTATGCTGCCGAGGTAGAATCCGCCGTGCTTCTTGCAGGCGTCTGTGACTACCTGTGTGCGGTTGCCCTTGGCTATCATGATGAGCGAGCCGCCGTTGTCCTGGAACTCGTCGGTGTACGGGTCCATGCGGTTGGCTGTAGTCGGGCCCATGGACCCGCAAGGCATTCCTTCCGGTGTCTTTGCAGGACCTGCATAGAGCACAGGATGGTCCTTGAAATACTGCGGCATTCCCTCTCCGGCGTCAAGGCGTGCCTTGATTTTTGCGTGGGCAATGTCGCGTGCCACTATGATTGTGCCGTTGAGGCTGACACGTGTGGAGACAGGATACTTTGAGAGTTCCTTGCAGACATCTGCTATCGGCTGGTCGAGATCGATGGATACGGCGTCGCCTTCGCCTGCCTGGCGCAGAGCTTCAGGTATCAGTTCGTATGGTTTGTCGTCCATCTTCTCAATCCAGATGCCGTCCTTGTTTATCTTTGCCTTGATATTTCGGTCGGCAGAGCATGACACGCCGAGGCCGATAGGGCATGATGCGCCGTGGCGAGGGAGGCGTACGACACGCACGTCGTGGGCGAATGCCGTGCCGCCGAACTGTGCTCCGAAGCCTATCTTCTTGGCTTCCTCGAGGAGTTGCTTCTCCAGTTCGATGTCGCGGAAGGCGCGTCCTGTGGCGTCTCCTGTAGTAGGCAGGGAGTCATAGTATTTTGTTGAGGCGAGTTTCACGGTGAGGAGGTTCTTCTCCGCGCTCGTTCCGCCTATGACAAAGGCGATGTGGTAAGGAGGACAGGCGGCTGTTCCGAGGCTCTTCATCTTCTCCACGAGGAATGGTACGAGGGTGCCCGGATTCTGTATGCGCGCCTTTGTCTCTTGATAAAGGTATGTCTTGTTGGCTGAACCGCCACCCTTCACTACGCAGAGGAACTTGTATTCCATGCCGTGTGTCGCCTCGATGTCTATCTGTGCAGGGAGGTTGCATCGTGTGTTCACCTCGTTGTACATGTCGAGCGGTGCATTCTGGGAGTAGCGGAGGTTGTCCTCGGTATATGTGTTGTAGACACCCTTTGCGAGCGGTTCCTCATCCTCGAAGCCTGTCCAGACCTGCTGTCCCTTCTCGCCGTGTATGATGGCTGTGCCGGTGTCCTGACAGAAAGGGAGCTGTCCCTTGCAGGCGACCTCGGCATTGCGGAGCATGGTCAGTGCGACATACTTGTCATTGTCTGACGCTTCAGGAGAGTTGAGTATCGAAGCGACCTTCTCGTTGTGCTCACGGCGCAACATGAAGTTGACATCATGGAATGCCTGTGTCGTGAGAAGCTCGAGAGCCTCCTTTGATACCTTGAGGATCGGTGTGCCCTCAAACTCGCTTACACTTACGCCTTCCTTAGAGATAAGGCGGTATTCTGTCTTGTCTTCGCCAAGCTGGAACATTGGCGCATACTTGAATTCTGGATTTGCCATTGTTATTATGTTTTTAGTTGTTTTGTCGTTTAGTTGTTTTGTCGTTTTGTTATATGGTGGTTTGTTGTGGTTTGTACGGCTATGGTTAAGGTCTTAAAACAGAAAACGAAAATCAAAAACCGTGGTTACCAAACCACTAAACCACCAAACGACCACCCGATTAATATCCGAAGATGTCTTCGAGGGTGACGCGTTTCACAGGAGCTGTCTGCTCAAGGAATTTCATGTCGAGTTCCTTCTCGTTGCCGAGTATGATATAGTGCAGCGGCTTTCCCTTGATATTCTTCTGCTCGAAGTCCACGAGATTCTGGAGAGTCATGCTTGGAACAGTCTCGTAGATTGTCTTGTTGATGTCATAGTCGATACCTATCTGCTTTGCAGCAAGGTACTTGTAGATGATGCTCATCTTTGTAGTGCGCTCCGAAGCGATATTCTTCAGGATGCTTTGCTTAGCGATATCGAAGTTCGCTTCTGTCTGCGGCATATTGTCGGTGATGTCCTTGAATGTGTTGATACATTCGGTCATCTTGTCGTTCTGTGATATGATGTGCTCCATCCAGTAGTGAGGATTCTCCTTGCGTGAAGGTATCGAATAGACAGCCCCTGCGTTATAGGCGAGGCCTCGTGTCTCACGGAGTTCCTGGAAGACGATGGCGTTCATGCCTCCTCCGAAATATTCGTTGAAGAGTCGTGCTGTAGGGATGCTTGCCACGTCAAGGGAGTGGTGCTCGTTGTTGAGCATACGGAGGTAGATGTTGTTCGCCTCGTATGGAGCGATGATTACCTGCGGTGTCTGTGTCATGGTCCATTCCCATTCCTTGTTTGTCGGGCCGTCGGCAAGATGTTTGGTGACCTTGTGCTTCTTCTCAACGACTTTGGCGAGATCCTTGACAGAGCGTGGGCCATAATATAGTATAGTGTGCTTGATTTGTGCAAGACCTTTCAGCAGTTCCGTGAAGACTTCCGGCTTCGTTGCTTTCAGTTCATTCTCCGAAAGCATATTGGTGTAGTCGTTGTTCTTGCCGTGAAGGGCGTATTCCCATAGATAGCTGAAGCATGTTCGCTGGTTTTTCTTCCTTTCGGCACGCTCCTTCAGTTCGTTCTCCACATAGAGGTCGTATACCTTCTGGTCGGCCTTGGATTCGTTGAGGACAGTCTCGAGCAGTGCGAGAGCCGCTTCCATGTTCTCGTCAAGGCCGGTAAGATATACGGTGATATTGGTGTTTCCTACCGACACGTTATAATCGCAGGCGAGTTTGTAGAACTGCTTCTTTATCTGTTCGTTGGACAGCTTCGATGTGCCGAGCAACGGAATGAAGTCATTTATGACAGAGTAGCGCACATCGGCACGGTCTCCGAATTCGTAGCGGAAGGCGAGCTGGAACAGTCCGTTCTCCTTATTCTGCACGTAAAGCACAGGAAGTCCCGACTTTGTCGTGGCCTTTGTCATATCAGTATTGAAGTCCACGAACTGCGGCTGTATAGATTCCACCTTGCGCGAGGTGATGTCTGTGAGGAAGGCGGACACCTTGTCGCGGTTGGCAGGTATAGGTGTGATGGCAGGTTTCTCTATCTTCTTGATGTTCTTGTCCTCGCCTTTCAGCTTGTACGCACAGACATAGCCGTCCGTGAGATACTTGTTTGCAAAGGCGATGATGTCGTCCTTCGTGATTTTTGCCATGCGCTCTATCTGGTGCACCTGCTCGTCCCATGGCTGTCCGTTGATGAAAGCGTCCACCATTATCCTTACGCGAGAGCGGTTGTTCTCCATCTGCTGGAGATACTGACGTTTGTTATTGTTGATGATGGATATGAGCAGGTCGTCATCGAAGTCGCCCGCCTTGAGCTTCTTGATTTCGCCGAGGAGGATATTGCGTGTGTCGTCAAGCGACTGGCCGTCTTTCGGAGTGCCGGCGAGGAGGAGCACGCTGTAGTCTTTCAGTGAGAAGGCTCCTGCGTCGGCGTCATGCAGCTGCATCTTCTGGTTGATGTCAAGGTCGATAAGTCCGCATCGTCTGTTGAATAGGATGTCGGAGATGAGGCTGAGAGTGTCACACTGCAGTGACTTGGCGCCGTCGAATCGCCATGCCATCATCACCTGCTCCCTCTCCTGACCGACAACGGTAGTGTCCTGAGGCTGTGTGAACAGGGGCTGTCTCTCAAACTGTCGCGGCGTGGTGTCTTTGCCTGGCTTCCACGAACCGAACTGTTCCTCAAGGATATCCATGACCTTGTCGCAGTCGAAGTCTCCTGCCATGCATATCGCGATGTTGTCAGGCTTGTAGTAACGGTCGTAGTATTTCTGTATCTCCACAAGCGAAGGATTCTTCAGATGGTCTTGTGTGCCGATGGTCGTCTGCGTGCCGTAGGAGTGGGAAGGGAAGAGTTTGGCGAAGACAGCGTCGAAGAGTTTCTCGTCGTCGCTGCTCAGCGAGATGTTCTTCTCCTCGTACACCGCTTCCAGCTCGGTATGGAAGCCGCGCATGACGAGGTTCTGGAATCTGTCTGCCTGTATCTCCGCCCAGCGCTGTATCTCGTTGGAAGGGATATCCTCCGTATAGCATGTGATATCGAATGATGTGTATGCGTTTGAGCCGTCGCCGCCGATGGCAGCCATGAGCTTGTCATACTCGTTAGGGATATTGTACTGTGCCGCAATCTGCGATACGGAGTCTATCTCGTGATACTTTGCCTTACGTTCTGCAGGGTCTGTGAGTTTGCGGTATTCCTCATAGAGAGACGTTATCTTGTCTATGTAAGGTTTCTCGGCAGCATAGTCTGTCGTGCCGAATTTCTTTGAGCCCTTGAACATCAGATGCTCAAGGTAATGTGCGAGACCCGTGCAGTCTGCAGGGTCGTTGCGGTGTCCTGTGTTTACGGCGATATGTGCAGTCACACGCGGTTTCTCCTTGTTTACGGAGAGGTAAACCTTCAGTCCGTTGTCAAGGGTGTACAGTCTTGCCTGCATAGGGTCGCCCGGCACATTGACATACTTGTGCTCTTTTGCACCAGCTGTCATGACAGTCATCAAGACTGCAAATGATAGGAAAAGTCTTTTCATATTTGGTGGTTTGGTTGTTTTGTCGTTTTGTTGTTTGGTTGATGGCTGTTTTTGTAATTTTGTTGTTTTTATAATGGTTGCCTGGTTATCGGTTTTTGGTTGGATAGCATATAACTAAACCACTAAACAACCAACCCACCAAACAACTGACGGTCATTTTATCTTCCCGATAAAGTCATTGAGCATATCGGCATCCACGTCGCCGAGCTCAAATTCCCGTTCGGCATCATAGCGGATAGCGTTAAGCCATTCCTGCCGTGCGCCGGCAAACTCCTGTGCGAGAGTCTCGCGGTCGTCCTCCGTAAGAGTGTCAAGTCCCTTGTATTCCAGGATGATACGGTAGATGAAAGCCCATTTGTGCTCGGCATAGTCATTATGTATATGCTCCAGTATCGCCGCCACATCGCTGATGTCCGTCAGTTCTCCGCGGCGGATATCGTCGACGACGCTCTCCACCTCAGCCTTCGGCGCGAGCATTCCGAGCATGTCTGTCCACTCTCCTGCACCCATGGTAGAGTGGGGAAGCGTGGCGCTGTGCTCCTCAAGGGCGTTGTATATCGCCATCCTTATGGCAAGGTCATAATAGCGTATGCCTTTCTGCAACGCCTGGTTCTTTATGACCGTGTTGTTGTATTGATATGCCGCGACGTTCTCTCCCTGTTCCCTGCGAAGCCTCTCGAGTGTCTGCTTGCCCTCGATACACTGCTGTATGACGAGCGGATTGAGCCAGTCGTACTGCACCAGAGACTTCCTTCCGTTCTTCGGACGGCGGTCGCGCTTAGGCCATTTCTCTATGTCACGGTATGTCCCCACGGTCGTGAGATTGCGTCCTGGCACAAGATATGTGCAGTCGCCGTGAGCCAGAAGGTACGAGAACGGCAGGCTTCTGGTGTCGGGATGGCACTGGATTTTCCCCATGAGCATGGAGAATGTCCCCACCTGCGCCGGCCATAGCGTGTGTGCACCGCTGGCGGTCTTCGAGCCGCGCATCAGTGTGCCCCAGTGTATCGGTCCCATCTTGTATGCGTGGTTGGAGAAGTTCGTACCCGAACCGGCATTGTAGAAGGAATATTCTCCTCCGATAAGCAGTGTCGACTTGTGGTGTGACACGGAGAAAGGGCCGCAGAGTGCTGCACACGACTCTCCGTTGTCCATGTGTGAATTGGCGAAGAATACCGAGTTCTCAGACGTGAAGCCCCTGCCTATATGGCATGCCTCGCCGACGAAGGTGTCGTAGAGCTTCGCGAAATCTGTCACGGAAGCTCCTGCCTGTATTATGCAGTTGTCGCAGATGACGCCGTCGGAGACGAGTATGCTCGCCTCGGGAGTGCTCTTCAGCGTACACTCCGAGAGCCGTGCCGCGCCGGTTATCTCACATTCGTCGCCTATGATGACGTTTGTCACCTCCCTTGTGTCGGTAATCGAGACGCCGTTGCCGATGGTCGTGCATGGCTGTCTTGTGATGTCAATCTCCTGCATCACCATCTTTCTCAGCTGTTCCCATACCGCCGTGTCGGTGGCATTCCTTACCATGAGGGCTGCCATCTGCGCCGTGAGGTCGGAGTAGAGGATGATGTTTCCGTCACCTGCTTCGTTGAGGACGCTGATGGTAACGCCTTCGCCGAATGTCGCTTCAGGGGTGGACCGTATGATGCCGACATTGGCAATCCTGCAGTCTGCGCCGATGCGTATGCGGCCTTCAAAATATGTGTTGCGTATATGCAGAGGCGTGAAGTCCTCCGCTACTTCGATGCTTGTCCATTCATGGCATCGGCATCCTTGGCTTTCAAGCTGTTCTGTCTCTTGTTCTGTCAGTTCGCGGTACATGGGGCTGGTTGTTTGGTGGTTTAGTTGTTTAGTGATTTGGTGATTTGAGCTGCGCTTGAATCTATTTGGTTGTTTAGTGATTTGGCGGCTGGCTTTGGCTGGATAGACATATAACTAAACGACTAAACCACCAAACCACTAACAGCCTACTCACTGTAATCGTTATACAGGAAGTCGTTGTAAGGATATTTCTGCACGTGCATCTCGCGCACTTTCCTGTAGATGGTATCCCTGAACTCATCGATATTCTCTTTCTCCTTTGCCGAGATGAAGAGGCAGTTGTCGTTGAGCTTTGCCATCCAGGTCTTCTTCAGGTCTTCCAGAGGTATCTCGCTCTTTTTTATAGGCGTGAGGTCGTCCTCCTCATGCTCCGTCCACGAGTAGGCGTCTATCTTGTTGAAGACAATCATCGACGGCTTGTCGGCACATCCGAGGTCGGCGAGAGTCTTCTCCACGACCGTTATCTGCTCCTCGAAGTCTGGATGAGAGATGTCCACTATATGCAGCAGCAGGTCTGCCTCGCGCGTCTCGTCGAGGGTGGACTTGAAGGAGTCCACGAGGTCGGTAGGCAACTTGCGTATGAAGCCCACGGTGTCTGCGAGCAGGAAAGGCAGGTTCTCGATTACCACCTTCCTCACCGTTGTGTCGAGCGTGGCGAAGAGTTTGTTCTCCGCGAATACCTCGCTCTTGGCAAGAAGGTTCATGATGGTGGACTTGCCGACGTTGGTATATCCCACGAGGGCCACGCGTATGAGCCTTCCGCGGTTCTTGCGCTGTGTGGTCTTCTGCTTGTCTATCTCCGCGAGACGTTCCTTCAGGAGCGACATGCGGTTGAGGATTATTCGCCGGTCCATCTCCAGCTGCGTCTCGCCAGGTCCGCGCAGACCTACCGAACCGCCTTTGCCTCCTGCTCCGCCGGAACCGCCGCCCTGGCGTTCGAGGTGGGTCCAGAGGCGTTGCAGGCGCGGCAGCATGTATCTGTACTGTGCCAGCTCCACCTGCGTCTTGGCGTTTGCCGTCTGCGCCCTCATGGCAAAGATGTCGAGGATTAGTGAGGTGCGGTCAAGAATCTTCACCTTCAGCTCCGCCTCGATATTGCGCATCTGCTTTGCCGAAAGTTCATCGTCGAAGATTACCATGCCCACAGGCTGCGGTCCCTCGCCCTCTTCGGGAGCGTGGAACTCATCCTGCCAGTCATAATATGCGTCCTCACATTGCTTGATATATTCCGCTATCTCCTCGAGCTTGCCCTTTCCCACGTATGTCACCGACGACGGTCCTGCCACGCGCTGTGTGAAACGCCTCACCACACGTGCTCCGGCGGTGTCGGCGAGAAACTCCAGCTCGTCGAGATACTCTGTCGTCTTCGCCTCGTTCTGTCGTGGAGTGATGAGGCCGACAAGCACTGCTGTCTCCGATCTTGTCTCTGATATTACAAATTCCTTCATTCAAAAAACAATATGCATTATGACCTGCAAAGTTAATGAAATTATTCTGATATATGGTTACGCGCACGCGATAATTTTAAAATTATAACAAAAAAGTGGTTGTTTGGTGGTTTAGTTGTTTGGTTGGTGGTTGTCGGTTATACATGCGGTTTATGCGGTTATGCGGTTTGACGGTAATACATACGGTTTATGCGGTCATACGGTTTGACAGTTGCAGGTTATCGTTAGGGTTAAGGTTATCGTCACATGAAAAGCAATGTCCGCGTAACCGCACAACTGTCCAACCGCATAAACCGTATGCAGTACCGCCTAACAGCAAGTAACCGTACAACCGCATAACCCTCTTTTGGTAGTCATGAGTTTTCTAATATCCTGTTTATCATAATGGCAAAAATGACCGTCTGCAAAACCGGAAACATCACTTTCCGCAGCCATTCGTGACCGTTCAGGAAGTCAAGGGTGACGAACGGTGTAGTGAAAGGTGACGGATGACATGATGAGAGATTATCCTTTATCGTGCAAAACACCAGTAAATTCCTGCTTTTCTGCATCTTTTTAGAGGTGAAAGGTGACGGAACACAGTGCGTTGTCTCTGTGCCCTTTTCTTGTTGTGTCAGTATCTTCTTGACTGACAGCAGTATAGCAAAAATACAAAAATATGCTTTGTCTCGCATTTCGTCATTGCCAGTCTGCAAATCCGCGATTTTTGGAGCACAAAAAGTCCGTGAGTTTTCTAATTTTGGTCGTTTGGTTGTTTAGTGTTTTGGTTGTTTAGTTGTTGCTTGCAGGTGATAGAAATAGCAATTTCCGTACAACCGACTAACCGTATAACCGTTCGCCTAACCGTCCGTCCTACCGAAAAAAATATGCCTCGCTTTTTGAAAATATTTTCAAAATTATTGTTGCAATACAGAAATTTTTATTAATTTTGTCCTTGACGAGCATGGCGGTTGTTGTCGCTGCATGAAGTCTTATCGCCTTGAATCTAAAAACAGCTTTCGCCAGTCGTCAATTTTAACCTTATAAATCAATCTCTGTTGAATTTAATATTACTAAATTTTTAGAATCCGCTTAAAGAACAGGTGAAATCTTTTTATCACAGCATCTTTCAATTCTGATTGTCAGAATAGAAATAATAATCAGACACTACAAATGTGCAAATAGATATGAAAAAAATATGTTTTATTTTCAAGACAATAGATTACATGTTGCGTGTAGTTTTGTTTATCATCGCCTGTTTCTCAGTCTTATGCTTGTCAATTTATACTTGGGCTATTACCATCTTTTACATTGCGAATGTTACATATCTACATTACTCCGACACTTTTATTATATTTAAGCATTGTGGAATGGTGGCTCTCGGGTTTATGTTTATGTCGCATGTCTTGTTTCACATTGCAATGTATACTAAAATTCGTGACAGACTAATAGCATTAATAAAATCTTATTCCATGAGGTGGATTACCATCTTCACATTGGGATATATAAATAGTTATTTCTTAGATATATATTATATTTACAATAAATATGACGAATGGGACTTGCGACATCATAAATACACCATTTTTTATGTCTTTGACTGCGATGCTCCCTGTTCTGAATGCCTTATGCTATATAGACATGATTCGCAGTCTAAGAAAATGCGTCAGCCTGCCAAGTAACCGTGACCTCATAAACCTATATCTTAAAGGTCAACTTATGACTTATATCATCAGGGAGTACAACGATTATGATTTGTAAAACTTCACAATATAAATATGAAGCAAGGAAATCAAGCCGTCTTCACCAACGGCAGCCAGACAAGATATATCTATGACGCCAGCGGCGTGAAACAGAAACGTATCCACATCACGGCAGTGGACAACATAGTCGTGCCGTTGAAGACCGTAATGGAGCTTTCCGACGACCAGATACTGACAAACGACACGACGGAATACTTCGGAAATCTCGTCTTCGAGAACGGCCGTCTTGACAAGGTGCTGTTCTCAAGCGGATACGTCTCCTGCAACGACAATGCCGCCAATAGATTCACATTCCACTATTTTGTGAAAGACCATTTGGGCAATAACCGCGCGGTGGTAAATGAAAGTGGAGCTATTGAGCAGACGACACACTATTACCCATTCGGCAACAGCATCGCCGATATAGGCACGAACGCCTCCATCCAGCAGTACAAGTACAATGGCAAGGAACTTGACCGTATGCATGGGCTGGACTGGTACGACTACGGTGCACGCAATTATGACCCTGCAATCCTCCAGTGGGACCGGCCAGACCTGTTGGCAGAAAAGTATTATCTTTTCAGTCCGTATGTGTATTGTTTAGGAAATCCGGTGAGACTGTTTGATTTGAATGGTCTGGAACCAGATGATGCGATGTTTGTCGTAAAGTTTAGTCTTGGATTAAGGTTTGGTGCAAAAATCGGCAAATTTGGTGCAAATTTTGATTTTGGGTCAACCAATTACAGGTTGTCCACAGATGGCTCAGACCATTTTATCTCTACAGGTATGGACTTGTCATTGGGTCTTTTATATGTTTCACAGAGCAATATCTATAGACAGAATTCAGTGTCAACGCCAATAACAACTGCTTATGGGCAGAAAATAAATATACCACTACAAAAGGAAGAGGTGACAAAAACAAAAGAAGTAGGTTTGGGTTATAAAAATTATATAGGAGCCCATTTCGCTTCTGAAGAGAAATTTCAAAAAGTGGGACAGGGAAATATAATGTCAGAGAAAAATACTGAAGCTAAACTTGATTTGAATTATTCAAATAACAATTTAGCTCCCAAGAAAACAATGAAGACAACTTCATCAACACCAAAAGGCAACAGCAAAGGTGTATTAGATGTAAATGTAAACTGCATATTGGGCATTTCTATTGACTTTGATTATATAAAATTTAAAGACTGGGTAAAATCTTGTTGGGATAGTATCTTTGAATAATGTTAATCGGAAATAAGTATAAGAATGAACATTAAAAACACAAATTCATGAAAATAATAAATTACATACTACATATTTTAGTCTTTTCGATAGTTTCACTAATGGTACTTCTCTTGACGATTTTGAACTGGGGTGTACTCGTTTTTTTCATTATCGATATTTTATTTCTTAATACTCCAGAAACTTCTTTTATATATAAAATATGGGGCGGTTCCGTTTTTATGTTCATAGTTGTATCTCATTCTTTATTCTGTATTTTATTATATAATAGGATGTACGATAAAATAATTATGTGGATAAAATCTCATTCCACACATAGATTGGTATTTCTAACTCTGGGATATATAAACACTTATTTTTTAGATTTATATTATCTTAGAAATAAGTATAGTAGAGGTTATTTGTTATATCAAAGTGATTTGACAATATTTATATCGATGTTTCCAATTCTGAACATATTATGCTACATTGATATGATTCGCAGTCTAAGAAAATGTGTCAGCCTGCCAAGTAACCGTGACCTCATAAAACTATATCTTAAAGGTCAACTTATGACTTATATCATCAGAGAGTACGACGATTATGATTTGTAAAACTTCACAATATAAATATGAAGCAAGGAAATCAAGCAGTCTTCACCAACGGCAGCCAGACAAGATATGTATATGACGCCAACGGCGTGAAACAGAAACGTATCCATATCACGGCAGTGGACAACATAGTCGTGCCGTTGAAGACCGTGATGGAGCTTTCCGACGACCAGATACTGGCAAGTGACACGGATATCCGCCACAATGGAATATGGATAGAAGAAAACAAAAAGAATTGGGGAACACTTATCAATTTTATATTTGGAAAAGTAAAAAATAATAAACAATGATGATGAAACTGAGGATATTTTTGCTGGATACAATAATCCGCATGGACAATATCTACCACAAGATAAACAAGAAACTTGTGCTCATGATATTCGTGATACTCATGAGCCCGGTATGTGTCTTTTATATGGTGGTGGGATGTGACAGTTATAATACGCGATTCGGAGATACCGACTTCTATCTCGGCTGGGTGAATCTTCCTATAACCACATGTGTCGAGTACAAAGTCGATGATGATGGCGGCTATGTTGGAGTGACAAGGAATACGATAACCGACTGTTACTGGAATGACTACTATATCATAGCGACTAAATACTCCTTTGCTAAAGACAGCATAGAAGGTTACTACATAATAAAACTGTGCGAGTATCCGGATCTGAAAAGTGTCTTTAGGAATGTTTCATTCACTAATTCAAGTACCTTTGACGAAATCATGGACTCGCTACACCTGGACAAAGACGAGATGAGGCATAAGAATCTGTTTGATTAAGGGGCAAGATGGTACTTAAGTAAGTCAGCAAAATTAACCGATACAATCTGTAACGAAATGAGTAGTAAAATCTTGTATGTATAAACCTTGTTCTTTTCGGCTGTTTCCGCCTTTTCACTCAGTCACATATTGGTGTCTGCTAAAAATAAGATTGCTATGGCATTTCTGTGAACAGTTTTATTTAGTGGACACCAAGTGATAACTATAATAACACAAGCAGGCAGTCAAGTCTGATGTATATCGCTGATTATGTGATACTCATCGGACTTGACTGCCTGCTTCTTATGTGTGTATTAATAGGTGAGAAAACAAGGACAATACTTGCTTATCTGTATCTGTACGGCATCTTGACGACGATGACGCGGATTTTCTGGTCGGGCTTTGTGGTCTTCACCTTGGCTATGTGCCAGTCCTCGGGGAACATGATGAGGAAGCGTCCCGGTGTCGACTCCACGGTCTTTGCCTTGGCAGGGTCGTAGTCGTAGCGCACGACATCGTATGTGTATTTTGTCTTCAGGGTAGACGAGTTATGGTCGAGGAGACGGAAGCCCTCCGTTCCCTTCACCACGAACATGAAGTCGCAGTTGTATCTGTGGCTCTCGGTCTTGCGCTTCTCGAGTGCGCTGTTCTCGCTGTCCTCGACACTTACGATGAGGTCCGTGCCCTCTATGAGGTGTTTTCCTGCAGGGATGGCGAGCAGGTCGGTCTTCTCGAGCCAGCGGAAGAGAGCCTTCCATGTCTCGGGCTCCCTGTTGTACTGGATGTAGAAGTCGGTGAGGTTCACGCTCTTGTCGGGCTCTGCCTTAGTGAAGCCGTTCTTCCACTGTCCCGATTCTGCCCATGCCTGTGCCTTGCGGACAAGGGCGGAGTCGGTAAACTGTGCTGTGTAGATTTCTTGTGCGCCTGCTGCCGTGACGGCGGCGAGGGCGATGAGCGAAAGGATTGTCTTTTTCATTGGTGTTGTTTAGTCGTTTGGTTGTTTAGTCGTTTAGTCGTTTGGTTGTTTAGTCGTTTAGTTGTTTGGTCGTTTGGCTGTTTAGTTGCTTGCGGTTGTGTGTTAGGGTTATGGTTAAAGTTATGGTTATGGTTATGGT
>JAFTQG010000022.1 GCA_017462915.1 Prevotella sp. | reverse complement strand
AGGCATATTTTAACCCAAATCGGTCATTAGATTTCACTTCGTTTCGTTTTTATCTCCGTTGTATTGCAACCATTTCGTCGAAGGCATAGCGGGCTATGTCGAGACGGAACGGGAAGCAAGACAGCGAAGAGAAAGGCGAAACGAATGAAAAGACCATATAACAATAACAGAATATTACCGTATGTCGGTTTAATGACCGATTTGGGATAAAGGCTTTTCAGTATTTCCTATGCGACTTCCGGCAACGCCAAATGACATGAAAAATCCCCGCCAGCACAAGAATGCTGACGGGGATTGTAGATTTATCAGACTTGTAAAAGTCCGTCTGCTTACTTTTTTAGCCTATCCACTTGATGTATGCGAAATCGCAACGGTGTGGGAGGAGGTCGTTCTTAGGATACATACGTATGGCTGCCTTATATGCACCGGCCTGAGACGGTGTATAGTGAGCCTCGAATGTATAGAGGTTGCCCTCGACCTTTGTCACCTGGAACGGAACGATGCGCTTGATTTCACGGTCTGTATCGGCCATGTCGTTCTTCAGGATAACGAGCTCTACACCGACAGCATCGTTGAGTCCCTGCTCGTCAATGACAAACTTGATATTGATTTCCTTGCCCGTAGCGACGCCCTCTGTGAAGTTGGACTCCTTGGAAACGACATTGATGCTGTCCCAACGCTGTGCGACTGTCTCCTTCCATGATGCGAGTTCCTTGGCAACCTTGTTGTCATCCTTTGAAAGCACGGCAAAGCGCGCTGCCTCCTTTGTATAGAACTTGTCATAGTAATCGTCAAGCTGACGCTTCATGGTATAGTGAGGAGCGATTGTCGCGATAGAGTTCTTGACTACCTGCATCCAGCCCTCGGAGATGCCTTTCTCGTTCTTGTTGTAGTAGAGAGGTACGATCTCGTTCTCCAGCATGTTGTAGATAGTAGCGGCATCGAGCTGGTCCTGGTAGCCCTGGTTCTGGTATGTGCGTTTCTCAGGGAGAGCCCATCCTGCACCCTCGCGGTAGCCCTCTACCCACCATCCGTCAAGGACAGAGAGGTTGACAACACCGTTCATCTCGGCCTTCTCGCCTGATGTGCCAGATGCCTCGAGAGGACGTGTAGGAGTATTCATCCAGATATCGCAACCGGAAACGAGGCGACGTGCAAGCTGCTGGTCATAGTCCTCGAGGAAGATGATCTTGCCGAGGAACTCAGGACGCTGTGAAATCTCGTAGATGCGCTTGATGAGTCCTTGACCGCCACCGTCTGCCGGGTGAGCCTTACCTGCGAAAAGGAATGTCACAGGGTGCTCAGGATTGTTCACGATCTTGGAGAGACGCTCAAGGTCTGTGAAGAGAAGGTGGGCACGCTTGTATGTCGCGAAGCGGCGGCAGAAGCCGATTGTAAGGCCGTTAGGGTTGATCTTGTTGAGCAGGGAGACAACACGTGCAGGGTCGCCCTGGTTGCGGAGCCATACATCCTTGAACTTTATCTTGATATAGTCTGCCAGCTTGTTCTTCAGATCCATACGTGTAGCCCAGAGCTCCTCGTCAGGACAGTTGTAGATACCGTGCCATATAGACTCGTTGGACTGGTCGTTGAGATGGTTCTTGTCGAAATACTTGGCATAGATGTCACGCATCTCTGTCGCGCACCATGTAGGGAAGTGGACACCGTTGGTGACATATCCGATATGGTTCTCCTCTGGCCAGTAGCCTGCCCATGTAGGAGCGAACATCTTCTGTGATACCCATCCGTGGAGTCTTGACACACCGTTGGACTCCTGACATGTGTTGAGAGCGAAGGTAGACATAGAGAACTTCTCGTTGTGGTCATCAGGATTTGTACGTCCCATGCCGATGAACTCGTCCCAAGAGATGCCGAGCTGCTGTGGGTAACCGCTCATGTACTTGCCGAAGAGGTCCTTGTCGAAGTAGTCGTGTCCTGCCGGCACCGGAGTGTGGCATGTGTAAAGGCCAGAAGCACGTACAAGCTCTATTGCCTGATTGAATGTAAGTCCCTCGTGGATATAGTCGATAAGACGCTGGAGATTACACAGTGCGGCATGTCCCTCGTTACAGTGGTAGATGTCCTTCTTTATGCCGAGCTTCTTAAGTGTCAGCATACCGCCGATACCGAGGAGTATCTCCTGCTTGAGACGGTTCTCCCAGTCGCCGCCATAGAGTGCGTGTGTGATAGGGCGGTCAAACTCTGAGTTCATCTCATTGTCAGTATCAAGGAGATAGAGCTTCACGCGACCGACATTGGCTGTCCATACAGAGGCATGAACCATATAGTTCATGTAAGGGACATCGACGACAAGCGGCTCGCCTGTGGCAGGGTCGAGAGTGCGCACTACAGGGAGTGAGTTGAAGTTCTGTGCATCATAGTTGGCAATCTGGTCACCCTCCATGGAGATAGACTGCTTGAAATAGCCGTAACGGTACAGGAAACCGACAGCGCACATATCGACATTCGAGTCGGAAGCCTCCTTCACGTAGTCGCCGGCAAGCATACCGAGACCGCCGGAATAGATCTTGAGGACCTGTGAAATGCCGTACTCCATGCAGAAATAAGCGACAGAAGGACGGCTCTTGTCAACCGGCTGCGCCATGTATTCCTTGAAGAGCTTGTCGACATTCTTCACCATCTTCATGATTTCCTTGTCCTTGGCACACTCCTCCTTACGCTCGTAAGGGAGCTTTTCCAGCAGTGCGACAGGGTTCTCGCCTACCTTGTCATAGAGATCGCTGTCAAGTGCGCGCCAGAGGTCACGGGCCTCGTAGTTCCAAGACCACCAGAGATTGTGTGCAATCTCGTCAAGACATTCAAGCTCCTTCGGAAGTGTTGACTTGATAGCCAATTCCTTCCATATTGGAGCATTAACGTAATTTGCTTTGATTTTCATTGTTCAGTGTATTTGTTTTTTTTATCGTTTGCTCGCTTTGGTTAACGCAATATCGTATGCCTTGCGATAATATTCTATAAACTCACCCCAAAGGGCTTTCTGCGAGAGCTTGCCTGCATTTGTCCTGGCTTTCTTCACCTGGGCATCTGACATCCGGGCAAATTTCACTACAGTGTCATTGATAGCGTCGGCAACCTCTGAGTAGTTGTAGTCCGTACGGTGAATGGTCTTCACGCCGTCCTCTATCTCTGAGTAAGAGCCTTTGACCGTATTGGCCCAGACTCCGAAGCCGGCAAGGTCTGTAGTGACACACGGGACCTTGAAGGCGATGGACTCCAGCGGAGTATAGCCCCATGGCTCGTAATATGAAGGATAGATAGAGAGGTCATTGCCTATTACGAAATCGTAATATGGTATGTTGAATATGCCGTCATTGCCGTCAAGGTAGCACGGGACGAAGATCACCACGACCTTGTCGTCCTTGCCGTTCCACATATTATAATACTTCATGCTGTCAAGCACCTTGTCGTTCGGCATATTGTGAAGCCAGTGGGTTATCACAGGATAATCCAGCGGTGTGTCGTAGGTTTTGGATGAAAGATAACGCTCCTTGAGGTCCTCGCGTGGAATGCCTACCCACGCCGGCACTTCTATAAGAGCAACGACCTGACGGTCAAGCCTGTTGTCGCGGAGGAGACGGTTCATGGCTTCCACGAACACGTTTATGCCCTTGTTGCGGATTTCGTAACGTCCGCTTGTGCCGATAATCAGCGTATCATCTGCAAACTCGCGTCCTGTGAGGCAGTTGGCAAGGTGAAGGATGCTCTTGCGTGCCACCTTGCGCTTCTTCGTGAATACAGCTCCCTTCGGCACAAAGTCGTCCTCAAAACCGTTTGGCAATACCACATCCACGGGCTTTCCTATGAGTTCAAGGCACTCTGTGGCTGTAATGTCGGACACTGTTGTGAAGGCATCAGCATTGAGTGCCGTCTGCTTCTCGATGGAATGCTTTGACTGTATGTTAAGCTCTTCTGCCATCTGGTCGCCGTTATAGCACCAGAGGTAGTCGTAAAGAGGCTTTCCGTTGCCGGCGATGGAACGGCCTATAGACGTGGCATGTGTAGTCCATACTGTACCTATATTAGGCAACTTGTCCTTAATATAGAGCATACCGAGGCCTGTCATCCATTCGTTGGCATGATAGATGACTTTCTGTGGAGCAAGATTAAGATAATAGTAAAGATTCTCTACAACAAGGCCTGCCGCATAAGAGAACATGGATGCCTCGTCGTAGTCTCCGTATGCATGGAGAGAGTCAACCTGATACTTCTCCCATAACTTTGCATAAATCTGGTTCTTCTTCTCAAAATACGGCTTGAAATCAACAAGAACAGCTATAGGTTTCCCTGGAACGTCCCAACGTCCCACCTTCACTTTAAGCCCTTCTGCATTGGCTTTTTTCTCCCAATTCTCCAGAAGCGAGCTGTCTGGTCTGAAATATGGCGACTGCTTTTCTCCCCAACAGTCCGGGCCTATGAAAACAAGACGGTCACGCAAGATATCTGTCAGCGTTTTCGCACGTGTAGATAGTACTGTATATATTCCTCCGACCTTATTACAAACTTCCCAGCTTGACTCAAATATATAATCTGGGAACAATAGTTTTTTTTCCATTATTCTCTTGGCTTATATCCTCTACGGTTATTTTTTCAAATGCAAAGATAATGAAAAAAAATATTAAATGCAAACGTTTATCAGTTGTTTTTGAATAAATACATCTGGATTGTGTATTAAAATTGACATACATCTATATGACAATAAGGTCTGGCAACACTTTCCCATGCAGTAGCTTCAACAACTGCATTTCATTAAAAATAATTTCACCGTAAGACTCACAAAATGAATAACTATTCAATGTTTTCTGCCCTTCTCCTTGTTGTGGTCGTAATAATATTGCCCTTTGCCTTTTGTGAATCGCCAAAAGGAGATGGCTTTCTCAGGGCAATAGTGATAACAAGCCATGCAGGTCATGCAACGGCCTGTATGAAGCCATTCGGGATGGCGGTCACTAATCATGATATTGTCTACAGGACAATGCTTCTGGCAAAGGCCGCAGCCTATGCACTTGTCGGTATCCACCTTAAAACGCTTGTCTGTAATGAGATACCTGTAAAAGAACTTTCCGAGGACGCGGCTGTAGAGACGTGGCATAGCTCCTCTGTGTATCGGCATACGGACAGAACGGTTCTCTGCCACGATGTCGGCAAATTCAAGGACAACGCTTCGTGCGTTCATCTTCTTTTCCGCCTCGCGGAGGTCTGTGTCTACGTCCATGAAAGGCAGACCGACGTAAGACTCGGGCATGATGACAGAGCAACATGAACTCACTCTCAGGCCCTTGGCTGACAGTGCTTCCTCCAACTGCTCGCCGTACTCGCCGCAACTGTCACCACAGGTTATCAGGAAATAGCAATATGGGGAGTGCGCTCCATCCTGAAAGGCATCATTTACAGTACCATGCGTAACGAACTGAAGTCTGCTGATGAAGTCTCTTACAAGCGGTTGAAGCCGCCAGCCGTGGACAGGAAGACAGAAACCGATTCTCTCTCCGGCACGAAGACGATAGATACAATCGCCGTTGACAGCCTCGGGGATGGAGACTACCCTATCGTTCAGCACCTGAGCAAGCATGTCTGCCGCCCAGCGTGTGTTGCCTGTGCAAGAGAGCGTGAATAGCATGGTGGTGGTTTGGTTGTTTAGTGGTTTGGTTGTTTAGTGGTTTGGTTGTTTAGTGGTTTGGTTGTTTAGTGGTTTGGTTGTTTAGTGATTTAGTGGTTGGGTGGTTTGGGAATTTTGGTGTTTAGTGGATAGCCGACATAGCAGTAATAGCCAGAATAGATGACTGACAATAAACCACCAAACAACTATTCCTTATTATCGGAATTGTAATCTTTCTGTGTAAACGTGATGTGGAGCAGTGTCTTGTCCTTTTCCTTCTGCGAACGGCATACATATTCAAAGGAGAAGCCTGCATCCTTATATACCCTGATGCCGGTATTGGAGCGTACCATCTGGAGCATCTTTTCCGAGATGTCGCCGTCATGGGCGGAAATGATCTCCGCATCATCCAGCTTGCCTGTAAATGTCATGTATGTGGAGTATGTCCTTGTTGCGCTGTGATAAACGATGCTGTCTGTAATGACATCATTCTGCGGTGGCGTAGGACAATATTTCAATGTGTATTCCCTTGCCTCACGCTCGGCACGCTCCTCTATGCTCTCCTGACATGAGGAAAGCATAGCACACAATATCATCATTATAAAAGTCGCTGTTCTCATACTCTACAATATAATAAGGTGGTTTGAGTCGTTTGGTGGTTTGGTCGTTTAGTTGTTTGGTTGTTTGGTTGTTTGGTGGTTTAGTTGTTTAGTTGTTTGCTCAACCGCATAACCGCATAACCGCATAACCGTATAACCGCATAACCGTCCAACCGCTTAACCGAAAAAGCCGCATAACCGAAAAAACCGTGCACCTCGCCCGTCACTGCATCTGCCTGAGTGCCTGTGCAAGCTGGTCAGGGCAGCTTGTCGGTTTCATGCCGCAGGTAATGCCCTCAAGTTTCTTTATGACATCCTCAGATTTCATGCCACGGACAAGTGACGAGATGCCTTTCGTATTGCCGTTGCATCCGCCTACAAACTCGACATCTTCTATACGGCCGTCATCATCCAAAGCGATGTTTATCAGCTTTGCACATGTGCCGCGTGTCTGAAATGACAGTGTCTTCATATTTCAGTGTTTTCTTTGTGTAAGCAAGTCCTGACACTTGCACGGCTTATCGTGCAAACGCCAAGACCTGCAAAGCAATTCATATATATACGGAATCCCAGGACAGATACCGTCCCGGAACCACGTACTACTATTTCATATTCGTGTACACAGTCTGCACATCGTCAAACTCCTCGAGCTTCTCCACCATCTTGTCGATAGTCTCGCGCTGCTCGTCGGTCACCTCCTTGAGGTCGTTAGGGATGTATGTAAACTCACCGCCGACACCCTCGAAGCCCTTGTCCTCAAGGAACTTCTGTATCATGGCATACGACTTAGGGTCGCCATAGATGGTGATTGTATCCTCGTCCTTCTCCTCATCATACTCCTCGTCAAACTCGTCGTCGACATTGAAGTCTATCAGTTCGAGGATAAGCTCGTCCATATCCAGTCCTTCCGGCTTCTTGAATGTGAACACGCACTTATGGTCGAACAGGAAGCTCAGTGAGCCTGTCGTGCCGAGGTTGCCAGAGAACTTGTTGAATACTGAGCGGACATCAGCCACGGTACGTGTGGTATTGTCTGTCAGTGTATCCACGAAAACGGCGATGCCGTGAGGGCCGTATCCTTCGTATGTCACTTCCTTGTAGTCAGACTGGTCCTTGCCCATAGCGTTCTTGATGGCGCGCTCGATATTGTCCTTCGGCATATTCTCGCGCTTGCAGACTGCTATGATGGAACGGAGTGTCGGGTTTGTCTCCGCGTCAGGGCCGCCGGCCTTCACTGCTATTGCGATCTGTTTGCCGAGACGTGTAAAGGTCTTGGCCATGTGGCCCCAACGCTTCAGTTTGGTAGCCTTGCGATATTCAAATGCTCTTCCCATTTTTGTATATTTGTTTTTTAGTTGTTTAGTGGTTTGGAGATTAGGTTGTATACGGTTTTTGCGGTTGTGCGGTTTGACGGTTGTACTGTTATGGACAGGAGAATAGTCTCCGCATAACCGTATAACCGTAAAACCGCATAACCCTCGTTATCTCAGTTCAGCATTCAGCTGCTTCTTCAGATTTGTGATAAGTTTGTTCATTATCGCCTCGATAGCCTTGTCGTTGAGAGTCTTCTCAGGGTCCTGGAGGATGAAGTTCACAGCGTATGACTTCTTTCCCTCCGGCAGTTTGTCACCCTCGTAGACATCGAAGAGCTCTACAGAGCGCAGGAGTTTCTTCTCCGTATTGCGTGCTATGCGCTCAATCTCGGCAAACTCGATATTCGAGTCGATGAGGAGAGAGAGGTCGCGGCTCACGGCTGGGAACTTGGAGACTTCCTGATAATGCACGGCATGCTTCTTGACAGCCTTGCAGAGCTGTGTCCAGTTTATCTGCGCGAAGTAGACCTCGTTCTGTATCTCGAACTTCTTCTGTATCTTCCTGCTCACGATACCCATCTCGCAGAGCACCTTTCCGCCACGTGTCATGACCTTCAGCGCCGAGGCGAAGAGGTCAGACTGCGAGTGTTCCACTACTGTCATCTGAGGCATAAGGCCTACACGTGCGAAGATATTGTCCACGACAGCACGGAGATGGTAGAACGACATCTTCTCGTCCTTGTGTGTCCATGAGCCCTCGATGCTCTTGCCCGTCATCCAAAGTCCGATATAGTTCTCCTCCTTGTAAGCCTTCATCGGGTCCTCGTCGTTCTGCTTCTCCTTGGAGAAGGTGTAGAGGTTGCCCACCTCGAAGAACCTCAGGTTAGGGAACTTGCGGTTTGCATTGCGCACGATGGCCTCAAGACCGCCGAAAAGGAGTGTTCCGCGCATGACATTGAGGTCTGAGCTGAGCGGGTTCATGATATTGACAAGCGTCTCGGCAGGCACGCTCTCCAGTCCGTCATAGTATGCACTCTTCGTGAGAGAGTTGCAGAGTATCTCGCGGAATCCCGCACCGACAAGTTGCTCGGCGACAAGATTCTGCATCTTCAGCTTCTTGTCTTCCTCGCCTTTTATGACCAGCGACGACTTCAGCTGTGTAGGAATCTCCACATTATTATATCCGTATATGCGCAAGATGTCCTCCACTACATCGCAAGGACGCTGCACATCCACACGATATGCCGGCACAGAGAGCTCAAGTCCCTCTTCCGTCTCTGCCTCTACCGCCATCTCGAGCGAGGTGACGATGGACTTTATCGTGTCCTTGCCTATTTCCTTGCCTATGAGACTGTCTACATAATCATATTTCAGAGACACCTTTGCAGGGCAGACAGGATTAGGATACTCGTCGCAGATCTCCATGGAAATCTTTCCTCCGGCAAGCTCCTGACAGAGGATTGCCGCCTGCTTCAGGGCATATATCGTGCCCTCCGGGTCCACGCCACGCTCGAAACGGAACGAGGCGTCTGTCGAGAGGCCGTGGCGGCGTGCAGACTTGCGTATCCATGTAGGATGGAAATATGCCGATTCGAGCACGACATTCGTTGTCGTCTCGTATGTTCCGGAGCCCTTTCCGCCGAAGACACCTGCTATGCACATAGGCTCTTCCTCATTGCAGATGGCGAGGTCGTGCTCGCCGAGGATATGCTCCTCGCCGTCGAGAGTGACGAATTTCTTTCCTTCGTTGTTGTCCTTGACTATGATATGATGCCCCTTCACCATGTCCGCGTCAAAGCAGTGGAGCGGCTGTCCGTAGGCCATCATGACATAATTTGTGATGTCCACGATATTGTTTATCGGGCGAAGGCCTATGATGCTGAGCCTGTTCTTGAGCCATTCAGGCGACTCCTTCACCTCGCATCCCGTAATAGAGACGCAGGCATATCGGCGGCAAGCCTCGGTATTCTCTATTGTGACCTTCACAGGCATATCGTTATTGTCTACCTTGAAAGCGTCGCAAGAAGGACGGTGAAGCGTAGACGGACGGCCGTTTCTCACGAGCCATGCGTTGAGGTCGCGCGCAACGCCGTAGTGTGAGAGGGCGTCGGCACGGTTTGCCGTTATGTCTACCTCTATGAGCCAGTCGCTCTCAAGGTTGTAGTATTCGGCGGCAGGCATTCCTACCGGTGTATCCTCTGGAAGCACGATTATGCCGTCATGGCTTGTTCCCACGCCGATCTCGTCCTCGGCACATATCATGCCGTTTGACTCCACGCCGCGCAGTTTCGACTTCTTGATGACAAACTCCTTGTCGCCGTCATACAGCACGCAGCCGAGGTCGGCAACGATTACTTTCTGTCCTGCCGCGACATTAGGCGCGCCGCATACTATCTGCTGCGCCACAGGATTGCCGTCGGCATCCTTCCTGCCGAGGTCTACAGTGGTGACATGAAGATGGTCAGAGTTAGGATGCTCCTCGCATGTAAGCACCTTGCCTACATAAAGTCCTTTCAGTCCTCCCTTGACACTCTGCACCTCCTCGAGGGCGTCAACTTCAAGGCCTGTGGATGTAAGGGCCGCGCATACCTCCTCCGCTGTGAGGTCGAAGTCAACATACTCCTTGAGCCATTTATAAGAAATATTCATATTTTCAGAAACGTTTTTGAAATTTTGTCTGCAAAATTACTATTTTTTCATGATATAAACAAATAATTTCACATATTTATATGGTTATGCGGTTCAGACGGTTATACGGTTATACGGAGATTACCTTTCCTATGCACGCAACCGTATAACCACACAACCGCGCAACCGTATAAAGTTCCGATTAAGCGAGGGCAGAGTCAAGCTTGCTTGAGCTATGCCGAGCGGAAGGAACTTCGAGCGAAGCTCAACCGCATAACCGAACAGCCATATAACCGTACACAAAACCCAGCACGTTTTTATGCCTGAAAAACTCGCGTAGAAGCAAAGGCAGGAAGCTATATACGGAAATATCGCATATTTTCGTACAACACGTAAACCACTATCCTACAGTAACATACTCACAATTCCCCATTTCGCAGGCGTTCTTCCACACATTCAAAGGTGACCCTTTGAGCTGTAAAAGGTAACCTTTTGCAGCTCAAGGCATTACCTTTCGCAAGCAAAAAGGTGACCGTCCATGTCACGAAAGGTCACATTCCTGCTCAGAAAATGTATAAAACGACATGGAAAACAGACAGAAAAGGTATGGAAAACAGACAGAAATGACACAAGAAAGAGCGTTTCCGCCTTTTATGATAAACAGACAATAAGAAAACTCGTGTATGCTTTCACCTCCATCTTCCTGCACCTCGAAACCGTCATTTCCTTCCTGTCATAAGCCTCAGCAGAGACGGCGCATAACGCTTCAGACCACAGTAAGCAAGCAGAATCATGCCCACGATGATAACCGTAGCGGACAGATAGACAAGAATCATGCCGCCCTGCGTCTCGGGACGGAAGACGAAAAACAGCAGCTTCGGCAGGTCGTCGCATATCAATGCGTGGGAGACATAGACGAAAAAGCTCGCGGAGGTAAGCAGCGGATTTGGCCGGCAGACACCGCGCACGACAAGCCACGACGCCATATTGTAGGCGAACAGCAGACCGACGAAGACATTCATCCGCTTTATCGTGTCAGACGCCCACGGAAACCAGTGCACCGAGCAGACAAACAGCACGGCAAGCAACGGATAGAGCACCATCGACGGCTTGAAATATCTGTTGAACTCCTTTATCATGTCCTTGCCGCAGACACTCAGGTAGGCTCCCCACGAGAAGAAAAAGAAGGCGGAAAGCAACTGGTTGACATGCCCCAGACTCCAGTATTCAAGGACAAACCACAGGATGCCCAACACCCATACGAAGTAATGGCGCATGCGCTTCAGCATCCAGCATATAATAGGCGTGCACAACACCACTATCATCAAGTCTCGCAGAAACCACAGAGGCTTGTCCTGAGGGAAGAGAGGCGCACCGTCATCAGCCGCCTGAAGGGCGAAGATTCCCTTCGAGGAGTCCCAGAAAGTCTCCAGTATCGCCGACAGACTGAAGTCCAGCGGCATGTTGTGTATATTGGGGAAGACTGACGAAAACATAGGGAGATGGCGCGCCAGCACTATCAGCACGTCGATGATGTTCCATACGATATAAGGTATGAGCAAGGTGTGCACCCTGTTTCTCAGCTTCCTTGCGTAAACGCCTCTCGTCATCTCCACACCGAGAAAAAACACGAAACCCGAGATGAAGAAATATATCGGCACACTCTGTCCTCTGAGAAAACCGTCTATGAAATGGTTTATCTCCAGCAATACAGGCATGTCTTCCACAGAGACCTGAGACCCGCGCAACGCGAATCCCCGGGTGTTGAACACATGGATTATCAGCACCACCAAGGCCAAGGGAAATCGCAGCAGGTCAAGGCTTTGCGAACGCAGGTCATTTCTTTCCATCCGTGTCTCCGCGCCTCCACAGTCCCCTCCGGCGCATAGTTTGTCGTTGATACCATGAAGTGCAGGACTCTACGTGCCCATCCCATGGACAGGCACGGCACTCCTTATTCTCTTTCCGTCATGGTCTGGGACAAATGCCGACCATAACGTCTGCAAATTTACGCAAAAAAATCATATTGTGCAACATCTACATATATTATTTGGAGAAACATGCATGGAGGACACATACAAAGAATTCTATGCAACAAAGCATCTGGCACTCTGGATTTTCAACATGAAACGGCAGATAACACATACCATAGTATATTGCAGTAAAAGAGGGTGTGTCAAAATTTTGACACACCCTCTTTTACTGTTAATTATTTGTTATATACATAATTGCCTATTGCAATCCCGTCCAACCGCACTAAATCGACAGCTCTTCAAGAACCTTTATGAGCTTCTTGTCGAAAGGTTTGTCGGAGCGGATTGCCTCTGACAGCGGCACATAGACGACCTCATTGTTGCGGACACCTACCATGATGTTACGCTGTCCCTGCAGAATGGCTTCTATGGCGCCGACACCGGTACGGGAGGCGAGGATGCGGTCGCGCGCCGTCGGTGTACCGCCACGCTGGAGATGGCCGAGGATGGAGACACGCACGTCATAATCAGGAAACTCGTTCTTCACGCGGTCGGCATAAAACATGGCACCGCATTTAGGCGACTCGGAGACGATGACTATGCAGGAGCGCTTAGACTTGCGTATGCCTCGCTTCATGAACTCCGCCAACTGGTCGACATCTGTGGACTCTTCGGGGATGATTGCCGCTTCTGCTCCGCAGGCGATGGCGGAGTTCTGGGCAAGGAAACCTGCATCGCGTCCCATCACCTCGACGAAGAAGATGCGCTCGTGGCTCTGTGCCGTGTCGCGGATACGGTCGACACACTCCATGATGGTATTCATCGTTGTGTCGTAACCTATGGTATTGTCGGTGCCGTAGAGGTCATTGTCGATAGTTCCTGGGAGACCTATACAGCAGACATCGAACTTGCGTGCGAACTCCATGGCTCCTGTCAGCGAACCGTTGCCGCCGATTACGACAAGGGCGTCTATACCTTCCCTGACGAGCATCTCATAGGCACGCTGCTGTCCTTCCTCTGTGCAGAAGTCCTTGGAGCGTGCGGTCTTCAGGATTGTGCCTCCCATGCCGATGATTCCCGAGACGTTCTCCGTAGTGAACGGCTTTATCTCTCCATGGATGAGGCCTTCATAACCGCGGTAGATGGCTTTTATGCAGAAGCCGTTAAAGATACCCGCACGTGTGACGGCACGTACTGCTGCGTTCATGCCCGGTGCATCGCCACCGGATGTCATGATACCAATAGTCTTGATCTTTGCCATATTATTACGTTTTTAGGTTATTGGGTGTTTAGTCGTTTGGTGGTTTAGAGGTTGTAGGGTATGAGTTGTGAGTTATGAGTTATGGGTTATGAGTTACAGGAAGAGCAATCTCCGTATAACCGCCAAACCGTACAACCGCACTCAACCGCACACAACCGTCAGAAATACAGAGCCTCTGCAATGAGCACAAGCAGTCCAAGAAGAGCACCGAGGAGCATCTTCGGAGCGAAATGCTTGGCATACCAGCCTATTGTTGTTGTGTTCATCGAGAACAGAGCGAGCCCAGACAGGGAACCGATGCCGAATATCGTGCCGCCTACGGCTGTGGCATAGGCTATGAGTATCCAGTATTCGCCGTTTGTCATGAATTCCGCCGTGCCGCCTATGCCATGGAGGGACACGAAAGCAGCCGTGGTTGCAAAGGAGTCAAGGGCAAGACTGACGACGGAGGCCATAAGAGGCGCAAGGCAGAGACTCCATGTATCCCCGAGAGTGTCGAGGCAGAACTCGCCGAGCCAAAGGCTTGCTCCTGTCTCCACGAGTACACCCATCATGAGCATTATGCCCATGATGAAGAGCATCATCTGCAACATACCGTTATGCATAGTCCTTGAGGCGTTGCGCTGTGTCATGCGGCTGGCTACGAGGAGCTTATGGTTGAATGCCTCGTTGACTATCGACAGGAGGGCAAGGACGCAGAGGGCGCCAACGAACGGGGAGAGCTTGGTGATGTCGCGGAACGTGGGGATGAACCACAGTCCGCCTATGCCGAAGAAGAACATGGCTACGCGTTGCCATACCGTGAGCCGTGTGTCATCGCCCCTGTACGGAAGCGATACGCGCTCAAGGTCAACGCGCTCTGGCAGTTTCCGTGACATGAGATATGTCGGGACAGTCCATGCGACAAGACACGGCAACGCCATCCACGCTGAGAAATGACTTGGAGTGACGGCTCCCATATTCCAGAGCAGCAGGCCGTTAGGGTCTCCTATGACTGTCAGTGCTCCTCCGATATTTGCGCTAAGGACGATAACCGGTCCGAAGATGGCACGCTGGCGTCTGTTAGGGAGCATCTTGTGCATCATGACGAGCATCATCGTGGTGACAGTAAGGTTGTCCATATTTGCGCTCAACAGGAATGTCAGTACAGCCATAGACCACAGCAGACGCTTGCTGTTGCGTGTCTTTATCCATTGCGGAAAGAAGTCGAAACAGCCATTGCTGTCCAGTATTTCGATGATAGTCATCGTGGACATGAGGAATAGGACGATCTCCGAGGCTTTACCTACATACTTTATAAATATGTTGGACGCTATGTATTCCTTCACGGCGACGCTGTTTGCCGTCGCACCACGGAGAAACGACATGTAGTCTGTAGAATGCTGAGCCATGACAAAGTCTGAGCCGAAACAAATGTACAGCACCCAGCCTACTGTGCCTGCAAAGACAGCCAAGGCTGCTTTGTTGACAGAGGTCTTGGGGGTGGCGGCTATCAGGATAAACGCCAGCAGGATAAATATGGCTATAACTATTGTCATTGGGGGGGGTGGTTGGTTTGGTGGTTTGGTGGTTTGGTTATTTAGTGGTTTGGTTATTTGGTGGTTTGGTTATTTGGTGGTTTGGTTATTTGGTGGTTTGGTTATTTGGTGGTTTGGTTATTTGGTGGTTTGGTTATTTGGTGGTT
>JAFTQG010000001.1 GCA_017462915.1 Prevotella sp. | reverse complement strand
CCACGGAGGTCGCGTGCGAGAATTGTACCGTCAGGGCCGATGAGCATGAGGTGAGGAATTCCCTCCACGCCATAGATGTCAGTAGGAACAGAGCCGCAGTTGTTGATGTGCAGCCAGTTCATTCCGAGCTCGCCTGCTGTGTCGATAGATACCTTCTGGCTCTCACGCTCCCACACCGCGAGGCTGAGGACGTCGAAATCCTTGCCGTGGAACTTGTCATAAGCTGCCTTGATGAAAGGAACCTCACGCTTGCAAGGGCCGCACCATGGTGCCCAGAAGTCAACGAGGATATATTTGCCCTTTCCTACATAGTCAGAGAACTTCGCCTCCTTATAGATAGGCTGCGGATCCACGCTTCTTGTGTAGCCTACGACATTCTGAACAGTGAAATCTGTGAACATCTTGCCCGGAGCCGTATTTACTCTTGCCGTAATGGCGTCCTTGATACCCTTCACATAACGATGTTCCTGAAGTTCAGGTACGAGAAGGTCGATGAGAGGGAGAATGGCTTCCATCTCGGTGCTTTCGCTCACGCTGCGAAGAGTCTGAAGGGCGAAAAGAGCTGTGAAGTTGTCTGCATTCTCCTGAAGAGCCCTCTGGCCATGCTCCTTGTATCTTGGCATGAACTCGTCGTTGAAGGCTTCGAGGGCAGCGGACTTCTCATCATCAGTCATGAGGGAATCGGTCATGATGGCCATCTGCTTCTCGGAATACTCTTTTCCGAAAGCTTCTTCTGCTGCATTGAAAGCATTGAGCTTCTCCTGCGCAGAGATCTTCGGATATTTTGACGTTACGACAGTCTGTGCATCGAGCACTACTTTAAGCGGAGTCCCGTCAGGAATGAAGTTTGCACCGAAGTTAGCTGCACTTACTGTTGCGATTGCCGTGAGGTCAGTCGGAACGGTCACAACAAACTTGCCGTCAACCACAGGAACGAGAGTGTCGACAGCCTCGCCTACCATAACATTAACCTCTGTAATACCTTCCGGCACAACAGTACCTGTGATTTCAGTTACATCTGACACCTTGCCGCAAGATGCCATTACTGCAGCACCTGCTGCTGCAAAAAGAATGGTTCTGATCTTCATATAAATTCGTTTTTAAATTTATTATCAATGATTTCATCTCATTTGCGTTTTTAAAGTGATTGTCAATCACTCTATTAAAGAAAATGGAAAAACATTCAAAGATAATCATTTTTTATAATATTTCTATATATCTATGGAGGAGACATGCCCCCCCCGGCTAGGGGTCGTGAGCGAAAAGCAAACAGCCCTGTGGGCTTTTGCAGCGAGCAGCCAGCGGCAGCTGGTGCCGAAGGCAGGCGGGTGTCTCCGTAATACATATAAGAAATATAGACAAAAAAAGGATGGTCGTGAAACCATCCTTTTCATATAGAGTGCTTGACAATTATTTGTTGTCACGACGACCGCCACGGCCACCACGACGACGCTCGCCGCCACGACCTCCACGGTTGTTGTTAGACTGCTGTGCCTGTGCAGCCATACCTGCGTTAGGAGAGAGATCCTTCTTTCCGTAAACCTCACCGTTGCAGATCCATACCTTGATACCGAGT
>JAFTQG010000021.1 GCA_017462915.1 Prevotella sp. | reverse complement strand
TCTCTTTACGAGTGTCATTCCCGGGCGCAGGCCGTCAAACGGGTTGATGGGGCGCGCCTTCACCTCGAATGTCTTGAGGTCATACTGTCCGTTGGACTTTGTCGCTTTCCATGTGGCGTAGGAGCCTTGGTCCTTGATATAATAGACCTTCATCTCGAGGTCTTTGCCGAAAGCCGGGCAGAATGCCGTGAATGTATCGCCTACTTTCATGCCGTTAAGCTGATCCTCGCGTATGTTGAATGTGGCGTATACGTCCTTCATCATTGATATAGTCATGATGGGCGAGCCTGTGCCGACGAGCTCTCCTGTCTTCGGATATATGTCGCTCACCTCGCCGTCCATCTGTGCTGTCTGTACAGTCTCGTGCATGTATGCCTCCACTTCCTGCAGCGCACCCTTTGCACGGCTCACCTGTGCCGCCGCGGCACGCTTCTCCTCTTTCCGCGCACCGTTGACCGCCATGTCGTACTGGCTCTTGGCAGCCTTCATCTGCGCCTCCATAGCCTTGTATGCGGCGTATGTCTCGTCGCGTTTCTGCGCCGTCACGACACCCTCGTCGAAGAGTCTCTGTATGCGTTCGTAGCTTTTCTTTGCCACCTCAGCGCCTGCCTGTGCCTGACGGTATACCTCGTGTGCGCCGCGTATCTGCTCCTGCCTTGCGCCAGCCTGTGCCATGTCTGACATTGCCTGTGCGGCATCTCCCGCGCTCTCAGCCTGTGCCTTCTTTGCCATAATCTCCGGGCTGTCGAGGATAGCGAGAGTGTCTCCGGCCTTGACATAGTCGCCCTCCTTGACGCAGATTTCCAGTATGCGTCCCGGTACCTTGCTTGACACGCGGTATTCTTCCACTTCAATCTCTCCCTGAATCTCCTCCTTTGCCGTGCCGATTGTGAAATATCCAATCAGGCCTACTACAAGAACCACAAGTGTGAATGCCACCACTGCGAGCATTACACTCTTATTTTGCTGTTTCTCGTCCATATCGTTTTCTTTTTGTTTGTCTTTTTTTCTTCTGTATGTTCTTTGTCTTTATAGCGCCGGTATGCCGTTGCAGACATGGCGTCACTCCATGGTGCCCTGTGCCTTCTGCAGAGACAGCTGGCTCATTCGGACATCAATCTCGGCGTCAATCTTCTGGCTCTTGGCCTGATACCATGCCGTCTGTGCCCCTATGACATCAGTGGAACTTATCACGCCTTCCTTGAATCCGAGGGTGGCGCAACGCAGATTCTCCTCCGCGCTCTTGATGTTCTTCTCTGCCATGGCGAGTCTCTTGTTGGCTTCGCTTACCTTGAATTTCTGCTGGTTTATCTGCAGAGCCATCTTCTCCTTGGCGTCGGCAAGCTCATACTCTGCCATCGTGGTCGCCGCCTTTGAAGCCCTGACCTTGTAAGTGCCCTCAAACCAGTTCCATACAGGGACGCGGAAGATTATCCCGACATTCCATATACCGGAGAATTTCCTTTCGAATCCGTTGTATACATTCGGGTTGGAAATCATATATCCGCCGGTGAGAGCCACCTGTGGCAGGAATGCCGCGCGGACAAGGTTTGTCGTCTGTCGTGACATGTCTATGGCATTCTCGAGCATTTTCGTCTCCGCCCTGTTGTCTATGGCTGTCTGTGGGTCTACGGAAGTCTCGCTAATCAATGCGATGTTGTCGGTGTTCTCATCGGCAAGGGTTATGTCGGAGTCTATCGGCAATCCGCACTGCTGGCAGAGAAGCATCTTCGCCAGTGCCACACCGTTCTCTGCCTGTGTGAGTGCTATCTCGCTTTCGTTTACCTTTACAGCGACTTTCAGTCCGTCGGCTTTTGTCGCCACGCCTTCGCGTATCATCTTCTCGACATCGTCGTGAAGCTGCACGACGAGCGTGTTGAAGCGCTTTGCCAGTTCCTGTTTGTGGCGCAGGGATACTACGAGCCAGTAGATATGGTCGGTCTCGTAGATGGTCTCGTGTGTCCGCTGGTGCAGTCCGTTCTCCGCAAGCTCCTCCTGTATGTCCGCCATGTTGTTGAGAGCCCTTATCGCTCCTCCCATATAGATAGGCTGTGTGAGCATTACAGAACCGGCGAATATCTGCCTTGTGTCGGTGCGGAATGCGTCTGTTATTGCAGCGCCGAGACTGTTGCCCTTGGTGTCTATGCCCATAGACTGCAGGCCTTGCATCAGTTTCTGCGCCGCGGCAGGAGAGATGGTGCCGTCGGCGATATATGGTGCGAGGACGTTCTTTGCAAAGTCGCCTACGCCAGCCGACACCGTTGTGCCGAGATTGTTGAACAGGGTCTTCTGCCCGTCGTTAAGGATGCTTATCTCCTTGCTTGTCAGTTCGTAGCCGCCAAGTGCGGTGATGCGCGGCAGATACTTGGTGCGTGCCGACTTGCGCATGTTCATGGCCACATCCTTTTTCACCCGTCCGATGGCCAGTTGTCGGTTGTTGCTCAGTGCCAGAGCCCTGCAACTGTCCAGCGTCAGTGTCTGCGATACTGCCGGCAGTGCGGCGAGTGTCACGGCAATGTATAAGATAGTTCGCTTCATTTCTTGCATAGGCTTTCCTTTTTATGTTTTCAGTGCCTTCAGGCGGTATTTATATAATGTATATATGCTTCTTCCTTTTCGTCCTGGATGTCTTTCCATGAGCCTCCCAAAGGCAATGTGAGATGTTCGTTTTCAGTATGTAATGCTTTGCGGAAATATTTAGGAATACTTGTGCAAAGATATTCAAATTTGTTTAAACTGCAAGTAATTCATAATCTGAAAGTCAAGTATTTTGGAGTTTTTAAAAGTTGCTTGGGAATCTGGAACATATTTTCATATAAAGAGAACAAAAAGACTATGTTGTATCCTGAAAAGGACAGCTGCCGCTATTGCCCTCCATATCACGGGGCAATAGCGGCAGCTGTTGGGGTTGTTGGTTTTGGGTTGAGCTTCGCTCGAAGTTCCTTTTGATTAAGTAATCTTGACTTTTCTCTCGCTCGACAGTCTAAAAGCAAGTTTTTTTACTGTTCTCGCTTACTCGAAAAGTTCGGCATAGCTCAAGCAAGCTTGGCTCTGCTCTCGCTTAATCGGAACTTTGTTGGTTTTAGGCTTTAGGTGATAGCCGGTATAGGAGCAATAGCCGCTCAACCGCCCAACCGTATAACCGCCCAACCGCCCAACCGTCACTTCATATTTGCAGCCTTTACTTTCTTGAACAGGTCGGAAGCGAAGACAAGGTCGTTGAGTTTTTCGTTTGTGGAGTCCATTACCATATCCTTGTTGCCCACCCATTCCTTCGCGCCGTTGTATATGAAGAGGATATTGTCGCCTATACCCATGACGGAGTTCATGTCGTGGGTGTTGATGATGGTCGTCATGTTGAACTCCTCGGTGATGCCGTGCAGGAGTTCGTCTATGACAAGCGATGTCTTAGGGTCCAGTCCCGAGTTCGGTTCGTCACAGAACAGGTATTTCGGGTTAAGCACTATAGCGCGTGCTATCGCCACACGCTTCTGCATACCTCCTGAAATCTCTCCAGGGAACTTGTCCTGCGCCATGATGAGGCCGACACGGTCGAGACATGCCTGTGCGCGCTTTATGCGGTCGCGGTATGTCATCTTGGAGAACATGTCGAGAGGGAACATGACGTTCTCGAGCACGGAGAGCGAGTCGAAGAGTGCTGCCGACTGGAATATCATGCCCATCTCGCGGCGCATGGCTATACGCTCGTCCTTTGACATGGTGACGAAATCCCTGCCGTCGTAGAGCACCTCGCCCTCTGTAGGGTCAAGAAGCCCGACGAGATTCTTCATCAGCACGGTCTTTCCCGAGCCCGACTGGCCTATGATAAGGTTTGTCTTGCCGTTGTCGAAAGTGACGTCTATTCCTTTGAGCACTTCCCTGTCGCCAAAGGATTTATGTAGGTTCTTTACTTCTATCATAAGTAAGTAAACAAAATTAAACGATACTATATAGAATCAAGTAAATGGCATAATCTTGTATGCATAAGGCTTGCCCGTTTTGGGCTGTTTCCGTCTTCTCCCTCAGTCGCATAGCCCGCTATGCTTCTTCGCTCCAAGACGAAAAACATCTCAAAAACAACTGCGCTTTATATCATACATTAATTTTGTTCACTTACTTATCAGCTGAGGAGATTTGTCAGGAAAACGTCAGAGAAGAGTATGAGTACCGAACTGCTCACGACTGCCGATGTAGAGGCGTCTCCTACCTCCACTGAGCCGCCCTCCACGCTGTATCCGCAGTAGGAGGATACGCTGGCGATGATGAATGCGAAGAACTCGCTCTTTATGATGGACATCCATACAAACCACTGGTTGAACGAATGTTGCAGTCCGAGCGTAAGGTCGTCGGGCGGAAGGATATGGCCTATGTATGCCGTGGCGTATGCTCCTATGAATCCCATGCCGTTGGCGAATATCACGAGCACGGGCATCAGTGTGACGAGGCCGAGGATTTTAGGCAGTATGAGATATGCCGCGGAGTTTATGCCCATGATGTCCAGGGCGTCTATCTGCTGCGTCACACGCATCGTGCCGAGCTCCGATGCTATGTTGGAGCCCACCTTTCCGGCGAGGATAAGACACATGATGGAGCTGGAGAACTCGAGGAGCATGATTTCTCTCGTAGTATATCCGCTCACCCATCGCGGCATCCATGGCGACTGGATGTTGAGCTTCATCTGTATGCATATCACCGCACCGATGAAGAACGATATGAGAAGCACTATGCCGATGCTGTTGACACCGAGTGCCGACATCTCCTTGATATACTGCTTCCAGTACATGCGCATACGCTCCGGACGGGAGAAAGTCCTGCCCATGAGTATACAGTATCGTCCGAAGACGTTGAGAAACTTAAAGACTAACATGGTGCAAAGATACGAAAATAAAATGAAGAACGGGAAAAGGCAGTGAAGAATTATGATTTGATTAGTTAAAAATATTGAATTACACATTGTTAATAACATATAATTCGGTATTTCTTTGTAATTTTGCATTTCGAATGTGCCGTTTCTTACCTCATGGATATGCCATGGAGGAAGATTGCGGCAATGCGGGAATAGTAACGTACAAATAATTAAATACTCAAAGCAAAGATGAATATCACATTTGACAATTCTGCAAAAACCAGCGGAAAGCTGACGCTCGTTGTAGAGGAGGCAGATTACAAGAAAGACTATGACAAGGCTATCAAGGAACAGTGCCGTCGCGCCAATGTACCGGGCTTCCGTCCGGGCAAGGCTCCTAAGGCTATGGTAGAACGCCAGATAGGTCCTTCAGTGCTTGTAGACACCATGAACAAACTCGTGGGACAGAAGCTCTACGAGTATATCCAGACAGAGAAGATCGACATGCTCGGCGAGCCTATGCCTTCTGACTCTCAGGAGCAAATAGACCTCGAGAAGCCGGCTCCTTACACCTTCGTGTTCGACATCGCCCTCGCTCCGGAGCTCAATGTCACATTCGACGGAAGGACAAAGATTCCTTACTATACAATCAAAGTCACTGACGAGCTCGTAGACCAGCAGGTGCAGATGTACGCAAGCCGTACAGGCTCTTACGAGAAAGTCGAGGAGTATCAGGACAATGACATGCTCAAGGGCGACCTCCGCCAGCTCGACGCCGAGGGCAACACCATGGAAGAGGGCATCAACCTCACAGAGTCCATCATCATGCCTAAGTACATCAAGAACGCCGACGAGCAGAAGAAGTTCGAGAACATCAAGCTCGGCGACGTCATCACCTTCAACCCACGCAAGGCATACGAGAACGATGCAGAGCTCGCAGCCCTGCTGAAAGTGAGCAAGGAGCAGGCCGTTATGTACGAGGGAGACTTCAGCTACCAGGTGACGGAAATCAGTCGCTACCAGCCACATGCTGTCAACGAGGAACTCTTCGAGCAGGCTTTCCCGGGAGCGGAAATCAAGGACGAGGCAGCTTTCCGTGCACGTATAGCAGAAGACCTGAAAGGACAGCTGGAGCAGAACTCAGAATTCCGCTTCCTTGCAGACCTCCGCGAGGCTGCTGTCAAGAAGGCCGGCGATGTCCAGTATGACGACGAACTGATGAAGAAGATCATGCTCGCCAACAACAAGGACAAGGGTCAGGAGTATGTTGACAAGAACTATGAGGCAAGCATCAAGGAACTTACATGGCATCTGCTGAAGAACAAGCTCGCCGAGGCTCAGGAGATAAAGATCGAGGATGCTGACGTCAAGAGCGCAGCAAAGGAGATGGCAAAGATGCAGTTCGCACAGTACGGCATGTCAAACGTCCCAGAGGAGTATCTCGACAACTATGTTCAGGAGATGATGAAGAAGCGCGAGAACATCGACTCTCTCGTTGAGCGCGCCCTCGATGTCAAGCTCGTTGCCGCTTTCAAGGGCATCGTCAAGCTCGACGAGAAGGAAGTTACCATCGACGAGTTCAATAAGCTCGCTGAGGCATAAGTCAAAAATTAATTGTGTGTGTTCGTGCGGACATATTGTCCCGTACGATATGAAAATGTGGGAAACAGGGACTTCGGTCTCGGTTTCCCACATTTCTTATATATAGCTGAGTTGCCATACAGTGAGAAAAGCTGTGAAAAATTTGGAAGATATATAAATAATTGCTATCTTTGCATCGGATTCCTATGGCTGTGGGGCTTGCAGCGCGTCCGGAAGAGTCTGGAAACAACACACTGTATGTGTCATGGCATCCACGCCGAAGACGTTATCTCCATTTCGTGATGGAGCAGATGGTCGGGATGGATGGTAGGAACCACTATTTATGGGAAAGCGTTTATCATGCGCTTCGCTTCTGACGATTTGAAATCTCGCAAATTTCCTAAGTTCAGTCAGGGCAGGCAACGGTAGATGCTCATGGGGTGTTTTTTTATAGAACACCTATATATGCTTCGTGCCCTTTGGCGTGTTTCGTCAGATGGGTAGCGGAGGTGTATATGGTGGACTTTATATAAACGCATCGGCGTGGGTTTCTTGGCGTTGCTCGTTCTACTGGACTGGGCAATGCGAGAGCCTCAAATCGTGGAACGGGTAACAGATAAGACTTCCACGCTTGAACCTATCTCAATATTCTATAATACTGATAATCAACTAAAATACAAGATTCCACCTGTTGTTTGATACCGCAAAGTTCCCACAGTATTGAAGTGTCCACAAATATGAAATACACTGACCTTTAGATTATTCATTTTGATTTGCCATAACTTTCAACGGGTTCTGCTACCATATTATATTCAACCTCTGTAGTCTCGTAATATTTTATTTTTCTGTCTTCAAGGTAAATATGGCTAAGAGTATATTCCAAAGCCTCTAAAGTCTGTTGGCGGACTTTTGGTTTCAACTGGCATTCCCAAACAGTAATACAATGCCACCCCATTGAAGTTATCTGTTGCCGTTCCTCTATATCTCTACGCCGATTACGCTCAATTTTATTCTTCCAAAACTCAACATTTGTCTTTGGTAGAACGTAGTATTTACATCCTTCGTGACCGTGCCAAAAGCAGCCATTTACGAAAATAACAGTTCTGTATTTACGTAAAACCAAATCGGGATGTCCCGGAAGCCGTGGGTGATTCAGCCTATACCGAAACCCACGGCTGAACAAGAACTTTCTCACCAGCAATTCTGGCTTTGTGTTCTTGCTCTTTATCGCAGACATACAACGATGGCGCTGTTCTTTGGTCAGTTTATCCATATTAATATTTATATTTCATTCTCAAACAGACTTATAATGCGCCTAAAATATGATTAATTTCATCATATAACTCATCAGCCATTACCATACTTCGTGAGTTTATATTAAAGTTAACTACATTATCTCTATATCTATTTGAAACATTTCGTACTGTTGTGAAATTAGATCTATCGTAGATTGAAATTTTTTCATTTAACTGTTTATCTTTACATAAGCCATTAAGATTTTCCTCTAAAGGCATAAGATTTCCAATCATCGCATTTTCGCGATTTTGCGAATCGGGAAGTATATGCTCAATTGTGAATGATGGTATATCTACACGCCCAGACTTAATTTGTTCCAAAATACTCAAGGCCATATCTGCTCTTTGTTTATTCTTATTGTCGTGATAATATTCACAATGATTAGAATAACCAATTAATTTGAAAGTGTTCCTAAACTCCATTTTAGTAGGCATACGGTTTTTCAAATGTAGCAAAAATTGCTTTAGAACATCGTTACTATATTCATTTTCTATTAAAGAAGCATATTTTTGAATACCTTCTGAGATTTTATTTGATGTTTCTTTACTTATAAGATTGTAACATACAAAAAAGTATTGTATACATTTAAGGACCTTGATAAGTTTATCCTCAGAAATATTACCCAATTCAGTTTGATGTAACAGACTAAGATAGATTGGCCTAAACAACAAACTTCTATTAGACAACATAAATTTGAAAATTCTGTCAATTTCAGTTGGTGGTTCACCGTGCATATCACTTTCGCAAACTATCTGCTGATAATACTTTGCCTTAAGCTTTAAATCGCAGAATAGTCTATTTACTTCTGCAATGCTTGTATTTTTCTTAATAGCATCATATACAGCTCTATTTTTTGTTACTCCTGCGATACCATATTTATGAGCAACATAATGCTTAAGAAAATTTGTGATGTTTTTACCTAGTCTATTCTCAATTTCATCTTTCCATTCTTGACGTGCTATATCTACGTTGTTTATTGGCACTGTATAACGCAATATAAAGTTCTTAAGCAGTTCGTGATTCTCAAGATCCATACCTCTTGCATTTAGAATTTCAAACACCGTATATGCATCTTCTCCTGCTGTTTTAATGTTGACATAATTTGTGCTTATTAATGCATTTCGGAAAGCCGCGACTTCATCTGTATTTCGAGATTTCAGAATATCATAATAGTACTTTAAACACTTTTCTATTATAGAATCTTGCTTTTTGTTTGTGATGAAATTAGTAATTAGCAATTGCATCGTATTGTATGGTGTTTCTTTATCGGCAACACATGAGACAAGATTCATAATACAAGTATGCACATCTGTATGCAAGGTACTTGATGTCTGATTGTTTATGTTTGTAGTTTGGATATAGGGCAACAAACCTTGAAATAGTGCATCTTCATTTCGATCCTTAAATATCTGTGCTATTACAATAAGTATCAATATGATGGTTGTAATACGCTGTTGCCCATCCACTATCTCATAATATTCTATGTCATCGTTATTTGGATTAGATTGCGTATTTAAAACAATACTTCCTAGAAAATGGTACTTTCCTGTGCCTTGTAAGAAATCCAAATCTTCCAACAAGTTTTTCCAATTATCGTTTCCCCAAACATATTTTCGCTGATTTCTGGGAATACAATATATCTTCTTGCCTAACAAAAAGCTAATCTGCTGCTGATGTGCTTCAAATGCCATATTGGTAAATTTCTATTAATAATTAAAAATATAAATAATTTGTCAAGTTGTATTTGGAATTGGTAAGTCAAACGCACTTATATCCTATCAAAGAATCCCTCGTATTCTTCATCGATAATCTTCCATTCTCCCATTTTGCGTCCACCTACACGAGCTATCTTGCCTATTTCTTGAAGACGCTTCAAATATTTCAGGACTTGACGTGCTGATAATCCCATGGAATCAGCCATTTGAACAGTGCTGACTTTAGGATTTGTAGATATTAGCTTATATATCTGGCGACTTGCTTTTATGAACTCTTTTGTGAACTCTACGGGTTCTTTTATGAACTCTTTTGTGAACTCTACGGGTTCTTTTATGAACTCCGCCCCTTGAAATGCGTTGTTAGAAGCAATATTATTATCACTGCCTTCATAATTCAAGTTCCATAGAGTCACGTGAAACTCGGAAGCGTTGGAGGTGAATTCAGGAGCATGGTAGTCTGAAAGATGCTCATAACGCCTATATGTATTTATGATTTTCTTCATTCCGCTGCCCCGTCTCTCCATAAGTCCCAGTCTACTGAAGAAATCAGCCAACAAAGGATTCCTTCTTTTGGATGGTACTGTAAGTGGGTTTAACTGCTGAATAAGCCTGCCGTCCAACATTCCTCCTGGTGAGTATATTTCCAAACGGTTGTCATACATATCAATGTGTATCTCACTGCCCATCTGCATATAATCCCTATGGATAATGGCATTTGCTATCGCTTCTGTTACGGCACGTTCGGGATAGTCGGGCAGTTCTTCACGATAGTCATTCTCTTTCCACCATTTCTTCCGGGAGTTGTTTCTGACAAAAGAAACGGCATCCTGTAACTGACCGATTACACATCCTTCCAATTCTACATCATCAATCGCCTCTCCCAAACCGCTTGTCATATCCAATCCATTCCAGTGTGTACAGAATATGCGCGATTGGCGCACAGGAGATTCATCAGCCAGCAATGCACCCGCATTTGTCAACTTACCATTTTCATCAATGATTCCCCACGAAACAAACTCATTGTCTTCAAAAGAACGCTGTAGCCTTTTGTAGTGGACAGACTTGAGTTTTGAGAAAGCCATATCCTCAAACCTATAGTTGGAGGGCAAACTGTCATATGTGCGCCCAGAACCTTTCAACACAAGTGTTTTCAATTGAACGCGGTCTGCTGTAACAGACTCATTGCCTATGCGTACAAAAGCGATGCGCTGTTTGTCGCCAATGTAATAATATGGTGTTTCCTGTCCAGGATATACATGCAATAATACAAGGGCTTTACCATCGGCTTCCTTTAGTTCAAGATTGACTGCCGGAGCAGGGTCCAGTTTACTCTTAACTTCCTCACTTATTCTCTCGGCATCGCCTTTTGCATCAGCGAGTCCGACTATTTGGTCGTCATCGCTGATGCCGAAGATTAATGTGCCGCCCTCGCCATTTGCAAAAGCCGATACACTCTTGAGCCAACTTTTAGGGCGTTTGACCTCAAGAATCTGTTTCTTGTCATAGGTTGTAGCTTCACCTATGAGTTTCTGTATATCTGTATTCATGCGTCATTGTTTTCTTTTATTAAACTCTTTATGGATAGCAAGTGCGGTGAATAGCTATCACCACTCTTGGTAATGGGAGTGAAATCCAATTTGCCAAATGCAGGAATTGCATTTAATTCTGCATTATAGACAAGATAGATGTATGCTCCTTTCTTTGTCGTCACCATCTCTGTCATCTCATTTGTGGAAATCAGCCTCGGTCCTTT
>JAFTQG010000020.1 GCA_017462915.1 Prevotella sp. | reverse complement strand
TTTGCCAAGAGATGGTATAGTGACACGACGAAAAAGTCTGGTTATCAGCCTGTATGTGAACGTGAATGGAACAGGGAATTCTGCGACAAAAGAAAATATAAATGTGCAGAATGTCCTAACCGACAATTCGCACCACTATCATATCAGCACTTCTACAACCATCTTGCTGGTAAAGATAACTACGGACGTGATGTCATTGGCTTATACCCGATGCTGAATGACAACACATGCTTTTTCCTTTGTACAGATTTCGATGATAAAAGTTGCGAGCATGGATATCAAAATGATGTGCTTGCCTTTGTTGGGGTATGCAAAGAGTGGGATGTTCCTTGCTACATAGAACGCTCACGTTCTGGGAATGGAGCGCATGTATGGATGTTCTTTGATGGTGCAATAACAGCAACTAAAACAAGAAGATTGGGAAAATCGATTTTGGCAGAAGCAATGAATAAAGATGTGCATCTTTCTTTCAAGTCATACGACAGATTCTTCCCCAATCAGGACACTCTACCTGAAGGTGGAATGGGAAACCTTGTGGCACTACCACTTCAAGGAAACGCACGAAGAAATGGAAATAGTGTATTTGTTGATGAACAGTTCCAAGCATATCCAGACCAATGGAACTTTCTTCTCAACATTCAGAAAATATCAGAATCGACCATAGATGATATTCTCCAAAAACGCGCTTCATCATTGGGTGAATTGACAAAGAGTAGTGAGAGTAAACCGTGGGATGTTCCAGCAACTGAAGCTATTGCCAAATCAGATTTTCCATCAAGTATTACCTTGACAAAAGCAAATATGCTTTATATCCCATTATTGGGTTTGTCTGCAAAGACTATCAATTATTTCAAGAGAATGGCTGCTTTCCACAATCCAGAGTTTTATGCCAAACAAGGAATGAGACTGTCAACTTATGATATTTCACGTATCATATCCTGTTCGGAATTACACGATGACTACCTTGCCATTCCTCGTGGCTGTGCAGATGACGTGATTAACATTCTCAAAGATCATGATGTTAAGTACAACATAGTGGACAAGACCTATCAGGGACTCAAGGTAAATGTTTCGTTCAAAGGCGAACTTCGTGAAGTGCAGCAGAAAGCCATGGAGTGTATGCTGCCACATAATATTGGAACACTTTCTGCAACAACCGCTTTCGGCAAGACCGTGTTTGCTATTGCTATGATTGCTCAACGCAAGGTAAACACGCTGATTCTTGTTCATCGGAAATCTTTGCTTGACCAGTGGAAGAAACAATTGGAAGAGTTCCTGAAGATAAACGAAGAAATCGATGACAACACTACCAAAAGTAAGAGAAAGATAGACAAATCTCCTATAGGAGTTCTTTGTTCTGGCAAGAATACTATTCATGGGATAATAGATATAGCATTGATTCAGTCTTGCCTGGAGGAAAATGAAATCAAGCCTTTTGTACGAGATTATGGAATGGTGATTGTTGATGAATGTCATCATGTGTCTTCCGTAAGTTTTGAACAGGTTCTAAAGCAGGTGAGAGCACACTTTGTTTATGGACTTACGGCAACTCCTATACGCAAAGACGGTCACCAACCGATTATATTTATGCAGTGCGGAAAAATCAGATATACTGCTGATGCCAAAAGCCAAATGAATCGGCAGAATTTTGTCCGCACACTCATACCACGCTTTACATCATTCCGTAATGTTTCGTCAGAAACAAAGACCTACACTCAAATCGTAGAAGCATTGGCAACAGACGAAATAAGGAACAAGCTAATTGTTGATGATGTGAGAAAAGCTATCAATGATGGCAGGACTCCAATTATACTCACGAACTTAACATCCCATGTAAGAGTATTGGCAGAAATGCTATCACCATACGCTAATCATGTGGTATCTCTCATAGGAGCAGATTCTGTAAAGGAGAAAAGGCTGGCTATCGAGAAACTGGAGAACATACCAGCATCTGACTCCTTGATAATAGTTGCCACAGGTAAATAACGTGAGTTCGATGAAAATAACTCGTTGAAAATTTGGTAATTAGCGGAATTTTTAGTAACTTTGTAGTGGATAAAAACAACGAAACTAAAGGATTCCGCTATGATTACCGAGGACAAAGTTACTGAAATTTTTTGTATTGCAGATGATTTCTGCAAAGTTTTTGATGCACAGATGGCAAAATATTCGTTTAAGGCAGAAAGAAAGCGTAAATACCACCGTGAAAGCCGCATGTCAAAGGCGGAAATCATGGTGATAATGATTCTCTTTCATTCATCAGGGTATCGCTGCTTGAAGCATTTCTATCTCGAAAAGGTATGTAAGCACATGCGCCATCTATTTCCTGAGGTGGTATCATATAACCGTTTCGTTGAACTGGAACGTGAGATTGCCATCCCATTGATACTGTTCATCAAGAAGGTTCTTCTTGGCAAGTGTACAGGTATCAGCTTTGTGGACAGTACCCCTCTGCGAGTATGCAAGAATCAGAGGATTCATATTCACAAGACTTTCAAGGGAATCGCACAAAGAGGCAAATGCTCCATGGGCTGGTTCTTTGGATTCAAACTCCACCTGATATGCAACGAGAAGGGAGAATTGCTCAATTTTATGATAACACCAGGTGATGTGGATGAACGGAAACCTCTTGAATATAAAGCTTTTGTCGAATTCATATATGGAAAGCTCGTCGGTGACAAAGGGTACATTGGCAAGCACCTTTTCGAAAGACTTTTTGTGGATGGCATACAACTTATCACGAAACTCAAAAGCAACATGAAGGGGGCTTTGATGTCCGTGTCCGACAAACTGCTTCTCAGGAAGAGGGCTATCATTGAGACTGTGAATGACGAGCTGAAGAATATTACGCAAGTTGAGCATTCAAGACATAGAAGCTTTGATAATTTCGTAGTCAACCTTCTGGGAGGCATAACTGCCTACTGCTACTTCCCAAAGAAACCGACAATAAGAGTACAGACCGTGGACAGTTCAAATGACAGACAGCTTACTTTATTCTAAAGTATATTCATCGAACTCACGTTAAATACATCGGTGAAGGATTTGATTATCCCCGGCTTGACACATTGTTTCTTGCATTGCCTATCTCATGGAAAGGAAATATCGCACAATATGCTGGTCGATTGCACCGTGACTATGACAATAAGAAAGATGTGTGCATCTATGATTATGTTGACATACGAGTTCCCCTTTGCGATTCCATGTATCGCAAGCGATTGAAAGGTTATGCTTCCGTAGGTTATGGTGTTCCACAATCATCAGATAAAGATGAAGCATCAAAGCAAGAGTTGATTTATGACGGTCACACATTTTCAGAACCATTCCGCAAAGACCTGTTTGCAACCAAGCATAGCATAGTTATCTCATGCAAAAGGATAAAATACAAATATACTCCTCGCTTAATATCTCTGTTAAGAGACCTTATGACTAATGGTATTGAAGTGGTAATTCACATCAAGGAGCAAGGATATAACGAGAACGAATTGCAGAACTATGGTATAGAAGTTCTGTGTAATGAAGACTTATCCTTACAATGCGCCATAATAGATAAATCCATAGTCTGGTATGGCAACATCAATTTCTTTGGATACAATACAGAGGACAATAATGTCATGAGAATAAACGACGCATCCATAGCCAATGAATTGCTGAATATTATATGTTCGCAGCGTTAATAAATGTAAATCGTGAATTATGAAGGAATACTTGAAATTTTAGTCACTCTAAATTCATAAACGACAAGAATACTCTCTTGATTATAATTGGGAACTTATTGGTATCATTTATGCTTAGTATAGCAAAATACCATTTGATTTACAGATACTTACAAAATAAGTAATGGTTCAGGCGTGAGGACTGTATTTATGCTTACTCTACAATCAGGCTTCTCGCATTGCCTACGCAAATGAGTAAACAACAGTCACTCACGCTTGCGAGGTATATAGTTCTCCCTTTCGGGATAGTATATATCCGTAGCGTGAGCATCGTTGTCACCCGACCTTTGCGTATTCAAATTTTGCGAGAATTTGATTGTAAGGCGAGTTTCAATAACGCTCTTCGTTCTTATGTCTGACAACCTTGATGGAAGTCTGCCACAAAGTTATAAAAATATATTCATTCGTGCAAGGATTAGATTTGTTTTTTGAAAAAATATTTTGGCGGCCGCTCTCTCCGGCATATTATAAACATGCTCAGGGCTTCTGTCTATATGGAAACATTAGACAGAAGCCCTGAGCATGTTTAATCATTTATGTCTGGAAATTCCGGGGTGACCTTTTGACAGGCAAAGTGTCACATTTGACACGGCGAAGCGTCACCGTCTGTAGCGCGAAGTGTCACCCTTTGCAAGCTTCGTGGTCGGCTTTCACGGTTACACCCCTTACAACCAAACAGTTATATTACTGTATATCAAAACAATATGCAATAATACAAAATCTTTGCAGGAGGATATTTATCACCGTTTCTCAAGAAGCACGACATTCTCCACGTGCGGCGTATGCGGGAACATGTCTACCGGCTGTACTGCCATGACCTTATAGTGCGTATCAAGAAGCTGGAGGTCGCGGGCCTGGGTGGCAGGATTGCAGCTGACATAGACTATACGCTCGGGAGCCGCACCGATGATGACATTGACGACATCGGGATGCATTCCGGCACGCGGAGGGTCGGTGATGATGACATCTGGCTGGCCGTGCTCTGCGATAAAGTCTGCTGTGAGGATGTCTTTCATGTCGCCGGCAAAGAACTCGGTATTGCCGATATTGTTTATCTTCGAGTTCACCTTTGCGTCTTCAATAGCCTCCGGGACATACTCTATTCCCACCACCTTGCGCGCTCTGTTGGCTACGAAATTGGCTATTGTGCCGGTGCCGGTATATAGGTCATAGACGGTCTCGCTGCCTGTCAGACGGGCGAAACTGCGCGCGACATCGTAGAGATGATACGCCTGGTCGGTATTTGTCTGATAGAATGATTTCGGACCGACCTTGAAACGCAGGTCTTCCATCACCTCAAAGATATGGTCGTTTCCCTTGAAGACATTGAAATTCAGGTCTCCGAACGTATCATTACACTTAGGATTATACACCCAGAGGAGAGACGTTATCTGCGGGAATCTCTCTGCCAGACTGCCAAGCAGGGCCATGGCCTTCTCCTTGTCGAAGAATGTCTGCGCCTCCGCCTCGCTGTATGCGTCGGCATTGGCGACCTTCTCCTGCGGACCGAACTGCATCAGGAACATCCATTCCCCTGTATTGGAGTTGCGTATCATCATGTCGCGTAGGAGTCCGTGCTGTTCGCGAAGATTGAAAAAGGTGAGGCTGTTCTCACACGCGTACCTATATATGTAATTGCGTATCTCGTTGTTCAGGTCGTCCATGAGCCAGCACTTCTCTATAGGGAGAATCTTGTCGAAGGCTCCTGTGATATGGAAACCTATCGCCGGTTCGAAAGGTATGCCGGCAGACATCTGCTCGCGTGTGAGCCAACGCTTGCATGAGCATCCGAACTCGAGTTTGTTCCTGTACTCGAAAGTCTTTGCACTGCCGAGGATAGGGCTGCATTCCGGAAGCTCTACATGTCCGATGCGGCGCAGCTGCTGCATCACCTGGTTCTGCTTCGCCTTCAACTGTTCCTCGTAAGGCAGCTGCTGCCATTTGCATCCGCCACACAGACCGAAATGCTGGCATTTGGGTTCTATGCGCACATCGCTGTATTTGTGGAACCTTATGACCTCCGCCTCGGCATAGGAGTGCTTCTTGCGCTTTATCTGCAAGTCCACGATGTCTCCCGGGACGCAGAACGGCACAAAGACCACCATGTCATTCCAGCGGACGATGCTCTTGCCCTCCGCCGCGATATCCTCTATCGTTACATTCTCAAGTATCGGTAATGCTTTCTTCTTTCTTGCCATACAGATTGTGATATACAGAATTTGCTTTTACACGTATGTCTACGGCAGAGCGACCGTTCCTGTCTGCTCTCCGCATGACATGCCGTAAAGTGAAAATCGAATTTGGTACAAAATTACGAATTTTTCATCAAATCAGCAAAAATATATGGCAAATAAATATTAAGGGTAAAAATATGTAAAATAAATCCTCCAAAAGTTTGGCTATATCGTTAAATCTTAGTATATTTGCATCATAAGATGAATTAACATAATTTTATTCAAACAAAAACCTACAAGCACAATGAGCGAAAAAAGAGTTTATACCTTCGGCAACGGCAAGGCTGAAGGCAATGCGCAGATGCGTGAGAAGCTTGGTGGCAAAGGTGCCAACCTGGCTGAGATGAACCTCATCGGCGTACCAGTTCCTCCTGGATTCACTATCACTACAGATACCTGTAACGAATATTATGAGATCGGACAGGAAAAAATCGTGGAACTCCTCAAGGATGAGGTCAACGCAGCTGTGAAGCACGTTGAGGAATTGATGAGATCCAAGTTCGGCGATGTCGACAACCCTCTCCTCGTATCGGTACGTTCCGGTGCGCGCGCTTCCATGCCGGGCATGATGGACACCATCCTCAACCTCGGTCTCAATGACGAAGTGGCAGAGGGCATGTGCAAGAAGACCGGCAACCCTCATTTCGTATACGACTCCTACCGCCGTTTCGTACAGATGTACGGCGATGTAGTCCTCGGCATGAAGCCTGAGAACAAGGAGGATATCGACCCGTTCGAGAGAATTATCGAGCAGGTGAAGAAGGAGCAGGGCGTGGAGCTTGACAAGGACCTCTCTGTAGACTCTTTGAAGAAACTCGTCACACTCTTCAAGACTGCCATCAAGGAGCAGACAGGTTCCGACTTCCCTAACGACCCTATCGAGCAGCTTTGGGGCGCTATCTGCGCCGTATTCCGCTCTTGGATGAACGAGCGTGCCATCCTCTACCGCAAGATGGAGGGTATTCCTGACGAATGGGGAACAGCGGTATCCGTCATGGCGATGGTATTCGGAAACATGGGCGACACATCCGCTACAGGCGTCTGCTTCTCACGCGATGCAGGCAACGGCGAGAACCTTTTCAACGGCGAGTATCTCATCAACGCACAGGGCGAGGATGTTGTTGCCGGAATCCGCACACCACAGCAGATCACGAAGATTGGTTCTCAGCGCTGGGCTGAGCGCGCAGGCATCCCTGAAGAGGAGCGTCTGGCAAAGTATCCTTCCATGGAAGAGGCTATGCCTGAGCTCTATGCAGAGCTGAATACCCTTCAGGACAAGCTGGAGCACCACTATCACGACATGCAGGATATGGAGTTCACTGTGCAGGAAGGCAAGCTCTGGTTCCTTCAGACACGTAACGGCAAGCGTACAGGTACAGCCATGGTGAAGATTGCCATGGACCTTCTCCACGAAGGCATGATAGACGAGAAGACAGCTATCCTCCGCTGTGAGCCACAGAAGCTCGACGAACTTCTCCACCCTGTATTCGACAAGCTCGCCCTCTCTAAGGCTAAGGTCATCACACAGGGTCTCCCTGCATCTCCAGGTGCCGCCTGCGGTCAGATCGTGTTCCACGCCGACGACGCAGAGACTTGGCACGCCGACGGCCACAAGGTCATCATGGTACGTATCGAGACTTCACCTGAAGACCTCGCAGGCATGTCTGCCGCAGAGGGTATCCTCACAGCACGTGGCGGCATGACATCACACGCAGCCGTCGTTGCACGCGGTATGGGCAAGTGCTGCGTATCTGGTGCAGGTGCCATCAACGTAGACTACAAGACCAAGACTGTAGAGATCGACGGTACTGTATACAAGGAAGGTGACTATATCTCCCTCAACGGTACGACAGGTCAGGTTTATGCCGGCGAGGTGAAGACAAAGGCCGCAGAGCTCTCTGGAGACTTCAAGGAGCTCATGGAACTGTGCGACAAATATACAAAGCTGCAGGTACGTACCAACGCTGATACTCCACACGATGCACGCATGGGACGCGAGTTCGGCGCAAAGGGTATCGGTCTCACACGTACAGAGCACATGTTCTTCGAGGGACAGAAGATTATCGCGATGCGCGAAATGATTCTTGCAGACAACGTGGCAGGACGCGAGAAGGCACTTGCCAAGCTCCTCCCTTACCAGAAGGCAGACTTCAAGGGCATCCTCGAGGCTATGGACGGACTGCACGTCAATATCCGTCTCCTTGACCCACCGCTCCACGAGTTCGTGCCACATGACCTTGAAGGTCAGGAGACTATGGCACGTGAGATGGGCGTAAGCGTAGCAGAAATACAGAAGCGCGTCAACTCTCTTGCCGAGAACAATCCTATGCTCGGTCACCGTGGCTGCCGTCTCGGCATCACATTCCCTGAGATTACAGCTATGCAGACACGCGCTATCCTCACAGCAGCCTGCGAACTGAAGAAGGAGGGCAAGAACCCTTGTCCGGAAATTATGGTTCCGCTGATTGGTACTGTGCTTGAGCTCAAGCAGCAGAAGGCCATCATCGTGAAGACTGCGAAGGAAGTGTTCGAGGAGCAGGGCATCGAAGTCGAGTTTGAAATCGGTACAATGATCGAGATACCACGTGCCGCCCTCACAGCAAGCCAGATAGCAGAGGAGGCACAGTACTTCTTATTCGGTACAAACGACCTCACACAGATGACCTACGGCTACTCTCGTGATGACATCGCCTCTTTCCTCCCTGCATACATGGAGAAGAAGATTCTGAAGGTTGACCCATTCCAGGTTCTTGACCAGGAGGGTGTAGGCCAGCTCATCGACATGGCTGTAAAGAACGGCCGCGCCGTACGTCCAGACCTCCGTACAGGTATATGTGGTGAGCACGGTGGAGAGCCTTCATCTGTCAAGTTCTGCGCTAAGGTCGGCATGAACTACGCTTCCTGCTCACCATTCCGCGTGCCTATCGCACGCCTCGCAGCGGCGCAGGCAGCAGTTGAGGAATAACCCCTTCGTCTGAATAAATAATTCTATAATAAGGTGGGGATTTCGGAACTTCGGAATCCCCACCTTGTTTCATCATAAGTCGGAACTGATTATAATTGCCGGGTCCAATGTTTTTTTTACATTTCTAATCAAATAAGATTATGAAGATATTTCGGGAGTTACTGTCTTTAATGCCTTCGATTCTGATTCTATTGGCAATAATAACCTTTTTCATTTATTCTCAACTTTGGATTGTATTCTATTTCATATTAGGTATAGTTCTGATTTTCTTTGGAGTTATCGTTTTCGTTGGAGCACTGTTTGGACTCGGATTTCGGAATAAACTCCTATTTGATGATTATGTAATGTATTTAGAATCAGAAATGGCTTTCTTTAGAGATAAGGGGTATCAACAAATTGAATATATAAATCTTGGCAGTGCACATCCTGGCATTTTAATGAGAAGAGAGAACTCGCCAGAAATAAAAATCATTTTCAATGCCCCTATAATTGCATTTAAATACACTGTAGATATTTGCATTATGACAGATAAACCAGTGCGCACTCATTATAATGTTGACAATAATATAGACCTAAAGATTGCAAAGATGTCGAGACTGTATGAAAGTGCACATTTATAAAACATCTGTATCTTTTGCACTTTCGTTGAGCGACTGCTGGCCAGCAAATCACAACAGACTGATATGATGGCACAAATTATCGTGGCACAAGTTCAGTGGAATAACACAGCATAACGAACATAATCCGACAACTTAGTAGGTTCGTGCACTTGGCTTCACTTTGTGTGTACAAATGAACGGAAAAACGTACAGAAACGTACACACTTTTTTTGGGGGCCTACGTACAGCAACGTACAAGTCCACGTACAAGTATAACTATCGGCAACTGTGCGAGATACGGAAACGACATAGAATTTATCAACAAAAAAATAGGAAGACGGAAGAAATGGCAACATCCAAAACGACTGTGTGCGACATACGTAAAGACGGATTTGACCGTTTTTTCTTAGGAAACATTACATCCACGTTTCTGCTATCAATGAAGCCGCTCTTTAATTTTTGTACTGCAAAAGCTACCTTTTAAGCCTTATTTCGAGGAAAATCATAAAATAATCGATAATTTTGATTCTTTTTTTCTTGCTACGAAAAAAGGCTTCATTCACCATTTCTAACTTTGCATCGTCAAAACAAAGGAAGCATGGGTGAGTGGCTTAAACCGACACACTGCTAACGTGCCGAACCATATGGTTCCGAAGGTTCGAATCCTTCTGCTTCCGCAAATGGCGAGGTAGCTCAATTGGAACAGAGCAGTTGTCTACGAAGCATCAGGTTATGGGGTCGAGTCCCATCCTCGTCACAGCATTGGAGCCTTGGCAGACTTGGTGTATGCGCAGGACTGAAAATCCTGAGAACATGGTTCAACTCCATGAGGCTCCGCACAAAACTATTCGGGAGTGCTACAGCGGCAACGAGGGTAGACTGGAGTTCCTTGAGCTTGCGAGAAAATCCATTGTCTTATTACTTTCGTAGATTCGAGGCCTACCTCCCGAACAATAGATTGCCCAATAATATAACGGTATAACAACAGGTTTTGGCTATGTGTTTAGAAGATTCAATTCTTTCAAGGACAACAACATGGAGTTTGTAGCTCAGTTGGTAGAGTGCCAGGTTGTGGCTCTGGTGGTCGTGGGTTCGATTCCCATCAAACTCCCTTTATGTTTCAAAGCACGGTGGCTGTGAAGCTTCTCTTTTGTTTTACCCCTGAAACTTCATGGGAAAGGCTTCTTTTCTTGCAATACTGCTTGAAAAGAAGCCTTCGTTATCTTTATAATGCTAAACGCTGTTGAAATCCATTCATACTATTTTTATTATACAAAATTTAGTATGGATTTAAGTCTATTCTGCACTTTGTCAAGCACTTTGATAGTGTATTCACTATCCTTGTCTTTCTTGTTTTCAAGGAGAATTATGGCCTCCTTAATCAATTTGAAATCCTCTATAGATAAAGGCATGCCAGTGATAGAGTAATTAGGGTCTGCATATCTGTAGTAGATTCTATCGTAAACCTCTATCGGGGCGTTGTAACCAAGTTTGTCTGATCTCATAATCTGTATGTCCATCTGGACAGTTCTGGCACATACCCCTTTGGTTATTCCTTCCATATCATAGAGCGCATCGCTACATGCTTCAACAAGATCGTCGAGCGTCCATCTTCTATATCTGTTTCTCAAACAGTTGTCTATTGTCTTGTACCTTATCAAGGCATTTTTATTTGCTGGCATAGTTCTTTCATTTGTAATGTAAAAAAATAGTTGGAATCTCCCGGCAAGGAAACTCCAACTATCCAATATTGTCTTACTTCTTTGTAGGCTTTAAAAAGCCCGATGGAAATAACTATGCGATTGATGATGTGAGAATCCTATGCCGTTTGTATATGATGTACTAAATGTATGTACATAATTATTCTGCTCAAAGCATCGATAACTCTGAGCAAATGTATGAAATATTATGTACATATTAAGTTTCATATCCGTATAGGATTTTCTCTTGGTAATATTTTGATATTGTAATCTGCTGCAAAGGTACTAAAATATAACGAAATCTTTTTGCGCAGCAATAGAAAATCAATCAAAACATTAGAAAAAACGCAAAAAGAATATACTTTATACCGTAAACTGAACTGGAAAACGTACAAAAGTGTACACACATTTTTTAGAGCCAACGTACAGAAACGTACAAATCCGCGTACAGAACAAGAAATGAATGTGAAATACAATGACTTCAATATGAGTAAAAAAGATAAAAAAAGAATATGCCATACAATCTTTTGCATGGCATATTCATTTGGTTTCAGGTTAATCCTCAGGTGAGAATTCTGACTTTCCTACACTACATACCGGGCACTCGAAGTCCTCAGGCAAATCTTCAAATGGTACACCAGGAGCTATACCTGCCTCAGGAACTCCAACTTCCGGGTCGTAAACCCAGCCACATACATCACAAACATACTTTTTCATAGTCTTGTGCTTTTAATTGATTAATACCATTGTTCTCACAGCATGTGCGTCAGCTGCTGAAGGATTGCCCTCTGACACTGCGCCATCACTGTTTTTACGGGTGCAAAGATAAGCATAAAAAAGTATACTGCGTAATTATTTAAACATTAATCACATGGTTTTTAAAATCTTCATAAAGCATTCATGTCTCCATAATCTAAGCGATATCACATTTAATTCTATACATAAGTAAGTAAACAAAATTAAACGATCCAATCTATAACGAAATGAGTAGTAAAATCTTGTATGTATAAATTTGGTTGTTTGGATATTTGTTGTTTGGTTATTTTGTTGTCAGCAACAACACTAAACCACTAAACGACTAAACCACCAAACGACATCAGTTTGTTCTTTTCGGCTGTTTTCGCCTTGTCACTCAGTCACATAGCCCGCTATGCTCCTTCGTTCCAAGACGGAAAACATCTCAAAAATAACTGCGCTTTATATCATACATTAATTTTGTTCACTTACTTATCAGAAACAAATCTAATTCAACTGCAAAGACAACATTTTCATGTATTTTATTCTTGTTTTACACAAAAAATCCGTATATTTGTAGCCACATTTGTTACATAACCAACTAAAAACCTGACATATCATGAACCATATCGAACGATTTTATGCCACGATAGAGCGCAGACCGACAGACCGCCCTGCCTCGTGGCTCGGGATACCCGATGCAAAGGCGATACCGCTGCTGTACAAGCACTTTGGAGTGAGCGACATGAAAGCTCTCAAAGCACGCATAGACGATGACATCTATCCGGTAGAGATGCCTTACCACTCGCCTACAAGCAATGCCATATATGCGGCTTTCGATTTTGCAAAACGCAAGTCGGACGGTTCAAACGAGGAACGCACACTCACCGCACCGGGCTTTTTCGAAGACTACACAGATGCTTCTGCCGTAGACCTGTTCGACTGGCCAGAGCCGGAAAAGTACATAGACCCTGAGGAATGTCGCAGAGTGGTAGAGGATATCCCCGAAGGATATGCCGTACTTGGCGTTGTCTGGTCTGCCCATTTCCAAGATGCGTGCGCGGCATTCGGCATGGAAGACGCTCTTGTGAAGATGTTCATCGCGCCAGACTTGTTCAAGGCTGTGATAGACAGAATCACAGACTTCTACCTGCGCGCCAACGAGATATTCTACAAGGCGACACAGGGAAAGCTGCACGCCGTACTGATAGGCAACGACTTCGGCAGCCAGCAGAATCTCATGGTAGGTCCTGAGCAGTTGCGTGAGTTCGTATTCCCTGGCACCCGCAAGCTGATTGAGCAGGCCAAGCGATACGGTCTGAAGGTGATACACCACTCCTGCGGCTCTATCTATGACATAATACCCGACCTTATCGAGATGGGAGTTGACGCCATCCACCCTATCCAGGCACTTGCCAGCCGCATGGAACCGGAACGCCTTAACAAGGACTTCGGCTCGCGCATATCGTTCTGCGGAGGCGTTGACGCACAGCATCTGATGGTCAACGGCACGACAAAGGAGGTGACGGACAAGATAATAGAACTGAAAGAGCTGTTCCCTACAGGACTCATAATATCTCCAAGCCACGAGGCCATCCTGGCAGACACAAGGATGGAGAACGTAGAAGCCCTCTTCCGCACCGTGAAAGGAAAGGCAGAACGCTACGGCAGTGTCATAAAGGTGGCACCTGGAAAACTGGAAGAGTACAAGCAACTGCACGCTGCGGTATGGCCGTCGGTGCTGAAGATGATACATGAATGCAACCTGCGCAATTACAGTATATACTACAAGGACGGCTTCCTTTTCAGCTATTACGAATACATCGGCGACGACTATGCCGCAGACATGGCAAAGATGGCCGCAGACCCGGAGACACAACGCTGGTGGGATGTATGCATGCCATGTCAGGAACCTCTCGCCACACGGGCAGAAGGAGAATGGTGGGCTGATATGGAAGAGGTGTTCCATACAGAGTAAGAGCACAGATACATAGATAAATACCCTTGAAACCGGTCATAAAATCCGTTGTATCGGCCATTCATGTTAAACTTTACTAAATATCGCACGGCCGAAAATCCGACACGATAGATATTCGAAGAATATTTAGTAACTTTGCATCCGCTTTGTGTTTTTGAGGCTCAACTTCACGCCATCATCAATGCAAGCACATGATTATATCCGTTGAGGCTCAAGGAAGTGTCCGCACGAGGCGGAACGCCTGACGGAGAAAATCCGATAATTTCACAATACAATTTAAACAATGTACGCAATTGTAGAAATCAACGGTCAGCAGTTCAAGGCAGAGGAGGGCAAGAAGCTCTTCGTCCAGCACATCAAGGAGGCTGAAGAAGGCCAGGCTGTTGAGTTTGAGAAAGTACTGCTCGTAGATGCTGACGGCGCAGTCAAGGTAGGTGCACCAACCGTAGAGGGTGCAAAAGTTACAGCTGAGGTCGTTAACCCACTCGTAAAGGGTGACAAGGTTATCGTGTTCAAGATGAAGCGCCGCAAGGACTATCGCAAGCGCAACGGTCATCGTCAGCAGTACACAGAGATTGTTATCAAGTCAGTAATCGCTTAAAATCAGAGGAGGACTAAGAAATGGCTCATAAAAAAGGTGTCGGTAGTTCCAAGAACGGTCGCGAGTCAGCTTCACAGCGACTCGGTGTCAAGATTTGGGGTGGTCAGAAGTGTGTAGCAGGCAACATCATCGTACGCCAGCGCGGTAACAAGCACTTCCCAGGCAACAATGTAGCACAGGGCAAGGACGATACTCTCTACGCTCTCGTAGACGGTACTGTAAACTTCCACAAAGGAAAGTATGACAAGTCCGTTGTGTCTGTTATACCTGCTGCAGAAGCATAAACCAACTCCAGACAAATAGTATTTATAAAAAATACACTTATTCCAAACAAACACAAGAGCCTGCTTTTCTTACGGAAAGCAGGCTTCTTGCTTTATTTACATATGGATACACCGTGGCGAAGATACATTATATCGTCATGTAAGTGAAAAATCAGGGGCAATAGCCTGCTTTTTCAACATTTTATTTGTAACTTTGCGTCAGAAAGAATATCACAAGCCAATACAGAGGAGATATTGGGAAACATAAATTATTGAAAAACAAAGCTGTGCTGACAATATACAAAGCAAGTGCCGGCTCGGGAAAGACATTCCGCCTGGCAGTAGAATATATCAAGCGTCTCATAGTCAATCCCAAGAGCTACAGACATATCCTTGCCGTGACCTTCACAAACAAGGCTACGGAAGAGATGAAGATGCGCATACTGTCGCAGCTCTACGGCATAGCCCATGGACTGGAAGACTCGGAGATATACATGAAGGTGATGCTTCCCGAACTGCAAAAGCAGAACTCAGAACAGCCTTTCACTGCCGAGGCTGTCAGGGAGAGTTTCGTGAGGAAGCGTGCCGCAGAGGCCATCCGACTGCTGTTACACCACTACAACTACTTCCGTGTTGAGACCATCGACAGATTCTTCCAGACTGTCCTGCGTAATCTTGCACGGGAGCTTGACCTCACGCCTAACCTCCGCATAGAGCTGAACGACAAGGAGATAGAGCATGAGGCGGTAGACCGATGGATAGACAGCCTGCAGGAAAACGACCGTGAACTGGTCTGGATACTCGACTATGTACGCTCGTCTATGGATGAGAACAAGGCTTGGAACATCATAGGGCAGATAAAATCGTTCGGCGAAACACTCATCAGTGATGAATATAAGGAGTATGCCGACGAGTTCATGGATAAGTTCGGGAACTCCGAGCGTGACAATGATTTCTATACGGAATACTCCACCCTGCTCCACTCCATAATCCAGAACAGCAACAGGACCGTCAACAGTCAAGGGCAGGAGATGTGGAAAGAGATAGAAAGCCGCGGATATGATGAGTCTGTCTTTTATCAAGGAGCTAAAGGTGTTGGCACATTCATCAAGAACATGGCCACGAGACCCGTTGCCGAACTCAGCGTGAACTCCTATGTAAGCCGATGTCTGGACGCTGAAGATACCGATGCCAGCAAATGGTTAAAGAAGAACAGTCCGTCACATCTGCAGGAATTCTGCCGTGAAACCCTACGCCCGATGTTCATGAAGGCTATGGAATCTTTCTTCACCTTGCAGATACAGGCACGCAGCGCGGCCATAACACTGAAGCATCTGTCCAAACTACGTCTGCTGCGTGCCATAAAGGAAGAGATAGATGCCGACAACAGAGAGCAGGACAGATTCCTGCTGTCCGACACCCAGACACTACTCGCGAAGATGATTGAAGACTCTGACTCTCCTTTTATCTTCGAGAAGATAGGGGCACTCCTGCAAAGCATCATGATAGATGAGTTTCAGGACACGTCACGGATACAGTGGCGCAACTTCAAGGTACTGCTCAATGACTGCATGTCAAAGGGACATGACAACCTTATTGTAGGTGACGTGAAGCAAAGCATATACCGCTGGCGTTCAGGAGACTGGCGGCTTCTCAATAACATAAAGGAGGAGTTCAGCCCTAACATACAAGGCGACATCGACATAAAGCACCTGCAAACCAACCGCCGCTCAGCAACAGGAATCATCAAGTTCAACAATGCTTTCTTCACCGAAGCCGCCACGGAAGTCCATGCCTCACTAAATGACAGTTGCGACCCTCAGGACGTACAAAGCATGAAACGTGCCTATGAGGATGTAAACCAGGAGTTTCCCGACGACAAGGAAGAGAGCGGATATGTCGAGTTCAGAACCTTCGGGAAGGAAAATTACGAGAGTGACACCATGCAATATGTCGCTGACACCGTAATAACACTCATCGAAAATGGTGCAATACAGCGCGATATAGCCATCCTTGTAAGGACAAACGGCCATATACCTGACATCGTAAACTACTGCATGGAGGTCTTCCGACAGCATCCGTCCCCTGCTGTCAACAGTCTCAAACTGGTATCTAACGAGGCTTTCCTGCTCAATGCCTCCCCTGCCGCCATCATCATCATCGATGCCATAAGGCTCCTTCTGAATCCGCAGAACGACATAATACGTGCGAGACTGTCTCTGTATTACCAGCGTTATGTACTGGAGAGCACAGCCGGACAGCCGGAGATGCTTGCCGACAAGATACTGCCACAGAGATACACTGAGCAGTTTGAGGCACTCGCTTCCATGCCATTATATCAGTTATGCGAGGAACTTTATTCCATCTTCTCATTGGAAACGATGGACAACCAAAGTGCATTCGTATGCTATTTCCTTGACTGTGTGACGGAATTCCTGCAGAAGTCCATAGGCGATCTGCAATCCTTCATAGACTACTGGGATGAGACGATGTATAAGAAAAAGGTAGAAAACGACTCAGACAACGGCATACGCATCCTTACAATACACAAGAGTAAGGGACTAGAGTATAAGCATGTCATCATCCCCTTCTGCGACTGGAAACTGGAGTTGTCAAGCCTCCTTTGGTGCAAGCCTTCTATAGAACCATTCAACAGACTGAAAGTCATACCGATATACAGCAGCGAGAAGCAGATGAGCAATACCATATACGAGCCATATTACCGTGAAGAGCATCTGCAAAATGAAGTGGACAATCTCAATCTCCTTTATGTTGCCTTCACCAGAGCCGTAGAGAGCCTCTTCGTTTCCACCATGACAAACCAGTCAAAGAGCTACCGCGGCAAACTGGTTGAAAACGTCTTGGACACAATATCGCGGAACGGCATCGGCATATATGAGGACGGAATATTCTCATACGGGACACCATGGGAAGGCCTTTCAGCTGATTCACCTAAAGAGACAAGGAATGTATTCATGCAACCTTTCACGCCTTTAGCCATAAAGATAAAGACTAATACAAGCCAACCGGAGTTCCGCGAGAGCAACAGAAGCCGTGACTTTGTCCTAACAGACGAACAGGAGACAGAGCAGTTGCGGTCACAATACATTAAGATGGGCAATGTCATGCACGCCCTGTTTGCCAACATCCGTACTGCCGACGAGATACCATCGGCACTGCTGAGACTTGAGATGGAAGGACTGCTCTATGGTCAGGACATCACGGCTGACGCTCTAAGACAACACATAGAGGCGGCACTTGCCGACAAACAGATAGCGGATTGGTTCTCTGGAAGATGGAAAGTCTATAATGAATGCTCCATCCTGACCTATGACAAAGCATCAGGCACATACCATGAACAGCGTCCCGACCGTGTCATGACAGACGGGAACGACACAATAGTCGTCGATTTCAAGCTCCATTCTTTCAAGGAAAGCTACAAGACTCAAGTGCGACAGTACATGAACCTGCTGAGAAAAATGGGTCATCGGAATGTACGCGGATACCTCTGGCTCGTTTTCTCAAACAAGATCATCGAGGTAACAGAGTAACATCCCCACACATACCTTGCACGGTAGATAAAACGCCATACAGCCAAGACATTACAGGACAGACTCCTTTGGACACAACTCCAGGACAAAACACCTTATTATATATATGCAGACATACATCGAAGAACTGGCACAGGAACTGTACAACCGCTTCGGCAACGACTTGTCGAGAGTAGCCGTAGTATTCCCAAACAAACGCGCGTCACTGTTTCTCAACGAAGCTCTGGCACGGCTCAGCAACGGGACACCTGTCTGGTCACCGGCACATATCACCATATCCGAACTCTTCCGCAGATACAGCGACCTTGAGGTAGCCGACCAGATACTGCTCGTATGCCGACTATACAGCGTGTTTCAGCAGGTGACAGGTTATGACACGGAGACCCTTGACCGATTCTACGGATGGGGACAGCTGCTCCTTGCCGATTTTGATGACCTTGACAAGAACATGGCCGATGCAGAGAAAGTGTTCCAGGTTGTCACGGATTTACATCAGCTCGACAACGATGAGTATCTCTCAGATACACAGCGTGATGCACTTAAAGCGTTCTTCAAGAACTTCACAGATGACAGTACCTCGAAGATGCGAGAGAAATTCATGCATCTTTGGAGCAGGCTTCACGATATATACACCATCTTCCGTGAGGAGCTCCGTAACGACGGACTGGCATACGAGGGGATGCTCTACCGCGATGTCGCCGAGGAGAAGGAACTGACATTTGACTATGACGCATACTATTTCTGTGGTTTCAACTGGACACAGAAGGTGGAGCAGCGTCTTTTCGAGCGCATAAACATTGCCGGTAAGGCGACATTCAAATGGGACGACAAGGAGTGTCCGCCAAGCCATGTGACATATATGTCTGCCCCGACAGAGACCATGCAGGCACGCTATGTACACGACTGGCTGCTGGAAAACAAGCGTTACAAGGACGGTGCGAAGACCGCCATCGTCATGGCCGACGAGCATCTGCTCCAGACAGTGATACGCTCCCTGCCCGACAAGGTAGAGAAAGTGAACATCACTACCGGCTATCCGCTCTCCCAGTCACCTGCCGTATCGCTCCTGCAGATGCTCATCGAGCTGCAGACCGTAGGCAGACTGTCTGGCAATAAAGGCTTCAACAAGCGGTATACACGAAGAGTGGAAGGTCATCCGTTCATGAGATATATCAGCAAGGAACATCTGCCGCAGATATTCCGTGACATCGACGACATAAGGATAGAAGGCCAAGACTGTCCCAATGTCAATGCACAACTGACCGTATACCTGCAAGACATCGTCAGACTGACGGCGCAAGCCGGCATATCGGCCGACGCTCTCGACCAGGAAAGCCTCTTCCGCATATACCAGATACTGCAACGTCTGCTGACACTCATCACCGACGGCACGCTCATAGTGGACATAGTGACATACCGACGCCTGTTGACACAGATAATAAACAGTACGACAGTGCCTTACCACGGCGAACCTATCGAGGGCATACAGATAATGGGAGTGCTCGAGACCCGTTGCCTTGATTTCGACCATGTACTGCTGCTGTCATGCAACGAGGGCAATATGCCTAAAGGCGTGGACGACTCTTCGTTCATACCGCATACAGTGCGCAAGGCATACGGCATGACGACCGTGGAGAACAAGGTAGGCATCTACGAATACTATTTCCATCGCCTGCTGCAACGGGCAACGGATGTCACGCTGACCTATAACTCCTCTACGGAAGGCATCAATACAGGAGAGATGTCAAGATTCATGCTGCAACTGATGGCCGAAACCGACATCCCTATACGGCGAGTATCACTGCAGGCAGGACAGGACAACAGCATCATAACGCCGAAAGCCATCGTAAAGAATCCGCAAGACAGACTTCCGGGAGCAATGTCCTACATCTCGCCGTCCTCCTTGTCTACATATCTCCGCTGTCAAGTAAGATACTACTATGAGCAAGTGCAGAAACTCCGCGAGCCGGAGGAGGACGACATCGACGAACTGGACAACAGAATCTTCGGAAATATCTTCCATCATGCCTCCGAACTTGCATACAAAGACATCATGGACAAGGACGGATACATACATGCCGCCATACTGAAACGCACGCTCGAGGATGAGGGGAAGATAGCAAGATATGTCGATACGGCATTCCGCGAGGAACTGTTCCTGAAGCAGCAAGGTGGAGACGTGGAGCGATATACCGGCATACAGATTATCAACCGCCGTGTCATCATACGTCTGCTGAAGGACCTGCTGCGCCATGACCTGCAGAACGCTCCGTTCCGCATTGCCGGACTGGAGCTGAAAGTGTCGGCACCGCTCACCATAGGAGACAGACAAGTCAAGATAGGAGGATATATAGACCGCCTCGATATAGTAGGCAACGAGCAGAGCGGATACACTATCCGCTCTGTGGACTACAAGACCGGATTCAACGAACAGGGCGACATGGACTGTGTGGAGGACATCTTCGACCCGGCCAACATATCAAAACATTCCGACTACTACCTGCAGACGATGCTCTACAGCATCATCGTGCGCAACTCCACAGACATCAATCCAAACGGTCTTCCCGTATCGCCGGCACTGCTGTTCGTGCAGAAGACACGGCGCGAGGGTTACTCTCCCATACTCAAGATAGCAGAGAGCCCGATAAAAGACATCAAAGACATAGAGGCGGAATATATAGACCAACTCGCCCAGCTCATAGGAGAGATAATGGAGCCCGAAAGGGAATACCAGCCCACGCCCGACACTTCACGGTGCAATTACTGTCCGTTCAAGCAGATGTGTGGAGTGTAAGACCTTTCTGAGGGTGACAGCTGTCATGCCGTTTGGCAACCATAAGAACAGTCGGCCGTCACGAAACATTATTGCCACGAGACCAAGGGCGCACAAAAAAGAAATGTCCGCACATCAAAGAACGGTGTGCGGACATTTTCATATTAAAACTTGACCATGCGGATATTAGTTCCTGCGAAGGTCGTTAACTGTTTTCACTACTTTGTAGATGTTGTAAATTGCAACTGCATAGACTGCAAATGTTGCTACCATAAATGTTGTCATAGTCGTAATAATTTAATTTGTTATCCTAAATGTTAATACCTATTACTTCTCGGCTCACGCCGGTTGTTGTTTATCCTGTTCTTTTTTACCTTGATGCAAAGGTACGTACAATCCCCATAACCATGCAATATTTATATGAAAAATATCTTAACTGAGGCTATCTCTTAACCTATATCATCCACGAGACCGTCATGACATGACACAATCGGCTTATTCCGTACCAGTGCCCATCAGGCAATGTCAAGCATGCAAACAAAGCAAATGTCCGCACATCACCGAACGATGTGCGGACATTTTCATATCATATTATATCGCTTCTGCCATAAGAACATGTACGGAACAGTCCTTCATGCCGGCAGGAAGTCTGATTCTCCGTCGGAGAATATCCTTACATAAATCTGTTTATTCCCAGTTTATGCCCAATGTATGTGGCATAAATACCGAGGCCGAGTCCGGCCAGAAGTATTCCAATAGACGCTATCTGTATCATGCCATGGAATTATAATAACTATAATAATTGTCAGAATACATATTTGAGTAGGTATTGAAATACCATCTAACGGTTTTCTTCATCAATCTAAGCATAATCGAAAATATTTAGTTAATACCTATTTTATATCAAAACAGAAATCTGAATGTATACCAAAAACAAATGATGTGATTGCTATATGACTTCTTCTTGTATGTTTACATTAAACACTTGGCTGCCAGGAATCAGTTCCTGTGCATACCGTTGATTGTCTTCACTACTTTGTAGATGTTGAAAATTGCAACTGCATAGACTGCAAATGTTGCTACCATAAATGTTGTCATAGTCGTAATAATTTAAATTGTTATCCTAAATGTTAATACCTATTATTTCTCGGCTCACGCCGACATTGTTTGTTATCCTTTTATTTTTTTTCTCGGTGCAAATGTACATACATTTTCGGTATCAATGCAAATATTTTCATGAAAAATATCACAAATGATGCCCATCTCTTAACATAAATCACTCATCAGGCTACAGAAAGAGGCAAAACCGTGACATTTTCCATGTAACAGGCGGCGAGGCAGGACATTGCCGAAGGATTAAAAGGCATTTCGCCCTGTGAAGAAGCGTGAAAAGCCCTTACATCTGACGGAAATCCTTGGCAAGACCGCCCTCCGCCGTCTCCTTGTAAAGCGACGGCAAGTCATGCCCAGTCTGCTTCATCACGTCCACTACCTTGTCGAAAGACACCCTGTGCGTGCCGTCGGAGAATGCCGAGAAGACATTGGAGTCAAGGGCTCTCGCCGCGGCAAAGGCGTTGCGCTCTATGCAAGGTATCTGCACCAGACCGCAGACAGGGTCACAGGTCATGCCGAGATGATGCTCCAGTCCCATCTCCGCAGAATACTCTATCTGTGCAGGAGAACCGCCGAAGAGCTGGCTGACGGCGGCGGAAGCCATGGCACACGCCACTCCTACCTCACCCTGACAGCCTACCTCGGCACCGCTGATGGAGGCGTTGTGCTTCACGACATTGCCGAAAAGTCCTGCCGTGGCAAGGGCACGGAGTATGCGCGCCTCACTGAAGCCCTTGCTCTTCCACAGATGATAGAGCACGCCGGGCAACACTCCGCAAGAGCCGCATGTGGGAGCTGTGACAATCTGACTGCCCGAGGCGTTCTCCTCACTGACGGCAAGGGCGTATGCAAATACCAGTCCGCGGGATTTCAGGCTGTCGCGGTAGCCTGTGGCCTTGATGTAATACTGCGGAGCTTTCCTCCTGAGATGCAACGGACCGGGTAGCACTCCCTCGGCATCTATGCCCCGCTCGACAGCAGCCTTCATGACACGCCACACCTCGCGGAGATAGTCCCAGATGTCTTTCCCCTCACTCTCCTCGACATACTCCCAGTAGCCTTTGCCCGACCACTCACAGTATTTGAGTATCTCAGTCATGGTATTCTTGTCGTAGACCTCACGTGTGTCAATATGCCGAGCATCCTCCTCCTTCAGTTCTCCGCCGCCTACACTGTATACACGCCACGTGTCCGTAAGGCTGCCGTCTTCGGAATACGCACGGAACTCCATGCCGTTAGGATGGAAAGGAGGGAAAATCCGCGGTTCCCAGACTATCTTTATCCCGGGCAGGACATCCTCTATAGCCCTGTCGGTCAAGTGTCCTCTGCCCGTAGCGGCAAGACTGCCATAGAGAGTCACCTCGGTACGCGAGGCATCGGGATGGCGCGAGGCGAATATCCCTGCCGCCTTGTGCGGCCCCATGGTATGACTGCTTGAAGGGCCAAGCCCTATACGGTAAAGTTCCTTGATTGTCTTCATGATTGTGTGTCTGTCGTTTGTCGGATGCAAAATTACAACATTTCTTCCGAAACGGCAAATAACAGACATGTTTTTCATATTTCATCACTTCACTTTGTCTTAGAGAAATATCGCAATATCATGCTGATTACGGGCATATTACCATAAACGCCTAAATCTACGCATCAGTATTTCCCGTCTGAAACCCATACATATTTATCGACTGCCATTACAAATCTTGCATCTTGAATAACACATAAAAGAGGATGACAATCAAAGAAAAAAGACAATCCGCCACACGATTTTCCTGCATAATCATGAAAATATCCATGCCGTTTCGCATGAAAACGAAATTTTATTCATAAGTAAGCAAACAAAATCAAACGATACTATCTGTAATAAAGTAAAAGTCAAAATCTTGTATGTATAAAGTTGGTTCTTTTGGGCTGTTTCCGTCTTGTCACTCAGTCATATAGCCCGCTATGCTCCTTCGTTCCGAAACAAAAACATCTCAAAAATAACTGCGCTTTATATCATACATTAATTTTATTCACTTACTTTACTTTGCACTATCAGACTACATACACATTATTATATATAGGCTCTGATTTTGTAAAACCACTCGTCACTGCCAGATTTCCGTTGCCATCATAATGACCTCTACAAAGATAAAAATCTGTGCCTCAAAAGGTGACCTTTCACCTTGTCAAGGGTGACCTTTTATCCAACGAAAGGTGACCCTTGACATGACAAAAGGTCACCTTCTGTTTTTACTTATCATCATACACAAACATCTCGAGAGCTGCCTCTACGCACTCTACATGTCACCCTCCCCTGCCTTTCAAAATACCTGATAGACAGTTTTTCTTGCATTTTTTCTTGCAAGAACCGATTATTTTCCATAAATTTGCAACACAAGAACCATGATATTCTATGAAAAGCCGTAACTTCATATACAGGATATGGTCGCTCTACGCCGACGGATTCAGGCAGATGACCGTCGGCAGGACATTGTGGATGCTTATCGCCGTAAAGCTCGTTATCATCTTCGCCATACTGAAATGGCTCTTCTTCCCGAACTTCATCAAGGAACATTCACAGGAAGGAAAGGAAGCCGATTTCGTGGCGACGGAGATGCTGAAGGGCGGATAGAAATGCGGTTTTGCGGTTAGACGGTTGGACGGTTTTACGGTAATTGCTTTCCCCTAAGCCCCAACTAAAAACACAAAAAAACAGAACCTAAAACCTAAAAACCAAAATCCGTATAACCGCACAACTGAAAACCTAAAACCAAAAACCTAAAACCAAAAACCATACACATTGACAAACATCGACCTCGCCGCCGTAGACTGGGCACGGGCGCAATTCGCGCTCACCGCCATCTACCACTGGCTGTTTGTACCGCTGACCCTCGGTCTCGCAGTCATCATGGGCATAGCGGAGACAATCTACTACATCAAGAAAGAAGCGTTCTGGAAAGAGACCGCAAAGTTCTGGCAACGTCTTTTCGGCGTCAACTTCGCCATAGGTGTGGCGACAGGCATCATCCTCGAGTTCCAGTTCGGCACCAACTGGAGCAACTACTCATGGTTTGTAGGAGACATCTTCGGCGCGCCGCTTGCCATTGAGGGCATCGTTGCCTTCTTCATGGAGAGCACTTTCGTGGCGGTGATGTTCTTCGGATGGACCAAAGTAAGCCGCGGCTTCCACCTTGCCTCGACATGGCTCACAGGACTCGGAGCGACAATCTCCGCATGGTGGATACTCGTCGCCAACGCCTGGATGCAGTATCCTACAGGCTGCGAGTTCAATCCCGACACGATGCGCAACGAGATGACCTCATTCCTCAGCGTCGCACTGTCGCCTGTAGGAGTAGACAAGTTCATGCATACCGTCACCTCCTCATGGATTATCGGCGCACTGTTCGTCACTGCCGTGAGCGGATGGTATCTGCTGAGGAAGCGTCATGAGAGGCTTGCCGTCTCCAGCATAAAGATTTCCTCTGCCGTAGGACTTGTCGCGACGGCGCTTGCCATACATACAGGAGACACCTCGGCATACCTCGTCTCGCAGGTACAGCCCATGAAACTTGCGGCCATGGAAGCTCTCTATGACGGCGGAACATCGCAACCGCTTACTGTTGTGGCACTCATAGACCCTTTCACACAACCCGACTATGCGAAGGGCGGTGAACCTGACATGAAGATTTCCGTACCCAATATGCTGTCGCTGCTCGCCACCCACAATATCGACGGATACGTCCCGGGAGTCAATGACATACTGGACGGCGGATATGCCCTGCCCGACGGGACGACAGCCCTCAGTGCTGAACAGAAGATGGAACTCGGCAGACAGGCAATAGCCGCCCTGAAAGAATACAGGACTCTCATGGCAAAAGGCACTGACGGCGGCCAGAGAGCGGAGACTCTGCGCAAGTCGCTGAAAGACAACATGCCGTATTTCGGCTACGGATTTGTAAAGGACCGCGCACAGCTCGTGCCGTTCATCCCCGTATGCTTCTACGCCTTCCGTGTGATGGTAGGCCTCGGCACACTGTTCCTGCTGTTCTTTGCCGTGACACTGTTCCTCGCATACCGCAAGACTCTCCAGCAACACCGCTGGCTGCTGTGGGGTGCAGTGATGCTTTTGCCGCTCGGCTATATAGCGAGCGAGGCAGGATGGATAGTCGCCGAACTGGGCAGACAGCCATGGACCATACAGGATATGCTGCCTACATGGACAGGTGTCAGCGCCGTGGGAAGCGGAAGCGTCATGCTGACGTTCTTCATCTTCCTCGCACTGTTCACTACCCTGCTGGCGGTAGAGGTAAACATTATGCTGAAACAAATAAAGAAAGGGCCAGAACTATGACATACAGCTTCTTACAACACTACTGGTGGTTCATCGTGTCACTGCTCGGTGCACTGCTCGTGTTCCTCATGTTCGTACAAGGTGCCAACGCCCTGCTGTTCTCCATCGGACGCAACGAGAGGGAGAGACGTCTGATACTCAACTCCACAGGACGCAAATGGGAGTTCACATTCACTACACTTGTCGTCTTCGGCGGCGCGTTTTTCGCCTCTTTCCCGCTCTTCTACAGCACCAGTTTCGGCGGCGCATACTGGCTGTGGATGATTATCCTCTTCACGTTTGTGGTACAGGCCGTGAGCTATGAGTTCCAGAACAAGCTCGGCAACTTCCTCGGTGCACGGACTTTCCAGACATGCCTCGTAATCAACGGCATAGTCGGTCCGCTACTCATCGGAGGCGCTGTGGCGACATTCTTCAACGGTTCAAACTTCATCGTGGAGAAGAACAACATCATCAGCGACTTCTCCCCTGTCATCAGTTCGTGGGCAAACGCCAGCCATGGACTCGACGCTCTCCTCGACATCTGGAATCTTGTGCTCGGCGCGGCAGTGGCACTGCTTGCACAGAGCCTCGGGCTGCTTTATCTCATGAACAACATCTCTGACGAGGATATACGATGCCGTGCCAGCGTAAGGCTCGTCGGGACTTCCGCCCTGTTTGTCGTGCTGTTTGTCGCTTTCCTCATACATGTACTGCTGAAAGACGGATATGCTGTCGACCCTGTAAGCAATACGGTCTTCATGGAACCGATGAAATACCTGCACAATCTCACGGAAATGTGGTATCTCGCCATAATGCTCGTCATCGGTGTGGCACTCGTGCTCTACGGCATAGGCCGCACAATCATCAGCAACAGCTATATTCACGGGATATGGCCTGCCGGCATAGGCACCGTGCTCGCCGTGCTCGCCCTTCTCCTCTCCGCAGGATGGAACGATACGGCATACTATCCTTCCACAGCAGACATACAGAGCTCGCTGACCATAGCCAACAGTTGCAGCAGCGAGTTCACACTGCGGACAATGGCCGTCGTGAGCCTTCTCGTGCCGTTTGTCCTCGCATACATCATCTATGCGTGGCGCAAGATGGACAGCAAAGAGATAACACACGAGGAGATAGAGACGGAAGAATCATACTGATTAGAGCGGTTATACGGTTGGGCGGTTATGAGGTTATACGGTTTTACAGTTGTGAGACAAAACCGGCATAAACAGACCACCACTGGCATGGATATGGATTGAAACAGACATAAACCAAGATAAAATCCGACATAAATGCAAGGAAAACAGCAATTTATTGCAAAAACACTTGCTTATGTCGGATTTTCTTTGTACCTTTGCACACTGATAGGGGATACTGTGCCCGCTCCAGAAGCGGAGACCGCCGAAGAGGCAGGAGCAAAAGTCCCGATTTTTAACCATTTAATTTATATTTTCAATTAACATGTCTAACTTTAAAAATGTGCAGCCACTCGACGACTTCAACTGGGACGAGTTCGAGAACGGCAGCAGTGTAGAAGTAAGCAAGGAAGACCTTGCTAAGGCTTATGACGAGACTCTGAACAAAGTCTCTGAGCATCAGGTTGTAGAGGGAACAGTAATCTCTGCAGACAAGAAAGAGGTTATCGTGAACATCGGCTACAAGAGCGACGGTATCATCCCGGCTTCCGAGTTCCGTTACAACCCAGACCTGAAAGTAGGCGATACCGTAGAGGTATACGTTGAGAATCAGGAAGACAAGAAGGGACAGCTTATCCTTTCACACAAGAAGGCACGTCTCACAAAGTCTTGGGACCGCGTCAATGCAGCTCTCGAGTCTGAGGAGGTTGTCAACGGTTATGTCAAGTGCCGCACTAAGGGCGGTATGATTGTCGATGTATTCGGCATCGAGGCATTCCTCCCAGGTTCACAGATCGACGTTAATCCTATCCGCGACTACGATGTATTCGTCGGCAAGACAATGGAGTTCAAGGTCATCAAGATCAATCAGGAATTCAAGAATGTTGTCGTTTCACACAAGGCTCTCATCGAGGCAGAGCTCGAGCAGCAGAAGCAGGAGATCATCTCCAAGCTCGAGAAGGGTCAGGTGCTCGAGGGTACTGTCAAGAACATCACATCTTATGGTGTATTCGTGGACCTCGGCGGTGTAGACGGACTCATCCATATCACAGACCTCTCTTGGGGCCGCGTAAGCAACCCACACGAGGTTGTAGAGCTTGACCAGAAGATCAACGTCGTTATCATCGACTTCGACAACGAGAAGAAGCGTATCGCTCTCGGTCTCAAGCAGCTCACACCACATCCATGGGACGCTCTCGACGAGAACCTCAAGGTTGGTGACCACGTTAAGGGTAAGGTTGTCGTTCTCGCTGACTACGGCGCATTCGTTGAGATCGCTCCTGGCGTAGAGGGACTTATCCACGTTTCAGAGATGTCTTGGAGCCAGCACCTCCGCTCAGCTCAGGACTTCATGAAGGTCGGCGACGAGGTAGAGGCAGTCATCCTCACACTCGACCGCAACGAGCGCAAGATGTCTCTCGGCACAAAGCAGCTCAAGGAAGACCCATGGGAGGCTATCACAACAAAGTATCCAGAAGGCTCTAAGCACACAGCTAAGGTTCGCAACTTCACTAACTTCGGCATCTTCGTTGAGCTCGAGGAAGGTGTTGACGGACTTATCCACATCTCAGACCTCTCTTGGACAAAGAAGGTTAAGCACCCATCTGAGTTCACAAAGGTAGGCGAGCCTATCGAGGTTGTAGTTCTCGAGATAGACAAGGAGAACCGTCGTCTGTCTCTCGGCCACAAGCAGCTTGAGGACAACCCTTGGGATACATACGAGACAATCTACACTCCTGGAAGCGTTCATCAGGGCAAGATCACTGAAATGATGGACAAGGGCGCTGTCATCACTCTCAACGAGGGCGGTGAAGGCTTCGCTACTCCTAAGCATCTCCAGAAGCAGGACGGAACTCAGGCACAGAAGGGCGAAGAGCTCGAATTCAAGGTTATCGAGTTCGTCAAGGAGTCTAAGCGTATCATCCTCAGCCACTCACGTACATTCGAGGAGGGTGCAGAGGAGCCTAAGAAGCGTGCTCCACGCGCTCCACGCGCAAAGAAGGAGGAGAGCGTTGCCATCAACAACGTGGCAGCTTCTACAACTCTCGGTGACCTTGACGCTCTCGCACAGCTCAAGGCACAGATGGAGGGCAAGTAATCAAGCTTTCCCCTGTTATATGCCATGCCGCCATTCCACGGCAAATGGAGTATAACAACATACCTATAAAAACATCCTATCCCACCTGTCATACGGCAGGTGGGATTTTTCATTGAATGAAAATATATTTTGCGAATAGTTGCCAATGCATCATCTTGCGTTAAATTATCATAAATCAAGTATATTTGTATTTGCCATTTTTTAGTTTGTTAATCTTTTTTATTAACTTTGCAGGAAATAAAAGCCTACGAAAAGCATTTATCAATTAACAATTTTACATATATTTATGTCACAGCTTAAATCACTTAACAAGCAGACAGCACCTAAGAGTGTTGCTCCTGAGAAGATTATCCAGTTCGGTGAAGGCAACTTCCTTCGCGCATTCGTAGACTGGATCGTTTGGAACATGAACGCCAAGACAAACTTCAACGGTTCTGTAGTTGTCGTTCAGCCTATCGACCGCGGTATGGTCCAGTGGCTCAATGGTCAGGACTGTCTCTACCATGTCAATCTTCAGGGACGCCAGAACGGTGAGCCTGTCAACCAGCTCGACCGCATCGACGTCATCTCACGCGGCATCGACCCTTACGCTCAGAACTGGGCTTACATGGCACTCGCAGAGCAGCCTGAGATTCGTTTCGTAATCTCCAACACAACAGAGGCTGGTATCGCCTTTGACCCTGCATGTAAGCTCTCTGACGCACCGGCATCATCCTACCCTGGCAAACTCGTGCAGCTCCTCTATCGTCGCTACCAGACATTCCAGGGAGATCCTACAAAGGGACTTATCATCATGCCTTGTGAGCTTATCTTCCTCAACGGCCATCACCTTAAGGACTGCATCCGCAAGTACATCGAGCTGTGGAAAGAGGACTTCGGCGCTGACTACGAAGGATTCAAGGAGTGGTTTGAGAAATACAACTATGTATGTGCAACTCTCGTTGACCGTATCGTGCCAGGATTCCCACGCAAAGATATCGTAGAGATTCAGAACAAGATCGGATACAAGGACAACCTCGTCGTACAGGCTGAGATTTTCCACCTCTGGGTTATCGAGAAGGCGGAGAACATGACATGCGAGGAGCTTCGTGCAGAGTTCCCTGCTGACCAGGCTGGTCTCCATGTGCTCATCGCAGAGTCTGAGGCTCCTTACCACGAGCGTAAGGTTACTCTCCTCAATGGCCCTCACACTGTTCTCTCTCCTGTAGCATACCTCTCAGGCATAAACATCGTACGTGACGCACTCCATCACGAAGTTGTCGGCCCATACATCAAGAAGGTACAGTATGACGAGCTGATGCAGACCCTCAACCTCCCTATGGATGAGCTTCAGCAGTTTGCAGCCGATGTACTCGAGCGCTTCGACAATCCATACGTAGACCATCAGGTTACATCCATCATGCTCAACTCCTTCCCTAAGTTCCAGGCACGTGACCTTCCGGGAATCAAGGTTTATCTCGAGCGCAAGGGTGAACTGCCAAAGGGTCTTGTACTCGGTCTTGCAGCCATCATCACTTACTACAAGGGCGGCACACGCGCAGACGGTGCTCCTATTCAGCCTAATGATGACCAGAAGATTATGGATCTTCTCACAGAGCTCTGGGCAACAAACGACACACGTAAGGTTGCAGAGGGCGTTCTCGCAGCAGACTGGATCTGGGGCGAGCACGGAGATCTCAACACTATCCCTGGTCTTACAGACATGGTTACAGGCTTCCTGAACGACATCCAGTCCAAGGGAATGCTTGAGACAGTCAAGTCTATCCTGTAATCACCAACACAGTAAAACAAGAATGAAATCCATGAAAGAAATGCCAACAGAAACTGAGTTGAACCTTCATCTTAAGTCTTTGGCTTTTCAATATGAGAACAAAGAGTTCCTTGTCGGCGATCCCAGCTGGTTCATGCACCAGATTGAAGGAGATACCAACAAGGAACTCCTTGCATTTATCGCCTCAGCATTGAGTTACGGCTCAAGGAAACAGTTCCTTCCTAAAATACAGATGTTGCTTGACTCCATAACGAACGATGCAGACGGAGATGTCAGCAAATGGTTGACAAGACATATATACGAACGGACTGTACCGGCTACACCGGAATGTTTCTACCGCTTGTATACATGTCAGACATTCAACAATTTCCTGAATGCGCTTGCAGAAATGGTACAGATGCATGGTACAATAAAAGACTATATCAAGGCTTATGTCCATAATGATATTTCAATTTGCCAAAAGGCATTAAACCAAACACCAAGAGCTGCAAACGAGCCGACAAATAAGACAACGACCATCAAAGCCATTGAAGCCATAACGACATGGTTCAGAGAACACGGTTCTACAGGTGTGATACCTAAAGACACCACGTCAAGCTGCAAACGCATCTGTATGTTTCTACGATGGATGGTAAGGGACAACTCTCCTGTAGACCTCGGTCTATGGAACGATATCATAGACAAGAGAACTCTGATTATCCCAATGGACACACATGTCGTGCAGGAAGCCATGCGTCTCGGTCTATTGAAATCAAAGTCGACATCAATGTCCAATGCCATGAAACTCAGCAACAGGCTTCGGGATATATTCCCTGAGGACCCGCTGAAAGGCGACTTCGCCTTATTCGGAGTTGGAGTTGATACAGACCAAGGATAACATCATCACATAAGAACTGACAATAATAACTGTACACAATAATATATATCAATTTCATAAAGTTTAGGTGAAAAAACAATGTCGGAAAGTCTTTACATACAAAATAAAATTGTAATTTTGCAAAGCAAAACCCGATAAGAAGACGATAAAAGTATAAACATAATTAAGTATTTATCATCATGACAATTAACCAGTATGATTTCAATGGCAAGAAGGCCATTGTACGCGTTGATTTCAACGTGCCTCTTCAGGATGGCAAAATCACAGACGACACACGTATAAAGGGAGCACTCCCTACTCTCAAGCTCATCCTTGAGAAGGGCGGTTCACTTATCATCATGTCACATATGGGCAAGCCAAAGGGAAAGGTGAAGCCTGAGCTTTCACTCAGCCAGATTGTCGATGCAGTATCTGCTGCTCTCGGAACTCCTGTAAAGTTTGCAAAGGACTGTGCCAATGCAGAGGCAGAAGCTGCAGCCCTCAAGCAGGGCGAGGTGCTCCTGCTCGAGAATCTCCGCTACTACCCAGAGGAAGAAGGCAAGCCAGTCGGCATAGATAAAGAAGACCCAGCATACAAGGCTGCAAAGGAAGAAATGAAGGCAAAGCAGAAGGATTTCGCAAAGAAGCTCGCTTCTTACGCAGACTGCTATGTAATGGATGCTTTCGGTACAGCACACCGCAGACACGCATCAACAGCTGTCATTGCCGACTACTTTGATGCAGACAACAAGATGCTCGGTCTCCTCATGGAGAAAGAGGTTCAGGCTGTAGACAATGTCCTTGGCAACATCAAGCGCCCATTCATCGCCATTATGGGCGGTTCTAAGGTATCATCTAAGATCGGTATCATCGAGAATCTTCTTGGCAAGGTCGACAAGATTATCCTCTGTGGCGGCATGACATATACTTTCTCTAAGGCACACGGTGGCGAGATTGGCAAATCTATCGTTGAGATGGACAAGCTGGACGTTGCTCTCGGTGTTGAGGAACTTGCAAAGAAGAATGGTGTGGAGCTTGTGCTCGCCCCAGACTGCGTAACAGGAGATGCTTTCTCTAATGATGCAAACCGCACTGTATGTCCAGTAGATGCAATCCCTGCTGATCTGGAAGGTATGGATGCCGGTCCTGAAGCACAGAAGAAGTTTGCTGACGCAATCAAGGGCTGCAAGACTATTCTGTGGAACGGTCCTGCCGGAGTCTTCGAGTTTGACAATTTCTGCGACGGTTCCCGTGCTATCGGCAATGCTATAGCAGAGGCAACAGCAGAAGGTGCATTCTCGCTTATCGGCGGCGGTGACTCTGTTGCTTGCGTCAACAAGTTCGGTCTTGCAGACAAGGTATCTTACATTTCCACTGGTGGCGGTGCACTTCTCGAGGCTATCGAGGGCAAGGTGCTCCCAGGAGTTGCAGCTATCAAAGGTGAGTAATAATTACCGCATAATAATATAAATAAAAGGTGTACCAGGTATAACTACTTGGCACACCTTTTATTATTTATTCCACACCATCAACAACAATATCCAAGCAAAGTGGATACACTGCCAAATAAAGACAAATATTTTCCAGTGCAGATCAGGAATATACTATCACAGTTATCTACCCCAAAAAAGAAGAAGAGGATGATATTAGGCACATTCCCATATAGTCAAGAACATTAATGGGAGGCACGCCTCGCAGACAATCCATACAGTAAAATACCTTATACATGGAAACATTACTTAACCTACTATCACTGATAGGCTCACTCGGTCTGTTCCTGTTTGGAATGAAGACCATGAGTGAAGGTCTCGAGAAATTTGCTGGTGACCGCCTTCGTTCCATTCTCGCCGCAATGACAAAGAATAGAGTCATGGGCGTACTGACCGGAATCCTTGTCACAGCACTCATACAGTCTTCAAGTGCGACAACAGTCATGGTCGTCAGCTTTGTCAATGCCGGACTCATGACGCTAAGCCAATCCATCGGAGTAATCATGGGTGCGAATGTCGGCACAACCGTTACAGCCTGGATTATATCCCTCATCGGTTTCAAAGTGAATATCGCGGCCCTTGCCCTCCCACTTGTAGCGATAGGCATTCCACTATTCTTCAGCGGCAATGAGAAAAGAAAAAGCATAGGAGAATTCATCTTCGGTTTCGCATTCCTGTTCATGGGACTGTCATTCCTGCAACAGTCCGCAACAGACCTCAACATCGGAGGACTTGTCGCCACTATGCTTGCAGGGCTTGCCGATGGAGGATTCTTTACGGTACTGCTCTTTGTACTTGTCGGAGCACTCGTGACAATGCTCGTGCAGGCCTCTGCGGCAACTATGGCCATCACATTGATGCTCTTTGATATGCACATCCCAGGATTCAGTCTTGAACTGGCAGCGGCTCTTGCTATGGGACAGAATATCGGCACAACCATCACCGCCGTAATGGCGTCACTCACTGCCGGCATACAAGCCCGTCGTGCGGCCCTTGCCCACATGTTTTTCAATGTCTTTGGTGTCGTTGTCGTACTCATAATCTTTTATCCTTTCTGCGACATGATTCGCTGGATTGTAGCACATGTCATGCATTATGGTACAGATGAGCTCATACAGCTGTCAGCATTCCATACAACATTCAATATATTCAATACGCTGCTCCTCATCGGCTTTGTCAAGCAGATAGAGAAGTTCGTATGCTATGCCCTTCCCGATAAGAACAACGAGACAAAAGAGCCTGGTCTACGATATATATCAGGCGGTCTGCTCTCAACTTCCGAGCTCTCTATCTGGCAAGCACGTAACGAGATAGGTGTCATGGCAGAAAGATGCCACATGATGCTTGGCATGGTCCGCAACGCTTTCGCAGCGGCAAATGAAGAGGCATTCCAGAAAGAATTCAAGCGCATAGAGCATTATGAACAGATTACTGACAATATGGAGGTCGAGATTGCTGAATATCTCCGTAAGGTTAGCGAAGGCAGACTCTCTGCTTATTCCAAGAACCACATAGTGCAGATGCTTCGCGAGGTTGACGAACTTGAAAGTATCGGAGACTCCATGTACCATCTCGGACGTGCCATCAGACGCAAGCATAAATATAGCGACACAGACTTTACTGAGTCACAGATGTCAAAAATCACACAAATGCTTGACCTCACCGATATGGCTCTCGGGGAGATGTATGGTATACTCACAGGCCCTGAGCATATAAGACTGGATATGTCAAGAAGCAGACACATTGAGGAAAGAATCAACACTCTCCGTAACGAGTGTCGCACTGCAAATGTCGAAGCCGTCAACTCTGGCAAATACAGTTACCATCTCGGCACATTCTATAATGACTTCATTGGTGAATGTGAGAAAATCGGAGACTACGTCATCAATGTCATAGAGGCAGAAGCTAATGTGGAAGATCCACAGAAACACTAAAAACACATTATCTAAATCATATAACAACATTTTCCTCTCTAAAAACAATATTAGTTTCAAGAGTAGAAAATGTTGTTTTTCTTTTCGCACAGGAAATCAGGTTTATAACATATATGGAACAGTACTTCTTGTATGGAGAAAAAGAAATCTCATATCTGAAAAACAAAGACAAAAGGCTTGCCGAGGTGATAGATAAGATAGGAATGGTGAAAAGACGGGTGATACCCGACCTTTTTGTTGCACTCGTCCACTCGATTGTCGGGCAACAGATTTCGACGAAAGCACATGAAACGATCTGGAAAAGGATAACAGCCGAACTTGGGGAAGTATCTCCTTCAACGATAAGCAAACTCTCGATTGAAGATTTACAAGGATTCGGGATTACATTCAGAAAAGCAGGATATATACAAAATGTCGCACGCAAGATACTTGATGGCGAGTTTGATATAGAAGCACTGCATGATATCGAGGACGAAGACGTTTGCCGTAAACTTTCAGGATTGGATGGGATTGGTGTTTGGAGTGCGGAAATGCTGATGCTTTTTTCTATGCAACGCCCGAATATCTTTAGCTTTGGAGACCTCGCTATCCATAGAGGCTTGCGGATGGTGTATCACCACCGTAAGATAGATCATACACTATTTGAAAAGTACAGACGAAGGTTTTCTCCCTATTGTAGCGTTGCCAGCCTGTATCTATGGGCAGTAGCAGGTGGAGCCATAAAAGAAATGAAAGATTACGCACCACAAAAAGCAAAACAGACAAAGAGAAATATGAATAAAAGCCGTTAATGGCTATTCAAGATATGATACGAAAGATTACAATACAAGATGCAAAAGCTATCGCTGACATTTATAACGAATACGTACAAAACAGTGTTGCCACTTTTGAAACAGAACCTGTGTTACTACATGAAATGTGTCGACGTATAGAAGAAATATCTTCCCAATATCCGTATTTGGTATATGAAGAGAACGGGAAGGTGTTGGGATATTGCTACGCACACAAATGGAAAGCACGGACAGCATACAGGCATACTTTGGAAACTACTGTCTATGTAGATGTAACAGCCCACGGCAGAGGTATCGGTGAAAACCTAATGAGACATTTAATTGCAGAGTGCAGAAAAGCAGATGTACACGTATTGATAGCGTGTATTACAGACGGCAATGAAAAAAGTATCATGCTGCACCAGCGACTTGGATTTCTGCAGGTATCGCATTTCTATCAAGTTGGCATGAAATTCAACCGCTGGTTGGATGTTGTTGATTTCCAATTGCAGCTATAACTATTAAGTAAGTCAACAAAATTAATGTATAGTATAAAGTGTAGTTGTTTTTGAGATGTTTTAGTCTTGGAACGAAGGAGCATAGCGGGCTATGTGACTGAGTGACAGGGCGGAAACAGCCGAAAAGAACAAGATTTATACATACAAGATTTAAATACGTACTTTATCATGGATAGTATCGTTTAACCCAAATCGGCCATTAGATTTCATTTCGTTTCGTTTTTATCTTTGTTGTATTGCAACCATTTCGGCGAAGGCATAGCGGGCTATGTCGAGACGGAATGGGAAGCAAGACAGCGAAGAGAAAAACGAAACGGATGAAAAGACCGTATAACTATAACAGAATATTACCTTATGTCGGTCTAATGGACGATTCGGGTTTAATTTTGTTGACTTACTTATTTTGAAATGACTGAAGCCTAAAAACTGTTTTTGGAGAACGCTTAAAAGAAGGTCTTGCATTCTATGCGCATAAATATAAAAGATCATGAAAAAGAAAAACATTATCAAAATAAGACATTATGAATCACCATGCGGAATGTTGATGCTCGGTTCATACGGCGATAAACTATGCCTATGCGACTGGCAAATAGAGCAACACCGCGACCATATAGACAGACGACTGAAAAGGATGCTTAATGCCGAGTTTGAGGAAGGGACATCGGAAGTGATAGACAAAGCCATTAAGCAGCTTGACGAGTTCTTTGCCAGACAGCGCAAGATATTTGATATACCATTGCTGTTCGTCGGCACAGACTTTCAGAAAACAGTCTGGAATGAATTACTGAAAATTCCATTCGGCAAGACTGTTTCCTACGGTGAGATGGCACGACGCATCGGGATGCCCAAGGCTGTCCGTGCTGTAGCTAATGCAAATGGTGCAAACTCAATGTCCATCTTCGCTCCCTGCCATCGCGTCATCGGCAGCGACCATTCACTGACAGGATACGGTGGCGGACTGGATGCAAAACGAACATTATTGAAGTTGGAAGGAGTTATTTAAGCAACAAAGCAAACATATAATGTTTGAAACAAACTCCTGTCAATTGAGGTTGCGTATCGCCCATTCCTTTGGGTAAAGATTGTTTGCACGATTACCGAGATTCTTTACGAATCCCAGTCTTAGCCCATTATAAGTCACAGCGACATAGCCTTTGGGCGTATCGTCCGGCAATATGATTGCTTCACGATGGAGATACCTCAATGCATCTTCAAGTGACAATCCTACACAAGGATAAGCATTGTCCATTCCACCGATATGTAACGGTGCAAGCAAAGCCTCAGCATGAGACGGAATGATATCCTTGCCTTTCCGTTCACCCTTAGGAGCTCCATCGTAAAGAATACGAAGACGCTTCAGTTGTTTCTCCACAGGTCTATGACAGATCTGTGACTCTCCATGTTTACGCAACACACACATAAAAAGTCCCTCACTGCGTGTGATGCCCGGGATGAAACGGTACACAGGAACCTCAAAGCCATCAAGGAGTGAGCCCGTTATGCCCCATTCCTGACGTGTCTCTACTGGGAGAATGTCCGCTCCAAGCTCTTCTATTATCCATCGGACATTTTCCTCGTCCTCCTGAAGATTGAATGTACAGGTACTGTAAATAAGCAATCCGCCCGGACGCAGACAATGCCATATTTCCTCGACTATACTACGCTGAAGTTCAGCACACTTACGTACATTCTGCACACTCCATTCCTTTATAGCTCCCTCATCACGACGGAACATTCCTTCCCCAGAACACGGGACATCGGTTAATATGACATCCAGCATTATCTTTGAAGCCCGAAAGTCCTTAGCATAGTTATTCGTGACATAGACATCACGGTGTCCCTGCTTCTGCATATTCTCCATGAGAATGTTGGCACGGCGACGATCTGGCTCATTACTTATAAGCAACGAGCCCTCAGAAAGTGCTGCACGCGCCAAAGTAGATTTTCCTCCCGGGGCAGCACAGAGGTCAAGCATACACACTGGTGTAGAGACATACTGTCGCAACACTTGGTCAAGAAACATCGAACCAGCCTCCTGCACATAATAAGCACCGGCATGAAGCAACGGGTCAAGCGTGAATTTCGGACGATCCTTCAGCCAATAAGCATCCTTACACCATGGTACTCTCTCCCCGTCAAACATATCCGACACAGGCTTGAAAGGATTATAACGCACACTGACAGGAGTCTCCTGACCAAACGAGTCAAGAAACTTCTGCCAGCGTTCCTCGCCGAAAAGACGGGATGTATATTCTATAAATTCCTTAGGAAAGTCCAATTCTTATCTTCTCTGTTGTATTTATGTCCACGCACTTGTCACCGACGTAAAGTTTTCCTCCTGTGACAGGGCTCTGTACAATAACCTCTTTCTGATTCATCTCCACATAGATAGGACCGAATGGTGTCGGCACACGTCCCTTCATCCACTCCAGTCCGCCAAGATGCGGACGACACTCCCATTCCTTATATCCCGGCTTGACTGGCTTTATGCCAAGATAATATTTGCCGAGGAGATAGACAGGTGACGCTCCCCACGCATGGCAGAGGCTCTTGCCGTAAGGACGCCCATACATCTGAAGATGCTGTGTGCCCTTCTCCGTCGGGACATATTTTTCCCAGAATGATGTAGCGCCTTCCTTCAGCATACCACCCCAATAGGATTTCATCTCTCCCATGACATAATCATACATTCCCATCTGACACAATGCCTCCAGCTCATAAAAGCGCATATAAGGGGTCGTTATCGCCTCTACGTCAGGATTGAGCATCACATGCTCCATAATATCCTTACAACGCTGCACGTCAGCATATCCGAAGAGTATGGCAAACATGTTCGGGAACTTTGTCACCATCTCGTTCAGCTGACCGTCCTCTATACTATGGAGGTAAGCCTTTCTGTCGTCATCCCAGAAATGCCCGTCGGTTTTCTTGCGTACATCGTTATATAATGTAGCATATTTCCCTGCATCCTCATCACCAAGCAACTCTGCACACACTTTCATTGTCTCCAGAGCCTTGGCAAGAAGTATCTGTTCAAAAGACATCACACCGCGCTTGTGCATAGGGAAATCTACCCAATCCACGAAAATCCAGTCATCAGGCTGTCCTTCTGCCAGTCCTTCATCATCAAGCCTGCCAAGGACATAATCCATAAGTGTCTTCATGCGGGGCCACATCTCACGCACGAAATCCACATCGGCTGTATATTCATAGTAATCGAGCACCGACTTGAACCAGTAGAAAGTATAGTCCATAATCGTGTTGACATGGGCTGTAACAGGGTCTTTTCCGCGCAACTGGCGTATAGTGCGCTTGACACACTCCGAATCAAAACGGAGATAATAGTTCATCAGATAAGACTGTATGGCATCGCCCGACCAAGTCCACCTGTCGCGCTTGATACCGTCCATCATGAACTCACGGGTAGTCAAGTCCATGGTGTAAGCTCCCACCTCCCATATCCTGTTCAACTCGGAATCCGAGCATTCAAATGCTCCGCTCTGTTCCAAATCCTGCTCAAGATACTCGTAGAATGCATAGATGTCCAGTTTCTCGACCTCTCCTGCACACTCGACATATACATAGCGGAAAGCCTTGCTGTCAAGGATGACTGGAGTGAAATCGTGGGTCTCGAACTTATCAAGTGTCTCACAGAAATCCTTGTCAAGTGCTTCCTCACGACTCTCGCCATAATATACCTCGACAAGTCCCAAATCCTTGGCATTGGCAACAGACAGGAATCCCATTGTCTCCTTGCCGAAATCGTAAAGGATACCCTCGCCTACCCTTTCCTTGCACACAGGCATCATGGGTTCTGTCGCTAACGCAAACTGCGAAGGCTTCTGTTCCTTCATCTGGAAATACTTGCTTGTCGCTGCCGGAACATATATTCCAGAGCCATGTGCTATGCCGTTCTCGTCTATCCAAATCTTGTCTTCGTATGTCGCGAGCCAAGAGGAATCCGTCGTGATGGTCTTTCCCTTTATGTACAACGCCGGAGGAGTGGCCTGATTCCAGACCTTCAGATTGAGCTTGTGCTCACCTGCCGGAACAGTAAATACCTCGGGCATACCAAACTGCAACTTGCCGTCAAGCATTAGATTAAACTGTCCCTCGCAGAGTATTTCCACTTCCTCTGCCTCATCTATATTGACTGTTGTCGAGAACTCCACCGTAACATAGTGCGAGTCCTGCTTCCAGAATGGAGGGAACATCGCGCCACGCTCTGTACGTCGATTATTGAACTTGTTGCCAAGCCATATTTCAAAATCACCTGGATATGTTATCCACATAATATCAGTTTTATAAATTCATGAACATTATACACCGAGAAGACTATTGCTTTGCCTTCTTCGGCTTCTTTGTCTGTATCTTAGCCCGCAATCCAGCTATATCAAGCCCTTTCTTCACGCCAGCATTAGCCTTTACGGAATCATTCACCGCAGGGCCATTATTCTCCCACGTGTTGCAAGGGCCATTGGAGTTCTGCAGATATTTCTCCGCCGGAGTCCAGTTGTCCTGTACAGTGATGCCCGAAGAACCCTCGTCACAATAGAGATAGAACCAATGGTTAGGGTCATGTGCATAGACAGGATGATAAATCTCATCCACGACGTTTTCCGTGATATAAGTCTTGATCTGTGAACTCAAGGTATATATGCCGGCACAGTCATACATGTGCTTTGCATAATGATGTATATAATTGCGGTACACCTCATTGCCACGCATGCAGTTCACGCTCTGCGTCCATCCCCAACCGAGATTTATACCAGAATATGATACCTCGCATATCTCATTGTGGGCAATGATGGTATTTGCCACATATCCGCAGTTTATGCCGAGCGTTCCCCAATCCTCGTTGGTTACATCACTGATATAGTTATTGGCTATCACAAGTCCATCCACTACCACGCGCCTGTCAAGCGGGTCATAAGGGAGATGTGTCTCGAATGCTGACGGAGAGAAAGAGCCGGCTACTATGCCGCTGCCGGCAATGTCCGTAAAGATGCAGTTGCTTATCACGCCACCATGCGTACCCTCTTCATAGTCGACACCGGAAGAAGCGAGATGTGTGAATGTACAGCCATCAAAGACTATGTCGTTGGAGCCACTGACTGTAACAGCAGATGCCGGACGTCCGAGGAAGCCCTGATTGTCCAGTCCGTTATTACGGTCAGGGCGACGTGTCTGAGGCCTCAACTTGTATCCTTCATACATGTACATTCCCGCCTGTAATGGGACATGGCCGTCTGTTGTAGGACGCATCCATGTACTGTAAGAGAATGTGATACCCTCAAAACGTACGTCATGGACAGGACGCTCAAGAGTTCCTTCTACCTCCACGAGGGTCTCGAGTGCAGGCACTATAGCCTGCGCACCGCCATTAAGCATTGCTGCTGTCTCACCGCTACGCGGATAGTAGTACAGCTTATGGCTGCGGACATCATGATACCACTCTCCAGGAGTATCAAGCAGAGCCTTCGCTCCTGTGAGATAGAATGCAGAGTTCAAGTTAAGCACCTTTCCATCCTCACGCGTGAAAGGCTTTGTATTGACCATCGGCGACGGCCAAGGATGTTCAAACTGTATTGTAGACTCCGGCTGATGGAAGCGTATCGCCGCACTGTCGCCCTGTATACGTATGTCCTTTATACGCAGGTTTGCCACACACCACATCTCATGAAGCACCATCTCCGTAGGCTGCACATACTGTCCGGCCTTCCCTGCATACTGGCGCGCCAAGGCCTTGACGGCAGCTGTCGCAGGGACATACATTATCTGATTAGGCTTGTCAAGAGAGCGTATATGTGCCATATCCGCAAAATCCGCTACATCACGTGCGCGGACGGCCTTCTTGCCGTTGACATACAACTGGCGGAAATCTATCAGATTGCCGTTAAACTCAGGAGTATCAGCAACGAGCAGCTTGCCCTCCTTACGCCATCCTGTGACAGCCACACCTCCTGAGATGACAGCCCCGTCACCTTTTATCAATGTCGGAGATTCAGGAGTGCCACTGTCCTCCGGACGGACATACAGCGGTTCATACAGGTTATACGTTCCCTTTGCCACATGGATTGTCACGCCACCTTTCACAGACGGGTCATTCAGACGGCGCAGATTACGTGCCTGACGCAAAGCGATACGAAGACTTTTCAGCGGTTTTCCTATTGTACCGTCATTGGTATCTGCTCCGTTTGTAGCTACATATATATCTGCTGCTGAAGCGGAAATTGCCGCAAAAGCAAACACAGACAGCAGTATCTTTCTCATAAACATCATCATTATATATATTCTTCATAACAGGCAAGCATCAGGCGTCACTACCCGATCACTTGCCTGTAAATAGTTTTCATCTAATAATCAGCGTGCCAACGGCATGAATATCGTGAAATCCTGAAGACCACGGTTACCGTAAGCATAATGAGGAATGAGGCGAATCTTTATATCGCGCTCCTTTCGGCTCACCTCACGATACAGAGTACCCTTCCAGTCCGGTTCGTCCACATATCTTGCCGTGCCTTCAAGAGCTTTCATCCTTGACCCGGCTATCTCCATGTCGACAACATCAAACTTTATGTCCATAGGGAGCACGATATTGTCTATATCCACACTCGATACGCTCGGTGTCTTGCCGGAGCCAGGTGTCATATTCTGATTGCCGTCGATATCCATCTCCTCAAGGCAGTAGACCAGCGGACCGCGCTTCACGGCAACCTCGCCACGTGACTCCTCTACAAGAGGATTGCTCTCTATGAGCTTTGCCTTCATCTCCATATCAAGGACAATCTTGTCACCTTTCTTCCACTTTCGGCTGAGGGCGATGTATGAGTTTGGAGCGACTTCTACCTGCTGTGCCTCACCGTTGACAGTGACGACGGCATTGTCACACCATCCCGGCACACGCAGATTGACAGTATTCAGACAGCCTTTGCTCACAGCATCGATAGTGAGTTCCACACGTCCGTCAAACGGATAGTCGGTCTTCTGCGACACTTTCAGTGCCTTCTTGCCAAGTGTAGTGGCAAGGTCGTTCTCGCCGTAAAGCTGTACAAACAGGGCGTCAGAGGATACGGTATAGGCATATTCCTGTGCTTCACATACGGTACGCAATGTATTCGGAGGACAGCAGAAGCAAGATATGAGTTTCTGGCGTTCACGGCTCCAGCGCAACTGATAAGGCAGTTTCTTCGAGAGGCGCATAGGATTGGTATACAGATACTTCATTCCATCGAGCGATATGCCGGTAAGTACGGAGTTGTAGAGGCATGTCTCTACGATGTCCGCATACTTGGCGTCGCCTGTCGTCTCAAGCATACGCCAGTTGAAGAGCATGTTTCCTATATTGGCACATGTCTCGTTATGAGCCGTAGACTGAGGCAACTGATACGGTCTGCCGAAAGCCTGGTGCACCTGCTGCCAGTTTGCCGGCTTGTAGTCTGTACCGTCAGGTGATACACCGTTGTACAATGCGCCGCAGCCGCCAGTAATATACATCTTCCTGTTTATCTGGTCGTCCCAGATAGACGTAAGGTTCTTCATCAGCTGCGCCTCTCCTGTGAGGGAGTAAAGGTCTGCCACTCCGGCATAAAGATAATTGGCACGGACAGCATGTCCTATGGCATTGTACTGCTCACGGAACGCCTCGCGGTCCTGATTGTCGTCTGTACCGTCAGGCTGGCTGCCGCGTATGTCTATGAGTGTCTGTGCGAGGTCAAGGTATTTCTTGTCTCCTGTCTCGCGATACAGCTCTGCCACAGCCATATAATGGCTTGGGCAGACAGCGCATTTAGCAAGTTCGTCGGGATTTGTCTTCGCGAAATTGATAAGGAAATCAGCAGCCTTGAGAGCCACATTATAGAAATTTGTCTTTCCTGTAGCACGCTTATGGATAAGGGCAGCATTGATAAGATGACCGATATTGTAGGTCTCGAAATTGAGCTTGTTGCCGAGAGCACCGTCTGCTCCCGTACCCTGCGCCGTGCCCACGACAGTATTGTCCGCAGCTTCCTTGCGCTTCTTCTTTGCGTTGAGCTCTGCAATATTCACCTGAGTATGGATATAGCCGTCCTCGCGCTGTGATGCAGCGACAAGAGAAATGAACTCGTCCATTATCTTGTCGAGCTCAGGGTCCTTGGTCACAGCATACACTGCCGCAAGTGACTCACACCACTTGTACATGTCGCCGTCATGGAAAGCGGGGCCATGATGCTCACCTTCAATCTTTCCAGATGCCACGAGAAAGTTGTTCCAGCCTTTTCCCTCCTTGCTTTTCCAGGTTTCAAACATAGAAGGAATCGAGTTGCGGTGGAAGACGTCAAAGCGTTCCTTCCAGAAGCCTCCTGTCCAGTGTGTCGCACCGAGAGGTGTGTTTACCATGACAGAGTGTGAGGCTATGTGCATGTCTACAAGTCCGTTCTGCTGCGCCATCATAGGGATGGAGAGAGCAGTCGTAAAGGTCAATGTTGTCAGTATTCTTTTCATTATGTTAAGTTAGTTTGGCGTCCCGCATTACGGTGACGGCTCAGATTATGTCTATTATTTCTACTTTATTGCCACAGATACGGAAACGTATATCCCTGTCTCTGAATGGCATACCGTATATACGGCACGGATCTTTATGGTAATGTGGCCTCGGGTCTTGGCTCAAGGCACTGGAGACTGTCCTTATGTCTGCCTCCGTGAGTCTTCCACGCAGACGTTCGGGAAACACGACGTCAAGCGGTTGCCACGCTGTCGCGTCGACAAATCCCGAGCGTGCGTCAGGATAGGCATCGGCATAGGCTACATACGGCTTCACATCATATATCGGCGTACCGTCCATAAGGTCGGCACCGAGCACAATAAGCCTGCCCTGCCGGACTTCCTTCAGGCGTACACAGGAGAGCCCGAGGCCATTGGGACGGAAAGGCGAGCGCGAGGCAAACACGCCGATACGCTCGTTTCCGCCAAGACGCGGCGGACGGACAAGAAGGCGCGATGATACCGACGCTTCCCGATTCTTACTGTCACGGGTGTCTTCCGCTATATCTCCATTATGTTCGCTGTTACCGCTGAAACCCCATATCAGCCATAGATAGTCGAAATCCTCTATACCGCGGACAGCATCGGGATTGTCGTATGGCTTGCAGAAGACCACCTCTCCCTCAATTTCCTTGACGACACCGCTCTGACGAGGTATGCCGAACTTTGAAGTAAAAGGAGAGCTGAAATATGCTATCGGACTGATTTCCATGCGGACGGTTGGACGGTTATACGGTTTTTGGTTGAGCTTCTGTGAGAGTATTGCGTAAACTGTAGGGACGTACCGTGGTGCGTCCCTACACTCACAGTGAGATTCTAGCACAGTCTTGCGATTGGACGGTTATACGGATATATATGGAGGGTAGGAAGAGTTATCCCCGTACAACCGCATAACCGCCTAACCGGTGTAAACCTCAGCCCTCGTATCCGTTAGGGTTGTTCTTCTGGAAATTCCACGAGTCACGGCACATATCCTCGATACCGAACTGCGCTTCCCATCCGAGCTCTGCCTTTGCCTTTGCAGGATTGCAGTAGCAGGTGGCGATGTCTCCCGGACGACGCGGCTTGATGGCATACGGAACTTTCAGTCCGTTGGCCTCCTCGAAAGCCTTAACGACGTCAAGCACGGAATATCCGTGACCTGTACCGAGGTTGTATATGGCAAGTCCGCACTTGCGCTCTATGGCCGAGAGTGCGGCGACATGTCCTGCCGCCAAGTCGCAGACATGGATGTAGTCGCGGACACCTGTACCGTCCGGCGTATCATAGTCATTGCCGAAGACGCCAAGCTCCTTACGCATTCCGATGGCTGTCTGCGTGATATACGGCATCAAGTTGTTCGGTATACCGTTAGGATTCTCACCTATCATGCCCGACTTATGCGCACCTATCGGATTGAAATAGCGCAGAAGGACTATATTCCATTCGTTATCCGCCTTCTGCACGTCCATCATGACCTCCTCAAGCATGGACTTTGTCTGGCCGTAAGGATTCGTGCAATGTCCCTTCGGGCACTCCTCCGTGATAGGAATAACAGCCGGGTCGCCATAGACTGTGGCAGAAGAAGAGAAGATAAGATTCTTACATCCATGCTGACGCATCACATCCATAAGGACAAAGGTCGCGTTCATGTTGTTCTCGTAATACTCCAAAGGCTTTGCCACAGACTCTCCCACGGCCTTCAGGCCTGCGAAATGGATGACTGCATCAAAGCGGTATTTCTCAAAAACTTCCGTAAGTCCCTCGCGGTCACGGCAGTCGACTTTGTGAAACAAAATCTCTTTTCCTATGATTTTCTCAACACGACGAAGTGCCTCTTCTTTTGAATTTACAAGATTATCCACAACAACAACATCGTGGCCGGCCTTGTCAAGCTCTACAATAGTGTGAGTTCCTATGAATCCGGCACCACCGCACAAAAGAATCTTCATTTGATTTTAATTATATTTAATTATACATTAAAGATATATGCAAAGATAAGAAAATCCTCGCATAATATATAGGCATGAATAACAGAATTACAAAAAATTAAGAAATTTTTGCTCATGCCATAACGATATGAATATAGACAGAAAGGATAAGAGCAGAAATTGCTTTACACATATATGGCAAGTTGTTTCCGAATATTTGCCACCATACACTCTCACAGTCATTTGGAAACCATTCGTCCCATAGTTTATCCAGTACCCACTATATGTCCACAAACGAGCAAGGCTGGCAATTTCATATATTCATGCCATACGAATAATTACAAGAACATCCACACCCCGTACAATTTACCCATCCAAGCGGCAGATGTTACAGGTTATATATCAGCATTATACAACAAACAATTCAAGTATAACTATTAATAATTATCTTCACAAAAATATATTTAACGTGAATCATGGCATACCGTACTCTTCGCACGGGGTGACCCTTTACCGACAGAAAGGTCACCCTTTATACAGCAAAAGGTTACCTTCCGTAATGTGAAAGGTAACCTTTTTAACCGTGATGTCTCTTGGCTGTCTATGTCAGGTCTCAGGTGAATGCGTCTACCGGATGGCCGCACCACCGCCAGAGCGTCTAACCGCACAAGCCGTCCTGTCTCTCGATTATCCCCATGCCCTCGTCTACGGCCTGCATATTCAGCGGGATAAGTCCGTGATGGCGTTCAGGAAGAGTCTTGTAAAGTGCTTTCTCCAGACCTTCAACGGTCACGACGGGAGCGACTTTCAGCAAGCCTCCAAGCACAATCATGTTGAAGACCTTGGAGTTCTTCATCTCCGCAGCCTTGTCCATGGCGTCTATGCGGTATACAGAGATGTCTGTCCTTGTCGGCGGATTGAATACTCCCGAACCGTCGTATATGATTATGCCGCCGGGCTTCACACGTGGCTGGAACTTGTCCAGCGACGGCTGGTTGAGCACGATGGCTATGTCGTAACTGCTCAATATCGGAGATGCGATATGCTTATCGGATATGACAACGGTGACATTGGCCGTGCCGCCGCGCTGCTCCGGACCGTAGGCAGGCATCCATGTCACCTCCTTGCCCTCCATCAGTCCTGAGTAGGCAAGCGTCTTCCCCATGGAGAGGACACCCTGACCGCCGAAACCTGATATTATTATTCCTGTCTTCATTTGGTGGTTTAGTTGTTTAGTGGTTTGGTTGTTCAGATGGTTCGTTTGGTTGATAGTTTCCATTTAGGCCATTCCGGCTATATCGGCTATCCACCCGAACAAGTGTCCTTCAAGTCTCCTTTCGGATAATACGGGAACATATTCTCCTTCAGCCATTCATTGGCTTTCAGAGGCGACATCTTCCATCCGCTGCTGCACGTGGACACTATCTCTACCAGAGAGGAGCCCTTGCCTGCCATGGACGCTTCAAAGGCCTTACGGATGGCGGCTTTCGCCTTGCGTATGGAGGCGACGGACTCAACTGACTGCCGGCTGACATAGCATGTCCCTTCGAGCGTCGCGGCTATCTCTGTGATACGCAGAGGATAGCCATGAATCTCAGGGTCGCGGCCGTAAGGACAGGTGGAGGTCTTCTGGCCTACAAGCGTCGTAGGCGCCATCTGGCCTCCTGTCATGCCGTAGATGGCATTGTTTATGAATATTATGGCTATATTCTCGCCACGGTTAAGGGCATGGATGGTCTCTGCCGTACCTATGCAGGCCAGGTCGCCGTCACCCTGATAGGTGAATACAAGACGGTCTTTCCACAGACGCTTTATCCCAGTGGCTACTGCCGGCGCACGTCCGTGTGCAGCCTCCTGCCAGTCGATGTCGAGGTATCTGTATGCAAATACTGCACACCCTACAGGACAGACACCGATGGTCTTCTCCTCCATGTGCATCTCTGCCACGACCTCCGCCACCAGCTTATGCACTACCCCATGGGAGCATCCTGGGCAATAATGCATCGGAGTGTCATTCATCAATGCCGGCTTCTGATATACTATGTCTTCTGTATTCATGTTTTTCCTTTCCTGTTTTATTTTACCATCCTGCATAACCCAATGTATTACATAATGTTACACAGGATTAGCTATCAATTCCTTCAGCGCCTCTGATATCTCGTCGGGCTCAGGTATCACTCCTCCCATGCGTCCGAAATGTCTCACGGGCAGAGCATCATGGACGGCAAGACGCACATCCTCTATCATCTGTCCGGCATTAATCTCTGCGCACAGTATGCCTTTTACCATGTTACGGCCTTCGGATGTCTTCCTTGTGCAGAGCGTTTCCAGTTCCTTATACGGATACGGCCACAGGGTTATCGGGCGGAAAAGACCTGCCCGTATGCCCTCTTTACGCATCTCGGCAATGGCTGCCTCGGCAAGTCGCGCAGTGATGCCGAAAGCCACGATGATGTATTCGGCGTCGTCTGTCATATATGTCTCATAACGTGTCTCGCGCTCCTGTATGGTCCTGTACTTCTCCTGCATCCTGATATTGCGTTCCTCCAGCACCTCGGCAGTAAGCTCCAGCGAGGTGATGATGTTGGGTTTCCTGCCACTGCTCCTTCCTGTCGCCGCCCAAGGAAAATGTTCGCGTATGTATTCTTCCGTCCATCGTGGCTGGTAAGGCGGCAAGACACACTTCTCCATCATCTGACCTATGACTCCGTCGCACAGCAACATGCCAACACAGCGGTACTTGAAGGCAAGCTCGAAGATAAGCGGGACGAAGTCTGCCATCTCCTGAACCGTAGATGGCGCAAGCACTATGCAGTTGTAGTCGCCGTTGCCGCCGCCACGTGTCATCTGCGTATAGTCTGCCTGCGAGGGCTGTATTGTGCCGAGACCGGGACCGCCACGGGAGATATCGATCACGACACCGGGTATCTCGCATCCTGCCATATAGGAGATGCCTTCCTGCATAAGGGCTATGCCGGGTGACGATGATGACGTGAAAGCGCGCTTCCCTGCTCCGGCAGCACCGTAGACCATATTGATTGACGCCGTTTCCGACTCCGCCTGCACGACGGCCATGCCTGTCGTCTCCCATGGTTTAAGCATGGAAAGGGTCTCGATAATCTCGCTTTGCGGAGTGATAGGGTAACCGAAGAAGCCGTCCACACCACAGCGTATTGCCGCATGGGCTATGGCCTCATTGCCTTTCAGGAACATCACTTCTCCTTCATTCGTGTGCTTTTCATTTGTCATATTCAATCCTCAATTTTCTTTCTGTAAACCGTAATACAAGCGTCTGGACAGACAATGCCACACGAAGCGCAACCTATGCAGCCGCCGTTTATGGCCTCAGCATACTGATAGCCACTGGCATTGACCTTCTCACTAAGGGCTATCACCCCTTTCGGACAGGCGGCTACACACAACGCACAGCCTTTACATCTGTCCCTGTTCACCTCTATGGCTCCTATTATCTTATTCTTCATGTCGTTTATATTGCCGTCATAATTAGGTAAGTATCAGCATTTGATGAGTTTCTTCATGGCAAATACTTGCTTCTGGCACTCACCTAAGACTTCGTTAACAATCTGATTATTTGCTTACTACGGATTATACATATCCTTATTGTAGAACTCAAGGATATCCAACAGCATCTGCCTTGCATGCACGGCTGGCGAAGCCTCGTCAAGCTCTATGGCTTTCCTGTAGCAGTCCAGTGCACCTTGCCAGTTCTGGTGTCGCCTGTGGAGGTTTCCTTCCTTATACCATTCTTCTGCATTCATGACATTAACGTTTTTACATCGGATTCCATCGTCCGTGAAACATGTTGCAAATTTATATATTATAGCAGGAGAACATTTGTTTGCCCTCCCTTTTATAATATATTTTAACCATAAATACAATAAAGATGCGCACACTTTTACAGAGTGTGCAAAAAAGATGCAAGAGTGTTCCATTCTCCCTGAAAGCCCATCTTTTCAAGAGCAGTTTTACCGTCCAAGAATTTATGCCGCAGACTTTTCTACACAATAACTGTTTGATTATAAGATTTTTCCTTATACAACACATATAATAAGGATTACCTACAGTACACATATAAAAAGAAGCAGGCAGTCCAGCCCGATGGATATTGCATTATCAGCAACATACATCAGGCGTGACTGCCTGCTTATATTACGCCCATCTTGTCACGACTATGCTCAGCTCATACAGCAGATACAGGGGCAACGCGACAAGGACAAGAGTCATCAGGTCGGGAGGGGTGATGACCGCCGAGACAACCATTATCAGAAGGAAAGCGTGACGGCGGTAACGGGACAGCAGAGACGGAGTCACCATGCCCATCCTGCCCAGGACAAAGGCTATAACGGGCAACTGGAACACAAGGCCCATGGCAAGGGTCAGGGCCGTGAACGTCGAGACGTAGCTGTCGAGCGTTATCATGCTGTGCACGCGGCTGGACACGCTGTAGGTGCCGAGGAAGCGGAACGAGACGGGAAACAGCACGTAGTAGCTCATAAATACGCCGAAAAGGAAAAGGGCGTAGATTACCGTCAGCGCACGCAGGGCATGGCGACGCTCGCTGGCGTAAAGCGCAGGGGACACGAAGCGGAACAGCTCGTACAGGATGTAGGGCGACGCTCCGAGAAGACCGAGGTATACCGAGGTCGTGACATGGCTCATGAACTGGCTCGAAAGGTCGGTGGCTATGAGTTCCACATGGTACTCCGTGAAGCGGAAGCCGTGGATGCCGGCAGAGTGCGCAAGACGCTCTATCAGGCGGTAGGTCACGAATCCGTGCTCGCCCGGAGCAAGGAGGATGCGCCACGTTGTGTCCTTGAGGCTGAACACTATGGCGGCAAGCGTGCCTGCCACTCCGATGATGCGGAACAGCACGCGGCGGAGCTCCTCAAGATGCCCGCCGAAGGTCATGAGACCTTCATGACCGTCACTCACCGGCATCGGACGGTTTCTCCTCTGACTTGTCACGGGAGGACGGGACGGATGCTTCCGCTTCGCCTGAAGGGGCTTGCCCCAAAGGCTCTTCCATGCCGTTGACGCCTTTCTTGAACTCCTTTACGCCCTGACCGAGGCCGCGCATCATCTCTGGCAACTTCTTGCCGCCGAAAAGAAGAAGCGCCATGCCACCGATGAGCAACAGCTCTGTTGTGCCGATAAACAGCGGGAGGATTGTCAGTATATCTGTCATGGCTGCCGTTATTTATTGATGACCAGAAATATCTCGCATGTGTCGAAATTTATCTCCCAGCTGCCGTCTGCGGCACTCTCCCACTGGTACTTGCCTGCCATCCTGTCCCACCATGCATGGAACTTCGTGCCGGTCTCGCCAAGGTCTTTTACTAACTTCTCATACAGTTCCGTATTGTCTGCCGTGACAATCCTTGCCAGCTCGTTCAGTCCGTTGCGGCGCTCGAAGAGCCGCTGGATCTCATTCTTCTCTTCCACGGTCACTTGACCGATAAGTTTCTTTTCCATATTCAATCTATATATTTCCTGTTATTATACATGATAAGTAAGTCACCATTCTTCCTTTTTGTCAAACGGGTCAAGGTAATCTATCTCCTTTATCTCCTGATGTGGCAGGAACTCGCCGTGCTTCCTGATTGCGGTCAACAATTCACGGCTTGCATTGCGTTCAAGATGGGCCACGACACACTGTTCATGGCTCGGCGTGTTCACCTCGTATGTTGTATTGCGGTTCTGCCATACACAGCGCTTGCACTGGTAGGCATCGCAATTACGGCAGAGAGGCGCATGGTCGAGTTTGTAAAGCAGAGGGTTCTTTATATCAAGCCCATTCTGCAAGTCTCCGATGCAGGATTTTGCCTTGCCTAAGCCATAGTCTTCATCATCACCTGCAAGATAGAAAGCGGGACAGACGTAGAACCATCCGTCGGGAGCAAGCGTGACATTTGCGTCGCCAGCACCGCAGTTGTTCATCTTTTCGAGCATCATGCGGTCGGTAAGCAGGTTCAACTGTGGCGATTTGCCATCGGCATAGAGTTTCTCCAGCTCTTCTGACAGAGAAGCGAGCACCTGCTTGTAGTCCTCAAAGTCCTGTTCCGTAAACGTGCCGATGTCTGTAATGACAACATTCAGTCGGGTCACGGCGGAAAGTACAGGTTTTAACAACGGATACTTGTCCAGCAGGTCAGCTTTGGAGGTGCGCAATACGCAAACCGCATTGTCTTTGAAGGCATATTGTTCCATTGCCGTCCAGCTGTTGAACACAATGACATCCGCATTCTCTCTGAGGACAGTATCCTCGCATGAGGATGGGACGATGTCGCTATGGTCGATGCTGTTGATAACATCCTTGTATTCCTGCGGAAGGCTGTAATCAGGATAGACGAACTGAATCGTCAGATTCTCTTTCATGGCAAAGAGGATGCCAGCCTTCAGATCATCAAGGGAAATCAAACGATGTTCCGTCTTTCCGTTCTCGTAATGGCAATACGAAGTGCTCGTATCATCCAGTTGTATAATAAGATATTGCAACATGATTCTCAACAGATTTCTGGGTTAGACTTCTTGACGTGATGCTCCGCCTCCTCCTTGGCAAAGACCTCGAGATGAAGGTCTACTATATCAAGGACCAAGGCTCCTACGCCACATGGAAAGCGACAAAGTCCAACGGACAGTATGACCTCAAGACATTCGAGGTGAAGGCGCGCCCCATCAACCCGTTTGACGGCCTGCGCCCGGGAATGACACTCGTAAAGAGA
>JAFTQG010000019.1 GCA_017462915.1 Prevotella sp. | reverse complement strand
CAGCACTGTTACGGATGCGAGAATAAGAAAAATCAGAATGAAAATCAATGCCAGACCGAGAGAAAAACTGAATTTTAACACACCAACTGAATGCTTTTACAAAAATATTTCGTAATATTGCACTTGCTGGTTGACTCTACAAAAGTATCCGTAACTATCCATGAGCCACTTACATGTATCAGGAATAAAAAACAGGCTGTAGCGTACATCAAGTTGTCACGCTACAGCCTGTTTCCTGCTCTCTTATGGCAGTTTTTCATTCAGGGAATTGGAGTGGAATCGTCCATTCAAGCCGATAGTCCCCTTGCAGGTTTGAGGGGTGGAATTTATATGATTTCACTATTTCTATCAGTTTCTCCATCTCTTTAGCACCCAGTGGCGTCAGCATATCCTCCCTGCTTCCTATGCCGTTAAGGATGACGGCCCCGTCCGGTGTGCTGTAGACTCTTATAATGATTCTCTTTCCCTTGAGTTTATCCGCGTTTTTTGTGTATCCCATGAACTCATTATAGATATGGTCGTGATATTTATCACATTCCTCTACCTGTGGTTTAAGTTCCTTCTCGTTCGGATACATCTTGTAATAGGATAAGTCTTTCGTGTTGTTTAACAGCATGATGCGCTCCTTTCTCGCTTTCAGGGTCGTGTAGACATACATGACTTCCAGTTCCTTATTTCTCATTTTCCGTTCGAGAATTTCGTCGACAACCCTCTCGCTGTTGTCTTTCAGATAAGGAAATTTGAGTGTGCAAGTCCATTCTGTCCTGTAGTCGCCTTTTATGTAAGACTGTTTCACCTTATTGGAATTTACTATACGGATAAGTTTGTCTATCCCGTTGGAACCCAGTATATCCAGCATATTGAAGCTACATGAGATGTCCCTAAGCACTACAGAACCGTCAGGCTTTATATACACACGGATAGCCAACCGCCCTCCTTCCAGTTTTATCCTTGCGTCTGTTGTCTTTGTAAATTCGTAGTAGACCTTGTTCCTGTATTCCTTTCCTGCATCCGCGGCTTTTTCAAGCTGTTTCTTATCGGGGTACATCAGATTGTATTCTAAATCTTCAGAGTTGTTTTCCAAAGAGTCGCACAAGGCTTTCGCCTCTTGGTTCGTGTAGGAGAAGTTCCGTTTTCCTTTTCCGAGATTCTTGCATATCTCGATTACGCCGTTGCTTGTTCTCGTCTTGGTTTCCTGCGCCGTGCAGTGTAGAGAGACGAGACAGATGCAGAATAAGATGACCGCCCATCTCGGACAGAGTGATTGTAAGTTTTTCATATTGTTTTAGTTATTGTTTATGAGATTGTTTGTCGGTTATATCCATGATGCCCAGCGGCCTGCCACACCGTGGCTTTTAGGCTGGATGGAGGTCTTGCTTGCGTCTGTGGGCAGCAGGAAAGGCGGTGTGATAGGCTTTTCTTTCGCATTCTCCTTAGGCACGGAAATGCTGGCGAACCACTCCATACGGTAGTTTCCGCTTAGGCGGAACGGCTCAAATCGGTATGACTTTATCGTCTCCATGAGTCTTTTCGTGCTCTCTATGCCCAGCAAGTCGGGCAACCGCTCCTTGCATCTTATCTCGCTGAGTATCACCTTGCCGTCGGCAGTGCTGTAAACCCATATAGTCATGCTCATGCCCTGGAGACTGTGTCTCACGTCAGGATGACCGAAAAATCTCTTGTAGAGATACGTCTCGAAGTCTTTTACCGCCTTGTCGCGCCCTATACGTTGCGGGTTGTTGTAGTGCGCCCGGCTGTATCCTGCCAGCTTTGTTTTCCTCACCAAAGCCTTGGAGGCAGCCCTTGCCTCGTGTGTGGTGTAGTAGTATATGATGAGCCCGTCGATGTCGCTTTTCACGGTTTCCTCCACGATGCCCTTGAATGTCCTTGTGCGGATAACCTTCTCCATTCCGTGCAAAGGACAGAATATCAGACATATCAAGATAACTGTTGTCCACCTGCGCCTGCGGGAAGATGAGTCGATAAATCGTATATTTTCCATGGATTTACTTATCGATTCTGAAATACATCATTTCGGCGAAACACGCTTTAGAGTCCACTTGCGCACCTCGCCGGTGACGTGAAAATATTCTCCGAAATTAATCACCATTATGCCTTTTTCGTCGTCAAAAGACTCTATGAGCCAGTCCTCGGTCCTGTGGTCTCTCACGTTTTGCAGATACAGATGGCATCCGGACGATGGCTTCCCGACTTTCGACGGGTCAAAGGATTCGTCGGCGGTAGACGAGAGATAGTATGTCTTTGTGCTGAAAATGGCGTCTTCGTAGTCTGTAGGTCCGGCATTTATCACCACTTTTGACCTGAACTCGTATATCTCACTATGCGGACTGTCGGCATTATGAGCGTGTTTCCAGGTTGTGCCGGCGAGTTGCTTTGACGAGATAGTACATAGCCGCTTGAATACAAAGACCGTGTCATGGATATCCTCGACGATGGAGCCGGGCTCGTTTTTGCTGTACAGAGTGAGGGTGTCGCCGTGTAGGCTGATGACCTTGTTGCAGAGGATGGAGCGGCTGTCGCTGTTGTATTTTACGATGTGCGTGCCGCTGTCGCTAATGCCTACTCTGGAGAAATCAAACTTTTCCGGTATGCCGTCGCTGAGGTAAAACCTGAACTTCCATGTCGATAAGCTCTGGTTAATCGTGATTTTTCTTGTGAAGATGGAGTCGGAAAATCCGATTATCTGATATGATTTTCTGCATTTCGGACTTATCTGCACCCATTCTGTGCCGCTGAGTTGCTTGAGGCTCACAGTGTCAAGCCGTTCCGTTTCCTGTCTGTCATTTGTCTGTTCCGTGGCTGTCTGCGTCTTGCCACTATGGCACGAAAGGATTAATGTGCATAAAGCCATGGTTAAGATTGTTTTCATAAGTAAGTCAACAAAATTAAACGATATTATGTGTAACAAAGTAAGTGTCAAAATCTTGTATGTATAAAGTTTGCTCTTTTTGGCTGTTTTCGCCTTGTCCCTCAGTCACATAGCCCGCTATGTTCCTTCGTTCCAAGACTAAAACATCTCAAAAATAACTACACTTTATACTATACATTAATTTTGTTGACTTACTTAGTCGTGGTTTTCAGTAGGTTAAACATTGACAGGACCTGTCGCTTTACCGTCGGCAGGGCGTATCCTCGCTTTATTTTATGCGTCTGTAGACATATGATGTGCCTGGATTTGCACCAACGACGGAGCTCGGGTCAAGGGTCTTGTAGTAGAGAGTGAGGGAATCGTCGGTGATGCTTAGGATTTTAAGCCAGTTGCAATCGTCCGTCTTGTCGTTATAATATATCATGCAGGTGCCACGACGGCTCTTGCCGACAGCCGCGAAATCAAATTCGGACGGTATGCTGTCACACAGGTAGTAGGAATATTCGCCTGTGCAGGTGTCGCCTTTGTGCCAGTAGTGGGTTTGGCTAAAGACCGTGTCGGAGAATGATATCGTGACGGAGTCCCTGTATTCGGGATGGGTGATGTACCATTTCGTGCCTATGAGCCGCTGGATATCCGTTGCTTCGGCGTATGGCAGTTGCTGCTCTTCCGTCGCCTCCGCCGTCTCCTGCTGTGGCTTTTCGTGGTGGCAGGCGACGAGCAATGCGCATGCGAAGATAATGAATGTCTTTCTCATCGGCAGGTGGTTTTTCGGTGTGTGGTATAAGGTTAATGGTCGTTATGCAGGCAAGGGTACGCAGGATAATCGGAATATCCTCCGCCTGATGTGTTGAAAAATCGGTGTGGCGCGGATGTTCTCTGGTTGTCAATGTTATTCCCGGCCTTACTGAAATCTTGATTTCTCAGACTCTTTCGGCATGAAAGGCGGCATGAGGGGCTCCTCTGTCGCTCTCTTCTTGTTCATGTCAATTTTGGCGAGCCACTCCTTACGGTAATTTCCCTTGGGGCGGAAAGGTTCAAAGCGGTAAGCCTGTACCAGGTCTATCAGCCTTTTTATGCTTTCCGCACCCAGCAGGTCAAGCAGTTCCTCCCTGCATCTTATCTCGCTGAGTATCACCTTGCCGTCGTCTGTGCTGTACACCTTTATCGCCACACCTCTTTTGAGTCTGTTTCTCACGTTGGGATTGTCGAAAAATCCCCTGTAGAGATACGCTTCGAAGTCTTTTCTCGCCTTGAGGAATTCCGGATTTTGCGGGACTCTCCTGTCTGCCAGGCTGTCTCCTGTAAACTTTGTCTTCCGCACCAACGCCTTGGCGGCAGCCTTTGTCTCGCGTGTGGTGTAGTGGTACATGATGAAGCCGCCGATATCGCTTTTCACGGTTTCCTCGATGATGCCCTTGACTACTCTCGTATGGACGACCTTTGCCATGCTGTGCAGAGGACAGAAAATGAGGCACATAAAGGCTAATGCTGCCCACTTGCGCCTAAGGGAAAATGAGTTGGGATGTCGCATGTTTTTCATTGGTTTGAAGCCGTTGGCCGTTTGTTTTACGTTGTTAGAGTTATGGGGAGTCTCATAGTTGCAGTTTTTCAGTAGGTTAAACTTTGGCAAGGCCTGTCGCTTATCTGTCACAGACGACGAGCAATGCGCGTGCCAATATGGTGAAAGCCTTTCTCCTCGGGCATTTGCTTTTCGGTGTATAGTATAAGGTTATATGGTCGTTACGCAGGCAAAGGTACAAAGAATATTTTAAAAATTATCTGCGGAAGTGTTAAAAAATCGATGTGGAGGTAAGAAAATCTTTGACTCAGGTTGGTGCTGGAGAGTAGAAAAGATGGTGGAAACCAAGTACCTTTGGCAAGGTAAGCAGTCTCATACTTTTATTTTAAGAGCTTAGATGCCTTTATCGTCCTGTTTCCTTTGCGGTATTCCAGCAGATATAGACCAGCGGCAAGTGATTTCGTTTCGGAGAAATCACGGATGGTCCTGACATGCTGTCCGTGGGCGTTGAAAATCCTTATCTCCGTGAAGCTGTCGTTTCTCGTCCTGTCAACCGAGGTCTGCTCTATCTTGGCAGACGGATTCCCATACGGCGGAAGCTCTATCGTGTACACATCGCGGCCATATTGGTTTTCCGCAGTGATGTCAATCCATGCAGAGTATGGGGACGTGATGTCTTTGCAGACAAAGTCCGCTATATACGGCTCTCTCACGAACTGGCTTCTCGATGTCGCGCCGTACTCTTCCTCCACGGAGACAAACAGGTAGTCTGCGCCTCTGTAGTCTACCTTGCACGATACATCGTATGTGTCATATCCGGGATTTGCACGTCTTTCGAACTCTACTTTAGAGATGTGCGGCTTTAGTTCTAATGTGATGTTGTAATGCAATGTCATGTCATTGCCGTTGACTTTCCCAGTGAAGACTATCCTGCCATGGATGGTGCCGTCGTCGTTTATCTGGTAAATGTCAGGGGATGAAACGGCATCTATGTCGAAAGTCTTGTCTTTAGAGCTTGCCGTCAATGCCTCGGTGCCGTCGTCAGAGGGAAGAAAATACTGCCATTCAATGGCTTGGATGTCGGCTTTCCCTTCGCCGCCGATATGAAAAGAATGTGGATAATATGCCGATGTAATGCCCGAATCGGGGATTCCCTCGCCTGTAATGTAGAAGGGACTGTCCTCTGCGTCCGTCTCCGGCAAGGCGTTGGTGTATGCTGTCTTCATGGTCTCCCGGGCCACGATGTCTTGCAGGCAGACTCCTGCGAATGCCAGCATTAGGATACCTGCGACAATGCCTCTGGAATATGCGGTAATGCCGTTGGGATATATGTGTGAAGGAGTGTTGTATTTCATTCTTTTCATTACTTGAAAAACGGGAGGAGGTGGTTTTTATTGTTTCTTGTTGTGGATTTTGTTCACGATTTTAGTCATGTTCTCTCGTGAACGGCCATACGGTGCGCTTGGTAAAGGGTGACAGTTGGGCGGATAAAGGGTGACCGTTGACATGACAAAAGGTTACTTTTCACAGACTGAAAGGTGACCTTTTGCAACGGGAAATTTCAGAGAAAAATAAGTTGTTGGCTATCAATGGCTTGTCAAAGAGAGAAACTTTGATATAAAAAAAGCACGGCATGGAATCTTCTCCATGCCGTGCTTTCATGTGTTTAATATGTATGTCCATGTGCTCACGCATAACCCTTGTTTGCAGAGCAGTGACGTACCGTGGTGCGGCCGCCATGAATGAAACGCATATTTGAGGTTTGAGCTTCGCCTGAAGTGCCTTTTCCTATATAGGAAGGTCAAGTATCTTTGCCGCAATCAGCGAGACATTATGCCACCAGAGTGTGGCGGTGAGGATGAGTATTGCGGTGTGCAATGACGTGGTTATGATGTGGTTGCCTTTATCGCGTGTCCTTTTCACGAGATACGCCACGGCTATCGGGATGACGAAAGCCCAGTGTGCGGTCATGATGTAAGCGTCTGAGGCGGCGAAGCGCATACCCACGTGCAGGAACATGTCGAAGAGGAACGGCAGGAGGGCAAGCCATACAAGTCGCTCGCGGCGGCCGCAGTACAGGCCGAGGGCGAACAGCATGATGACGGCGCTTTCTGCCATGTACTCCCATCTGTTGCCGTATCTGACGATGATCGGGCGCGGATTCTCCGTGAGGTTGGCGTCTTCGAGGAGATGCTCCTCATGGAGCAGGAGGCCTTCGCCGAAGATATTCTCCACGAGCAGCGGTATGCGCTCCACGGAATTGTCGGTCCACTGGAAGAATCGGCTGTCTGTCGTCTGCCTGTCGCGCTCCCTTGCCTGCCGCAGACTGTCGGCCTTGAGCTTTGCGAGGTATGTGCTGTCGCGCTCGATTCTCTTGTCGCGCATGGTCACCTGCCACTGGTGCTCCTCCTTCTCGGTAGTCTCCGTCTGCAGGATGTACATCAGACCGAGCATCATGGTCGGCAGGAGATAGGGCAGGGAGCGGCGCATGATGCTGGTGACGGTCGTCTGTCTGCCGACGCGTGCCGACATATCCATGAGCCATATCTTTATGCCGTTTGTGAGACTCACGCCGGCACTGACGAAGAAGAGTGTCAGAGCCTGCCACAGAGGCATGCCTTCCCTGCGTCTGGTGGCGAGGAAGAGTGTGAGGATGAGCAGCAGTTGTGTGAGTATCATGTGGTCGGGAGCAATGGCCGCCAGCATGACGTAGGCGAAAGAGTAATGGAAAAAGCACATCAGCAGTGAGCTGAAGACGGGCAGCTGCACGATGTTGCGCATGAGTTTGTACAGCAGAACCCATGTCGCCGTGCTTGCCATCGTCCATGCAACCGCCACGGTGTAGATGGCGCAGTTTATGTGGAAGATGTCGTTTAACTGGCCGTTGACCCATGAAAGAGGCCACATGTAGAGGGCCAGCAGCGGATGTCGGTAGAGTTCATAGAGAGGTCTCCATTTGGATACGGTGACGTATGTGTGCGCGTCGAATCCCGAAAGGCAGAAGTATTTGCGGAAGACGCTCCAGTAGCCCATCTTCGGATTTGTCCACGGGTCTTCATGCCACTGCACCATAAGGTAGTTGAGGGCGGCGAAGACGGCGAGGCCGAGGAGGGCGACGAGTATGGTTTCCTTGTGTCGGAGTATGAAGTTTTTCATCTGAAGGGTTATGTGGTTGGAGGTTTTTGGTTGTGGGTTTTAGGGTGTATGATAAAATGGTTGTGGGTTTTAGATTATTGATTTTAGGTTGATGTTGATAGCCGGAATAGCCGATATGGCAAAAATAGCTATAAAACCTAAAACTCGTAATCTAAAACCCACAACCATTCAACCGTCATATAAAATAAAGGTATTCTACAAGCAGTGTGGTGTTCCATATCCACAGGTATGCCGTCACGACGGCAAGCGTCACGGTCAGTCGCCTGCGCCACACCTCCGGCATGGCTTTCAAGGCGAAAGCCATTGCTACGGGGAGTACAAACAGGTAGTGTGCCGACATGATGAACACCTCGTTGATACCGAATCCGAGTCCGATATGCAGTGCCATGTCCATGAGGAAGAATGACATTGCCGTCCAGAGGAACCGCGACCGTCTGCCGCACCATACGCCCACGAGGAACAGTCCGACAAGAAACGCCTCGACGATGTAGTTGCCCCAGTTGCGGTAGTGTACTATGACAGGGCGGTTAACGAGGACATCGCCGAGGAGATAGTCCTCGTGCAGCATGATGCCTTCTCCGAAAAGAGACTCTATGGCGACATCGGTGCGTGAGGTGGTGATGTCGGTCCAGCGCATGAACTCTCCCTTTGCCATGGGCTTTCCCGTGTGTTTGTATGCCGCACTCATGGTCTTACGCAGTTCCCTCTTCCTCTCTATGCGCGCTTTCACGCTGTCCATGACGATGGCTACGGAGGCGCTGTCCTTGCTCTTTATAGTGTCGAGGACATGCCGCTTGATACGTTCGAGCTGGCGTTCCTGCGCCCTTTCCTTCCTTTCCTTACGCTGTACCTCTTTCGGCCAGACAAACTCCTTGTAGCTCCAGCGTGCGCTTCCCCATATCAGTGCGGAGGGCAGGAGCACTGCCACGACAAGGTATCCGGGACGGAAGAACCGCCTTCCTCTCGTCACCAGTGCTGCGAGAAACACCTTTAGGCCGTTGTTGAGCGATATTCCTGCCGTGAAGAAAAACATGAGCACTGTCTGCCACCAGTTCAGGGCACGGCCTCTCTGTAGCTTCAGTCCGCAGAGATAGAGTGTCAGCACAAGGCAGAACATGGACGGGCAGAAATGGTCGGGCACGAGTGTCGACAGCATTATGTAGGCGAAGGAGAATGTCAGTGCCGACAGGACATGACCTTCGCCTGCCCTTACTCCTATGATTTCCCTGAATATTCTGTTGAGGAAGATGTATGCATAGAAATCGCAGAAGACGAGGATGCACGCCGTTATGATGATGGCGAAGTTCGTTCCGGTGAGTGCCGTGATACTTTCGTTGAGCTTGCTGAACGGCCATACGAAATACGGGAGCAACGGATGGCGGTAGATGTTGTAGCCTATGCTCCATTTTGTGATTACCGAATAGGTGATCGGGTCAAAGCCCGAGATGTGCCATCCCTTGATGAATTTCGCCCATGTGTTGTTGTCTACTCCCGACAAGGCACTGAAATAGCGTGCCACATTGAGAGCATTGAGGATGATGAAAACGAGCAGCGCCACTGTCGCTGCCGTGCGTTCCTCCTTTTGTATTCTGAATATTCCGAACAGTTTCTTAAACATTTTTATTGTATATTTCCATGTATTTCTCCGCCACGCTTCTCTCGCTGTAGCGGTTTTCAGCCTTTTCCCTTGCGGCATGTCCGAGGCGTGCCGCGTTTTCTTCACTCAGTACATAACGTATTCCTTCGGCAAGGTCGGCGGCATTCCTGTATTCCGCCACGTAGCCGTTGACCTTATGGTCTATCATCTCTGGTATACCGCCGGCATTGAAGCCTACACACGGTGTGCCGCAAGCCATGGCTTCCATGACGGTGTTTGGCAGATTGTCCTGCAAGGACGGTGTGACGAAAGCGTCGGCACTGCCGTACAGCATTGCCATCTTTTCCGCTCCGCTGATGTACGGTATGTCCCTTCCTGGCGCGATGGTCATTATCTCGTCGCCGAGGATACGCTGCGCCTCGTCGAGATAGCGTATTCCCTTGCGCTCGTCATTGACGTTCTGCGAGACGAAAAGCACGAGTTTCCTGTCCTTTGGCAGTCCTAACATCTCCCTTGCCTTCACCTTGTCTTCGGCAGGATGGAACAGTGTGGTGTCTATAGGGTTAGGGATGGATACGATATCCTGCCCTTTTCCGAGAGCCTTTGACCGTGCTGTGCGTGCCAGCCATTCACTGCATGTGACGAAAGTGATGTTGCCGCGGCTGTATATCCGTTGCTTGCGGTCGAAGACTTTCCGGCTGAACCGCGTGGCAGGCATGTCGCCTTCGGTGTAGTGCCATACGCTTTCCAGCGGCCATTCGTCATGCATCGTCCATACGATGCGCTTTCCGCTCGCCACAATCTTGTCTATTATGTCGAGAGAAAGAAACCCTTGGTTGACCCAGTGCAGATGTATCACATCGGCTTCGGCAAACTCCCGTGTTGCCGTGATGTCTTGTCCGAGCAGCGCAATGTCTGTCGCCCACAGGTCTTTGGCGGAGAATCCGTTCGCGCTCCATATCGCCAGACGCTCGAATATGGAGGTCCACGACTGCTTTCTCAGTGCCTTTGGTCCCCAGGAGATATTCCTGCGGCATAGCATCCGGGCATCCGCGCCGTTTCTGTTCAAGGCGCAGAGCAGTCTGGAGGCTGCTATGGCCGCGCCTCCAGTCTTCTCGAATGTGCTGAGGATAAGGATTTTCATCATGTGCTTCGTGTGTAGTTATGATTCATATCACGGTCATGGAAGTGATTTGACGCTATCCACCTTAGCACCGCTGATGACGAAAATGCGTCTGATCTGGTCTGACAGATTCTCCATTTTTGCCTTGTCAGTGCCTTGTGTGTGAACAGTTATCTCAAAACTCTTGGCCGTTTGCTCCACAATACCTATATTATTACTTGTCAGCGGAGTGTCTTTCATCGTCTGGGACACCTCTACAGCTCCGACAGGTATGCCGTTAAGGGAGGCGAGAACAAGGTGAGTGCCTTCCTCGCTGACTATCGTGCTGTGCCATACGGACGGCTCGCAACTTACCGAAACCTCAGGATCCGTCTCATGGAATTGCAACTTTATGGCATCTCCGCACTGACAGGAGAGAGTCTCGAAAGCCACGGCCTTATCCTTCGGTATTATTATCTTTGCCACAGCTTTGTCAGGGATGGCAGTGGCATCGGTGCCGCCGTTAAGATGAACTATATACAGCTTGATGTCGCATTGGCGTATTGCCACGAGCAGGAGGTTTGCCAGAATCTTTATGGCGTTAGCCCTTCCGCGATGTATGTCAGTAGCGCAGTGACCGCCCTGTCCGCCGGATACGGTTACGGTGTACGGCATATAGTCCTCCGGCATCTGCACTTTCTTAAACGGCAGATGAGCCTTCAATGTTATTGCTTCTGCCGTTTCGGCAGCAGAAGAGTGAGGCGTTGAACAAGAGACATCAGATGTATTGTTGTTTGAACTCATGTTTATCTTTGTTTTATCTTTTGGTAGATTGGATGTTTAGGCGAATTTCCTCAGAGCCTCCGCCACGATACGGGCGCAGTTGGCTATGTTATATGTAGACCCTGCCAGTTCTCTCGCCCTCTGCCCCATGAGGCGTGCCTCCTCAGGATGTGATGCTATGTACCGTATAGCGTCAGTCCATCCCTGCACATCGTTATAGTCTACGGTGATGCCGCATCCCTCCTTCTGTGCGTCAAAAGGCTGGTTGGGGTTCTTTGAGATAATCACCGGCATACCGAAAGCAAGAGCTTCGACAAGTGTCGTGAGACCCACCGTGTAGTTTGTCTCCTTGCAGCAGATGCAGACACATCTATGTGTGAGAATCCTTTCCGCAAGTTCCGGAATCCACATCGTGCGGTTTATCGTCACGGCGACATTCTCCGGGATGCTCGCCACGCTGAGCATCTCCTCGTAGTTCGTGCCGCAACAGTCTGCCGCGGTGATAAGGTCAAGCCGCAGTTCCTTGCAATTCCCGAAAGCGGCGAGCAAGGTAGGCATGTCCCGCCGTTCCTTTCCAGTCGATATAAAGTCCTTGCGCTCTGCGGTATAGGCCGCCGTCAGCCTGTCATAGAAGTCGAGGTCGGCACCCCAGGGACATTGTTGCACCTTGTCCCTGCTCACCTTTCCCGTCGCGAGAGATGCCTCAAGGATATGGTCGCTGAAGAAGAACATGTGGTCTATGCCTTTATAGAAAAGCCGCGAAAGCATGTTCCTCATCCGCCCTTTCGACACGGTGACAGGCTGATGATGCCAGAGGATGATAGGTTTACGGTACAGTCCGACGGCACGGAGGAATATGAGAAGTTCGAGACCGTTGTATTTTGTGGCATATACAGCATCGAATTTCTTCTTGCAGGTGAGCACCCTCCATGCGTTCCTTATTGCAGAGCGGAGTCGTCTGCCGTTATCGGGCGAGTGCCTGTGCCACACCACCCCGATGCCTTCATCCGCAAGATGCGTGGCACCGTAGAGCAGATGTCCGGGGAAATTCCCCGCTTTCCATTCGCGGTAGATGTAGTTGAGGTCCTGTGTATGGTAGAAATATACGGTCACTTTTCTTTTGTTTTTACTTGTTTATGGAGCAGTATGATGAAGCGCAGCCACTTACTTCGTCTGCCGTCGGCATACCGTCAAGCCTTTTTCTTTCGCAGGAAAGCGATGCACTCCCTCATCTCCTCGGCACGGAATATCCACAGCAATGCGGTGTAGATGACAGCCGCCGTCGCGATTCTTGCCGCGAGGAGCAAGTATAAGTTTCCTATACCGAGGGTGATACGGTAAGTAATCATCATGGTAATGCCGGCGATAAGGAGGAAGGGCAGTATGTCCTTGACAGCCTGACGGGCACGGAATCCTATCTCGCGCCACACGAACCAGTGCCATATCGCCGTCCATAGGATGATGACGGCGACATAAGCCCTCACCATGTCCGTGATGTCTCCGCCGACGAAATGTATGGCAAGGATTGCCGTCAGCATGACGATGCCCTGGCAGATGATGTTCCACATGTAGATGCCGGACCTTCCCTGGGCTATCACCATATTATAATATAGGGCGGAGATGGGCAGGAATGCGCCTCCTATGCACAGTGTCTGCATGAGATATGCCGAGGGAAGCCACTTGTCGGTGATGAGGATAACGATAAACTCCGGTGCTACGAGGGCGAGCCCGAAAGTCACGGGAAACGACACTATGCACGTGAAACGCAGCATCTTCGAGAACGCCCTGCACAGCCGTTCCTTGTCGTCGCCTATCTCCACAAAGGCAGGTTGCGCCACGCCCTGCACCATGCCGGTGATGACGGAGGCACCCATGGTGTTCCATTTGTTTGCCTGATTGTATATTCCCACCTCACCCTTGGAGTAGAGTTTGCCGAGGACGACAGAGAATATATTGTTATTCACCTGCTGGAAGATATTCGTCAGCAGCATCCTGCTTGAGAATCCGAACATCTCCCTGACAGGCTTCATCGTTATATCGAGCGAAGGCCGCCAGCCGGAGATAATCCAGCTCACGGCAGAGACTGTCAGCGTGTAGACGAGACTCTGTGTGGCAAGTCCCCAGTATGCCATCCCTGCGAGAGCCATCGACACGCCCGTGATGCCCGAGACGAGCAGTGCTACGGTGGAGATTATGGCGAGTTCCTTCTGTCTCAGTTGCTTGAAGAGCATTGCTCTCGGCACAATGGAGAACGAGGCGGCAAGGAAGCACAGGCTGTAGTATCTGAACAGCGGTGTCAGCAGCGGTTCGTCGTAAAACCGTGCAAGCAACGGAGCACCGAGGAAGAACAGGCAGTATATCGCCATGCTCACCCCAACATTGAACCAGAAGACCGAGTTATAGTCGCGGTGTGTGGCATTCTTCCTGTTTGTCAGTGCCGTGACGAATCCGCTGTCCTGCAAGGCGGCGGCGATGGAGGTGAAGATAACCATCATGCCTATCAGTCCGTAGTCCTCCTTAGATAACAGTCTGCCGAGCACGACGCCGAATATCATGTTGAGTATCTGCATCGCGCCGTTGTTCATGGCTCCCCAAAGGAAGCCCTTGGCGGTCTTGTCTTTCAGTGAGGACATTTGGGTGTGCGGTTTTTGCGGTTTTTGCGGTTTTTGCGGTTTTTGCGGTTTTACGGTGATAGCCAGAATAGCCGTTATAGCCGTAATAGTTTCAAGCAACTAAATAACTAAACGACTAAACGACCAAACAACTGCAAAGTTACTGCTTTTCTCAGGCTGTTGCAAGCGGTTTATGGATACACTTGTGGATATGCAGCCGTGAAGCGGCGGTTCTCTGTCAGCCGAGAGTCTTCTTTATGCGGTTTCGTATGGAGGCGAAGATGAAGCGGAAGTTGCCTTTGCAGAGATTCAGCCACAGCTCCTCGAGAGAATACTGCACCTTGCGCCACGGATTGTTCCAGGCGTTGCGCAGATACCAGCGAGCCTGGTAACCCGGTTCTTCCACGACATCCTGAGGATGGGAGAGAGGAAACTGCATCTCGTGGCGTGACATGGTGAACTGTCTCCGCAGGCGTTTCGGCTGCAACTCGAGCTGTGTAGAGTAGTGCGCCCCTCCGTCAAGGCCTATATTATTAATAAGGTTCACGGAAGGCATGACGGCCAGTCCGTCATGGAGCATCATATATGCCCAGAAGACCGTCTCGTAATAAGGGATGCCCGTTGTGCTGTGTCTCAGGCAGAGGTCTATCATCTCCTTGCGCTGGCGGTACTTGACAGCCTTCTCTTTCAGTACGGCGAATGTCTCCTTGTCCTTGACAAAGCCGTAATCGCCGTCAAGATTCCTTATCACCCTTGCCCACGAAGCCCAGCCCCAGATGGAGAAGGCGCGCGTGAAGAAATAGTCGGGCACTGTGCCGTCCGTGGCTTTCAGATATGGGCGCGAGTCCTCGTCGGTGTTGAAGCCTGTAATCATTGTCACGCGAGGGTCATTCTCATATTTGTCGAGCATCTCCTTGCAGAAGGTGAAGAACGACAGGCTCGGCACGTCGTCATCCTCAAGCACCACGCATTTGTCAGTGATGGAGAACGCCCACTGTTGTGAAAGGAACTCGCTGGGGTCGCACCCGAGGTTATGCTCCTGATAGTTTCGGTAGACCTCGCAGTCCCAGTCGATGTTTCGGTCGTCCACCATACGGCGACACTCCTCTATCCCCTGCCAGTCCTTTGACAGGTGCATGTCCGTCACGGGCGTGCCGTCCGTGGCTACAGGGCGCGGTCCGTCCTGGTAGAGGAACAGACGTTTCGGACGCGCCTTCCTTACCTCCTCCCATACTTTCCCGAAATGGTCTGGGCGTGCATGGAAGAGCATGAGTACTGATATGTCAACGAGTGCAGGGGGCATGGTTGTTTGGTTGTTTAGTTGTTTGGTGTTTTGGTTGTTTGGTTGTTTGGTGTTTTGGTTGTTTAGTTGTTTGGTGGTTTAGGGGTATAGGTTGTGGGTTGATGGTGATAGCCGGAATAGCCGTTATAGCCGAAATAGAACGGCTATATGACCTGCGACCTACAAAGCTCCGATTAAGCGAGAGCAGAGCCAAGCTGGCTTGAGCTCTGCCGAGCAAAAGGAACTTCGAGCGAAGCTCAACCAAAAACCTAAGACCTGCAACCTACAACCTTTTATCAGAGAGGCTCTCGATGAAGAACACGGCGTGTCCTTTCCGCTTGTCCTCGGGAGGAAGTTCCATATAGTTGCGGTACAGGTCTTTGAGATAAGCGTCCGGGTCAGCAGGACCGTAAAACTCCTTTCCCTCGAAAGAGATGGGCTTCACAGGGAAGATGGAGTCCGTGCGGTGCATGATGCCGTAGCCGTTGTCGCAGATCCTGTTGCCGAAGTATGTGTCGTGGGAGGACAACATATTCGCTGCTTTCCACATTATATAATAATAGGCTCTCTTGCCGCCGAACCACAGCAGTTCTGCCGCCGCGCGCCACGAGTAGACATGTTGCTGGCGCAGTATGCCGTTGGCACGGCAGTATCCGCGGCACACCCTCTTGCAGAATCCGCGCGAGACGGTAGGGTAGGCGTGCATGGGGAAGATGTCCACGAAGAGCCCTTTGCAGTACGGACGGCTGAAGTCATCGCCGTATTCCACCACGAAAGAGTCCTTGTCGCGCACCTTTATCATCGGCAGGCGGCATAACGGGTCCGTCTCCTGCGTCTGCAGAAACAGTCCCTCGGGCAGCTCCTTGCGTGCCGCTTCGGCAAAGCGCGCTATGTCTTCCGTCCTCATGGCTATGTCTATGTCGTCGTCCCAGGGGATGAAGCCCTTATGACGGACAGCCCCGAGACACGTCCCTCCGTCGAGCCAGTAGTCTATACCGTGGCGCGAGCATATGTCGTGTATGGCGCAGAGGATGTCGAGCTCCTTCCTGTGTACGGCAGGGAGATGGCGCCGGTTGTATTCTTCGAGTTCAGTCATTCTTCAAGATATGTATCGTCCGCGCCACGGCATCCCTCATGGTGTATGACGGGGAGAAGCCCGAAGTGCGTAGCCTTGTCGTGTCAAGTATGGCGTTCACCGCCACGGAGTAACCCTTGCGCTCGCTCTCGGAAGGGAGGTCGAAGACGACATCCCTGCCGCACAGTTCGGCACAGAGTCCTGCAAAGTCCCTCAGATGCACATTGCAGCTGTCGCTGGCGATATTGTATGCCGTGCCGTCCTCGCCGTTGAACATGATATGGAGCATCGCCGCGACGGCATCGGTGGCATAGGTATAGGAGAAAAACTGGTTGCCTTCCGATTTCAGCACTATGTCCTCGCCGTCGAGAGCCTTCCGGATAAACTGTGAGGAGGCCTTCGTGTCGGACATGAGCATGGTCGGTCCGAAGACGCGGCTGAGCCTTGCTATCCTCACCTTCACGCCATATTCGGCGGCATACGACTGGCACAGGGCCTCGCAGGAACGCTTCGACTCGGAGTAGCAGGCACGGCTTGTGGAGAGGTTCAGCTGGCCGGTATAGTCTTCCGTGAACATGTCGTCGCCCCTGGCGTTGCCGTAGACCTCCACGGTACTGGTGTAGAGCACTGTCGCGCCGCATCTCCGCGCGAGTTCGAGGGCGTGCTCCGCACCCTTGAGGTTTATGAGCATCGTCTCGGCAGGATACTGCGAGTATGCGAGCGGATGGGTATTGCTCGCGAGAGGTATGATGTAGTCGGCGGTGATGTCCTCGGGGAAAGCCCTTTGCACGTCCTGCTCAACGAAGCGGAACAGCGGCGAGGAGAGATGTTCCCCAAGTCTTCCTGCTGCCCTCTCGCGGTTTCTGCCCACGGCGATTACCGTCACTTCGCCGAGAGCCATCAGCGCATCGATGAGATGCACGCCGAGAAGTCCCGTAGCTCCCGTGACGAGGACACTCTTGCCCCGCAGCCTTTCCACGCCTTTCACGGCGAGGACGCGGCGGAGGTCCTCCATGTATAGCGGATGTCTCTTGTCTATCATTTCAGCCAGTTGTCCTTTCCTTTTGTGAGATAACCCTTGAAAAGTTCAAGGTCGTCCTTAGTGGTGAGTTTTATGTTCTTGTCAGAGCCCTTGGCAAAGTGTAGTCTCACGCCCAGTTCGACCATCATGGTGTTGGTATAGTGTGAGCCGTGAATGCCGATGCCCTTTGCGAAAGCCTCGCGGTATTTCTCTGCGAGGAGGCCGTAGCGGTACGCCTGAGGCGTGGAGACACGGCGCAGGGTCTCGCGCGGAATGAACTGTGTCGTGGTGGTATCGTCGTCTTCGCTGACGACGAAAATCTGCTCGTTGTAAGGCATGGAGGTCACGGCATTGCCGTAGATGGCGGCCTTCTCCACGACATCTGTCAGTACGGTGTCGTCGACGAGCGGACGGATGCCGTCGTGGATGACGACGATATCGTCCTCGCGGCATTTCCCTTCAAGGCGTGCCACGCCGTTGCGGATGCTCTCCTGCGCGCTGTTTCCGCCGGGGACTATCCACTGCAGCTTGGTGATATTGAACTGGTTGGCGTATGCCTCGACCACCTTCTCCCAGCCGCTGATGCACACCACGCCTATCGCGTCGATGTCCGGATGGCGCTGGAAGCCCTCGAGGGTGTAGATGAGCACGGGCTTGTCGTAGACATTGATAAACTGTTTGGGGATGTCCTGCCCCATCCTGTTGCCCGAGCCTCCTGCTATTATTATTGCTGTGTTCATTTCGTTCTGTTATGCGGTGTGCATGTCTTTGCGTGTCTGCCGTATCTGTTCTCTCGTATCCCCGTAACCGATTGTCTCACAGATGGTTGTAAAAACGCTTACGGAGGGTGACCTTTCTGTCTGTGAAAGGTGACCTTTGGCAAGGTTACGGGTGACACTTCACGTGGTGAAAGGTGACCTCCCGTCTGCCCGTCCCTGTCACTCCTCTCTTCGGAGGATCTGCTCCTCGACGGTCTTCAGGTCTTCGCTGTATGTCACCTTGATATTCATCGGGTCGCCCTCGACGACGAATATCGGTGTCTCAGGCAGATAGCGGAACACCACGGAGCAGTCGTCGGTAGGCATGAATGCCGGGTCCTGGAGAGCGAGGTCGAAGGCGCGGTGTATCGTCCCGCGGCGGAAGCCCTGCGGAGTCTGCACGTTGCGGAGCGCGGAGCGCGGCGGTATGCGGCAGATGCGGCCGTCGGCGTCTGTCTCTATGATGGTGTCCGTGGCAGGGACTGCCACGTCGACAGCCTCGTATCTGTCGAGGGCGTCGAGACAGTCGTCGATGATGCGCTGCGACACCAGTGGCCGTGCGCAGTCGTGTATGAGCAGGCGGTCATCGTCGTCACGGCAGGCTTCGATGGCTGCAAGCGACGAGTGGTAACGCTCCTTGCCGCCGCGGAGGATATGCCTTACCTTCGTGTATCCGTTGCGGGATACCATGGCCTTCACCTCCTCGAGCCAGTCCTCGCGGGAGACGATGGCTATCTCGTCTATGCGCGCGTTACGGTGGAACGCCTCGACGGTATGCTCTATGATCATTTTCCCGGCCACGGAGATGAACTGCTTTGGCCTGCCGCCGCCGACACGTGAGCCGCTGCCGCCGGCAAGAATCACTGCTATATTCATGTATTATGGTGAAAATCTGTACAAAATTATCATTTTTATTCTGAAAACAGAAAGATTTTACATTATTTTTATTAACTTTGCCCCGGTTTTTAAACTTTATGTGTTGATAGAGAGATAAGGTAACAAAAGATAAACTAAGGATAATGAAACTCAGAAAAGACAGCAAAATCTATGTTGCCGGTCACCGTGGCCTGGTGGGTTCCGCTATATGGAACAACCTGAAAGCCCGTGGATACGACAATCTTGTGGGACGTACACACAAGGAACTGGACCTCACGGACCAGGTAGCCGTGCGCGCTTTTTTTGACGAGGAGCGTCCCGACGCGGTCGTCCTCGCGGCGGCTTTCGTGGGAGGCATCATGGCTAACTCGCTTTACCGTGCCGACTTCATGATGATGAACATGAAGATGCAGTGCAATGTCATCAGTGAGGCTTATGCCCACGGTGTGCAGAAACTGCTGTTTCTCGGCAGTACATGCATCTACCCGAAGAACGCTCCGCAGCCGATGAAGGAGGACTGCCTCCTCACCTCCGAACTGGAATACACCAACGAGGAGTATGCCATAGCGAAAATCGCCGGACTGAAGATGTGCGAGTCGTACAACCTGCAGTACGGTACTGACTACATCGCCGTCATGCCTACCAACCTTTACGGCCCTAACGACAATTTCCATCTCGAGAATTCGCATGTCATGCCGGCGATGATGCGCAAGATTTACCTCGCCAAACTCATTCATGAGGGCGACTGGGAGGCTATCCGTCAGGATATGAACATACGCCCTGTGGAGGGTGTTGACGGCTCCGCCTCAAACGAAGAGATAGAGCGTGTGCTCGCAAAGTACGGCATCGGAAACAACAGTGTAACACTTTGGGGCACAGGAACTCCGCTCCGCGAATTTCTCTGGAGCGAGGATATGGCTGACGCTTCCGTACACTGCCTGCTCAATGTGGAGTTCAAGGACATCATCGGCATAGAGAAATACTCCAGCGTACACTACGGCGCGCGTGCCGACGGTGCTGTGGACCGCAACCATTCGGCAGGGCGCGGCGGCGCGATTCCTTCGCTCGGAGAGATAAGAAACTGTCACATCAATGTCGGTACGGGCAAGGAACTTACCATACGCGAGCTCTCCTCCCTGGTGGCAAAGGCAGTGGGTTTCGAGGGTGAGATACACTTCGACTCGACAAAGCCTGACGGCACGATGCGCAAGCTCATAGACGTCTCCAAGCTCCACTCCCTCGGATGGACACACAAGGTGGAGATAGAGGAGGGCGTGCAGAGGCTCTTCGAATGGTATAGGGACTCCATCTCCTGACAATAGGCTGTGCCGGTTGAGGCTCATGTGGCAGGGTTGCCTCATAGGCTGTCATCCTTGTGGGCTTCGGCAGGCACGGACAGCAAGAATTAAGATATAATATTTCTAAACAAAAATAATACGTAAACATCTATGGAAAAGAAAGTTGCATTGATTACAGGTGTCACAGGCCAGGACGGCAGCTACCTGTCGGAGTTCCTTCTCGACAAAGGCTATGAGGTACACGGCATCATCCGCCGCTCCAGTGTGGACTACCGCGAGCGCATAGCGCATCTCGAGGGTACACCGCATTTCCACCTTCACTATGCCGACATGACAGACTCCATGTCGCTCGTGAAGCTCGTAGGCCTCGTGCGCCCTGACGAGATATACAACCTCGCGGCACAGTCTCATGTGCAGGTGAGCTTCGACGCCCCTGAGTTTACTGCCGATGTGGACGCCACAGGCGTGCTCCGCGTGCTTGAGGCAGTGAGGACAAACCACCTCGAGAAGACCTGCAAGATATACCAGGCTTCTACATCCGAGCTTTACGGAAAGGTGGAGGAAGTGCCTCAGAACGAGAAGACTCCGTTCCATCCTTACTCTCCTTATGCCGTGGCGAAGCTCTACGGATTCTGGATCATCAAGGAGTACCGCGAGGCGTATGACATGTTCTGCTGCTCAGGCATACTCTTCAACCATGAGTCGGAGCGCCGCGGCGAGACTTTCGTGACGAGAAAGATTACTCTTGCTGCCGCACGCATAGCTCAGGGCAAGCAGGACTGCCTCTATCTCGGCAATCTTGACTCGCTCCGCGACTGGGGATATGCCAAGGATTATGTGGAGTGCATGTGGCTCATCCTGCAGCATGACACGCCGGAGGACTTTGTCATAGCTACCGGTGTGCAGCATACCGTGCGCGAGTTCGCTACACTCGCTTTCCACCATGCCGGCATAGAGCTGCGCTGGGAAGGTGAGGGCATCAACGAGAAGGGCATCGACGTGAAGACCGGAAAGGTCGTCGTGGCTGTCAGCGAGGACTTCTACCGTCCTACAGACGTGGTGAACCTCTGGGGCGACCCTACAAAGGCGAAGAACGAACTGGGCTGGAATCCTCAGACAACATCCTTCGAGAAACTCGTGGAGATAATGGTGAAGCACGATATGCAGAAGGTTGCGGCAGAGCATGTCGCAAGCGTTATGCGCACAAACCTTGCCGAGTATCTCGAGAAGGGTCTCGTGAAGTAAGGGGAAAGATAATGTAAAAAGTGCACATGTGGGCATTTGTCGCCACTTATGCACTATAAAACGGATCATGAAGGCTCGTCTCGGCGAGCCTTTTTCTTTTATGTACAGACGCCGACAACCGGGACTTACTCACTATGGAACTGGTACTTACGCATTATGGAAACGGAGTTTGCCTGTCGGTTGTGTCTTTTCTTGTCCAGTAAAAGGATGATACTCAGCATGTAGTTTGTATGCCCCAAACTTAAAAAAACTTATATTATATCGCGTCCGTATACATTATTAATGGAAATGTTGTAACTTTGCGGAAAGATTGATATTCAACAAATAAACATACAGGAACAATGATTCTCTTTTTCAAGACACCATCACAGAGCATCATCGCAACGCAGATTGACCACCAGCCTGCCGCGGATGAAGTAAAAGAACTTTGCTGGCTGTACAGCAACGCGACACTTCTTGGTGACGCGGAATTGGAGGGCTTCTATGTGGGTCCACGACGTGAGATGATTACTCCCTGGAGCACGAATGCCGTTGAGATAACACAGAACATGGGTCTCAAGGGCATTTCGCGTATAGAGGAGTACTGGTCTGTGGACAGCGCCGACGCTGAGCATGACCCTATGCTGCAACGTATGTACGAGGGACTTGACCAGAACATCTTCACGGTAGACATAAAGCCTGAGCCGATCAAGCACGTGGAGAACCTTGAGGAATACAACGAGCAGGAGGGTCTCGCACTCTCCAAGGAGGAGATGGAGTATCTTCACAAGGTGGAGGAGGAGCTTGGACGCCCTCTTACTGACTCTGAGATTTTCGGTTTCGCGCAGATAAACTCCGAGCACTGCCGCCACAAAATATTCGGAGGCACATTCATCATCGACGGTGAGGAGAAGGAGTCGTCGCTGTTCCAGATGATAAAGAAGACTACACAGGAGAATCCTAACAAGATTCTCTCTGCATACAAGGACAATGTGGCGTTCAGCGCAGGTCCTGAGATAGAGCAGTTTGCTCCTGCCGACCACTCACAGCCTGACCTTTACCAGGTGAAGAAGGTGAAGTCTGTCATCTCCCTGAAGGCCGAGACACACAACTTCCCTACGACAGTGGAGCCTTTCAACGGTGCAGCGACAGGCACCGGTGGCGAGATACGTGACCGTATGGGTGGCGGTGTCGGCTCATGGCCTATCGCGGGAACTGCCGTATACATGACTTCCTATCCGCGTAAAGAGGGCACAAGCCAGGTGTGGGAGAAGCTCATGCCTGTCAGGAAATGGCTCTACCAGACACCGGAACAGATACTTATCAAGGCGTCTAACGGCGCTTCCGACTTCGGAAACAAGTTCGGACAGCCGCTTATCTGCGGTTCCGTGCTCACCTTCGAGCATCAGGAGAAGGAGGAACAGTATGCTTATGACAAGGTCATCATGCTTGCCGGCGGTGTCGGCTACGGCATAGAGCGTGACTGTCTCAAGGGCGAGCCGCAGGCAGGCAACAAGGTTGTCGTCATGGGCGGCGAGAACTACCGTATCGGTCTCGGCGGCGGTTCGGTGTCTTCCGTAGATACAGGACGCTATTCCAGCGGCATAGAGCTTAACGCCGTGCAGCGTGCCAACCCTGAGATGCAGAAGCGTGCGTATAATGTCATCCGCGCTCTCGGCGAGGAAGAAAACAATCCTATCGTGTCTATCCACGACCATGGCTCGGCAGGACATGTCAACTGTCTGTCGGAACTCGTTGAGGACTGTGGCGGACTGATACACATGGACAAGCTCCCGGTAGGAGACAAGACCCTCTCTGCCAAGGAGATTATAGCCAATGAGTCGCAGGAACGCATGGGACTGCTCATTGATGAGGCTGCCATAGAGCATGTGCAGAAGATTGCCGACCGCGAGCGTGCCCCTATGTACACCGTAGGAGAGACCACAGGAGACCGCCGCTTCGCCTTTGAGCAGGCTGACGGCGTGCGTCCGTTCGACCTCTCTGTAGACCAGATGTTCGGCAGCTCTCCTAAGACTTTCATGGTGGATAAGACAGTGGAGCGCAAGTATGATGTCGTGACATACGACCAGACAGGTATCTCCGCACAGTCCACTCTCGGTGATACTCTCACCGGATATGTGAAGAATGTGCTCCAGCTTGAGGCCGTAGCCTGCAAGGACTGGCTGACAAACAAGGTGGACCGCTCCGTCACAGGACGTGTGGCACGCCAGCAGTGCCAGGGCGAACTGCAGCTTCCGCTCTCAGATTGCGGTGCCGTAGCCTTGGACTACAAGGGCGAGAAGGGTATCGCAACGTCTATAGGCCATGCGCCGCAGGCGGCCCTTGCCGACCCGGAAGCTGGCTCTGTACTCTCTGTCGCTGAGGCTCTCACAAACCTTGTGTGGGCTCCTATGGCTGAAGGTACGGACAGCATCTCCCTCTCTGCCAACTGGATGTGGCCTTGCCGCTCACAGGAAGGCGAGGATGCACGCCTCTACAAGGCCGTGAAGGCTCTCTCTGACTTCTGCTGTGACTTGCAGATCAATGTGCCTACGGGCAAGGATTCGCTGTCCATGACGCAGAAGTATCCTGACGGAAAGAAGATCATCGCTCCGGGAACTGTCATCGTTTCTGCCGGAGGTGAGGTGAGCGACGTGAAGAAGGTCGTGTCTCCTGTGATAAAGAAGGTGGAGGCTTCACGCCTGTACTACATAGATTTCTCCTTTGACAGCCTGCAGCTCGGCGGCTCTGCCTTCGCGCAGTCGCTGGGAAAGGTCGGCTCTGATGTGCCTACGGTGAAGAATCCGGAATATTTCCGTGACGCATTCCTCGCTGTTCAGGAACTTGTCAAGGAGGGACTCGTGCTTGCCGGACACGATATCTCTGCCGGAGGTCTCATCACGGCGTTGCTCGAGATGTGCTTTGCCAATACGGAAGGAGGTCTCGCCCTTAACCTTGACAAGATTCAGGAGAAGGACATCGTGAAGGTTCTCTTCGCCGAGAATCCGGGCGTTGTCATCCAGGTAAGGGACTCAGAGGCAAGCCGCGTGAAGAAAATCCTGGAGGATGCCGGCGTAGGTTATGCCAAAATCGGTGCTCCTGTATACGGCAACGGCAGGAAGATAACCATGACAAAGACCGTAAGCAACGCACAGGTGCCTAACGGAAAGATAGCAGAGCGCGAGATGACATTCGAGTTTGACATTGACGAGCTCCGTGATGTATGGTACAGCACGTCATATCTCCTCGACCGTCGCCAGAGCTTCAACGGCAAGGCTGCCGAGCGTTTCGTGAACTACAAGAACATACCTGTCGAGTGGTCTGTAAGCGGCGAGCCTCTCACTGCCACTCCGCGGCCGGAAGGAAAGCGTCCTGTCGCAGCCATCATCCGTGAGAAGGGAACCAACTCGGAGCGTGAGATGGCATACTCATTCTATATGGCAGGCTTCGATGTCCGTGACGTTACGATGACAGACCTCATAACGGGTCGCGAGACGCTTGAGGAGGTTAACCTCGTCGCTTTCTGCGGAGGATTCTCCAATTCCGACGTCCTCGGTTCTGCAAAAGGCTGGGCAGGAGCCTTTCTCTTCAATCCGAAAGCGAAGGAAGCCCTCGACAAGTTCTATGCACGCAAGGACACTCTGTCTCTCGGTGTCTGCAACGGTTGCCAGCTGATGGTGGAGCTTGGCCTGCTGAACAATACCACTGCGTCTACGGATTCGCGTGACTATGCGCAGATGCTGCACAATGACTCCCACAAGTTCGAGTCTACATTCGTTACCCTTTCCATACCGCAGAACAATTCAGTGATGTTCGGTTCGCTGTCAGGCGAGAAGATCGGCTGCTGGGTTGCCCACGGAGAGGGCAAGTTCTGCCTTCCTCTTGCAGAGCAGGAGTACAACATCGTGGCAAAGTACAACCGTTCTGAGTATCCTGCAAACCCTAACGGCTCCGACTATAATGTCGCGGCTCTTGCAAGCAAGGACGGCCGCCATCTCGCCATCATGCCTCATCCGGAGCGTACTCAGTTCCCTTGGCAGTGCGGATTCTATCCGGAAGAGCGCCGCATGACTGACGAGGTGACTCCTTGGCATGAGGCTTTCGTCAATGCACGCAAGTGGATTGAGGAGAACGCATGATGCTTTTAGTGTGACGACAGGTCCTGAAAGCCAGTCCGGCCGGCAATACTTTTGCAGACGTATGCCTATGCTGGCGCAAGCGTCTGGACGGCATGGGTTTCAGGACCTGCCATATACTTATGCGCAAGTCGCGTAGAGTAGTATGAATGAATCAAATGGCAGAGGTTAAGGAACATAAGGATTATGGCAGTTCGCCGCGTCGCCTTTTCAAGGTGTTCTTCCGCATCGGGCTTTTCACGCTCGGCGGAGGATATGCCATGATACCTATAATAGAGAAGTATGTCGTGGACAAGAACCGCTGGATAGACCGTGAGGAATTTCTCGATCTGATAGCAGTGGCGCAGACATGCCCGGGTGTCTTTGCGATGAATATCTCTACATTCATAGGTTATAAGCTCCACAAGACCCGCGGAGCGGTGTTCGCTGCGCTTGGCGCGGCATTGCCCTCGTTTCTCATTATCCTTGCCATCGCCGCCTGTTTCCACCAGTTCAGCGATGTCAGTTGGGTAGCCGCCTGCTTCAACGGCATACGACCGGCAGTGGTGGCGCTCATCGCCGCACCGACATTCACCCTTGCAAAGTCGGCAGGAATAACATTTGCCAACTGCTGGATTCCTGCCGTCTCCGCCCTGCTGATATGGCTTTTCGGGGTCAATCCGATATACATCATCCTTGCGGCAGGCATAGGAGGGTATGTCTACGGCCTGCTTTCCGAGGATGACAACCGGCAGTCCGTCGGCAAATGACGGCATTTTTTTCCATAGCCATCCGTGCATGGCAGGGTAGGGATAAAGGGCTGGGTGCAAAACCGCATAACCTTACAACCGTACAACCTCATAACCGTACAACCTCATAACCGCAAACGACATTGATATACCTTACACTTTTCATAACATTCTTCCAGATCGGGCTGTTCGGCTTCGGCGGCGGATATGGTATGCTGTCGCTGATACAGCGTGAGGTGGTGACGCATCACCATTGGATGAGCTCCGCAGAGTTCACCAATATCGTCGCCGTATCTCAGATGACACCCGGCCCGATAGGCATCAATTCCGCAACATACTGCGGATACACCGCCGTGCATAATGCCGGTCTTGGCGACGCAATGGCAGTCCTCGGCAGTGTCATAGCAACCTTTGCACTGGTGTTGCCGTCCTTGGTACTTATGATTCTTATATCCAGAATGTTCATGAAATACAAGGATTCTGCCACGGTGCAGTGGGTATTCCTCGGGCTTCGCCCGGCGGTAGTGGGACTTCTTGCCGCTGCCGCGCTGATGCTTCTCAATGCCGAGAACTTCTCCACGCCCGAGAATCCGTGGTATTTCTATGTCTCCATAGCAATCTTTGCGGCATCATTCATCGGGACTTTCTGGGTGAAGGTCAATCCGATAAAGATGATTGTGATGGCGGCTTTCGCCGGACTTCTCCTGCTTTGGTGAGGCATACTGTAGGCTGCAATAGTCTTAAGGGCATGATTACCATACAGGGATGAGTGCTGGAGCAGGCATGATTCCTTATAATATATATGAGTAATAAACACAATAAACGATAAAATGACAGACATAACATCCAAGATTAAGTACATCGGTGTCGACGACCTCGATATCGATTTGTTTGAAAGCCAGTATGAAGTGCCAAACGGAATGTCTTACAATTCATACGTCATCCTTGACGAGAAGGTTGCCGTCATGGATACTTGCGACGCCCGTAAGGCAGACGAATGGAAGAAAAACCTTACAGAGGCTCTTGCCGGCCGTACTCCTGACTATCTCGTGGTACACCACATGGAGCCGGACCATGCCTCTCTTGTAGCCGATATGGTTGCAGAATATCCGGAGATGAAGGTCGTGGCATCGGCAATAGCCCTGAAGATGCTGCCGCAGTTCTTTGAGGATATAGACCTCGAGGGTCGCACCGTGACTGTCAAGGAGGGCGATACGCTCTGTCTCGGCGAGCACACTCTCACATTCTATGCCGCGGCTATGATACACTGGCCTGAGGTGATGGTAAGCTACGACGCTGCGGACAAGGTGCTGTTCTCGGCAGATGCCTTCGGCAAGTTCGGCGCATTGTCGGCTGAGGAAGACTGGGCCTGCGAGGCACGCCGTTACTATTTCAACATCTGCGGCAAGTATGGCGCACAGGTAAGCCGTCTGCTTGACAAGCTCTCAGCCCTTGATGTCAACATCATCTGTCCGCTCCACGGCCCTGTGCTGACAGAAAATCTCGGCTACTATCTCGGACTATACAAGACATGGGCTGCCTATGAGGTGGAGACGGAAGGCGTGTTCGTGGCATACGCTTCCATACATGGCGGCACAAAGGCCGCTGCCGAGCGCATGGCGGAGATACTCCGCGAGAAGGGTGCAGGCAAGGTTGCCGTGGCAGACCTTAGCCGCGACGATATGGCAGAGGCGGTAGAGGACGCTTTCCGCATGGGTAAGATGGTCGTTGCCGCCGCTTCTTATGATGCCAGCGTGTTCCCTCCGATGTACGATTTCCTGCACCATCTCAGACTGAAAGGTTACCAGAAACGCCGTGTGGCGATAATCGAGAACGGTTCGTGGGCTCCTACTGCCGGCAAGGTGATGACGGAGATGTTCTGGAAGATGAAGGACATCGACATCGTAGAGCCGATGGTTACCATCAAGTCGCGTATGAAGGCGTCTGACGAACCTTTGCTGCAACAGCTTGCAGACAACCTTCTTGCCAAATAAGGATATACGGAAAGATTTACATAACTGACACAGAATCAAGGGGCAAAACCTGCTCGTGGCAAACGCCATGAAGCTGGCTCTGTCCCTTGATTCTGTTTTTCTGTGGATGAAAGTCTGGCGCATTACATGACAAACCCTGTGCCACGCTTTCCACAATGGCGATGCAGGGCAGACGCTAAGGTGACCGTTATTATCACCCTGCTTCTTGCAGATTATACAGAAGGCATAAAAAAAGAGGCCGCAGACAAGGGATATCCTTGCCTGCGGCCTTTTGCTTTCGCCAGTCGGCGTTATGCCGTCTCCTTACTTCTCTTCAGGAGCGCGGTCTATCAGCTCCATGAACTGGTCGAGCTTTGGAGTGATGATGATCTGTGTGCGGCGGTTGCGCTGCTTGTTGACATCTGTGGTGTTTGCCACGAGCGGATTGTATTCGCCACGGCCACCGGCAGTGAGACGCTTAGGATCGACGCCGTACTTTGTCTGGAGCACCTGCACTACGCTTGACGCACGGAGACAGGAGAGGTCCCAGTTGTTGCGGATGTTCTCGCGTGAGATAGGCACATCGTCGGTGTTGCCCTCGATGAGCACGTCATAATCCTTGTAGTCTGTGATGATCTTCGCTATCTTGGAGAGTGTCTGCTCGGCACGCTCGTTGATTTCATAAGAGCCGCTCTTGTAGAGCATGTTGTCTGCAAGAGAGATGTATACCACACCCTTGAGCACCTGCACGTCTACCTCCTTCAGATCCTCCTTGCTGAGAGAGCGTGTGAGGTTGTTGGTGAGGACGAGATTCAGGGAGTCGCTCTTCGACTTCACCTCCACGAGATGACGTATGTACTGGTTGGACTCGTTGATCTGATCCACGAGCTTTGCGATGTTCACGCTGTTGGCGTTGGTATTCGTGAGACTCATGTCAAGGCTCTTCTGCAGAGAAGCGTTGTTGTCCTGACACTGTGAGAGCTGCTCCTGGAGCGATGCTATGCGCGCATTGGCTGCTGCCAGAGACTCCTTGCTCTCCTGGTAGCTGGTGGAGAGCTTCGCGTTCTCCGACTTGCAGTTCTCGAGGTCTTTCTTGCTTGCACAGCTGCCCATGAGGAGCGCGCCGGCGACTAAGGCTATTGCCATTGGTTTCATTTTCATGATGCTTTCTTCTTTATGTTATTAATGTATTCTGTCGCGAAATTACTATTAAGACGTTGAAAAAGACAAAAAGTAATATCCTTTTTAGGATTTTTTTTAGAAAAACCACCATATTATAATTTTTATTTGTAAATTTGCATCGTTTTTTACAGAAATACTTACAATACAGACAGAAATGAAAAAGTTTTTTTCTTTGATTATGGCAATGCTTATCAGCGCGTCAGGACTCATGGCGCAGAAAACATGTAAGGACAACGCAAAGTGTGCCGAGGGCAACCGTATGCTCCTGCTTGTCGACGTGCAGTACGATTTCATCAACGGCTCCCTGGCTGTCAACGGCGCTCCGGAGTCCATGCAGGCTCTTGCAGACTACATCTCTGCACAGCCGAAGGGGACATACAAGCAGATTGTCATGACCTCCGACTTCCATCCCTACAACCACTCTTCCTTCAAGGACAACGGCGGCATGTGGCCTGTACACTGCGTGCAGTACAGCCACGGAGCAGCCATCTTCCAGCCGGTTCTCGACGCCGTACATGCACATCAGGCTGACGCCGTGGTGCTTACAAAGGGCGATGACGTGAAGGTTGACGAATACTCCATCATGGCAAACAAGGCAAGTGCCGAGCGCCTCCAGCAGATTATCAAGGACAACAATATCCAGGTGATAGAGGTTGCCGGACTGTGTGGCGACTTCTGTGTGGGAAACACCATCAAGGACCTCGTGAAAGCCGGCTACGGCAAGAATGTCTGCGTGCTGAAAAAGTACATAGGCAACATCGACGACGGCACTGTACTTAACAATATCATAAAGGAAAACAAGCTCTGCGCAAAGCAGTGATGACCTTCCCTTGGAAGCTTGCCGTCCGTTACGAAAGACAAACAGGGCATCTGCTTCCGCGAAAATATTAAAGTAATCTTATATGGCATGGATGTCCGAGACATCTGTGCCATTCTTTTTTCATGCAGTTCCAGCCGTATGTCTCCGCGTGTGGCAAGGCTTTCCCTCCCTTTTAGTCACCATATTATCAATAACCCCTGCTCCTTGCTTTTAAAAAGGGTGACCCTTTTCTATGCAAAAGGTGACGTTTTATCAGGTGAAAGGTCACCTTTCACCTGTCGAAGGGTGACCCATTTCCTCAGACTCCTGCCCCTCCTCCCGTCCTCCCTTATCCCTATAATATCTATTCCGGCTATATCGGCTATATCGGCTATCCCTTATAATATATAATAATGTATCTCCCCAAACTATTACTGATTTAAATCAACAAACCCGATAAAATCATCCGTTTTCAAGAAAAAACCTGCCTGATGTCTTGCGTATATGGCAAAAAGTGTATACCTTTGCACTCGCTTTCGGAAAAACGGCCACGAGGCCAGTTGCCGGGAGCGGTTCTTT
>JAFTQG010000018.1 GCA_017462915.1 Prevotella sp. | reverse complement strand
TCATTAGACCGACATACAGTAATATTCTGTTATTGTTATATGGTCTTTTCGTTCGTTTCGCCTTTCTCTTCGCTGTCTTGCTTCCCGTTCCGTCTCGACATAGCCCGCTATGCCTTCGACGAAATGGTTGCAATACAACGGAGATGAAAACAAAACGAAGTGAAATCTAATGACCGATTTGGGATAATTGTGGGTTGGTCGTTTACCAATCCAAGATATGTCTTCTGCAATTTCCGGCGTATCCTACGCTCGGCAGTCAGCTTTTCTGCCGTCAGCGCCCATTTGTCCTTTTGCCTTTACGATGCTCAGGCATCATGGGCAGCACTTCGTGGGTGTCTTCTTCTGAATCGATGCTCAATGCCGTATCCAGCGTCTCCCGCAGGATATCGTCTGTCTGCAAGGCGTCCAGCACCTGCATGGTCTCGTCTGCACTGGCGTTGCCTTCCAGATATGCAGCCAACAGTTCATCGGATATATTGTCAATGTTTGCCATAATCGTTTCTTTTTTGTGGTCTGCTAAGACCGTTTGCCGTTTTTCTCTTCAAGGGCGAGGCGTGTGAGTGCCGCCATCGCACGTTTCTTGATATTGTAAAGGTTTGCCGCCGTCACGCCTATCTCCTGTGCCAGCTGCTCGGGCTTCATGTCTTCGAGGACGAGCTTGCGGATGACATAGACATAGCGCTTGTTCGGCATGTGTTCAAAAAGACGCTCCAGATCCGTTCCGGCAGAACTGTTCCGTTCCGTGTCGGCCACACTGTCGTGGTCTTCATAAAGAGGTTCGTGGGAGGAATCTTCTATCAGTCCGTCGCGCTTCTTGATGAAGTAGCGTATAGCCAGAACCTTCAGCCAGTGGTATACGGAACATCGGTACTGGAATCCGCGCAGCTTGGCGGCATCGTTCTCCATAAGGTACTGGTACAGTTCGTTCACGAACTCGTCATAGTCTACCTTGTATGGGAATACATAGCTGATGATTTTCAGGAACAGCGGCCGGCATCGTACGAAGAAGAACTCCTCCGTCACGCGGTTGTTCCTGTCTATCAGTCCTTGTATGATTTCTTTGTCAGTCATCGGTTGTATTCATATTTTGTTTACTGTTGTGCTTAAATGCTTGAAGTATAGAGACAACCAGCAAGTGTAATTGTGTGCAAATTTACAAATAATGTTTTAAAAAAGCCTCATCAGGTGTGCAGAAATTCAGTTTTTCCCCTCTGTCTTCGATTTCTTTTTATTGCTATCCGCTGATTTTTTTAGCGGACAGCAATAAAAAAAGATACAACAAAAACATTATCAAAGCTCAGCAAACTTATTACAAAGGCACAACAAATATTTCACAAAGGCACAACAAAAATCCCGACAACCGAAGCCGTCGGTATGCCTTATGGAGGCGGACGGCCTTGGCTGTCGGGAAGGTTGTTATCCTGTATGGTTATGGAGCAGAGGCTCCGCAGTGTGCATCAGCGCACAGTCTTCTTACCGTCGATGATGACTATGCCTCGTGCAGACGGGGAAACGCGCTGCCCTGTCATGTTGTAGACAGGGGCGTCGGCATCGTCAGAGGCGGTGTCAGAGGCAGGGATTTCCTGTATTCCGGTCGATGTCTGCACGATGTCTATATAGTCAGTGCGGCAGCGCATGTTCTTCTGTGTATAGAACTCCAGGCGCAGCTCGTCGCCGGGCTCGAGAGAGACGCCGTCGGTATGGCGGAGCTCCATTGTGTTCTTGTTCTTCGAGGCAGTCCACTGGTCCTTGCGGGTCTCGTTGACATAGATGGAGAAGACTCCCTGTCCCGATGACTCGTCGAAGTATGCCGTGGTAAGGCTGTACACTCCGCGCTCGCCTGCCCATACGAAACTCATGTAGCCAGGGCCTTGGTCGCCGACGTTGCAGGAGTCGTTGGAGGCGACGATCCAGCCCTTTGTGGTGTCTCTTTCAGGGAAGCAGAGCGCGCCTCTCACGGCGTGTTCCACCTCGTTGCGTCCCGTACGGGCGTGGCTCACAGGCGACTTGAATGTCCACAGGTCGCCCGTCACTGTCTGTCCGTCACCGTTGACGGCATCCACGCGCCAGAAATACTGCTTGCCGTGGCGCAGTCCCTCGGGCTGGAAGGCAGGAGCCGTGACGGTGGCGGTAACGGCATTGTCAAGATTCTCGTTATCCGCGAAGACCACGTTATACCCCTTGGCAGAGAAACCGTCACGCCAGCGCAGCGTAAGCGGTGCGCACGGCGATGTCTCGCCCTTTATCTCGCGCAGCTGAGCCTTGGCCTCGCCGTCTACAGGGGTCGGGAAATGGGCCTTGGCGTCTGCCGTCGTGAAGCGGAAGATGTCAGACACCGTGCCGTCATACTTGCCTCCGCGGACCGTCACCTGCCAGTAGTAGGTGGTGAGAGGCTGGAGGGCGAGAGCCTGAGGGTCGCAGTCGTGCATGGCGTCCGGCGACACTCCTATGCGGTAGCTGTAGCCTGTCGCGCCGTCGATGTCGCTGCAGCGGAGCGTCGTGCCAGAGAGCAGACCTATCGCGCCGTCGCCAGGGAAAGGGATGATGTCGCCTTCAATGCCTTCCATGCAACCCATCATGGCTGTCAGTGCGCTGACTTCCGAGGCTGGATTCATGGCGAAGTCATAATGGTAGTAACGGCTCACGTCGAAGCCTTCGCTATTGCCGGAGGTGCCGTTCGATGTGCTCTCGAAGATGTTTCCCGTGCTCTTGACAAAGCCCCAGTAGGCATCTTCCTCGCCGTAGTCGGCAGAATACATCTGATTGAACGCCTCCTTGACGTTCTTGAAATGGCAATTCTCGACGTTTACCACGGCACGTGCGAACATTCCCACGGCGTATGACGTGTTGCGCTCGTTATAGTCGTTGAAGATATGTCCCAGGCCGTAGCCTATGCGCGGATTGCGCTGGGTGCAGTTTATGAAGGCATTGTGATGGTATGTGACACGCTGGCGGCCGTAGTCGGCTATGTTTCGTGTGCCGGAGGAGCAGATGGAGGTCTTGTCATGGTCATGGAACCTGCACCAGGAGACGGTGAGATAGCTGGAGCCGTAAGTGAAGTCGAGCAGTCCGTCATTGGCATCGTTCTCCTGTTTCTGGCTCGACAGGTCGCAGTGGTCTACCCATACATGGTGTGTATTGCGGAAGGCGATGGCGTCAGGGTCGGCCTTTGTGATGCGGAGGTTGCGTATGATGATGTTCTGCTGGTTCTTGATGTCAAGGCCGAGGCTGTCGAGATGTGCGCCCTTTCCGCCGCCGATGATGGTCTTGTTGCTGCCGACGGAGATGACGTCATGCTTCTGCTTGGGATTGGTACTGTAGTCGTAATGGCCTTTGAGGTCGGCGTCAAGGATGATGATGTAGGGCTCCGTGGCAGCGGCATACTTGGCGAAATCCTCACGTGTCGTGACATGTACGATTGCGCCGCCTGCACCTCCTGTGGTGCCTTGGAGACCAAGGTCACTGTAATTGGCGAAGCCCACGAGGCCTTTGCCGTACCTGGAGGCTGACGTGCCGTCAGCGGAGACGGTCTGCGCCGTCTGTGCCATGGCTCCCACACTTATCAGTGCGGAGAGGAGAACGGTCTGGATACTTTTCATTTCGGTCAGTTGATTTAGTTTGATTTGATAGATATTATAGTAGGAATAGCCAAGATAGCCGGGATAGCCATAATAGAAGCTATAGAGGCTATAGTATCTATTGCGGCTATTTCAGCTATTCCGGCTATCATTATCCTGAAGGTTATTTCACGGTTTTCCTACCGTTTGTAATTATTATGCCACGGGCGGAGGATGTCACACGCTGGCCGTTGAGGTTGTATGCGGCAGACTTTCCTTCTGCCGGGACACCGCCGTCAAGGGCTATATCGCTGATGCCTGTCGATGTGCCGAGGACGCGGACATTGACTGTACGTGTGAAGGAATATTCTCCCTCCTCACACTTGACCTCGAAGCTCATGACAGTCTCCTCTGACGGAGCTGTCACCGTGAGCACATTGCCGTGGACAGAAGCACCGGCACCGGTGACGGTAAACATCGCCGCGGATGAGTATCCGGCGAAGAGAGGTGAGAGAGGGATGTCAAGAGACTTGCCGCCGACGGCCTCATAGTGAGGCTGTGCCATCCAGTTGAGATACTCCTCGAGGGCGGTATAGCCGTCATTGTCGTGGTCGGAGTTGTTGTCCGGCGAGATGACGGAAAGGCCGTTGATGCGCTCCCACCAGTCGGGCATACCGTCCTGGTCGGTGTCATAGTCGTCAGGACGGCGCGTTTCAGGGATGTCGACATACCCTTCGGAGTCCCATTCGCGGTCTATGAGTCCCTTCTTGCCAGTCTTGCTGCCCGTCTTGCTTGTCGTTCCAGTGAGGGTCTCTTGCACCATGCGTGCGTCATGGGCATTGAAGAACGGCAGGTTGCATCCTACATCGGAGAGGACATTGCGGTAAGCCTGCTCCGCGCTCTCCACCTTTGCAAAGGAAGGGAAGAACGGTGAGGAGACGAACGGTTCCCAGTCGAGCGTCTGTCCGCCGGAGAGCTCGTAGCGGTATGTCTTGCCCAGAGCATCGGAAGTCTTCGAACCGTTGAGCTCCTCGCGTATATTGCCGCTGACATAGGCCGACTGTGTGCCCTTTCCCGTGCCTTCGAGCTGGAGGCGGAGGAGATAGTTCTGCGATGTGGCAGGACCTTTCTTATAATAGTTGTTCACGAAATTCATCTCATGAGTGCCGCCGTCTGTGGCCCTTCCGCCCCAGTTATAGACGACGTTGTTGAACACATCGTGCGCTCCGTCGTATTCACCGCCGCCGGTAAGTCCGCCGGAGATACTCCAGTTGCGTCCCTCGTTGTGTGCAAGGAGGTTATGGTGGAACGAACCGACGCCCGACCCTTGTCCGCCGCCTATTGTCGCGGCATAACCGTGGCGTGCACCGCTGCCGTAGTTAGGATGGTCGGCACAGTTGAGCGACTCTGACAGCATGGTGCGCTGAAGAGTGATGCTCTTGGCGCCGCGTGAGGAGAAGGCCTCGTCTGTCGTCCACGATACGGAGCAATGATCCACTATGGCATGGTCGCCGCCGGCAAGGCCGAGGCCGTCGAGACCCTTGTTCTGCTCAGACTCTATAGGACCGCTGGTGTCGCCGGCATAGCCGCGGTAGCTGCGTATAAAGCGCGTTATGCCGTCGGAATTGACACCGAGCGGTGCGCCGCGGAACGTGATGCCTTCGCCTGGAGCTGTCTGTCCGGCGATGGTGACATACTTGTCGGAGCAGGTGAGGCGGCCTTTCAGGGTGATATATCCTGACACATCGAACACTATTGTGCGTGGACCTGTAAGGTTGCGGATGCCGTATCGGAATGTGCCCGGCTGCGGATTGTCTACATCGTCTTCAAGAGATGTGACATGATATACCATGCCTCCGCGTCCTCCTATGGCAAAACGGCCGTAGCCTTCAGCACCGGGGAAGGCGAGATGTCTCGGGCGGAACGACCATGTATCGCCCTCATATCTGTTGCCTGCGGCGTCCTCCTCGTCTATGCGCCAGTAATATATATTATGGTTTGTGAGACCCTGCGTGGCGTAACTCGTCGCCGTTGTCGCCGCCATCTCGGAGAGATTGTCGGGCGAAGTGCCGAGCATGACATGATGTTTTACGGCCGTTGACGCCGGTTTCCATGTCAGCACGATGTCTCCTGCCTCATCGTCGGGAGCGTCGACGGCACAGGCGTGCATGTCGGTATTGGCAGGATAAGGGTCAGAGGCTGTGGTCTTGGGATTGGGACGGTCAAATATAAGGGCGTTGACAGCGACATAATTGTTGATATACTCTGTGCCTGCCTTCGGTGTGGAGACATACTCCACGACGACATCCCTGTCTTTCACGGCATTGAACTGTATATACGACATGCCTGAAAGGGAGTTGCTCTCCTGGCGTATGGTCTGCTCCACGCCCTCCGTCACCGTCACTCCGTCTACAAGAACCTTCACCTTAGGGTATCCGGGAGCGGTCTTTCCGTCGGTGTTGTTATGGTATGCGCAGAGCGAGTGCACGCCTTCGGCGAGGCCGCTGATGGTGAACCGCAGACCCATCGGCGAGTCTGTGGAGGCGGAGAAGTTGCCGTCTTCAAGGATTATCGGGTAGATAGCGTCGCCGAGGAGCTGGTTCTTGGTCTTCGCACCGTCTTTCCACCAGTTGCAGTAGACGGCGTTTCCGGCATAGCCTGTGGCTGTCACCGCCTCGACCTTTATGGTCACGGCACTGCCATCGTCGGCAGTGAACGTCTGGATGTCGCTTTCCACGCGTCCCACCTCCCATGGCTGGAAGTTCTCCTCCGTGGTTGTCTTGGACTGATTGGAGATGTTAAAGTCTATCCTCTGTGCCATAACGCTTGCTGAACAGAGCAAAAGACCTGAGATAAGAGATACTTTCATTGTTTAGTTTGATGTTTGATAGATTAGGATAAAATCACCCTATCGGGCGTCTGTCATCATTTTCCTTGCTTCAAGACCTTTCCCGGCAGGCGGCGGATGATATTCTGCCGTCTGTCAGGAAAGGATCAGCTATATAATGTTACATGTTATTAGTCTTTGTCCATGTACGGCACGCCTGCCGCAATGCTTATATAATAATGGTGTCGTCTTATGGCACTCCCGTCACAAAGCGTATGGGACGAGTGCGCCGTACTACGGCAGTCCCGCAGAAAAGGATGTCAGACGGATGTCTTATCTGACGATTTTCCTGCCACGGGAGATGATGATGCCCCGTGCGGAGCGTGTCACGCGCTGGCCTGCGGTGTTATACATCGGAGCGTCGTGGGTGTCGTCTGTCATGATGTCCGTGATGCCTGTCGTGGCGGAAGCCGACGGGAGACCGAGTCCGCCCATGGCGTTTGCCACGCGGATGGTGTAGAGGCTTACGGCGTCTGGCACGACAAACGATGTCATGGTAGAGAATCCTATCACCTCACCGTCCTTCACCACGGCATAGCCCAGTGCCTCCGGCACGGCGTCCCAGTAAAGTGTGGTGCCGTTAAGGCGAGGAGCCGTGGCAGAGAGTTGAACCGTAGCCTGCTCTGGCTGCCATCCCTGCGCCACCTTGGCGAAGACATTGGCGAGAGAATAATCGGCAAGCTGTGCCTCGGAGAGTACAGGACTGTCGGACCCTGTGGCAGGGCTGCAGGCTGAAATCGAGCGCTTGGAGAGGTCGAGCGGTGTGCCGTCGGCATCCTTTGAGCCATATTCGTGGAAGCGCACCACGAGGCCGCTTGTCATGCCTCCCCATCCTGCGGCGGCAGGAAGGACATTCATCGTGGTATTTATGAAGGTAGACGCCGGAGAGTCTCCCCACGGACGGCCGAGACGGTAGCCTGTGACGGCGTCCTTGGCATCGTCGATGCGCTCTATGGTACATCCGTCGAAGACAAGTCCCGTGTATCCGGCCTGTGTGTTAGGAGCTGTGACATACGCATTTGAGGATACCGGCTGCAGGCGGCAACGGTTGAAATATGCCGTGCCGTCGCCGTAGATGAAGTCCACCTCTCCAGCTATGTTGCAGTCCTCGAAATAGGCTGAAGCGTCGGCCTTGTTGAGGTAATATGTGTCCTGCACGCCCTGCAGAGCCACCTGCTTGTATATGGCCTGCTTGCCACGCTGGCGCAATGCTATCGCCTGTCCTCTTGATGTCTTGTCGCTCCAGTCACGGTTCTGGCGGACGGTGATGTCCTGCATGTAGACGTTGTTCTGGTTCTGGTCGATGAAGAGCACAGGAGTCTCTGTCTGATAGTTGGAGACAGAGCCGGGATTGTTCATGATTACCACGCCCTCGCAGCTCTCTCCCACCAGCGAGGTGTTGGCAGGGACGCTCGTGAGAGCCTTTGTACCGAAGTCGTAGACTCCGTTATGGAGGAATATGCGGTAACGTTCACTGGCATCGCTGCGGCGCGAAGCCTTGTCGAGAGCTACCTTGAGCTCGCCCACGGTCTTTACGGCAGCGTCGTAAGGGGCGCAGTTGTCGAAGACATCGGCATACTCGCTCTCCGACTTGAAGTTGGCTGTCACGAGGGTATTCTCCTTGACTGTATACGCCAAGGTCTCGGAAGAACCGAGGATATTGCCGTTATGGTCTGTCCAGTTTTCAAAGAAGAATCCTTCGGAAGGTTTCGCCGTGACGGTGATTGTCTTGCCAGCCTCGAACTCGGTGCCGACAGGTGTCTGCGTGATGGTTCCGCCATGAGCAGGCGAGGCCTCTGCCTTGAACATGCAGGTCTCCACGCCTCCGGAAGTTCCTTCCCATGTTCCGTAAAGGAGGAAATTACGTAATCCGAGCTGCTTGGTATTGCCAAGCCCATAGACATATACACGGATATAGAGCGGATTGTCGGAAGTGATGGTCTGATCAGGGAATTCTTCCACTGCCACAGATGTCCCGGCGGCATTGTCACGAGCTACTACTACATCTTTCTTAACGATGGTCTCCTCACCGTCGCCATACTGTACACCGACAGCAATCAGACCTCCGTCTGTGCCGATCTTCGTGCCACGCAATGTGAATTTTGTCGCCTTTGCCGTCATGCCTTTAGGGACAGTGAGCACGGCGGTCACAGCGTTGTCGCGATCGAGTGTGGAAATCTGCGTCTTAGGCTGTATGCCGGCATACGTGTTTGAGCCTACCTTCTTTGAGACAACTGACAGTGCGGAACCTGCCGAGAGTGTTGTGGCAGAGAAAACCATATCTGTCAGCTGTGTCATCGTTATGCCATCGAGCTGTATTCCAGACGCATCCAGCTCTCCGCTGCAAGGCCAACGGACGATGATACTGCCGTTTCCAGACACTCCTGCACCTTTTTCAAATACAGGGGTGAGCGTCATACAGGTGGTGAAAGATACTGTTCCCGTATATGTCTTTGTGCCGTCTGTCCAACCTTTGAACGAATATCCCTCACGGCTGAGCACAGGAAGCTCGACGGAGGTGCGTGCCACTACCGAGACAGGCTCCACGCCCGGGAAGTCGTATGTTATCGTAATGACAGGTGTCAGCGTGATGTCGCTGTTGAAGATATACTCCTTTCCTGTCTCGTAGTAGTTGCCGTTGCCCGTCCACGCGGTATATGTGGCAGTGCCGAGAGATGCAGGGAGCAGAACCGGTGCACCGAAATCCACGGTCACTGTCTGGGCAGGTGTGGAGGCGTAGGTCACGGTCACTGTGGCAGGCGCCGTCGTTCCCGGTTCTACAGGCAGAGTGCTTGTCTCGTAGTCTGCCTTGTTGATGATGCCGTCGGCTATGCCGTTGAGGTAGTTTTCAAGGTTTGTATATCCGTTTCCGGCAACGGCGTTGCCGTCGGCGGCGTCATTAGGGTTGAGCCCCTTTGCCGTCTCGTAAGCGTCAGGCATACCATCGCCGTCGGTATCTATGGCGTAACGGTCATTGACGGTCATGCCGAGGTTCGGGTAATTGCTGTATGCCTTGCCCTCAGCCATGTATGTACCGGGATTGTCGAGACGTATATCGTCCGGCGAGTCGATGATGCCGTACTCGCCAGGGAGCGTCGCTCCGACGAACATCGGTGCGCGCTTGCCTGCCGCCTCGTCGAGCAGACGGCGGTCCACCTCGTCGTATCGCGGCAGGGATGCTCCTGCCATGGAGGTCACTTTGGTGAAAGCCTCCTCGGCTGTCTCGTATGTCATGCCGCTCAGGGCATACGGCATTTCCTTCATGATATAGTTTCTGGCGTTCGCGCCGGTGAGATTTATGCCGCGTCCCATAGAGGCTGTCTCCGTGCCGTAGAGGTTGTCGGCGTTGACCTTGTCAATCTCTGCCTTTGCCCATACTCCTGTCTTTGTGGAGAATGTGCCGTCCACCTCGAACTTGTTGCCCGAGAGATACCACTCGCCGTAAGGCGAAGAAGGGGCACACCAGTAGCGTCCCGAGGTCGTGCCCTTCTGTGTAGACGGTCCAGGACGGTAGTAGTTGTTCATGAGATAGACGCGGTTGTATCCCGGATCGGCCTTTGCCCATGCCGGAGCCTCCACGACATCCTTGTCGTATTCGCCGCCGTACTGTGCGCCTGAGCCGCTCCAGTTGAAGACGACATTGTTGGCAAACTCCGAGTCTACCTTATAGTCGTGCTCGCCGCGTGTGTTGCTCGGCGAGCGCACGCCGTTGAATCGCGGTGAGCGTGAGTGGGAATTGGTGATGAGGGTATGGTGCATGGTAGAGTGCTCGCCGCCCCACTGTGTGGCGTAGGCACGCGCTCCCTTGGCATTCTTGGAACTGTAGAGTCCCTCGCCGATGATGCACCACTGGATGGTGGTATAGTCTGTATCGTATGCCGTGAGACACTCCTCCATGGACCAGGTCATGGAGCAGTGGTCAACGATCACGCGCTTGGCGTTCTCCAGGTCAAGGCCTGTCATCGACTTCGACGGGATATCGCCGGCGCGGAAGCGTATATGGCGCACTATGACATTGTCCTTGCTGATGTACATGTTGTAGCCTGCGAGACAGATGCCTCCGCCCGGAGCCGACTGGCCGAGGATGGAGACGTCGCCATACTGGAAGGTCAGCTTCGATGTCAGGTATATCGTGCCCGACACATTGAACAGGATAGTCCTCGGGCGGCCGCCGTTATCGTGTCGCAAGGCCCAGCGGAGAGTGCCTTTCACGAGATTTTCGTTGGAACAGTCGTCGAGGCGTGTGACATAGCACACCTCTCCGCCGCGTCCTCCGGTGGCGTATGCGCCGTAGCCTTCGGCACCGGGGAACGCCTTCAGTCCGTCGGCAAGAGCGTATGTATTGCCGACAGCGATTGTGGCGAGCGCCACAAGCAAGCAAATGATGATTCTCTTCATTGATAGTAGTTTTTGTTAGTTTTCTGTATCATTTCGGGGCATTTTGCCGACGGACACGGGGCGGAAGCCTGACGGCGGGCGTGGCGGCGGATTCCTGAATGTCCGTGTCTTCCCTTTATGCCGTGACGCCTTGAATGTCCGTTGACGGTACAAAGATAGCAAGAAAAAAGAAAATATGCAAGAAAAAGTGTACAAAAAGCACGAAAAACCGTAAAAAGTGAAAATCCGCGCCGCAGTCTTCTTCCGATTTGTATATAAGCATCTGTCTCATAGACGGATATGCATGGCGGTGGCGACCGTGACGGAGGGCTCGGCGGAGGGTGACCTTTTGATTTGCGAAAGGTCACCTTCTGTCGGGCAAAGGGTCACCTTCCGCAGGGTGAAGGGTGACGTTTTTTTTGGAGAAGGGTTTGGGGTGTTAGGTTTTAGGTTTTAGGTTGATAGCCGGAATAGCCGATATAGCCAAAATAGCCAGGATAGTCTCTATAGCTTCTATCACGGCTATATCGGCTATCCCGGCTATCCTCTGAAAAAGCAAAAAAGGCCCGCCTGCTTCCGCAGACGGACCTTCTGTCGTATTTATTCTCTTAAGTAAGTCACAAAAATTAAACGATACAATCCATGATAAAGCAAGCACTTACATCTTGTATGTATACATTAATTTTTGTGACTTACTTATGTCTTATCCGAGGATGTATGTCCTCTCAAGCCAGTAGAACACGATACCTGCGAGGTAGCCTACGAAAGCTATCCATGTGACATTCTTCATGTACCAGCCGAAGCTGATGCGCTCGAGACCCATGACAACAACGCCTGCGGCAGAACCGATGATGAGCATTGAGCCGCCCACGCCGGCACAGTATGCGAGGAGCTGCCAGAAGACACCGTCCACGCCGAAGTCGCCGCCGGCAGGGTCGATGACGTACATCTTCATGGCACCTGCCACGAGAGGCACATTGTCCACGATGGACGAGAGGACACCGATGGAGCCTGTCACGAGATAGTGGTTGCCGATGCTCTCGTCAAGCCACTTGCCGAGAGCTGTCAGCACGCCTATCTCAGAGAGTGTAGCCACGGCCATGAGGATGCCGAGGAAGAAGAGTATCGTGCCCATGTCGATGCGTGTGAGCATCTGTGTCACGCGCTTTGCCATAGGGTCGTGCTCGTCGTTCTTGCGGTAGATGACCTCTGTCACGCACCACAGGATACCAAGCACACCGAGGATACCCATGAACGCAGGAAGCTCTGTCAGCGTATGGAAGACAGGCACGCAGCAGAGACCGCCTACACCGAGGATGAAGATAGTCATGCGCTGCTTCTTTGTCACCAGGGATATGCTCTTCTCACGCTCGTCGGCAACGACGGCAGGGAGATCGCCCTTCAGGTGCATCTGCATCACTGCCGTAGGCACGATGAAGGCTATGAACGAAGGCACGATGATCTCTGAGATGACGCCGAGGGCGGTAATCATCTTGCCGTTCCAGAGCATGATGGTCGTCACGTCGCCGATAGGAGAGAACGCGCCGCCGGCGTTTGCCGCGATGATGACGCAGACTGCATACCACATGCGGTCCTTCTTGTCTGCCACGAGCTTGCGCAGAATCATAATCATCACGATGGACGTTGTGAGGTTGTCAAGCACTGCAGAGAGGATGGCTGTCATGAAGGCAATCTTCCACAGGAGCGAGCGCTTTGTCTTTGAAGCGAGGGCACCGCGCACCCAGTTGAAGCCTCCGTGCTGGTCGACAATCTCCACGATAGTCATTGCACCCATGAGGAAGAAGAGGGTCGTTCCTGCCTCGCCGAGATTCCGCTCTATAGCCTCACCGAGCTCAAAATCAGGAAGATTCAGTCCGCCGTGGCCAAGGGCAAGGAGTGTCCAGCAGACAACGCACATGAGGACGGCTATGGCCGCCTTGTTGATTTTCGTGACAGCCTCTATGGCTATGAACAGATAGCCTATGCAGAACGCAGTCACGATGATTGTGATTGTTGACATTTGTTGATTTTTTTAGATTTGTTTTTGATGTGTTAGTATATTCCGATGCAAAATTAATCAAATAAATTCATTTTTGTACACAAAAAGAAAAAAAACTTGAAAAAACTTTCGTAATTGACATAAATTAGGTATCTTTGCAAAATGGAAAGCAGACGGTTTCGGGCTGTTTGCGGCCTATAACAGCTATTACGGCTATTCCTGCTATAATGGCTATTCCGGCCTGTAACGGCTATCAACCTAAAACCTGACACCCCTAACCCCTAAACGACCAAACGACCAAACAACTAACCAGACAACCATGGAAAATGACAAGAACTTCTTCGCCGTAGACCTCGGCGCCACCAGCGGACGCACCATTATCGGCAAGGTCAAGGATGGCAAGGTCAGCCTTGAGGAAATAACACGATTCCCTAACAATCTCATACAGACACACGGCCAGTTCTACTGGGACATCTACGCCCTCTACAACGAGGTGATACGAGGACTGAAAGAGGTGGCACGCAGAGGACTGGAAATCACGAGCATCGGCATCGACACCTGGGGCGTGGACTTCGTCTTCATAGGCGACGACGGACAGATACTCCGCAACCCGAGGGCATACCGCGACCCGCACACGTTCTCGGCAATGGAAGACTATCTGAAGAACGTCAAGTCGAAGGAGGAACTGTATGACGTCACAGGCATACAGCTCATGAACTTCAACTCTATCTTCCAGCTCTACGCCATGCGCCGCGCCGGAAACTCGGCTCTCGAGAACGCCGCGAAGATACTCTTCGTGCCCGACGCCCTCTCGTGGATGCTCACAGGCAACGATGTCTGCGAGTATACCATAGCATCGACAGCCGAACTCCTCGACCCGAGGACAGGACAGCTCGACGAGGAACTCCTCGCCACGCTCGGACTCTCACGCTCGAGGTTCGGCAAGATGGTACAGCCAGGCACACTCATCGGCACACTTACCGCAGAGGTGCAGGAGATTACAGGCCTCGGCGCCGTCCCTGTATATGCCGTGGCAGGCCACGATACAGGCTCTGCCGTGGCTGCCGTCCCTGCCAAGGACGAGGAGTTCGCATACCTCTCCTCGGGCACATGGTCGCTCATGGGCATAGAGACAAAGGACTGCATCATCAACGAGAAGTCGTATGAACTCAACTTCACCAACGAGGGCGGCATAGAAGGCACTACGCGCTTCCTCAAGAACATCTGCGGCATGTGGCTCCTCGAACGCTGCCGCAAGGAATGGGGCGACACCGTACCTAACGACTACGCCACACTCTTCGGCGACGCCATGAAGGCAACGGGCTTCCAGAGCATAATAAACCCTGACGACAAGATGTTCGCCAACCCTGTAAACATGGAGGAGGCGATAAAGGAATACTGCCGCGAGACAGGCCAGCATGTCCCTGAAGGCTACGCCGAGGTGATACGCTGCATCTTCGACTCCCTCGCGCTGAGATACCGTCAGGTGTTCTCATGGCTCAAGGAGTTCGCTTCCTTCGACATCAAGACGCTCCACATCATCGGCGGAGGCTCGAAGAACGACTACCTCAACCAGTTCACTGCCAACGCCACGGGTGTCACCGTCCTCGCTGGACCGCAGGAGGGAACGGCGCTCGGCAATATCATGGTGCAGGCAAAGGCTGTCGGCCTTGTGAAGGATATCTGGGAGATGAGGAAGATAATCGCCAACTCTCTCGAACTCATAGAGTATCATCCGAAGGACGAAGAGCTGTGGGAGGAGAACTACAACAAGTTCCTCGGCATCTGCAACAAGAAGGCGTGACGGGCGGTTTTTACGGTTAGGCGGTTATACGGACATCAGTTCTGCCTATTCCGGCTATTCCGGCTATATCGGCTATTCCGGCTATCCCCTATAAAAAAACTACAGAAACAAACAAAAACTAAATAACATTAACTAAAAAAAACTACTGACAAAATGAAAGCAGAACTTATTTCTAAGGCTTACGAGATAGCCAAAGAGCGTTATGCAGAGATTGGCATCGACACAGAGAAAGTGCTCAAGCAGCTTCAGGACTTCCACCTCTCACTCCACTGCTGGCAGGCAGACGACGTGAAGGGCTTCGAGGTAAAGGAGGAGACAGAGCTCGGCTCTGGACTCGCCGTGACAGGCAACTGCCCGGGAGCGGCACGCAACATCGACGAGGTGCGTCAGGATATCCTCAAGGCAAAGTCACTCATCCCTGGCAATCACCGCCTCAATCTCCATGAGATATACGGCGACTTCAAAGGCAAGGCTGTAGACCGCGACGAGGTTACTGTAGAGCATTTCCAGTCATGGATAGACTGGACAAAGGAGAACGACACTCTCCTCGACTTCAACTCCTCTTCCTTCGGACACCCAAGATCCGGCTCGCTGACACTCGCCAACCCTGACGAGGACACACGCAACTTCTGGATAGAGCATACAAAGCGCTGCCGCGACATAGCCAACGCCATGGGCGAGGCACAGGGCGACCCATGTATCATGAACCTCTGGGTACACGACGGATGCAAGGATGTCTCCGTGAACCACGCCCTCTACCGCAACCTCCTCAAGCAGTCGCTCGACACTATCTTCGAGAAGGAGCAGCCGATGATGAAGGACTGCATCGAGGGAAAGGTCTTCGGCATGGGTCTCGAGTCGTTCACAGTAGGCTCACACGACTTCTATACAGCATACGCCGCACAGAAGGGCAAGCTCCTCACCATAGACACCGGCCACTACCACCCGACAGAATCTCCTGCCGACAAGGTCTCTGCCGTGCTCCCTTACCTGCCTGAGCTCATGCTCCACGTCTCCCGCCCTGTACGCTGGGACTCTGACCATGTGACAATCATGGACGACACGACCATGGAACTCTTCTCCGAGATAGTACGCGCAGGAGCCCTTGACCGTGTACACTACGGACTGGACTTCTTCGACGGCTCCATCAACCGCATCGGAGCATACGTCATCGGTTCACGCGCAGCACAGAAGTGTATGCTCCGCGCACTCCTCGAGCCGACAGAGACCATCAGAAACTACGAGCTGGCAGGCGAAGGCTACAAGGTGCTCGCCCTCATGGAAGAGCAGAAGGCCATGCCATGGCAGGCAGTATACGACGAGTTCTGCGTGCGCAACGATGTCCCTGTAGGACAGGACTTCATGCTGGACATAGACAAGTATGTCGCTGACGTGACAAGCAAAAGATAACGGTCATGGCAGCAAAAGATAACAGTCTGAAAAGCACTATCGCTGTTTCACTCAACAACTACCTTGACGCCGGCGCAATAGTCGCCGGCGCCAGCGGTCTGTCTCTGTGGAAGAACTATCTCGGACTCTCTGAGGTAGACCTCGGATGGCTCAACTTCATCAGCGCCAACTGTCTCGGTGCGGCAGTGGGCGCAATCATCGGAGGCTTCCTCGCCGACAAGTACGGACGAAAGTTCATCTTCACATACAACCTCCTTGTCTATATGCTCGGAGTGCTGCTGGTGATGCTTTCCGTCAATTTCCCTATGCTCCTGCTCGGCTTCCTCTTCACCGGCATCTCCGTAGGCGTCGGCGTGCCGGCATCATGGACATACATCTCCGAGAGCTCCGAGGTGAATAACCGCGGACGAAACATCTGCATCTCACAGATGTCATGGGGCATCGGCCCTATGTTCATACTGCTCTTCGGCATGTGGTTCGCGCCGGAAGGAGAACTCTTCGGATGGGTAGAGTCCATCGCCGCCATGTGTGGCGTGGACATGGCTGCCACCTCCGCCGTACAGGTATTCAGCTCACGTGTGGTGTTCTTCACACTCTTCATCGTCGCATTCATCGCCTGGAACCTCCAGCGCAAGCTCCAGGAGAGCGCAGAGTATGAGGCGCAGAAGGCCGCCGCAAAGGCAGAAGGCCGCGAGACGGGACTGATAGACAACATCAAGGTGCTCTTCCAGAACAACATCGCCGTGAAGACAGTATGCTTCCTTGCAGGCATATATCTCACATGGAACCTCGTGGCGAGCGTCATGGGCTTCTTCCAGCCGCATATCTACGAGTCGGCAGGAGGCGTCACCAACGCACAGGCCAACTGGATGAACTGCATACAGTGGGCTATCATCGTCGGCGTGACCTTCATCACCTCCAAGATCATCGACACCAAGAGCCATAAGACCCTCTACACCTTAGGTCTCCTCTTCGCCCTCAGCGCATGGCTCATCATCGTCTCAGTAGGCGTGAGCGGCCCTGTCGGACTGTGGTCGTTCGCCATCCTCTGGGGCATACAGGGCGGTATCTCCGTACAGATATTCTACGCCCTGTGGGGCACAGAGCTCTTCCCTGCCAAGTACCGCGCAGGAGCACAGGGTCTGATGTTCTTCATCGTACGCGGCCTGTCGGCTGTATGGGGACTCGTGTTCACATACATCTACGGCGAGCACGGCGAGGGCTTCGAGATAGCAGCCTACTGCATGATAGCACTCCTCGCCATCTCTCTCGTGGTAGGCGTTGCCGGATGCCCTGACACCCGCGGAAAGTCGCTTGAGGAAATCACAAAGGAACGCTACGGCGACAACTATTAAATAAGGTAGCCCAGCCACTATCCCGGCCATAATGGCTATTGCCTCTATTACGGCTATAATGGCTATATCGGCTATTGCCGTTATCCTATTCCGGCTATATCGGCTATTCCGGCTATCCTCAGCTCAACTAAACAACAAAAAAAACTAAACAACAAAACAACAATGAAAAGCATATTAGACAACCGTCCAGGTCTCAAGGCCGTCATCGACCAGGTGGCTGAGGTCACAGGCTACCTCTGGCAGAAAGGCTGGGCAGAGCGCAACGGCGGAAACATCACGGTAAACATCACCGAATTCGTCGACGACGAGATAAAGGCAATGCCTGCCATCGCCCCTGTAAAGCAGATAGGCAAGGTGCTCCCTAACCTCAAAGGCAAGTATTTCTACGCCAAAGGCACAGGAAAGCGCATGCGCGACCTCGCACGCTTCCCTATGGAGAACGGCTCCATCATACGCATCTGCGAAGACTGCGCGTCATACGAAATCATCGCCGACGAGCCGGTAATGCCTACATCCGAGCTCCCTTCACACCTCGCCCTGCAGGACTACCTCCTCTCCACAGGCAGCTGCTACAAGGCAACACTCCACACCCACCCTATCGAGCTCGTGGCAATGTCACACATCAAGCGCTTCCTCAAAGGCAATGAGATGACAAAGGTGCTGTGGTCAATGATTCCGGAGACCCTCGCCTTCGCTCCCCTGGGCATAGGCATCGTGCCTTACGCCATGCCAGGCTCCATAGAGCTTGCTGACGCCACCCTCGAGCAGATAAAGAAGCATGACGTGGTAATGTGGGAGAAGCACGGCACAGTAGCCGTAGGCACCGACATCATGGACGCCTTCGACCAGACCGACGTACTCTGCAAGGCAGCAAACATCTACATGTGCGCCAAGTCCATGGGCTCAGAGCCTGACGGCATGACAGACCAGGAGATGACTGACATACAGAAGACCTTCAACCTCCCTACATCGCGCCCTTGCTGATTGATGGAAGAACACATATTATAATATATAATGAAAGGCTGGTTTCGCGTTGTTGAAACCAGCCTTTCATTATATCCACCACAAGCCCTCATATCATAAATTCTGTTAAAGTCTCCATTTATAAAAGAAAAAATCATTAACTTTGCTATCAGATACGGAGACACACACCATCTGCCGTACGACAAGAGACCGATACCCACACCTAACCACCACGACAATACTATGGGAAAATACATCAACTCCTCCCTCGTAGAAGGCGAGACACTACTGCATGAGGCCCATTACAACAAGATAATATGGCTATGGCCTGTTGTATTCAATGTCTTCATCACACTGCCGACACTCCTCGCATCATCACCCTTCCTCCTCATCACACTGCCCATAGGCCTTATACTCCTCATACGCACATACCTGAAAGTGCATACCGACGAATTCTCCATCACATCCCAGCGTCTGTTCATAAAGACCGGAGTGATAAGCCGAAACACCACGGAGATAAGCCTCAGCAAGATAGAAGCCGTATACGTCAGCCAAGGCATCATTGACCGCGCATGTGGCTGCGGCACCATCGTATGCCGCGGCACAGGCAGCACGTATGCCTGCATAAGCAACATCGACGACCCTCACGAGTTCCGCAAAGCGTTTCAGAGTGCCCAAGACAGGTACGCGCGGCATGATGCAGAGACCGGCGGACAGAAAGCGGTGACAGGCAGCGATGAGCCGCAGACAGAAAAGCCAGAGAACGCGAAGAAGCCCCTCTCCCTCTCAGACAAAGTCGAGAAACTCACACAGCTGAAAGGACTGCTCGACTCCGGCATCCTGACCCAAGAAGAGTTTGACAGAGAAAAGGCAAAAATCCTGAACCAATGAGCCACAAGATGAAACCCGGCTGTCACAGTATCCACACCGGCAGAAGCGCCATTGGCAGCATCCGCCATCGCCATACATAAAGCAGAGCCATACATAAAGTCTGCACCGAGTCACTTCATGATGACCCGGTGCAGACTCTTTTTCGAGGTCTTCCGGCATTTTTTTTGCATAAGATGGTTACATCTCCCGATATTCCGGTATTAAGGATAAACCCAAATCGGTCATTAGAACAACACAAGGTAAGGTTCTGTTATTGTTATACGGTCTTTTCGTTTGTTTCACATTTCTCTTCGCTGTCTTGCTGCCCGTTCCGTCTCGACATAGCCCGCTATGCCTTCGATGAAATGGTTAACAATACAACGGAGATAAAAACAAAACGAAGTGAAATCTAATGATCGATTTGGGATAAACGGCAACATAAAAACAGTGACAGACTCAGCGGTGACAAAAGCGGCAGCAGCAATAGCAGGAAGATGCACCATAGAGCCCATCAAGGCCACTCCGGCCATAACGGCTATCAGTGCTGTCACAACAAAAAAAAACTACAACCGTACAACCACATAACCGAAAAAAACTACACCAGCTTGATAGAAACCGCCTCATTTCCCACTCTATATTTATAGGGACGGTATGGGACATGACTGTCAATCACAAGCGTAAAAACGACAATCATCACCCCAAAAACCACATGAAACAAACCGCCCCTAACCATGACCTTGACGGTAAGGTGCCCCCAAAAAACATAACCGTATATTCCCCATTACGGCTATCACAGCTATTACGGCTAACCACATAACTGCATGACCACACATGCCGAACATATAAAAACACAGCCTCAGGAAAAGCAAGAGAGTGAGGAGACATCGGGAAAAGGGTGACACATCCCACAGCAAAGCGTGACACTTTGCACGACAAAACGTCACCTTCCGCACTGCGAAACGTCACCCTCTCCCAAGTCTCTGTAAACCAGAGACATGACAACATCATACACCTCCATATCTGCCATTTCGGCCATTCCGGCTATTTTGGCTATTCCGGCTATAAAAACCTAAAATAATAACCGTACAACCGCACAACCTACAATAAATACCATGAAACGACATGAATCCACACAATGCCATCACACTCCCCACAGAGAGACGGGAAACACCGGGGCCACACTCCACCTCCTCTCTCCACAGACAAGGAAAAAGAGGGAAGAACTCCACCAAAGAGAGAGCCGCAACTATGCTAACAATCATATACTCAGCACTTTATGGGGGGGGGTAAAACGGCTTTGCCGTCGGCTCATAAATGCCGGAGGCATCATTTTCCTCCACGAGAGAGAAGTCTCCGAGGCTGACATCCAGAGCATCATAGCCGATGTCTCCGCCTTCTTTTCCTTCCCGAAACCGAGGACAAGCAACAGCGACGACAGCCCGGCAGAGCTGACACCAGGAGATGACGGCACAGCCTGCAGACTGTCCTACAGCATCGAAAGGCTGCGCTCCACAGGACTCTACGGCAGGGAGACCCTCACCCTCTGCTTCGTACACGAGCTCGCCCACCAGGCACTCCACAGACACCGCTTCATGCTCTTCAGCAGCGAGAGATGGATGCACGAACTGGCGGCAGACATCGCCGTGGGACTCTATGCCGCGAGACACCGCCTCCAGACAGAGGGATACAAGCGCGCCGTGGCAGGAAGGAGCATCAGCGTCACACACCCTGACGGCAGACTGAGAGAGACAGCCGTCGACTACGGACAGCAATGCCTGCACCACGGAGACATGGACGGGAAGACTCTCGTGAAGACCGTCACAGCCATCATGCCGTCCTTCGCATACATCTACCGCGACACCCTCCGCCACGACTGGCACAACCTCCTGAGAGAGATAGGATTACTCGCCTCCCCCCCCTCCCGAGAAAATCGCTCAGGAGAGCCGTATGACAGCCGTCTGCTGAAAAGAGAGCCCGACACTAACCAACAAGCACAAAGAGAAGAAGAATGACGAAAAACGACGAAACCATCCCTGTGGACGAGCCCTATATCGGCACGTTCACAGAAGAGAGATGCTCCGTAGGACAGCTCTCCGACAATTGCCTCTACATCATCACCCCCTCGGAGGCTTCTCTGACACAGGAAGCCCTGCGCCTCCAGAGCGACAGCCGACGGTGGATGACACCCATGAGATACCGCTTCTACGACTACACCATAGAGACGACACCCTCCATAGCCCTCGACAGCCATCCCTTGCTGAGACGGCGCGTGGAGCTCCACGGCGACAATCTCATCCTGCAGATGCACACTCCCGCCAGCCGCCGCAAGCTCTTCCTTACGGCAAGGGTCACGGCGGAAAATCTCAACAAGGACCTCTGGCTGGCAGTGCAGACAGCAGAGCACACGGCAAGACAGCAGACGGCGGCCACGCTGAAGGCCTTCGCCACGGAAGAGCCACACGAATTCTGCCGCCTCGCCGTGAAGGCCGCCTCGCGGAAGAGATTCATGAGCGAATGGCTCGTGTCCGTCATGACAGGCCTCCACGGCGCGGCCCTCGGCATCATGCCCTCCGTATCCATGACATCCATCAAGGAGAGACTGGGCGTGAAGGGCTGCATCACACACGCCGACAGGCTGAAGAGCTACAGCCGCCTGCTCGCCAATCTCAAGGAGTACCGGCGCACACACGACCCCAAGATAGAGGCAGAGCTCGACCTCGTCTTCAACTCCATAGACCCCGATACCTGGAAACGATTCTTCCTCGGACAGTCGCCGAGGATTCAGGAGAAGCTCTGCGACTTCGTCAATCCCATGCGCATGGCGGAAGAGTCGGAGATAACCCTCGAGGTCTGCCGCATGAAGTCCATAGACCGCAACAGGAAAAACGACGGATACTACCGCCTCTTCCTCCGCAAGGGACAGGAGACGCTCATGGTACACTTCAGCCGCAAGAACGGATTCGTCCTCTATCTCATCTACCTCATGGACAGAAAGAGAAACGGAGACACCGCAGACACGCTGCATCCTGACGGATACCGCGAGACATTCTGCCGCCTCTACTACATGACCTACGGCCTGAGCGGAGAGGAGAGCTTCGACAATATGATGAAAAACCATGACAGCGACAACGAGATGCAGCAGAGAGGGCTATACACCGTGCTCAAGAGCATACGCACCGACATAGGCATCACATGCGAGAGAATGGGCGAGCCGGCAGAGCCTTTCGTCCTCCACAGCACCTCCTCACACCTCGCCATCCTGCCCGAACGCATCATCCTGCCACAGGAGATAATGGAGCTTCCCGATGTTAACACGTGTTAAACCTATTTTACAACCATCTGAAAAACCGAGCCTTACAACTTCACACCAACAAACACATGGCAAAGCAACGCCTTTCTGCCGGATTTTTGCGAACTTTGCACCGGAACTCCAAATCTGGATCTGTCACCAGACCCAGAGAGGAAAGATGTACCCACGCAAGCAGAAGTGATAGGATGAGACAGAAAGAAATCTTGACTTGCACGACAGACACAGACGGAACCGACGGAGAAACCTGCACAGAGGAGACACCGGAGGGCTACCGCATCATAGAGCGCCTGAAGGCAGGAGACCGCCTCTTCACACAGGAATTCTTCTACAGCACTGCACGCCACGGATGCAACATCAGCAAGCTGCGCTCACGGACGGCAGCATACATAAGACAGCAATACCAGACGGACATCAGCGTGGAGGAATTCGGGAATATCGTCTACGCACACCTCTGGGACAACGGCACATGGGGCGTGCTCGACTCCTACGCCGGGAAAAGCGACTTCTTCTGCTGGCTGGAGAAAGTGGCGCGACACGAGGTGATGAGGACTCTGGAGGAGATGAAGGTAATCACCGTACGCCGCAAACGCACACCGGGCAACACACGCCTCCTCGGCGTGTCTGTGCCCGACGAGGTATGGAGACTCATCATCACCGACATCATGCCGCCGGGACTCTCACGCGACCTCCTTGCAGCCTGCTTCGTGGAGCATAAGGACGAGACCGCCATGGCACAGGAACACGGCATGGACACAGAAAGCCTCCGTGAAACCCTGGCAAAGGCAGAGACATGTCTCAAGGAAAGGCTCATCAGCCACGGAGGATACTACGAGGAACTCGTGCTCCGCGACAAGAACGGACATAACAAAGATGTCTCGGACACTTTCCTCAATGACTTCACAAAATGGCAGGAAGACCACTGCGACATGAGCCCGCTGGCAGACATGCTGGGAGTGAACCTCGAACACGGCGAACTGGAAGACAAGGTGCCGGAGTTCCTCTACGACTTCTCCGAGCGGCTGCCGTGGAGCGAAGAGGACAAGATACTGTGGCAGATGCGCTTCATCGAAGGCGCCGCGCCCATGGATATAGCAGAGAGATTCGGCAGGCCGCGCTCATGGATAGACAACCGCTACTCCCGCCTCAACAGGAGATTCAACCGTGCCATAAAGACATGGTGGAAAAACAATTCGGAATAACGACAAGACAGCAGGGACAAGCAAGCAAGCGAGACAATACGCCTGTTGGACATACATGTATCAGGACAGGGACGGAGACATGCCTGTCTTGACATATATATATATAATAACAGCAATCAAACTAAAACAAATTATCATGATCATGAGAATGTTTACATCTAAGGTAAGGATTGTCGGCATGTCAGTGCTGACAATGTTGCTTACCGTCTTGCCGCAACAGGCAGCGGCACAGGATGACGCCATGGAGGCAAACTATACAGGAATAGGTCTGAGGGTAGACTCCCTGAAATGTGGCTCAGGCCCCTCATCGGTAGGCGCGACACGCGTGATGCTCTACAATCTGGGCAAGGACATGTTCCTCAACGCCGCCGGATACTGGGGCACACGTACCGCGACATTCACCGTGGGACTGCCTTTGGTGTTTCAGAGAATGAGCGGTACCGTAGGTTCCAGCGCGACCAACCATGTTTTCAAGATATATGGTCCGTTCGGTGAAAACAACTTTGTATCATTTCTAGCTGACCATTCTGGAAACGGCACCAAGTACGGAGTGTTCTTTGACAGAAATGGAGGTGGAGCTGATGTTGACTACGGAAACGGTAAATTCCATATCGATGACTATAGTAATTGGGAGTTCGAGAAGGTGACAGAAAGCGAATATGCCGACAAGAATGTCTACAGGATTAAGGTTCATGCTATAGACATAGATCCCGAGCAAGGTACCACTGAAGATGACTTCTACCTTTGCGCCAAGCAACCGATGATAGTAAATGTCTTTCAGAAAGGCAACGACAATCTCGTGAAGGCACTGACGCTGAATCAGATAAACGACAGCATCCAGAAAGGCGTGATGACTGTGGAGCATACCTACTGGAGAGTGGTCTCCGATACGCAGATGGTTGCACAGTTTGAGAACACCTATACAGAAGACGGTCCTGCTGACGCCTCCTTCCTGCTCCGTGCACAGGGCTTCAACCGTGAAAACATTTATAACAATAAGAAGTACGGTCGCGGATGGGAGAAAGACGGGAACTTTACTTACCGTATCGGCTTTGATGGCCTTAACATTGGAAAACATCTGGTAGAAGCCTATCAAGTCGACCCTATTTTCGGCATGTTCTATTGCGCAGGCATCACCGGCGGCAATACAGGAGATCGTCTCTACCAGACCGTGAAGATAACCCGAAGCGGATGGTACAAGATAGAGTGTCAGGGACTTTTCAACGACAAGGACGGCACCACAGAGCCTTATGCCAAGCTCTACGCCAAGTTTACCGATGCAACGACAGAGAATTCCCCGGAATGGGCTTCCTGCTATCTGCTGCCGAAATCGTACGGCGAAGTGGAGTCCCGCCTCAACAGCATAGGATATAAGACAGAAACATTCAAGTCATTCCAGGATGATTATGGAGATCAACACCCTACATACACATTCCTTGCTGACGACATCAACGACAGTAAGATTTCCAACAAGATAGAGGCTGCCGTCGCCTTCTACAAACTCATATATCCCAACTCAGTGATGATATATGTAAACCTTGACGAGGCAACAGGCGATTTCAAGACCATGGAGCTCGGCATACAGCTCACCAAGAACATGGCTGCCGACGAATATGTCTATATCGACGACTTCCGACTGAAATACCTCGGCGCGAGCTTCGTCCTCAACGATGACTGGACAGACTTCAAGCGCGGCAGCAACGCTAATGTCCCCGACTATACACAGAAATACCAGAACAATGTGCTCATCCTCAAGCGCAAACTCGCCAAGGACAAGTGGAACAGCATCTGCCTCCCTGTCGACCTCACGGCACAGCAGCTGAGAGAGACCTTCTCCTCGACAGTGAAGCTCGCCAAGCTGTCAGACCCTATCTCGGACACACAGAACTGCATAGAGTTCCGCCTCGTGAATCTCAACACGGCTCAGGAGAAAGACATCGTGCTCAGGGCAGGAGAGTGTTACATCATCAAGCCAGGTGAGGGCAACTACATAAAGAACGGCGAAATCAAGATAGGCGACGAAGCCAACGAAGCAGTTAAAGCTCCATACTATGTCATACCGCGCGTATCTCTCACAAAGAACACATTCGCGGAAAACATGCTGAATATCACAGACGAGAAGTTCAAGGGATTCGAGGCTTTATCATATAACGCGGACGGGACACACGAGCAGGGAAGGACATACAGCGTCAACGGCACGGAATGCCAGCTCAAGGTCTACGCCACATTCGAGAACGACACGCCGACACCTGCCGGCGCATACAACTTCTACGAGGGCGACCTGTACCACTTCAAGAGCGACCGCAACCGTCTGAAGGGATACAACTGGTGGATAGAGGACATCCATGCCGGAGAGACCGCCCCTGCCGCCCATACGCTGTCCTTCCGCGCCTCCATGGACGGCATCAGCGACAACACCACGACAGCCATCGAGGGCATAGCCATGGACATGGACTGCCACGCCGTCACGCCTCAGACTGCTATGTACAACGTCTGCGGACAGGCTGTCCGTCGCGGCACGACATCTCTCGCTGGGCTGCCTGCCGGTCTGTATATCGTGAACGGAAAGAAAGTCCTTGTAAGATAATGGAAAAGGAAAGGAAAAGAACATAAAAACGGAGGGAACAATGAAAAAGAAGAAACAATACGTAGCGCCTGATATAAAGGTGATAGAGATAGAACAGGAAAGCATCATGGACCAGTCATGGAGAGTCTATGACAACGATGGCAACCTCGACGACAGTGGACACGTGATAGAGGGCGACCTGCCAGGGACAAAAACCGATCCCGATCAGAATCCGTCAAAGGGCGGCAACCCGTTCTCGGGAGACTGGGAATTGTGATAAAGTAACATATATATTGTTTTAGTACCGTGAAGACATGGATTGCACGGGGCATGGCCGCTCTCCTCGGCCATGTCTCCGCCCATGAAGGGAAATTTCGGCTGCCGCAAGGCAGAAGTTTATAGTGTGTGGAAAGAGAGAGAAGAAAACGCCGTCCGTGGCCGTGAGGTTACGGGCGGCGTTGCTTTTTTTGTGGGGTTGTAGGTGATAGGTGATAGCCGGAATAGCCGATATAGCCGGAATAGAAACTAAACAACCAAACAACCAAAACACTAAACAACTAAACGACCAAAACACTAAACGACTAAACAACTAAACAACCAAACAACCAAAACACTAAACCATCCATCTCCAGCATGGCACAATTTCTATGACACCATATTTGTCTGTTATCGTGCCTTCCTCATCGTATGTGACTATAACACGATGCTTGCACGGATAGATCTTAGGAAACTTGCCAAGAGCTTCCACTTCGCGCTTCCTTGTCTTCTCGTCCGCCAAGGAGTAAGAAACCTGTACAGCAAGTTCATCTTCCGGCACATAGAAATCTACCTCTACATTGGCATTATAGAAGTAGACGCGCTCGTTGTCCGTATCATGCCCGTATCTGCGGAAAAGGGAAAGGGCGACGGCATTCTCCAGAAGGAGTGTGTCTATGTCCAGCAGCTGTATCGACAGCAGACCGTTGTCTATGTAGTAATACTTGCATACGCTCTCTTTCTCGGCAAAAGCCGAGACAATGTTTCTCACACGCAGCAACAGCCACGCATCCTCTGAATAGCCGACATAGTTTGAGACTGTCGGTACACTCACCTTTCCTGCTATCGTGGAAAGGACCTTTGCCATACGGTTGTACGATATGGGTTGCATGATGCTCTCGGCTATCTTCTTGCTCAGCAGCTGCAGCAGTCTGGGGTTTGAGACACCGTTACGCTGTGCTATATCGCCGAGATATATCTTCTGGAACACACTGGAGAGATATGGACGCCTGACGGGCAGACTGATGGATTCGGGCAGTCCGCCCCATGCGAGATAGTCGTTGTATGCCTTCATGAACCGCGCCCTTGACTCGGTGGCATCAAGAGCCATGTCGTCATGCGGGATGGCAAGGAAGTCGAGATATTCTGTGAAGCTGAAGGGATACACCTCAACAGGGATATACCGTCCGCCAAGGGCAGACATGATGTCCTTGGAAAGCATACTGGCATTGCTTCCTGTAATGAAGACGCTGTATTTCCTGTCTGCCAGATTACGTGCGAACTTCTGCCAGCCGTCAATGTTCTGTATCTCATCAAGAAACAGCATAGGACGCTTGCCGTACATCTCCTGATGACACTCCAGGATAAGGTTGAAGTCGTCTGCCGTGAAGCCTTCAAGCCTCTGGTCTTCAAAATCAAGATAGAGCATGTCTTCCCAGCCATGTCCTTCAGCAAGCATCTGGCGTATCTTCTGGAACAGCAGGAAGGACTTCCCGGAACGTCTCACGCCGACAAACACCTGCAGGGGAAAGGAACTGAGGTCATAATCTCGCCGGAATATGTCATATTGCTCGATGTCCCTCTGATTGTCAAGCAACACTTGACGCAATATATTTCTTGCTATTGCCATATTGTTTTTATTATGTGAGATTTTACAAAACGCTACAAAGTTATAAAATTAAATTTAATAAAACAAGAGAAACAAGTATGATTTTAATGTTTTTCTTTCATTTTATCCAAAATCAAGTTGGTTTTAGGTGATAGCCGGAATAGCCGATATAGTCTCTATAGATTCTATTCCGGCTATTCCGGCTATCACAAAGACAGATTACAAGAAAAACGCTGACACTTATATTAATAAATATAAAAACAGATACTAAAAGAGTTAAATATCGTTTCCTACCCCCCCCGAAAAAATAATTAATGAAAAAATACGTATCTTTGCGCTCTGAATTGCAGAGACTTATGCGTCTTGCAATATAAAGGATAGCATACCGCCATGGAGAGAACAGACGGTGTCAGCCAACCATGAACATAAGAGAGCGGTAACGGACTGACACCAAAGAATATACCCATACACTGAGTGCAGGACAGGAATGATGGCAAGCACACTGTAATACAAACGAAATACAGCAATCGCACTATAAACGAACATATCAAACTAAGTAAAGCTACTTCATTAAAAGGATTCGAGTTATGAAAAGATTTTTATTCACTGTGATGAAGATGTTTTTCATTTGTCTGTTCCTGTTATCGGGAATGGAGAGGATACACGCGCAGGTAAATGTGGACCCTGCTGAATATAGTGGAACGGGAACGGACATAACCTCTCTGACATTCAACAGCAATGGGGAGACCGTAGAGCGTGTACTGCTCTACAATGTAGGCAAGGACATGTTCCTCAATGCCGGAGGATTCTGGGGAACGCGCATCACAACATTTACCGTAGGTCTGCCCTTGATGCTGATAAAGAACAGTAATGGCACTTACCGCATAAGAGGTCCGTTTAACAACGCAGGCACAGGCAATATGTTAGGACTGGTGGAAAATGCCGGTGGAGGAGACCGTGGCGTATATTACGACAGAGGAACATCGAACGGCGTGAACTGGACATTCGAGCTCCACAGCAGCAAGGAGAATGCCAACGGCGAGACAGACTATATATATAAGGTGTGGGTAAAGCGAGGAGACAACAGCGGTGCAGGCATGAAATCAGACTACATGCTTGTCGCGAAGAACTTCATGACCGTCACCGTGTTCAAGAGCAAGAACGACAACCTTGTCAGAGCTCTCCCGGAAGAATCCGTTACCGAGGATAACGAGAATTACTCTTTATGGAAGATTGTCACGACCAAGCAGATGACAACGGACTTCCCTACTACATACAACCGCAAGAATCCGTCTGACGCCACATTCCTGCTGAGAGCCCAGAACTTCAACCGCATGAACATGTATAACGGCGAAGACCCTAAATCGGCAGAGACTCTCGGATGGCATAAAAGCAAAGATGCCTCGTTCAGCTACAGCTGCACGTTTGATGATGTCAAGAACTATAGCGGCGACAACCGCTATGGCATGTTTTTCTGTGGAGGCATAACCAAAGGCAAGACAGGAGAGAAGCTCTACCAGACGGTTGAAATAACCAAAAGCGGATGGTATCGTGTAGACTGTGAGGGCTTTTTCTATAATTCATCTGACCCGGACAAGAGCATCGCCCGTCTCTATGCGATGAAAGAAGGCGCTTCTCCAAATTCTGCAAGCAATGCATATATGGATCTGTTGCCGAAGTCGTATGGTGAACCATACGCAGGTGAAGAACTTGTCATAGACGACACAAACAAGGCATTCATCATACCGGACGGCATTGTCAGCAATAAGGTTGAAGCAGGTATAACATTCTACGAGCAGCTCTATCCCAACCACCTCCTTGTCTATGTCAATTTTAATGAAGCAAGCACTGCAAGCACTAAAATCGAACTTGGCATAGAGTTGACAGGAGATATGGCTGCTGACGATTATGTCTACTTCGACGACTTCCAGCTGAGGTATCTTGGCGAGAGCTTCGCCCTGGATGAAGGCATGACGGATTTTCATAACGGCATGGGAGAAGGAGACAACAAGTCCGAGTACAAGAACCGTGTCATGATATTCAAGCGCACGTACAAGAATGATACATGGAACAGCATCTGCCTGCCTGTAGACCTTACGAAGGAGCAACTCAACACGGCATTCTTCCCTAACCCGAAGCTGGCGAAGCTGGTGGAGTCTGACACTCCTGAGACGATAGCCTTCCAGATGGTAGACCTCAGCTCCCTGAGAAACGAGCAGGTAGCCCTGCGCAAAGGTGAATGTTACCTTATAAAGCCGGGATATGCAGGACGCACGGATGAGGGCGTGATAGATATAGGCAATGCAAACAATACCAAGATAACGGCACCTTATTATACCATCGACCGTGTGACGCTGACGAAGAAAGACGTGGAAACGGATCTGGGCTTCTCTTCTGAAGACAATGTCCACAAGTTCATAGACAGGAAGGACTTGTCAGGCACAGTGCGTGCTGCCGATTATTATCCTATAAAGGACAGCGACTGCAAGCTGAGGGTCTACGGGACATTCGAGAAACTCGGGGCAGACGACAAAGCTGTCAATCCGCTCGTGCCTAAGACATCCTATACATTCGTCAACGGAAAACTGTACCACCTCACAGGGGCTTATGCCCAGAAGGGATTCAGTTGCTGGATAGAGGATGAACATCAGGTGGCAAATCCTGAGACACAAAGCCATACACTGAATTTCACTACATACATCGGCGGCATAAGCGACAACACCACCGCCATAGAGGACTTCACTGCCGACGTCACGGAACGTGACCTGCCGCAGGCGGTATACAACCTCCAGGGACAGGCCGTGCGCCGAGGCACGACGTCTCTCGAAGGACTCGCACGCGGCATGTATATCGTGAACGGAAAGAAAGTGGCTGTAAGGGAATAAGCAAACGGATAAGGATAACAGAGAACAAAGAAAGGAACAACGTCATGAAAAAGAAGAAGACATCATACATTGCTCCTGACATCATAATGGTGGAGATGGAGCGCGAGAACATAATGGATCATCCAAGCTCATATATAATACGTGACAGGAATGGAGATATAATCGACCGAGGGGACATAATAGAAGGTATGCCTGACGATGCAAAGGAGACAAGCCCGTTCTCGGGAGAATGGGAACTGTGACATCGGGAAAGGATACTGTCAACGCCCTGCAAACGGCTGAGGAAAAGCAGATTACCAGGGAAGACATAATAATAAGTGTGTGGACAAGAGAGAGAAGAAGCGCAGCTTCGAGACGATGATATCTCAGAGCTGCGCTGTTTGTTGTGTACGGTTTTGAGGTTTTGGGGTTGTAGGTTGTAGGTTGTAGGTTGTAGGTTATAGCCGGAATAGCCGATATAGCCGGAATATGCAGGACTGATTTCCGTAAAACCGCACAACCGCCTAACCGTAAAACCGTAAAACCGCACCTTACCCGAAGAATCCCGGCTGTGTGTACTTTATGCCAAGCTCATCGTCTACGGTAGCGATGATACCCTGCACCTGTGCAAGACCGAACATGCGGCCGAGGAACGAGTATCCGGCGTTGTAGCCCTTGTCCTCGTCGCCGAGCATTGTCATGCCGTGGTCTACGCGCATAGGGAGCTTCTGTGTCGACGGCTTGCGTGTCTCCATGCGGCGCTGCTCCTCCTTCTCGAAGATGCGTGCCAGTTCCACGAGGTTTGCGCGTCCGCCGAGATGGCTTGCCTCCGTGAAGTCGCCATTAGGGAAGATATAGCAGGAGCGCAGGTGCACGAAATGTGTGCGCTCATGGAATTTCTCCGCCAGCGGCGTGAGGTCGTTATGTCCTCCTGCCGAGAGGGAACCGGCGCAGAATGTCAGGCCGTTGTGCTCGTTAGGGACAGCATCGAGGAACCACTGTATGTCGTCCTCGCAGTTGACGATGCGCGGAAGTCCGAGGATAGGATACGGCGGGTCGTCAGGATGCACGCACATGTCGATGTCGTACTCGTCGCAGATAGGCATGATGGCCTCGAGCCATGTCTTCATGTTGTTGCGCAGGTCGTCCTTTGTCACGCCGTCATAGAGCGCGAGGAGTTCGCGGAAGAGCTCTACAGGCTTCTCGTCGCCCTCCTTGAAGTTGCCGGAGACGAAGCCCTGGGTCTTTATGACGATATTCTCCACAAGGTCGCGGTCGTATTTCGCGTCCGCCTTAGCGCGGATGGCCTCCACCTCTGCCATGAGGTCGCGTCCCTGAAGGGCTTTGGAGGCATTGGAGCCGTTGCCCTCGACGATAGCTTTCCACTCCTCCTCTGCGCCTTCGCGCTTGAGGATATGTATGTCGAAGTATGCGAACTCTGCCCAGTTGAAGTAGAGATTTGAGGCACCGTTAGGGTTATCGTGGAGGAGGTCTGTGCGTGCCCAGTCGAGCACCGGCATGAAGTTGTAGCATACGCAGTGTATGCCCTCCTTGCCGAGGTTTGCGAGCGACTCCTTGTAGACCTCTATCTGCTGGTCGCGGTCAGGTCCGCCGTATTTTATTGTCTCTGTCACGGGGAGCGACTCTACTACGCTCCAGCGCATGCCGTAGCTTTCGATATACTCCTTGAGGTCGCGTATCTTCTCGCGTGTCCATACTTCGCCGAGCGGCACATCGTGGAGTGCGGTGACTATGCCTTCCACGCCTATTTGTTTCAGCATGGCAAGAGTGATCTTGTCGTTCTTGCCAAACCAACGCCATGTTCTTTCCATAGTGGTTTAGTTGTTTAGTGGTTTGGTGGTTTGGTGGTTTGGTGGTTTGGTGGTTTGGTGGTTTGGTGGTTTGGTGGTTTAGTGGTTTGGTTATTTGGTGGTTTGGTTATTTGGTGGTTTGGTTATTTGGTGGTTTGGTTATTTGGTGGTTTGGTTATTTGGTGGTTTGGTTATTTGGTTATTTGGTTATTTGAGAGGATAGCCGGAATAGCCGATATAGCCAGAATAGACTAATAACTAAACCACCAAACCACCAATCATTTACATTGCCGTTACATTGAATCCTCCGTCTACTACGGCGACGGTGCCGGTGACGAACTTTGCGGCGTCGGACATCAGATAGTGTATCGTGCCGCAGAGCTCTTCAGGCTCTCCCATGCGTGAGAACGGTGTCTGTCGGATGACGTCACTGCCGCGCTGTGTGTATGAGCCGTCAGGGTTGGTGAGGAGAGAGCGGTTCTGCTCCGTGAGGAAAAATCCCGGTGCTATGGCGTTGACGCGGATGCCTTCGCCGAACTTGCGTGCCGCCTCCTGTGCCAGCCAGGCTGTGAAGCTGTTGATGCCGCTCTTTGCCGCGGAGTATCCGCAGACGCGTGTGAGAGGGCGGAAGGCGGACATCGAGGAGAAGTTGATGATGCTTCCCTTGCCCTGTGCCACCATCGGCTTGAGGAATATGCGTGTAGGTATCACGGTGCCGGTGAGGTTGAGGTTGAGCACTGCCTGGAACTGGTCGGGCTGGAGGTCGAAGAAGGTCTGGTCAGGGCCTACCACGGCACCTGCCATATTGCCTCCGGCGGCGTTGAGGAGCGTGTCTACCTTGCCGTATTTCTCCACGATATAGTCGCAGGCGGCCTGCATGGTTTCTTCGCTCATGACGTCCATCTTGACAAATTCGCAGACGCCTCCTGCTGCCTGTATGTCGGAGACAATCTCCGCGCCGACGTCGGCCTTGCGTCCGCCGATGATTACTTTGGCACCTTCGAGTGCCAGATACTTTGCGATGCAGCGGCCGAGGATGCCTGTGCCGCCGGTGATGACTACGACGTAGTCCTTGATGTTGAATAGGTTAGCCATTTGGTGGTTTTTGGGTTTTGGGTTGTAGGTTGTGGGTTGTGGGGTTTTATGGAGATAGCCGGAATAGCCGATATAGCCGGAATAGAAACTATAGGAATTATAGAGGCTATAAAGACTATAGATATTATCAAGACTATAGAGATTATCAAGACTATAATGGCTATTACGGCTACCGTTTCTGCCTTATCAGATCGACCATACTGCGCCGTCGGCAGTGTCCTTGATGACGAAGCCGGCTTCCTGGAGCTCGTCGCGCAGGCGGTCGGATGTCGCCCAGTCTTTCTCTGCCTTGGCCTTGGCGCGCATCTCGAGCACCATGTCCACGGCCTTTCCGAAGGCCTTCTCCTTTGCAGGGTCGGCGCTGCCCTCGGCAGGCTTCAGTCCGAGGATGTCCTCCATCCACAGGTGCATGGTCTCTGAGAGTTTCTGGAGGTCGGCGGCGGAAATCTTCGCCTTGCGGTCGACGAGGATATTCACCTGTCGGCATGCCTCGAAGAGCATCGCTATGATCTCCGGAGTCTGGAGGTCGTCGTTCATTGCGTCATAGAGCTTCTGCGGGAGGCTCTCCACAAACTGCTGTATCTCAGGCTGCGAGCCCTTTGCCGGTTGTATGCGCATGAGGTCTTTGAGGCCTGTCTGCAGGCGTTCCAGTCCCTTCTCTGCCGCGATGAGGGCGTCGTTGGAGAAGTCGACGGTGCCGCGGTAGTGTGCGGAGAGGATGAAGAAGCGTATCGTCAGCGGTGCGAAAGGCTGTGTGAGGAGCTCGTGGTCGCCCTTGAAGAACTGGTCGAGGGTGATGAAATTGTTGTACGACTTGCCCATCTTCTTACCGTTGATGGTTATCATGTTGTTGTGCATCCAGTATTTCACGGCAGGGTGTCCCATGGAAGCCTGTGCCTGTGCTATCTCACATTCGTGGTGAGGGAAGACGAGGTCCATGCCTCCGCCGTGGATGTCAAACTCGTCGCCGAGGTATTTCCTGCCCATGGCGGTGCACTCGCAGTGCCAGCCGGGGAAGCCGTCGGACCATGGCGACGGCCAGCGCATGATGTGTTCGGGCTGAGCCTTTTTCCAAAGGGCGAAGTCTGCCTGGTTTTTCTTCTCTCCCACGCCGGCGAGGGTGTCGCGGCTGGCGTCCTTGACGTTCTCGAGCGAGCGTCCCGAGAGTATGCCGTACTTGAAGTCGTTGTTGTAACGCTCTATGTCGAAGTATACGGAACCGTTGCTGACGTATGCGTATCCGTTGTCGAGAATCTGCTGCACGAGTTGCTGCTGCTCTATGATGTGTCCTGTGGCGTGCGGCTCTATCGACGGCGGCAGGACATTGAGCTTCTCCATCGCCGCGTTGAACCGGCGTGTGTAATACTGTGCTATCTCCATCGGCTCGAGCTGTTCCAACCGTGCCTTCTTGGCTATCTTGTCCTCGCCCTCGTCGGCATCGTGCTCGAGGTGTCCGACATCGGTGATGTTGCGGACATAGCGCACCTTGTAGCCGAGGTGGCGGAGATAGCGGAAGAGGATGTCGAACGTGATCGCCGGGCGCGCATGTCCGAGATGTGCGTCGCCGTAGACTGTCGGTCCGCAGACATACATGCCCACGTTAGGGGCGTGGAGCGGTTCGAAACGTTCCTTCTGTCTGTGGAGGGTATTGTAGATGAGAAGTGTCTGGGTCATGGTGGTTGTTTGGTGGTTTAGTGGTTTGGTGGTTTAGAGTTGATAGCCGGAATAGCCGATATAGCCTCTATAGCTTCTATTCCGGCTATAACGGCTATTATGACTATATAGACTGAGACCGCAAGGGGCTTTCCGTCTCCTCGCGGAGGGTCACCTTTCATGTGGCGGAGGGTCACCTTTCAGATGGTAAAGGGTGACGGTCTGCCGGGTGAAGGGTCACGGTCGGGACGGCAGGCGTCATGCGGCACAGCCTGTGCAGACGGATGCCTACATTATATATTAAGTGCAAAGTTACATAATTTCTCTGTAAAAAGCTCATTGTTCGGGAAAAAATGTGTCGCCTCACGCAAAAAAACATTGCGGGAAGACACCGGGTCTCAGTCTCCGTACAGTCGTCTGTATTCTCTCTGCGCCAGCTCGCTTCCGCAGTTTGCGGACATCCTGAGATATTTCCTCATAGCTTTCCTGTTCCCGTTTTTCTCTTCAAGCAAAGCCATTCCGTAAAGATGGTCGGCGAATTTGGACTTATGCCGTCGCCTGTATCTGTCGGACACTTGCAGCTCATGCTTCAGCAGATAGGCGTATGATGTATGGAAATAGTCCATGAACGTGTCCAGCCCTCGCTCGTAGAAGGTCTGCGCCATCAACGTCCTGTCCATAAGCATGTAGCAATAGGCCATGTTGCAGCAGGCATCCGCCACGTCTCCCATGACGTCCATCTTCATGGAATGCGTCATGGCACTCTTGTACGACTTCGCCGCCTGCCGGTACTCTTTCATCTCCACCTGCGCAAAGCCTTTCAGGTCATAGATGAAGAACAGGTCGGCGTCGCTCTTCGGATTGCCGAGGCGCAGGCATTCGTCCAAGGTCTCTACCGTCTCGGCCCACCTGTCCATATGCGCCAGGGCGTCTCCCCTGCAGATAAGCATATACTCCGGCATCTCTCTTCCCCAGACATCCCTCGACTCCTTGCGGAAAGAGTCTATCGCCTCCACTGCCTGCGCATACATGCGGCTGCTCATAAGGGCACCAATGCGGTTCATAACTCTCACGTGCACACCGAGATACGCCGCCTCATCCTTTATCAGTCCCATGAAAGGCGTACCCTTCACCTCACCTTTCCTGCCCTCCTCCCCGTCGGTCTGGGCATACACTGCACAGAGGGCGAGGAGCGACAGCAAGAGTGTGTAGATACGTTTCATAAACAGATGTTTTATATTCTATTATGTGCAAAGTTACACATTTTCTATATGAAAATTTCATTGTTTGGGAAAAAATTGTGTAACTTTGCACAAAAATTCAAACAAAACGCATCATATAAAGACATGGCTTATACAAGATTGACTGCCGCAGAGGCAGCGCAGATTATCAAGAACGGTGACACACTGGGGCTCTCCGGCTTCACTCCGGCAGGGGCTCCGAAGGCTGTCACCAAGGAGCTTGCCGCCATTGCCGAGGCTGAACATGCCGCAGGGCGCGAGTTCAAGGTGAACCTCTTCACCGGCGCATCGACAGGACAGAGCACCGACGGTGTCCTCTCTCTCGCCAAGGCTATCGGCTACCGTGCGCCGTATACCACGAACAGCGACTTCCGCAAGTGTGTCAACTGCGGCGAGATACGCTACAACGACCTGCACCTCAGCCACATGGCTCAGGAGGTGAGATACGGATTCATGGGCAATGTCGATGTGGCGATACTCGAGGTCAGCGCCATCGAGGAGGGCGAGACCACATGCAAGGCCTATCTCACATCGGCAGGAGGCATCGCGCCTACCGTGGCACGCCTCGCCGACAAGGTCATCCTGGAGCTCAACAGCTTCCACCATCCTGAGGCAGGACTCCTCCACGATGTCTACGAACCTCTCGACCCGCCTTACCGCAAGCCTATCATGATAGCGTCCGTCAAGGACCGCATAGGCAAGACTTACATAGAGATCGACGCCAAGAAGATTGTCGGCGTGGTGGAGTGCAATATCCCTGACGAGGCGCGCGGCTTCAAGGGCGAGGACCCTGTGACGACACAGATAGGCCACAACGTGGCGGAATTCCTCGTGAAGGACATGAAGCGCGGCATCATCCCGCCGGAGTTTCTCCCGCTGCAGTCGGGCGTGGGCACAACGGCAAACGCCATACTCGCCGCTCTCGGACAGGACCCTAACGTCCCGGACTTCAACATCTACACCGAGGTGTTGCAGGACGCCATCGTCCCTATGCTCCTCGAAGGTCGCGTGAAGGACGCCTCCACATGCTCGCTGACTGTCACCAACGACTGTCTGAAGCAGGTGTACGACAACCTTGACTTCTTCAAGCAGCATCTCGTGCTACGCCCTTCAGAGATAAGCAACTCGCCAGAGGTCATCCGCCGCTTGGGAGTGATCGCCATAAACACCGCCATAGAGGTGGACATCTTCGGCAACGCCAACTCCACACACATATCCGGCACAAGGATGATGAACGGCATAGGCGGCTCGGGCGATTTCGAGCGCAACGCCTACATCTCCATCTTCACCTGCGCCTCGACGGCGAAAGGCGGCGTGATTTCTGCCATCGTGCCGTTCTGCTCTCACCTCGACCATACGGAACATGACGTCAATGTCATCGTCACCGAGCAGGGCGTGGCAGATCTCCGCGGAAAGTCGCCAATGCAGCGTGCACACGAGATAATCGAGAACTGTGCGCATCCTGACTACCGTCCGCTGCTCCGCGAGTATCTCAAGATAGCTCAGGGCGGACAGACACACCACTGCCTGCCGGCGGCTTTCGCCATGCACGACACGCTCCAGCGCAAGGGCGACATGCATCTCACGGACTTCTCGGAGTATGTGAAGTAGGAGGTTGGTGGTTTGGTCGTTTAGTGGTTTGGTCGTTTGGCTATATGCAGCGCGGCAAAACCACAAAAACACATAACCAAACCACTAAACGACCAAACCACTAAACAACAATGAAACCCATCACCCTCTACATACTGGCTACACTCGTGCTTGCCGCCTGCGGCAGGCGCGAGTGTCCGTTTTCCGGCAACGGTGACAGCAGGGACTCCCTCACCGTCACCGCAGACATCCTCCTGCCCACGACACCAGTACGCAATCAGGGGGACAGCGAACTGTGCTGGATATACGCCATGCTCGCCACGATAGAGACCGACCGCCTCGCCGAGGGCGACTCCGTGACGCTCTCGCCGCTGTGGCTGGCACGCCGCTCCCTCGAGGAACAGGCCACAGACAGATACCTCTCGGGACGGAGAGTGTCGCTCCGCGGCACACTGCCCGAGGCCATGCGCCTCCTCGAGCGATACGGCATAGTGGCGTGGGACGCCTACCGCCCTGCAGAACCATCGCCGTCGCGCTCCGCAGCGAGAAGGGCTGAGGCACTGTCTTACACCTTCTCCCGACACCGCAAAGGACTGGAACAGCTCCGCCGCGCCATGGACGACGCCCTCGACAGCACCCTCGGGCCGGCTCCGCGCAACGTCTTCATGTTCGGCATGGAATACACTCCGCAGGAGTTCGCCCACAGCCTCTGCCTGCCGGGCGACTGGAAGGCATACACTTCCTTCACACACCATCCTTTCCGTAAGCCTTTTGCCGTAGAGATTCCCGACAACAGACAGCGCCACGAGGCTATGAACATCCCTTTGGGCGAACTGCTGTCGATGACCGTCAAGAGCCTCCGCGACGGGCATCCCGTAGCGTGGGAGGGCTCCATGGCTTTCCTCCGTGAGGGAAAGGAGGCAGGAGAGTTTCCTGAATCCAATGCTACCGCTGCCTTGCAACGCCAGCGCCAGCGGCTGTTCGAGAGCCACAGGCTCACCGACGACCACTGCATGGCAATCATCGGTACAGGCCACGACCACAAAGGACGGCGGTATTTCATCATGAAGAACTCGTGGGGCAAGGACAACGGACACGGCGGATATGTCTATATCTCCGAGCGCCAGTTCGCGCTCTCCACGATAATGATTATGGTGCGCAAGAGATAGCCGTGACAGACGGAATTAGCCTCTATAAATATTATAGCCTCTATAGCTTCTATTCCGGCTATATCGGCTATTCAGGCTATCACCGCCCAACCGCATAACCGTATACAACCACCACAATGCGAATCACACTCACACTCCTGCTGCTCCTCACCACCCTCCTCGGCCGCGCACAGGCCTTCCAGGGAGGAGAGACGCTGGAATACAAGATGTATTTCAACTGGCAGTTCATCTGGCTCAACGCCGGAACGGCGACAATGACTATCCATGAGCGCGAATATCAGGGACGGAAAGCCTTCCGCTGCGCACTGACGACACGCAGCAGTCAGAAGATAGACCGCTACTTCCGCATGAGAGACACGCTCCTCTGCTACACCACGCCCGAGTGTCTGCCTCTCTATTACCGCAAAGGGGCGAGCGAAGGGAAGAGATACTATGTCGACGAACTCCTCTACAGCTACGACAACGGCGTGCATGTCACCATGCGCGAACTGACCTCCCACGGCGAACGCCTGCAACAGCAGCACAGCTTCAAGAAGCCTGTCTACGACATGCTCTCCATCTTCCTCAAGGCGCGCAGCTACAACACCGAGGGCTGGACTAAGGGCTACACCATCGTCTTCCCCATCGCCGACGGCAGCGGCGTGAAGAACAGCAAACTGAAATATTACGGCAAGAAGACCATAAAGGCGGAGGACGGCAGGAAATACAGATGTCTACAGCTGGCATACATAGAGCCGGAGGGGAAGAAGGAGAAGGAAATCGTGCGCTTCTTCGTCACCGACGACAAGAACCATATCCCCATACGCCTTGACATGAACCTCAATTTCGGCACCGCCAAGGCGTTCCTGAAAAGCATGAAGGGCATCCGCAATCCCGTCACGGCAAGGATGTGACGGGCGGTTGTGAGGTTATGAGGTTATGAGGTGGCAGCCGTCACGACGGTATTTCCTTCTGACTCTTTGGCATTAAGATAAAGGGAGGGCAGCCCTTACTGCCGGACGTTCCCTCCCCATTCTCTCTCATGTATATCTTCGCAAAGTGCGCACGTACGCCCTCCTTCTTCTTGAAGAACATCTCAAAGACAGTCCGTACATAAACTGCATTCTCCGGATTGGCAGGATGAAGCATGACAGGACAGAGTGAACTGACAAGTGCCTTGCCGTCATCGCGGACATCGACCACTACTGTCGGGCCATAGTCGTGGTTAGCCGCATTGACAGCCTCGTACAGCCACGCACACTTAAACCCATCAGTCTCAATTACATCCCAAGCAACCTGCCATACATTTGCATATCTTCCATAAAAGATTATGTCAAAGTACGCTCCCTGGTAATATACAGCGACGTCCCCATCCTCGTCCACGACAGGCTGACATCCTATGTCGCGGAGTATCTGGAGCATCGTGTCACGTGTCTCCTGCTCCACTTGCAATAACTCCTGCTCTTGCGACATTTCTTCCTCTGCTTGTGATATTTCTTCCTCCACTTGCGACAGGTCCAGCTGAGGAGGCTCCGTATGTTCCTCTTGTTTCTTGTCACTGCTTCCCCAGCCAAATATTATGTGCATACAGAAGACACCTAATGCTATCACTAAATACACTGACCATTCCATTTCTTTTCTTTATTTCATTATTACTTATTTATAATAAGGTCGCGACACCATCGTCAAAGCCATGACCTCCAGTTGTCGCACGAGGTCTTTATCTTCCGTGCAACAGCCGTGTTGCCGTAGCGTTTGACGACCGTCTTCATGTTTCCCAGCATATACTGCGCCTTCGCCCGGGCCTCGTCGCCCACAAGCATGGCAAGCGCGGCGTCACACTCCCTCTTGTAGAGAGCCTCCGTGGCTTCCGGCCTGCCGCTCTTCCTGTAGTCATAGAGGAAAGAATATTCTGCCTCGGCGAAATCCTCGTCCCAGTATTCGAGAATAGGAGAGAAGAGCCCGATATACTCTCCGCGCCAGTATTGTGTCAGAGCCCAGCACTCCTCGAAGGAGTTTCTCCTTCCTATGGCATACGCCAGCCTGGCTATGCCGCGCTCGTCGGATGTGCGGCCATGTCTCATGGCGTAGCCGTAGGCACGCATCTTGCGGGCGAACTCCAGTTTGGCATAAGGAGCGGAAGTGCTGCTATGGTTTGCGACGGCACACTCATATCTCCATGTCTCGCCGTTATAAGAGTCTGTATACCAGCGTGTAGGGTAAGCAGTGAAGGCGTCGCGCGACAAGTATCCGCACCTGTTGACATTCATCTCGAGCAGATAATCCTTGCTGACGCGCGCGAGATACCTCTCTGCCCGTCTGTAGTTTTCCTCGCGCAAGGCGAGAGTCCCTATCAGTTCGTTGTAATAGTCGCTGTCTGTACAGGCTTTCCTGCGCAGGAAGGCGAAGAGCGGGCTGTGGCCCTTTATCTTCCTGTATGCCGCCGCAAGCTGTGACGACGAGAGGCTGCCCATCATCTGGAACGAGAGACTGCCGTAGTCTATGCCTTTCGTGCGTCCGCTTCCCTCACGCCTGTCGTCGATTGTCACGGAGAGAGAGTGCCTGCCGCGTCTGTGGCCGTATCCCCACTCATCATACCTTTGCGGTTCGAGATTGTCGGCGTAGGCACACAGCAGGATGGCCTTGGCATAGTCATGGCGACTCCACAGCTGCGGCACCCAGTCGGCATAGATGACATTGCGGCACCGTCTTGTCCATTCATAAGCATCAGGATTGAGGAGACCGGCCTTGCCTTCCATCCATTTCAGGTCTGCGAGAAGAGTCTGCGAGTTGCCAGTACGGGCATCCAGCTTCATCTTGTATGCCCTTGCCAGGTCGCGGAACTCTGTGGAGGAGAACGCCTGCCGCATGGCGCGGAGTATATGTGTCCGTGCCTGTGCCGGCTTGCGCTCATACTCGTTGCTGACATAGGCGAGCAGGAAGTGCCAGTCGCCCTTGCTCTTTACCCTGCGGTCTTTCAGAAGTCCCTTTGCCACAGACGCCATCCTTCGCATGAACACCGTGTCAGAGGCGTTGCACCGGATGTACTCCATCAGCTGTGGAGCGGCAGGATTACGGGCTGCCATGTATCCGGCAGGGTCGCTTCCCGAGACAGACCAGATGTCGCCGGCCTCCGCGAAGAAAGCATCGGCACGCTCCGTATCGCCGAGGCGGCTCCAGCATCCTGCCACGTATCTCCGCGCCATGCGTTTCATGAGATTGTCGTCTGCAACATGGGCGAACGCCGAATCGGCATACTCTACGCAGGCGGCATACCTTCGGGAGGCGAACAATGCCCTGACGACCTGGAGCGCATAGCGGTCTGCCAGCCGCTTGCCTCTGTAAGCACGGCACACATTTATTATATGGTCGAAGTCGCCTGTCTCCTCTGTGCGCTCCCTGTCCCGAGGGTAATACCACGGGGAGAGCATCTTGTCACGCCTCTCTTCAAGTTCCTTGGCTGTCAGCAGGAAGTCTATTAGCTCGCCGTCACCTGAGTTTCTCAGGAAGGTGTAGAACAGATTTCCTTTCTCCGCGCCACTGCAGGCGACACGTCTGCGGAACTGCCCCTTGGAGTCCCGATAGACAGCCTCCTTTATATCCTCGAGCGGAATGTCACGGGAGGTGAGCGACTGCCACAGCTTCAGATTCTCCGTCCTCTCAAAACCTGAGTGGTCGCGAGGCGCAGACAGGGAGAAGAAGGCGGGAGTAGGGATAATAGGCGGATAAGGTCCGCAGGCCTGTACAGGCATTGCGGCACAAACGAGGAGCACGGCACTAACGGTCTGCAGCAGAAAGGATGTGGTGGATTTCATGTGAAGAGTATTTTGAGAGATTCTGCGAGTCGAGATGATAGATTATGCTGGAGTGCCTGTGTCCCGCGAGACGCGGCTCAATCAAGGCTTTCACTGCTGATATGTCGCGGTAGGAGGAGGTCTCCGCGCGTATCATGTCTCCCTGGCGTATTATCATGTTGCGGTACGGGATATCCTTCTTGGCGATGAAGACTTTCCTTCCTGCGGAGGAGAACTGCTCGGTGTCTGTAAGGTCAAGGCCGTCAAGCAGTCCGATGAACTGACGGTTGCGGAAGAGCAGCATCCAGGAGTATGCAGGATAAGCCACATCGAGATGGAGCGGATATGACGGCAGATGCTTGAGATAAGGCTCCACATCCGCGGCATCGATGATGGAGTTTGCGGCATCAGGGTCTTTGAAGTTGCCTGTATTGTATGCCATCAGCACTCCGCGGTCTACAGGAGGAGCTTTGCGCGAAAGCTGGTGAAGACGTATCGTCGAACTGACTTTCCATGGCAGTTTCCGCCTTGCGATGTCTCCTTTCACCGCCTTGCAGAGACGGAAGAACAGCGTCTCCGTAGAGGCCGTCCAATCGCAGTCGAGCTGGAGCTCCCGGACATTGGGCAATCCGTTGTACCGGCACATGTTGTCCGTCCTTTCCACGATATGCGATGCGATGACAGCCTCCTGTCCCTCCATGGTCTTCAGGGCGTCGAGAGTGATATAGACCACGGGGACGAACTCCATAGCCTTCAGCGTATCCTTCAGCAGGCGGTACTCCTCGTCGCCTATCCTTACCGAGGCATTGGGCACGGCTCTCTCTTCCGCAACCTGTGCGCAGACATCCTCCGAGACATCAAACATGCGCAGGTATATCCGTCTTATCCTGTGGCGCATGATAAACGCACGGTCTGCCTTGTCGAGGCGGAAGACGGTCTTCCAGTAGTACACGGAGTTCATCTCTTCATGAACCTGAGCCGCAGGCTTGTCGGGAGCTGCACATGAGGCGGCGAGCATCAGCATGATTGTTGCCGCAAGGATAGTAAGGCTTTTCATGTCATGTTTTGTTTTCTGCAAAATTAGCAAAAAAAAGCGTCAGACATTATGAAAATGCCTGACGCTGTATGAAATGCCCGTTTCCGTGTATGAAATATCACGACAAGTAAGAAAACAGCTGCGCTTTATACCATACTGATAATTATATTATCTTTGCATTGTCATTACAGAAGTAGTGACAAGGACGGCAAAGACGAACCGTTAACTAAAATTGAAATGCTGATGAAAAAGAAATTAGTCATTTCGGTGTGGTTTATTTTGCTTGTCATTGACCTTGGAAAAGTGATTATGATTAAGCGAATTAAGTAAGCCACTGGGGTGCGGTCTGAAGTAGTATTCATTCCGCGCCCTTTCACCAGCATTTCGGCCACAAAGGTATAAAAAAATATCTTAAACGTGGCTTTTCTTTAATAAATTGTAACACTAAATATAAGGAATTATGGAACAGACAAACGAAAACGCAATATAATGTTTATTTTGCAGACTTACTTACATTCTTTTACTTACTTGATTATGCCGTCACCTCCATACTATGTAGTTGGTGTTTTTTCCCTCTCGGTAGCTTCTGTCGTGCTTGAAAAGATGCCCGTTGCCGTCTTCATCCTTGTAGATAGTGTATGAGCCGCCGCCGACAAGATAGACGGCATTGTTCACGCCTATATCGACGAGAGCCTGCGAGAATTCGTTGAATGTGAGGCGGTCATGACTTACTATTATGCTCGTCTTGCCACCTATATCGGCGAGGGCCTTACGTATGGAGTGCCCCTTGGGCCTGTTCTCGACAAGCTGGCCGCCAGCGACGAGAGGATACTGGCGGAAGAAGCAGCCGTCGTCAGAAAGAGCCTGCTCGAACAACGGAGTGGCAGTGGTGACGCCTATGGTAATCTCACCTCTGATGATGGCGCAGAAGCCTCCCTTTGCCTCACCCTTGCTGAGGAGTTCTCCGTTGATGATATACGCTCCGACAATCTTCCCGTTGTCACTTCTGACATCGGCAGCCTGGGACGCCAGCACGACAGTAGTATCACTGAGCACTCCGTTGCCCATCTCCAGTGTAGGGACAGCATTGACCGGCGTTATTATGCTCAGCTTCACATCTCCTGCAACGGTATCTCTGGCGACGGCAAACGCCTTGCCGCCGTACATCACCTGCGGCTGTGCCTTGCCCGCCGGCTTCTGAGGGGCTGTCGCCTCGGGGAGAGACTCCTCCATGTCGCAATCCTCTATCCAAGAGCGGACAACGCCGGCAACAGACGCCGCAAGAATCAGAGCCACGGCGATAATCAGCCACAACCGGTTGCCGTTGCCACCGTTGCCCTGCGGTCCGTTATTGTTGTTCGATTTGATGATGCGGATTTCATCATCGTTTATTTCCGAAAGCCATGTTCCCATATTCATGCCTCCTTATCCAAAAGTTCTTTCAATGCCCTCAACGCCTCCTTCGATGCCGTCAGCTCACGGCGGAATGTACGGCAGTCTGACAGTACCATCTTCTGCCGCTGCGGATTGATGAAGGCTATGAAGTCGCTGTTGACAATCAAGCTCTTGCCTATGCGTATGAATCTGTTGTCGTCGCTGTCGAGCAGTTCGGCTATACGCCTCTCCACATGTCCCAGTTGCATGGTAAGGACAAAGCTCTCGCCGTCTGCCATCGTGATGACCGAGTAGTTGCCGTCTGCCGAGACATATACTACTGTCTCGGAAGGGATACGGACAATCTCCGTTGCAGTGGTGAAAACAAGACGTCTTTCCATAAGCCTGTTTTGTCATGAAATCACAGTCGCCCCTACTCTGACTTTGCGGCTTTACCGCCGCGGATACATAAAAGTGTCTCCTGTCATCATGCTTGAGGTGGACGGCTTCAAGCCTGCAAGCCAACTGATGACGGGTACAAAGGTAGTATATTTTTTTCAATTATCTTGATTATCGGGAGATATTTTCTGCTTTTCATGCTGAAGAATCGGCAGGACGCTGCATGGTTGTGGGTTTTAGGTTTTATGGAGATAGCCGGAATAGCCGATATAGAAGCTATAGAGGCTATATCGGCTATTCCGGCTATCAACCCACGACCATACTCTCTGCATGTTTTTTACCTATAAAAAAACGGCAAGCCATCCATTACAAAGCGCACATAAACAGTTAATTAGCTATCACACAAAGTTGTGTGACACAACCTTGTGTCACAGTCATGTTTCAGTATGATTTTTATATTAATAAGGAAAAATAACCGTCGTTTCTTGCCGTTATCGGCAAGAAAATGACTATCTTTGCAGAAAATTTCAATTTTTCTTGCCGATAGATATGGATTTCGTCTCAGTAAAAGAATATGCAAAAGGGCATGGTATAGCAGAACGTACCGTGCGCAACTATTGTGTCCAAGGGAAAATCCCCGGTGCACAACTTGTGGGAAAGACATGGAGCATACCTTCCGATGCGGTCTTGCCTGCCAGAGCCAATGCCAGACAAAGGATTTCCCCGCTACTGAGGGCTCTGAGGGAGCAGAAGGAAGCGAAGATGAAAGGCGGGATATACCACCGCACGCAAATCGACCTCACATACAGCTCTAACCATATCGAAGGCAGCCGTCTGACAAAAGAGCAGACAAGATATATCTTCGAGACAAATACAATAGGCATAACGGACGAGGCGGTGAAAGTGGACGACATCATAGAGACCGCCAACCATTTCCGCTGCATCGACTTCATCATAGGACATGCTGCCGAACCGCTTACTGAAAGCATGATAAAGCAACTGCACGGAATGCTGAAATCCGGCACTACTGATGCTTCCATATCATGGTTCGCGGTAGGAGACTACAAGCGCTTGCCCAATGAGGTGGGAGGAATAGAGACCGTCCCTCCCGAAAAGACAGGAGCTGCCGTCCGTACACTGCTGAAGGAGTACCGCGACAAGACTTCCGTTTCCTTTGAAGACATACTGGATTTCCACCACCGGTTTGAGACCATCCATCCGTTTCAGGACGGCAACGGGCGCGTAGGACGTCTTGTAATGTTCAAGGAATGCCTATGTCACGGCATTGTACCGTTCATCATCACCGACGAACTGAAGATGTTCTACTACAGAGGCTTGCGCGAATGGACGAGAATACCTGAGTATCTTACAGACACCTGCCTGACGGCGCAAGACCATTACAAGTCCCTTCTGGACTATTTCAAGATAAAATACTGATATAAGTAAGTGGCGGTAAAGTATCTGACATCAAGGCCTGCGAAGGGTATTGCCACACCGAAACAGAAGGCATTTGCCGGGAGATTATCCGCCCTCGGCAAAAAATCACGCCGTAATGGATTTTTTAAGAACTATTCTTTTCCATTTCCGATTAAAAATATTATCTTTGCACTATGAACGCAAACAGACAGGAATACGAGATAATGGCTCCCGTAGGCTCGCGAGAGTCACTCGCGGCAGCCATCAACGCCGGAGCACAGTCGGTGTACTTCGGCATAGGACAGCTGAACATGCGCGCACACTCCGCATCGGCCTTCTCCATAGACGACCTGCGCGAGATAGCCGCCACATGCCATGAGCACGGGCTGAAGTCGTACCTCACCGTCAACACCGTCATCTACGGCGAGGACATAGAGACCATGCACCGTATCGTGGACGCGGCAAAGGAGGCCCGCATCTCTGCCGTCATAGCCAGCGACGTGGCGGTGATGACATACGCGCGCTCCATAGGACAGGAGGTGCATCTCTCCACACAGCTCAACATCTCCAACATCGAGGCGGCACGCTTCTACGCACAGTTTGCCGACGTCGTCGTCCTGGCACGTGAGCTGAACATGGAGCAGGTGGCGGAGATTCACCGCCGCATAGTGGAGGAGAACGTCTGCGGACCGTCGGGCAAGCTGCTGCGCATAGAGATGTTCTGCCACGGCGCGCTGTGCATGGCTATATCGGGCAAATGCTACCTATCCCTGCAGAACGCCAACCGCTCCGCCAACCGCGGCGAGTGTGTCCAGATATGCCGCCGGGGATACCGCGTGACGGACATCGAGACGGGCACCGAACTGGAGATTGACAACAAATACATCATGTCGCCCAAGGACCTCAAGACCATACGCTTCATAGACCGCATGATGGACGCCGGAGTAAGGGTGTTCAAGATAGAGGGAAGGGCGCGCGGACCGGAATATGTGGACAATGTCGTGCGCTGCTACGACGAGGCCATCAATGCCGTGCTACACGACCGCGCAGACACGGACAGCCCGCGGATGTTCACCGAAGAGCGGAAAGACGAATGGGACGAACGCCTCTCACGGGTCTTCAACAGAGGCTTCTGGGACGGATACTACCAGGGACAGACTCTCGGGGAATGGAACGACTCGTACGGTTCCAAGGCCACGGAGCGCAAGATATACAGCGCGAAGACCATCAAGCACTTCTCCAAGATAGGCGTGGCGGAGTTCCAGGTGGAGGCGCAGGAGATAGAGGTGGGCGACACCCTCCTCGTGACAGGACCTACGACAGGTGCCCTGCGCTTCGAGTGCAGCGAGATAAGATACGACCTCAAGCCCGTCAAGAAAGCGCGGAAAGGCCAGCGCGTGAGCATCCCCGTGCCTGAGAAAGTGCGCCCGAACGACAAGCTGTTCGTGCTGAGGAAAGGGATTTAGTGGTTTAGTGGTTTGGTCGTTTAGTTATTTGGTTGTTAGTCTCTATTTCAGCTATTAACCAAACAACAAAACCACTAAACCACTAAACAACCAAACAACCAACCCAAGTGTCATGGTCAGCAGGATAAAAGGTCACTGTTCACCTGACAAAAGGTCACCTTCCGCCAAGCAAAAGGTCACCTCTGTAAAGCATTGATAATCAGCAGCCGTTATCCTATTCCGGCTATATCGGCTATTCCGGCTATAAAACAAAAACCAACAACCAAACAACAAAATCACTAAACCACCAGACAACCAAATGACAATAAACGAGATACAAGACGAAGTGATAGAGGAATTCCAGGACTTTGACGACTGGATGGACAAGTACCAGCTGCTCATAGACCTCGGCAACGAGCAGGAACCTCTCGACGACAGATACAAGACCGACGACAACCTCATAGACGGATGCCAGAGCCGCGTATGGCTGCAGGCAGACCTCCGTGACGGGAAGCTGCATCTGCAGGCAGAGAGCGACGCCCTCATCGTAAAGGGCATCATCGCCCTCCTCATACGCGTCCTCAACGACCATACACCGCAGGAGATACTCGACACAGACCTCTACTTCATAGACCGCATAGGACTGAAAGACCATCTCTCGCCGACACGCTCCAACGGCCTCCTCGCCATGGTGAGGAAAATAAGGATGTATGCCCTCGGATTTAGTGGTTTGGCTGTGTAGTCGTTTAGTGGTTTAGTTGATAGTTTTCACCTATTACTACTGTATCGGCTATTCAGGCTATCGCAACCCGAACCCACAACCATAAACAAATAACCAAACGACTAAACAACTAAACAACAAAATCACCAAAAAACCACCCATCCCCATGCCTTGGACAGACGAACTTTGGCCCCTCGTGATACAACTGTATCAGAAGAAGCCGGCAGGCATCAAGCCCATGTACTCGCGCGACAGCGTGAGGCTTGCCCTTGAGCTGCACATACCGCCGCAGGTCATCTACCAGAAGATGTTCCTGCTCCGCCAACAGCTGACACCATCGCTGAGCCACCTCATGGACACCATAGGGAGAAGCCCCAAGAGACTTGCACAGACATGCAGTAAGCTAAGGGCTCTCAGCGGCATGGGAAACGCCAGCGAATTCTATGACGATGTCGATGTCAACGAGACATTCGAGCTCGACTTCCGCCCCGTCAACGCCCCCACGGCACAGATGACAGGGCGTCCGCTGTTCACACCGGTGATGCTCATAATGATACTCGACCTGTACTTCCGCCTCATCCCTGCGACAATGACGCCCGAGACACCCGACGTGAAAGAGACGGCGCGCCTCATAGACGTGAGCGCGAAGGACATCGTCTACGTCCTGCAGCTGTACCTCCACTGCGACCCGTTCGTCAACAGCACCGACATGTCCAGTGACCCTATGCTCGAGCCGTGCAGGAAGATATGGTACAGATACGCAAATGACGACCCGACGATTCTCTCCAATCTCGCACGACAGTTGGAGGTATATTGGAAATAATGACTGAGTTACGGTTTATACGGTTATACGGTTATACGGACATCAGTCCTTCCTATTCCGGCTATATCGGCTATTCCGGCTATCAACCGCACAACCGTATAATATCCGCACAACCCCATACAACAATGAAACAAAGCCTTTCCGCCATACAGAGACAAGAGCAGCGGCAGCTTCAGCAACAGCATCTGTCCGAACAGCAGATACTCGTGGTGAAGATGCTGGAGATGCCTCTCGCCCAACTGGAGGATAATGTGCTGCGCGAACTGGACACCAACCCCTCTCTCGAACCCGACTACGACGACTCCGCAACCGCAGAGCCAGAGACCGACAGAGCCCTGAAAAGCGACGAGGAGGAGAGGAGGGAGGACGCCCTCAACGACGCCCTCGACCTCATGGGCAAGGACGACCGACTGCCTGTGCAGGGAGGCGGCGAGGAAAGGACTGTCGAGGACGGGAATACCGTGTCGTTCATAGACACCCTCAACGAACAGATGAACCTCGAGGAGCTCACCGAAGAGGAACACCAGATCATGGAATACCTCATCTGCTCCCTCGACGACGACGGACTCCTGCGCAAGGACCTGCAGACTATCTCCGACGAACTTGCCATATACGAGAACCTCTTCGTCGAACCGGACGACATCGAGGATGTCCTGCTGAAGCTACAGGAGTTTGACCCTGCCGGCATAGGCACAAGAAATCTCAAGGAGTGTCTCCTCGTGCAGGTGGGCAGGATGACGGCAACGCCGCAGACGATGCTCATGTACCGCATCATAAACGAATGTTACGACGACTTCTCCAACAACCGCTGGGAACGGATATGCCGGCAGATGCACCTCTCTGAACAGCAGGCGGAAGACATACGCCGGGAGATACGCCACCGCCTCAACCCCAAGCCCGGGGCTCCTTTCGGGGAGACACAGGGACGCTCACTGCAACAGATCACGCCCGACTTCATCGTACACGTGGACTATGACGGCAATATCTCCTTCGAACTGAACAACGGCCGTGTGCCGCAACTGCATGTCGTGAAGGACGACGAGGAATTTCTGAACGAGATGAGCGGCACGGGAATGAGCCGCAAGGAGAAGGAGGCCTTCGACTTCACACGCGCCAATGTGGAAAGCGCACGGCGCTACATAGAGGCTCTGAGACAGCGCAACAACACCCTCGTGACTGCCATGGATGCCATCATAAGGCTGCAACGGCCTTATTTCCTCAGCGGAGACGAGAACGACATAAGGCCCATGGTGCTGAAAAACGTGGCGGAGCGCACAGGGCTCGACATCTCCACCATCTCACGCGTCAGCCGTGAGAAATACGTGCAGACACCTTGGGGCACTTTTCCGCTCAGACACTTCTTCTCCGAAAGCTACGAGACAAAGGAGGGCGAGGTCATGGCGACAAAGGTCATAAAGACCGCCCTGAAGGAGGTCATCGAGCATGAAGACAAGAAAAACCCGCTCTCTGACGAGAAACTCGTGGCAATAATGAAGGAGAAGGGCTTCCCTATAGCACGCCGCACGATAGCCAAATACCGCGAACAGCTCGGCATCCCTGTGGCAAGACTGAGGAAATGAGGAGGTAGTGGTTTGGTCGTTTAGTTGTTTGGTGGTTTAGTCGTTTGGTTGACAGCCATCTATTCCTGCTATATCGGCTATTCCGGCTATCACCATTAACTAAACAACTAAACCACCAAATCACTAAACCACCAAATCACTAAACAACCAAACCACTAAACAACCAAACAACTGAACAACCAAACAACCAAATGTCCGAGAAGAAACTCATACCCGTGGCACGTATGCTGTCACTGCTGTTCACCCCTTTCTATCTGCCCATCGTGGGCATGATAGCCCTCTTCACGTTCAGTTACCTCAGCTTGCTGCCGTGGCAGTACAAGCTGCACGTCATCGTCTCCACATACTTCTTCACGATACTCCTCCCCACGGTACTCATACGCGCATACCGCCGTTACCACGGATGGTCGCTCTACCATCTCGGCAAGCGCGAGAAGCGCATGATACCGTATATCATATCCATACTGTCATACCTCGCCTGCTACCATACGATGAAATGGCTGCACTTCCCGCATTTCATGTCGGCCATCATCGTGGCGGCACTCTTCGTGCAGATCGTCTGCGCCCTGCTCAACAACTGGCTGAAGGTCTCCACACACATGGCGGCGATAGGAGGAATGACAGGCGGTGTCGCGGCCTTCTCGTTCATATTCGGCTTCAACGCCATATGGTGGCTCTCGACACTGATAATAATCGCCGGAGTCCTCGGCACGGCACGTATGCTGCTGCGCCTGCATACCCTCTCGGAGATATGCACAGGCTTCATCGTAGGATTCTTCACGACATTCATCACAGTAATAATCATTTAGTGGTTTGGTTGTTTAGTCGTTTAGTGGTTTGGTTGCCAGACCTCTATTTCGACTATTCCGGCTATCAACCAAATAACCAAACCACTAATCAACCAAACCACTAAACCACCAAACCACCAACATGAATCCCTCAGTATCAATCATCATGGGCAGCACAAGCGACCTGCCGGTAATGGAAAAAGCTCTGAAGTTTCTTGACGAGCAGCAGATACCATTTGAAGTCAATGCACTTTCAGCACACCGCACTCCCGATGCAGTGGAAGAATTTGCGAAGAACACTGCCGCACGCGGCATAAAAGTAATCATCGCCGCCGCCGGAATGGCCGCCGCACTGCCTGGAGTCATAGCAGCGTCCACCACACTCCCTGTCATCGGCGTACCTATCAAGGGCAGTGTCCTCGACGGTGTCGACGCCCTCTACTCCATCATCCAGATGCCGCCGGGCATCCCTGTCGCCACAGTAGGCGTCAATGCCTCTCTCAACGCCGCTATCCTTGCCATGGAGATGATAGCCCTCACAGACAGCGCCGTGGCTGAAAGGCTCGCGGCATACAAGGCTTCGCTGTGCGAGAAGATAGAGAAGGCAAACCGCGACCTCGCGGAAGTGAAGTACACATACAAGACAAACTGACACGTGAGCATGGAAAGAAGAAAGACCAGCGTGACACATGTCGGCACCACTGCCATAGGAGGAGACAATCCTATCCGTGTGCAGTCGATGACGACCGTCAACACCAATGACACCACGGCCTGCGTGGAACAGGCGAAAAGGATAATCTCTGCTGGCGGAGAACTGGTGCGCATGACGACACAGGGCGTCCGCGAGGCGGAGAACATGCGCAATATCTCCAAGGCTCTCAAGGCGGACGGCATCACGACACCGCTCGTCGCCGACGTGCATTTCAATGCCAATGTCGCCGACACGGCGGCACTGTACTGCGAGAAGGTGCGCATAAACCCCGGAAACTATGTTGACCCGGCAAGAACCTTCAAGCAACTGGAGTATACCGACGAGGAGTATGCCGCGGAACTCAGGAAGATAGAGCAGCGGTTAGTGCCGTTTCTCAATATCTGCCGCGACCACCATACCGCCGTGCGCATAGGCGTAAACCACGGTTCGCTGTCCGACCGCATCATGTCGCGCTACGGCGATACTCCGGCAGGCATCGTGGAGTCGTGCATGGAGTTCCTGAGAATATGCCGCCGGGAGCATTTCGATGATGTCGTCATCTCCATCAAGGCGTCCAACACCGTCGTCATGGTACAGAGCGTGCGCCTCCTCGTCGAGGCCATGGACAAGGAAGACATGCACTATCCCCTGCATCTCGGCGTCACCGAAGCCGGCGAGGGCGAGGACGGCAGGATAAAGTCTGCCGTGGGCATCGGAGCACTCCTCACGGAGGGCATCGGCGACACTATCCGCGTAAGCCTCTCCGAAGAACCTGAATATGAAATTCCTGTCGCCATGAAACTTGTTGCCGCTGTCAATGAGTGTGCTGAGAAAAGGGAGAATGCCATCATCTCCGACGGCACTCTGCATCTGACATTCCATGAGGATCTTCTCGAAGACCTTCAGCTTAAAGCGGCAATGTCGGCAGGCGCGCTCCTCATAGACGGCAAGGCGAAAGACCTTGTCATAGAGAACATCTCCGAGACCCTTGACACCGACCTCAAGGCTCTTGCCGACAGCATATTGCAGGCGGCGAGAGTAAGGTTCACAAAACCGGAGTTCATCTCCTGCCCGGGCTGCGGCCGCACGCTGTACGACCTCCAGTCGACAATAGCACGCATCAAAGCAGCTGTCATGAGCGAGGCGGAGCACGACGTGCGCTTCAAGACCCTGAAGATAGGTATAATGGGATGCATCGTCAACGGTCCGGGCGAAATGGCCGATGCCGACTTCGGATATGTCGGAGCAGGTCCTGGACGCGTCTCCCTCTACAAGCAGAAGGAATGTGTGCAGAAGAATATCCCTGCCGAAGAGGCTGTGGAGAAACTCATGAATCTTATAAAGAGCAGCATATAGTTGTTTGGTCGTTTGGTTGATAGTCATCTATTCCGACTATATCGGCTATTCCGGCTATCTCCAAACCACCAAAGTCCCGTTTAAGCGAGAGCAGAGCCAAGCTTGCTTGAGCTCTGCCGAGCGGAAGGGACTTCGAGCGAAGCTCAAATCACCAAACCACCAAACAACCAAACCACCAAACAACCAAACAACCAAACAACCAAACCACTAAACCACCAAACAACCAAACCACCAAAATGAAACTACCTTATCTTATAATATCCCTCCTTCTCCTCGCCATGCCAAGCCTGGCGCAGGACAACAATACAAAGAAAGCCTACGGATACGGCGTGACATTCATGGAAGAAGGCGACCACATGCCCGACGCCCTCTACTATCTCCCGGCACCGCCGGAGACAGGCACAGAGGCATTCATAAACGACAGCCTCGTCTACGAGCGCGGCAAACGGCTGCGCCTCACAGCACGCGGAGATACTGCCGTGATGGATGTCAACACCTCCATACCTTACTATTTCAAACGCTTCTCACCGGCTGTGGGCAAGGAACTTACGGAGGAGAAATACCCTGTCCTCGCAAAGACACTGAGAGGTGTGTTGCAGGATGTCCGCGGCGGAATACAGCACGCCAAGAACACTTTCGCACGCCATCGTCCATACCAGCATTTCAAGGAGGGCACTCCCATCCCTGAAGACGAGTATCCTACCGACTACACATCCTACCCTTCAGGACATACTGTCCGTGCCTGGGCAGCGGCAATGCTTCTCACAGCGGTATTCCCCGAGGCAGGAACGGAAATCATGCGCATAGGCCATGAGCTTGGCGACAGCCGCACAATCGTCGGCTTCCACTATCAGAGCGATGTAGAGGCGGCAAGACACTGCGCAGGAGCAGGCTTCGCCCGCCTGTGCGGAAAGAAAAGCTTCCTCGAGGCACTGATGAAATGCCAGGAGGAAGCGAAGAAGTAGTTGGTTGTTTGGTTGTTTGGTCGTTTGGTCGTTTGGTCGTTTAGTGGTTTAGTCGTTTAGTTATTTAGTTATTAGTCTATTTCGGCTATTCTGGCTATATCGGCTATAACCTGCAACCACCAAACCACTAAACCACTAAACCACTAAACGACTAAACCACCAAACGACCAAACCACTAAACCACCAAAACCCCTTTCAGCGTAGCGCTTGAAGAGTCGGTTATACGCACATTGACATACTCGCCGGAGTGCAAGGTTATCTCCTTGCCTTCGGCGTTTTTATATATACGGTCGAAGACAACCATCTTGTTCTGCGACGTGCGGCCACAAAGCTGCTCGCGAGAACGCTTGCTGTAGCCCTCAATAAGCACCTCGAAGGTCTTGCCGACATCCTTGCGGTACTGCTCGGCGGAAATCTCCGTCTGCAAGCGTATCATCTCGTTAAGACGCCTTATCTTCTCCTCCTCCGCGACATTGTCAGGGAGATGCTTGCTCGCGTATGTCCCCGGACGCTCCGAATACTTGAACATGAAGGCAGAATCATAGCCCACCTCCCTCATGAGCGACAGGCTCTGGCGGTGGTCCTCCTCCATCTCGTCGTGATAGCCAACGAAGATATCCGTCGTGATGGAACACTCCGGCACTATGCGCCTGATGGCATTCACCCTGTCGAGATACCACTCACGCGTGTACTTGCGGTTCATGAGCTTCAGTATCTTGTCCGAACCCGACTGCACAGGCAGATGGATATGCTTGCAGACATTAGAATACCTTGCCACGACCTCCAGCGTCTCGTCGCTCATGTCCTTAGGGTGAGACGTGGTGAAGCGCACACGCATCCCCGGGACAGCCTCGGCCACCATGGCAAGAAGCTGCGGGAAAGCCACCACCCTGCCGTCCTGCTCCGCACAGTAGGAGTTCACGTTCTGCCCGAGGAGCGTCAGCTCCTTGAAGCCGCGCTCCTGAAGGTCACGACACTCGTTGAGTATCGACTCCACCTCGCGGCTCCTCTCCCTGCCCCTCGTGTAAGGCACTATGCAGTAGTGGCAGAAGTTGTTGCAGCCGCGCATGATGCTCACGAAGCCCGACAGACGCTGTCCGCGGCTGCGCTGCGGCAGGATATCCTTGTACGTCTCCGTCGTGGAGAGCTCCGTGTCTATCGCCGTGTGTCCCAGTTCACACTGCGCTATGAGGTCAGGAAGACTGAGATAAGAGTCAGGCCCTGCCACAAGACTGGCATGATGCTTCTCTATCAGCTCCGCCTTCATACGCTCCGCCATACAGCCGAGCACACCGAGAATGACCTTCCTCCCCTTGTTCCTGTACATATTATATAAGGTGTCAAGGCGGTGGAGCACCTTGTTCTCCGCATTCTCCCTGACAGAGCAGGTGTTAAGGAACACAGCGTCGGCGTCCTCCGCCGACTCACACAATTCATAGCCAGCCATGCCCATCACGCTGGCGACGACCTCCGAGTCTGCCACATTCATCTGGCAACCGTAGGTCTCGATAAACAATTTCTTCATACTTTGTTCTATAAGTTTTGGAAATAAGTTCGTGAAACGTCTGCAAAAGTACTGATATTTTCCCGATTATCCTAAAAATATCAGAAAAAAAACATGACCGTATATTTTCTATTCAAGCTATATCGGCTATTCAGGCTATCACCGTAAAACCGAACAACCGCATAACCGCACCAAACCGCACACTACATCCTGCGCGTGGAGTTGCGTTCCCAGAATACACCGCCGGCGTAGCCCTGTATCGTCTTGTCGGTGTCGGCTGCCTCAAGGCGCTTCGCCGCCCACAGGCAGTATTCCCTGTTTATCTCTATGCCGCAGAAACGGCGGCCGAGCTTCCGCGCCACGACAGCGGCGGTGCCGCTCCCCATGAACGGGTCGAGTATCCTGCCTCCGGGCCTTGAGGAGGCGAGTATCAACTTGGCATATAGCTTCTCGGGCTTCTGTGTAGGATGGTCGGTATTCTCGGGCATGGACCAGAAGGGGACGCTTATGTCGTCCCAGAAATTTGAGGGGCAGGTGGTCCTGAACTTTCCCGAGGCTGTCTCCTCCCAGTCCTTCGGCTTTCCGTCTGCCTTGTAAGGGGCGAGCACACGGCGGCGGAGCTTGACTGATTCGATGTCGAAGCAGTAGTTTCCGGGGTCTTTCACGGCAAACCAGATATCCTCCATCCCGTTCTTCCAGTTGGCCCTTGCGCCGCGTCCCTTCTCCCGCTGCCATGTTATCCTGTTCATGACGGTGAGCCGCTCCTCTATGACCCGTTGCATGGACGAGGAGCATCGCCAGTCGCCGCACATGTACAGGGAGCCGTCGGGACGGAGCTTGTCGCACAGCCTGCGGAACCAGCTGCGCAGATACTCCTCGTAGTCGCCGCTCTTCATTGCCGCGAAGCGGCGGCCGTGGAAGTTCTTGTCGAGATTGTATGGAGGGTCGACGATGATGAGGTCGAAATGTCCGTCCGGCAGACTGTCAAGGCAGTCTTGCAGGTCTCCGTTGACAATCATGTCGTCACGGAAGCCATGCGCCAGTTCCTCTGCAGAGCTGATGTGGCTCTCCAGCAGAGGTATCTCCTGCTCCGACACGGTCAGAGTCTTGTTTCTTGTCGCCCTTTGCATTTTGGGGTTGTGAGTTATGAGTTGTGAGTTATGAGTTGTGAGTTATGAGTTGTGAGTTGTGAGTTATGAGTTATGAGTTATGAGTGATAGCCGATATAGCCGGAATAGCCGATATAGAAGGCTAACAACCAAACGACTAAACAACCTATCGGCGTCTCACGCCGCCTAAGCAGGTGCCGCGGTGCGTCCCTACCCTTGCGGCGAGATGCGGCGTGCGTCCTGTTTTCCTCAACAAAATTATAACTTATTATTCAAACTGCAAAGGGTTTTCCGCGACAAAATACAATTTTCACTGAATTTCCGATGTTTTCGTCAAGTCGGCAGTTGTCAAGCGGCTATTATGACAATGGCAGCCATTGTCTTCATAGAGGCTACAGATGCTGTATCGATGGTTTGGTGGATAGCCGGAATAGCCGATATAGCCTCTATAGATCCTATTGCTTCTATTCCGGCTATTCTGGCTATTGCGGCTATCCACCTTGACCTTAACCGCACAACCGTATAACCGTATAACCGCCATCAACCGTATAACCGCATAACCGTATAACCGCCATCAACCGCACAACCGTACAAAACCGCCATCAATCGATAAAATCAATGTTGCCATCTGCCGCATCATTTGTATATATGGCCTGAATTTTATAACTTTGCAGCCAATAAAGAAAAGAAAAAACGTATGGCACGCAAACAATTCTTCCGTTCTGTCCCCAAAAAGGGATTCCCTCTGTACTGGATTCTGCTGGCATATCTTGTCGTCGGCTACTTCTACCCCGTAATAGGCTTCCTTGCCGTGGTCTGCATGATAGCCCCTGTCGCGTTCGCCGTGCGCAAGGGACGCTGGTGGTGCGGCAACGCCTGCCCGAGGGGAAGCCTCTACGACAAGGTACTGAGCAGGTACTCGCCCCACAGACCCATCCCGGCATTTGTGCGCACAAGAGGTTTCCGCACATTCATGGTGATGTTCATCTTCACGATGTTCGGCATACAGATGTACCGGGCATGGGGAGACTGGGACGCCATGGGACGTGTGTTCTGGACCATCATCCTTGTCACCACCGTCGTCGGCGTGACACTCTCTTTCATCTTCGCGCCACGCACATGGTGTTCGTTCTGCCCCATGGGGACACTGTCGTCGTGGGTGACGCCGCGCCGCGGCCGTCTTCCCGAAAACTACCGGCGCATATATGTAGGCGAGAGATGCACAACCCGCTGCAAGCTCTGCTCCGCAGTATGCCCCATGCAGCTGAAGCCCTATGAGAGCAGGAACGACGGAGACGGATTCCTGCATCCCGACTGCCTCAAGTGCGGCCGCTGCGTCTCGGGCTGCCCGCTGAAAGTCCCGGAGATGAAGCCGTGAGCCTGAGCCTGACACGGCTTGACAGCCAGCTGTGGCTGTCCCGACCGTATAGCCCCAACGAAAGAAAGGTCACCCTTCACCGTGCAGACCGTTACCTTCTGCATGGTGAAAGGTGACCTTTCACACTGTCTACCGTCACCCTCCGCCGTCATGCGGCGGAGCGGCTGCAAGGGTGTCAGTCTATGACGACCGTCTTGCCCTTGTGTATGTACATCCCCTTTGCCAGTCCGCAGAGGTTGTCCGCGTCCTTGCGCACACAGCGGCCGTCGAGGGTGTAGACGTTGCTGTTCGAGGGAGTGTTGGCGAGCGATGCGCCCTTTATCTCCTCTATCGCCGTGGCGGCATCGGCGTTCTGCGCCTCGGTGATATGCGCCACGAGAGAGTTGAGATAATGCTCGAGGTTGGTGTATCCGTCGGCCGTCACCGTCGCGCCGTCCGCCTTGTTGTACTTCTCCAGTCCGTTGGCATCCTCCCATTCGTCAGGAATGCCGTCGCCGTCCGAGTCTTTGCCGTCCGAGTATTCCTCCTTCAGCTGCGGGAAGCCTCCAGCCTCGTCCTGGCTGTTTACAAGTCCAGGAAGGCGTCCTGCCCCTGTATATGAAGCCTTGCGGTCTCTTACGTCACCTACGATGTAAGTGTCGTGGGAGTCGCGGCTGAGCGATGCTCCGGCGTATGCCAGCACTTTCTCGTAGGCTTTCTCTGCAGTGTGCGTGGTGACAGACGGGCAGGCTATCGGTGCGGAGAGGCGCATGTCCTTCTTCACTTGATCCGTGAATGTGCCGTCAACACTCTTGGTCTCCACCTGTGCATAGATGCCGTATGTCCACTGGTCTTTAGCGGTGATCTTGTCCTTGTGGTCAGGGTTGACGTTGCCTGCGACATAGAATGTTCCCCACTTGTGGAGCGTAGGTGCAAAGTCAGGATATTTGGTGATATATTCGTTTGTACGGATACCTATGCCCGCTATGCGGTACTTCACCCTGTTGCTCGCCTGGTCAGTGGCAGGACCCGGCTTGTAATAGTTGTTTACGATGTTCACGTTCATCGCCTCGCCGCCGTAGCATCCGTTGCCAGCCCAGTTGTAGAAGACATTGTTGCGCATGTCCATGCGCTCGTCGAGCTGTGTGGTATAGCGAGGGCCGAGACGAGGCACGCGCGAGGTGTGGTGAGCCATGAGATTATGATGGTATGACGCTCCCGAGCCGCCCCAGTTGCCGCCGTAGCCGTGCGCGCCCTTCGAGTGTCCTGCCTCGACGAGGCTCTGGTCTACTATGCACCACTGCACGGTAGAGTTCTTGTTGCCGTAGATGGAGAGGCACTCGTCTATGCTCCACGACACGGAGCAGTGGTCCACGATGATGTCCTTATGGTCGAAGCCTCCGAGGCCGTCAAAGCTGTCAGCTCCGTCGACGGTGACATTCTCGTTGCCGAGACGGAAACGCAGGTAGCGTATGATGACGTTGTCGGCCTTGATGGTCACCGGATATCCGGCGATGCAGATGCCGTCGCCCGGTGCTGTCTGTCCGGCGATGGTGACATCACCCTTGCTTATATCCAGCTTGCTGTTGAGCCATATCGTTCCGGAGACATCGAAGACGATGGTCTTCGGTCCTGTCCTGCCGAGGGCGTAGCGCAGGGTGCCCTTCTGCGAGTTGTCTTCAAGGGTCGTGACATGGTAGACCGTGCCGCCGCGGCCTCCTGTGGTGTACATGCCGAAGCCTTCTGCACCCGGGAATGCCGGTTGCTGTGCCGCGGACGGCAGTGCCGCCGCGAATGCGAGAAGCAATGTTGATAGTAGTTTCATGTTGGGTATTTTGTTGTTTAGTGGTTTAGTGGTTTGGTGGTTTGGTGGTTTTGGGTTAGGGTTAGGGTTACAATAGCCGGAATAGCCTTTATAGCCGATATAGAAGCAATAGCCGTATAACCGCCCAACCGTAAGACCGTAAAACCGAACCGTCATGCAAAGATATTCATTTTTCGCGAAAACGGCAAATACATGTATTCTTCATTGAGGTATTAAGATATTTTTCCCCTGTTTCCGATACGAATTTACCCCTGCATTGTTGTATTCCGTATAATATGTTCATATACATCTACTACATCATCCACGTTGAAATATTTCTCTGCCATCTCATGGCTACAGCTTGCCATGTCTCGTTTCTCCGCTTCAGGAAGCCTTATGAAACGAATCATCGCTTCAGCCAGATCGTTGGCAGAAGCCGGTGGAATGACGAAGCCGTTTTTCCCGTTACATACTGTTTCCGCGCATCCTGGAATATCCGTAGTGATGATTGGGCGACCTATGGCACATGCTTCCATCAGTGAACGGTTCAGTCCTTCTCTGTACTTGCTCGGCAGGACAACGACAACATCTTCCTTGCCCATAATGGAAGGGACATCATCGCTTACTCCAAGATATTCCACAACATTGTCTGCCATGTCCTTTTCAAACTTTTCCTTCTCCACTCCCATGGGGCTGTCGTATGCCAACGGTCCAAGCAACTGGAACCTGACATCCGGATACTTGGTCTTTACTATCTTGGCCGCTTCGATAAATTCCATGTAGCCCTTGTCATACAATATCCTTGAAACCATAAGGAAAGTGACACCGTCGAAACGCGCCTCGCTTCTTGCGTATCTGCAGAGATTTACCCCTTCGCCTCCTGCAAGCAACAACAGCCTGTCGTCTGACACCATACCCGTTTCCCTAAGCTTATTGTAGTTCATCTTGTTCAGTACAAGCACATGCTCTGCCTTGTCCAGACCGCACTTGTATATCCAGCGCCCCAGTCTTTTGAGTGTATTGTCTCCGTCAAACATGTAGCCGAGCCCTGCGAGCATACAGACTACACGGCATCCGCACATCCTTGCCGCGATACTGCTGTAGACATTGGGCTTTATTGTATAATTGAAGACGATATCAGGTCTCTCCCTGCGGTATATGCGCAGATATTGCAAGAACAGTCTTGCATCACTGACAGGATTCATCCCTGACGGTTGCATCTTCACATAGATAATCCGCACCCCTCTTGACTCACCAAAGCCTATCTTGTCCCAATCGGTAACAGCAGGAGGAACTACCAGACACACTTCATGTCCCTGGTCAGCAAAATGTCTTATGACATCGGTACGGAATCCGAGAAGTCCGCCAAGACGGTTGTCACAGAAAAAAATCTTCATCTGATATACAGTTTTATAATATTGGCAAGGACAGCAAGACGGTAGTTCATCTTGAACCATATACTGTGTCTGCTTCGTCTGCCGCTTGTTGTCCGGCTGTCCTTGTGCTTGCGGTATCTTATCAATGGCCTGTCCACAAGAGCTGTCTTGTATTTCATGTCAGCAACGATTCCAAGCCACAGGTCATGCCCTACCTTTGTCTCAGGGAACGGGAGAGCCTCCATTAGTACACGGCGCCTGAATGCCATGCAGCAACCCAGATATGTAGCCTTGAGGAGATTGTTCCATACTCCCTGATGTACTCCTATGTATCTGAAATATGACGGTTCTACGACCGTGTCCATCGTGCTGTCCACTACCTTGCAGTCGTGGACAGCAAGGTCAGCATGTTCCAGAGCCTTGAGCATCATAGTCACTTTGCCCGGCTCCCATACATCATCCTGGTCACTGAGAAATATTATATCCCCCTGGGAATGTCTCAAGGCATACTCGAAGTTATGCGTCGGCTTATCGAGAAGGAATGGTGTCCTGACTGTCTTTGAATCGTGGTGGAGCACTCTGATACGAGGATCATTGAAAGAAGATATTATATCCAGCGTCTTGTCTGTAGAACCGTCATCAGAGATGACAAGTTCATCATCTTCCCCAAGCTGCATCAGGATGCTGTCAATCTGCTCTTTTATATATCTCTCGCCGTCATACGAGGTCATACATACGCTTATCATGATACAATCACTATTTTCTTCTTAAATCCAGAAACTCTGCCTGCGGCAACTATGCATACACCTTGCTACGGACATCTGCAAGAGCCTTTGCCGTATACTTGGCCTCATATACCTCATGGGCTCTTGTCCCTATCTTCCTCCTCAGTTCTGTGTCGCGGGCAAGTCTCTTGACAGCATCGGCAAAGGCATCAGGCGTATCTGCCACGAGACATGAATCTCCGTCTTCAAAGTCAAGTCCCTCGACACCTACCGTTGTCGTGACTATAGGCACACTGTTTGCCGCTGCCTCAAGAATCTTCATGCGCATGCCGCTGCCGGACAATATCGGTACAATCATGATAGTACCTCCTATCGCGTCATGGAGGTCGTCGACAAAGCCTAAAGTTCTTGTATTCAAGCCGGCAGGTCCTCTCACATTGTCCCATCCTTGTCCGACGATGTCAAGTGTCTCGACCTCGCCAGCCATATACGGTGCCACTTGTTCCAAGACCCATGCCATGCCTTCTCTGTTTGGAATATGGTTGTAAGAGCCGACAAACGTCAGACGTCCGTTCCATTCCTCATAGTCGTGTTCTATGGCATTCACAGCTGCCGGAGAAACGAATATATCAGATGTCACGCCTTCGCTGATGAGAATATCCTTGTCGGCCTGTGTCAGCGTCACGATTGTGTCGTAAGCGTTCATCGCACGTATTTCCTCTTTCTTGCTGTTTTCATAGGCATTTTTCTGCCTGTCTGTCAATGTAAAGTTCTGTAGGTAACGCTTGTTCTTGACAAAAGCTATCTCATGCTGTATGAATATTGTCTTCACGTCTGGCGGGAAATCATATACGAGTCTCATTGCCGGTACGAACTCCACTTGCACGATATCTATACGATTCTCCTCGATAACACTGTTGATGAAATTCTTCAGATGCGACGAATAATAGATGCATACAGATCTTATGGCCTTGTCGACAAGGAAGGCTTGTGATCTCGGCGTAAGATAAGTCTGCAAGGCACGCTTAGCCTTGTTGTATATGAAAACCGGGTGACGCAACTGCCATCTTAATCTATAGGGGATTATGGTGACGTCTGGCCATAATTCCTGCAGGGCACGCATATTCTTCAGAGTGTTGCATTGATCCTCTGTGAAAAGCATGAATATATTATGCTTCTTCCTTAGTTCGTTCACCATATTGAACTGCGCTTGTGCTCCACCCGAGTTCAACGGATACGGCAGTATGGTCGTTATTATGAGAATATTTTTCTTCTCCATAGTACATATTTTATATATTAATAACTGAATATGGCGATGTCTCCGCCCGAGAGTGTATATCTCCCTTTCAGTTTCTCCGGCTTCAGCGACTTCGTTATATGCCTGACATTGTCACGTGCCCTTACCTGTACATAGAGCCGTTCCATGTACGACTTGTTGACAACGGCAATATAACGTCGCCCTGCCTTGGAGAAGCTGGATATCACAGCACCTTTGTCATTGCCTGATACGATTACCTTCATGCCTTTTCCGCCGACACTGTATTTTGATGTGCCATAAGGGACATTGATGGCATGGCGCACGCTTTCTATTACAGCTCCGTCGAACAATTCCCTGACTGCACGCAATTCCTTGTTCATCTTCTTCACCACGTCATAAGTGCCGGTCCTCTTGCCATCAAGACCTATAGGTCCATCATGGAAGATGAAATTATCATCCCGCGGTGGAGTCCAATAAGTAAAATACCATAAAGCCTTTGCCCCATATACAAGATTGGAATATGCCTGAAGCCTCAGCATGGACAACGTAGGTACAGGATAATCAGCATGAGGAGTGGAGAGGATATATCCCCAGAACTCTTTCTTAGACCTTATGCTCTCCTTGCGTATCAATTCAAGGTTGTAATACCAATTGTCCCTTATCCCGTCTTCCGTTATTGGGTAATAGTCGAAACATATCTGTGGGATGTCGGAGCCAAAGCCTCTACGTACATAGGCTGCATAAGATTCTATACCGAAGGTCTGCAACAAAGCATCGTCATAGTATGGTACAAGATTCAGATAAAACGGCTTGGAGCCATCTATCGCGGAAATTCTTCTGTACAGGTTCTCTGCATCAGCAAAGTCTTTCTCTGTCAAAGGCTCGTCGCGCAGGAAATATCCGTAAAGTGCCGGGTGTCCCATTATTCTGCGTACCGTCTTTTCCGGATATTGCCAAAGTTCTGTACTTAAAGCAAACAAGCGGATTCCGCAAGCATGTGCATTGTCCATAGCCTTGATGAAATGAGATGTAGGCATATCGACGAAATTGCTGCAGCTGACATCAAATCCTGCTTCTTTCAATTCCATGAAGCGCTCTATGGTGGATTCTTGAGGAAGGACTCCCTTACATGCCACAATAGGTATCTCCGCCTTCAACCGTGAGAGAGAGCATATTGACAACAAGCCTGCTATGATAAATGATATTCTCATGGCATACTATCTTATCAGTTTGTACACAGCCACATCCATGAACATCTGTATGCAGGCCAGACCTATGACTATGCCGCGTGACACGGAGACAGGTCTTATGACATATACTATGGAGCATATCGTCACCACATCTATCGCACCGAACAGCTCATACATTCGTCCTGAAAGGACAGGCAATGCCGAGAAGAAGAAGAAGCAGAAGAGCGATACGCCCATTATCTTTGTCAGCAACGGTATGTTCTTGTTGTATATGGATATTGTCTCGTTATAGATGAGTATTATATAAAAGCACACTATCTTTATGAGAAGTATAGGATTCTTGATCACTATGATTTCATCGAATGCTCCGAGTTCTTTCATCTCCCTGTAAAGCTCAAGTTTATCACCTATGAATGGCAGAGGGACTGCGGTAAGCACGTCTATATGGGCAAAATACATTGCATATCCCAGCGGCACGATGGATGCCAATCCGTATTTCCAGATATTACTTAATGGCTTGTTGCTGAGGAACAGCAACGGGAACAGAGCCAATGTAGAATAATGGAAGACCATCGCTCCGCAAAACCACAGGAATGCCTTCATCCTTTCTCCTTGCGCCAACGGATAGAGTCCCATAAGAAAGAAGCCTATGGCTGCCGATACTCTTATCTCTATCATGTCGTGAAGGATAAAGAAATGGCTGATATAAAATACTATCGGCAGGAACAGCTGCTCTGACAGACGTCTTATGGCCATGAACTTCAAAGGTATCGATATCATGGCATATACAAAGAATATGCTGTGTATGTCATGTCCCATATTATAGAATATCCTTGACAGGAATATATACGAGCTCTCTACCGTTGCTGTAATAAACTCATCATCGTAATTCTCGAATATCTTCTGATAGTTCAAGGAATCGTCATCCTTCCCTACCTCTCTCAATGCCGCAATCAGAACCAGCACCACACAGATGCTGATATATGCATACAGCTTGTCCTTATCCAGATAGTCTTCCAGATAAACAAAAGCGCATACTATAAGAAACACGACTATGAGATAAGGTATCATAGCTCTGAACTATGTTTGTATATGATTCTTGCCGATGTTATGAATGTTGCCAGTACAAGGCATCCGAGAACGAAGAATACCCTCTTGGGGCCTGCGGGCTTCTGAGGGACTGTGGCACTCTGAAGTGTGGTGAATGCAGGGGTCGTCTCCTGCACTTTTGCCTTTGCCGCCTGCAATTGTGTCGAGACCATACTGTATACATTGTACTTGAGTTGCATCTCGTTTTCGTAATCCTCCATAAGAGAAGTCACACTTTTCAGCACCGCATCATTATTGGCATCTGCAAATTCAGCATATTTATATCGTGCCTGCTCATAGGCCTGTTTTGATTCCGCATACAGCTTCTTGGTATATTCCAGGTCCAGGCGGGCCTTGTTGGTACGGTATTCAGTGATGGCCTTCTGGAGATGCACTTTCACGGAGTCGGCAAGTGTAGCACATATAAGCGCATTCTGGTCAGTGACCTCTATTGTTATGACATCTGTCTTCTTGTCTACGGAACATTTAATATTGCCTGATATGACCTTTACCATATCCATCTGAGTTTTCGACAGTCTGAAGGAATTTATGCTTTCCGGCACTACTGCGGCAGAAGGATCGGCATCGGCAAACATGTCAAGGACATATCCCAATGCACTGTTCCACCATGCTGCTTTCTGTTTCGTACGCAAGTAATCATACAGAGTAGTGTTGACCTTGCCGTCTCCTGACTTTACATTTATGTTCATGAGCCCGACGACAAAATCCGTGGATTTCATGAGGTCAGGATAGAGTTCAGGAGAAATGGCATCTGCACCAAGAGCTTTTGACGCAAGATTTATGCCAAACGATGAAGCCAATGCCGACAAAGAGCCTCCTGAAGCCGCACGTGTCGACTCTGGGGCAAGTTTTACCGTACACGTATAATAGCGTGGTATACATATTATGAACAGGGACGACAATACAAATACTACAGGTAATACCTTTACATAAAGCATTTTACTGCCGTACAGCAGTTTCACTATTTTCTTCAAGTCAATGGTTTTAGGTTCCATGTTTTATCTATATATTATAATATGTGTGTTTCTTTTTTCAAGTCAAAGGCATCCATCCCTTGCATGAATATTCCAAAGTCTCATTGCGCCTGCCTATCTGCCTTGCAGGCACACCTCCTACTATGGCATAGTCGGGGACATCATTCACGACGACGGCTCCTGCGGCGACGACGGCACCGCGGCCTATCGTGACACCTTGAAGTATAGTGCATCCTACACCAAGCCATGCATGGTCTTTTATGACTATAGGCTTGAAGATGCCTATGAAATCAGGGGAATTATGGTCATGACCTCCTGTAATGATATTGACGCGGTGCGATATGGAGACATTGTTTCCTATGTTTATTCTTCCACGTGCATCCACCACGCAGTCACGGTTTATATGACTGTTAATACCTATCGTGAGAAGATTGGCATTGATGATATAGTTCTTCTTCATCACAAAAGCACCTTTCCCTATCGACATCCCTATACATTGCATATACTTGCGCCTGATACACCAGAAAGGTATATGGGGCAGGACATCATTCACGTTGTACTCCAGTATAGCCGCCCTTATCCACTTGAATATCCAGGACTGCCGTAAAGACGTGCCGAGGACAAGTTTTATGAAGAATACCAGTTTCTTTACATCAAGTCTTCCCTGAGAAGTTATCTTGTAGTTAAGCCACAGATTCCTGACAGGATGATTGGAAACTCCGTCTATGCGATATGCTTCGAGGAATGTATTTACCTTGGCAAACCTATAGCCTTTTTTGTAAAGTCTGTACAGCATTTCCCAGTCAAGAGCGTATCCTAATGTCTTTTTCTTCTCCAAATCAAAAAGATGCTCCTTGTGTACCGAAGCCCTCACCAGTGACGAGCCGTGACGGAATGTCGGTCCCATCTCAAGATGTGCAGTGTCACCGTCAGCCTCCATGCGTCTTTGGAATTCATCATGTACCTCTATGCTGTTGGCGTATATCACATCCACATTCTCCGTATCCGCAAGTGTTATCGCGCGTTCCAAAGCATCGGGAGCGACATATACGTCTCCGCTGTTGAGAATGTTCACCCAATCGCCTGTACAATGGCATACACCTTTGTTCATAGCCTCGTATATGCCACCGTCAGGCTCGGAACACCAGTATGCAAGTTTCCCTGCATATTCTCTGATGATGTCTGCCGTACCGTCTGTACTGCCACCGTCTATGACGATATATTCCTTGTCGGCCCATGTCTGTGAGAAGAAACTTTCCATGGTCCGACGGATATTCTCAGCATCGTTGTATACAACAGTTATTACACTTATCTTATTATGCATATCTATTTGTTCCATATACCTTTTGCCTTGCCTTTTGTAAGCAAACGGCACTGGTAAAGATGTATTGCCGCCATTGCCGCATAGCACAACGCCATGCTCGATACTATTCCTTCTATCCCAAGCCGTTCTCCTGATATATTGACAACAGCAAGGTAAATGGCAGTGAATGCCACTGACGTATATATCTGTACTTTGATTTTATTCAAACCGTTCAGAAGGCATGTTATACCGCTGTTGAGATTGAACATCAGCAAATACACCAATACGCTTGCTGAGACCGTAAACGGCACGGAGACACTGTCTCCCACCCACAGTCCATAGAACAAGCCACTGCCTGCCAGCATCAGGATTCCTGCGACAGCTGTCAATGCCCATATCTTCATTGCCTTTCGGAAAGTATTGTCTATCCATGGCATGTCATTCTTGACATAGGCGTCAGTATATGCATTCCACATGGGAGAAATGACTATGGTATATGCAATGACAATGATATTGAACCATTTGTACGCTATATTGTAGACAGTGACAGACTCCGGCCCGCAATACTGCGTTATGAATATATTGCTGCTGCCGAATATCACAAGACAGCTTGTTATCTGTATGGCAAAGAATCCAAGCCCTTTTGCAATTATCCTTCTGGCAATATTCATATCCACTTCCTTGAAAGAAGGACGCAGCTGCGGATATCGGCGGAATATCGGCACAGCACTGAGTGCGAAGACAAGAACAGGTGTCGCCGTGAATATAAGGACGACATTCACCAGACTGCCGGCAACCGTCTGTGTAAGTATGTACACGAGAATAAGCGCAATGACATTTCCAGACACTACAAGCAGGTCGTTCACCGCATAATGTTGCAGGGCAACGAATATCATTCCAATATTCTTTACGACGAAATTGACCAGTGTAAACATCACGGCAACGGTCAAGGCTGTGGACAGTTCTTTTTCTGATATCAAACGTGTGTTGAAGAAATGCCCTAAATCCAGAAGCGATATTGCTATATAAGATATTACGCCAAAGACCAGAGCTATAATGCTCAGTATCACTACAGTCGTGCTGACATACATTCTCGCCTCATCCCAGTTGCCTCTTGATATTGCCCCTGTCAGATAATTACGCATCCCGTTGCCGAGACCTATATCTGAAAAGGATATCCAGTACAGGACTGAAGACATTGTAAGCCATATTCCATAGACCTCGCTGTTCAGATATCCCAATGTAACAGGAACTATAAGGAATGAAGCCAACATTCCTATGCTCTTAAGGACTGCCGAGCCAAGAATATTCCTCTTGATTTGGCAAGTACGCCTGTCCTCATCTGAGAATATATGTAATATCTGATGTATCAAGTATCTATAGTCTGTTTTTGCTTTATTTCCCTATCCCAAATCATTTCAGCACGGAAGCTATCACGGCACCCATAGTGGCGAGGGTCGAACCTATGCTTACCCACATGGAGGCATTCTGCATGGCGTTGTTCTGGGTGTTGCGCTCCGGCAGGACTATCTCGCAGCCCGGTTCTATCTTGGCGCCGTCGCGGACCATCTTCGCCGTGCCGTTCTGATAGATGACATACGCCCAGCGGCGGTTCTTCGCGCCGCGTGCACCGCCCTGTGCCATGTAGGATTTGACGTTCTTGCCCTTGACGTAAGGCACGGTGTTCTCGTAAGGCACGGCACCGCTGATTCTCACGGTGTTGTTTGTCTCCTGAACGATGATGCGGTCGCCGTCGCGGAGGATGATGTCGCCCGGGGAGCCCGGCTCGTTGATGGAGGCCTGGAGGTCTACTGCCACCTTGTACTCGTCCTGACGGAGGAACTGCTCGATGAGGAGGGAGTCGGCGAAGAGATACTTGCTGCCGCCGTCGGAGAGCTGCTGCTGTCCTGCAGAGGTGTAGGCGCGGTATGAGCGCTGCTCGTCGAGATGCTTCTGGCGTATGCGCTTCTCCTCTTCGTTCATCTTGCGCATGATGTATGTGCCGTTAGGGGCTGCCTGTGATGTCGTGCCGCCGCAGAGCTTGAGGATGTCGCTGACGCGTGTGTTGGCCTTTGTCATGCCGTAGTGGCCTGCGGAGATGACTTCGCCCTCGATGCTGACGTTCATCTGCTCGACGTATGCGGCGTTGCGTGTCACGTATACCTCGTCAAAGGGCTTGAGCTTGAAGCCTTCCTTGCCGTCGAGGACGAAGCCGTCGACGAGCTGCATCTCATAGGATTCCGTGCGGACGTTGCCCGAGGCGGCGGTGTCTGCCATGCGGCGGTTGACCTTTACGGTCGTGGAGGCGGAGTTCTTGAGTCCTCCTGCCTGGAGTATGAAGTCCTCGACCGTCATGCCGTCGGCATACTGGTATGTGCCTGGATAGTATACCTCGCCGTATATCTTGAGGTTGCGCTCGGCGGTGAGTTCCTTGCGCGACGGTATGAAGAGCACGTCCTCGTTGGCGAGCGGTATATCGGCCACTGTGCCGTCGAGTATGCCCTGTATGTCTACGGGGATGACCTCGAGGGTGCGGTCCTTCTTCATGCGGTGCATGACGGCGTGCTGCGTGAAGGCATCCTCACGGAGTCCGTCGGCTATGGTTATGAGGCTGCGGACGCTTGTTATCTCTCCTCCGAGCTGGTATTTTCCGGGGCGGAAGGCCGCGCCCTTGAGCTCCACCATATTGGAGTATCTCGGGAGGATGGAGTCGACGCTGACGGAGTCTTCGTCGGCGAGGCGGAAGGAGGCGAAGTCAAATTCCGTGACGTTGTACACGGAGTATTCCTTGCCGTTTTTCCTTATGTCGCGGACGCTCTTGGTGTATGCGTCGCCGGTGAATCCGCCGGCATATTTCAGGAGCGACTTCATGGATTCCGAGGCTTTCATCTCGTACCACATAGGGCGTTTCACCTTGCCTGTGATGTTCACGAGACACTCGTAAGGGCCTACGACGATGACATCGTTGTCATGCAGGCGTACATTGCCTGTGAGCTTGCCGTTGAGGATATAGTCGTAGATGTCGACGTTGGAGACGAGGCGTCCGTTGCGGTAGACCTTGATGGAGCGCAGCGTGCCGAGCTCGTTGGTGCCGCCTGCCATATAGAGGGCGTGGAAGACGCTGGCGAAGGCCGAGAGGGTGTATGTGCCCGGTATCTTCACCTCGCCCATGACATTGACCATGATGGTCTTCGTCTGTCCCACGGTGAGCTTCACCTTCGAGGAGGCGTATCTCGAGCCGAGCGTGGAGCGCAGCTTCCTGTTTGCCTGCGCCACGGTGAGCCCGCTGAGCTGTACGGGGCCGAAGCCGTCGATGACTATCTCGCCGTCGGGACTTACGGTGTAGGTCTCCGACTTCTGCGAGGCTCCGTAGATGTCTACTATCACGGCGTCGCCGGGGCCGAGGACGTATGTCTGCGGCGTGGCGATGTTCATGTTCGGCTCGAAGGACAGCTCCTTGTTGTTGAAGATGTCGCGTCCGAAGACCTTGCGCCTGTTCTTCAGCTTCTGCTCTATCTTCTTCTCGAGCATCGCCGTGGAGTCGGGCATGAAGCCGTTGAGGGCGTCCACGCCGTCGCTGAAGCTGTCGTCGTCTCCGCTGTCCATGCGGCGGCTGAGCTCAGGATACATCTCCTCGTTGCCGAGCGTGCTTCCCGAGGCCTTGGAAGAGCCGCCGCGCTGGGAAGTGCCGTTTGCCGTGCGGCTGCGGCTGTCGTCAGCCCCGCCTTTCTCCGAGGAGGCGCCGAGGCTGCTGTTCTTCATCTTCGCGTATTTCTTGCGCAGCTGCTGGAGCTTCGTCACGCTGACGCCCTTCTGCATCAGTTTGGTGACTATCTGCGCCTGTGATGTACCTTTCTTCTGTTCTTTCGTTACATAGTCGATGATCTGCGAGTCGGACATCGACTGCGCCAAGGCTCCAGCCAAGGCGATGATGCTGATAAAAGCGGTTACAAGGAATCGTTTCATTATATAAGTCAGATTTTCTGTTTCTTCTGTTTCCCGGTGCATGGCATCGGCAGTCATTCTCCTGCGGCGAAGGCTGTGCACACGCTGTTTCCCATAGATGTCATGGGGTGTACTCCCATGTAAAGATAACGGAGAGACACCTCGTTTATTTTGTAATCTCTGCAAAAGTACAAAAAAAAATGCAATCCTCCAAAGAATTTGGTGGTTTAGTGGTGTTGGGTTTTTAGGCGATAGCCGGAATAGCCGATATAGCCTCTATAGTTTCTATTCAGGCTATCAAGGCTATTCCGGCTATCGCCGTTCCATCGCCCTGCAAAGGGTCACCTTTCATCAGGCAGAGGGTCACCTTCTGCCCTGTGGAGGGTGACGGTTTGCCAGACAAAAGGTCACCCTCCGCCGGGCAAGCCATGGCAGACACTTCGCACTATCGTGTCGAGACGCCTCTTCGTGTTAAAAAAAACTAATAAGAAAGTCCATTACTCTTCTATGTAGATTAAAATAAGTAATTTTGCAGAAAGTATACACCCTGATGTGCCGCGATGGTGGAATGGTAGACACTGGAGACTTAAAATCTCCTGGCCAGGAATGGCCGTGCGGGTTCGAGTCCCGCTCGCGGTACCTGCGGACGTGAAGGCACGATATTCGTCGCGCCCTTATGACAAACATGAAATCATGAGAAACTTACTCCTGCTGCTCACGCTGATGCTGGTTGCGTGCGGACCTGACAAAGAGCATTTCAAGCTGAAAGGTCATCTGCTTAACCTCAATCAGGGTGAGTTTTACGTATATAGCCCTGACGGAGCGATAGAGGGGATAGACACCATCACCGTTGCCGGCGGACGTTTTGCCTACGAGCCCGTCTGCCGCCATGAGGGAGTGGCGGTCATCATGCTGCCTAACGGCATGGAGATTCCCGTGTCGGTGACGCCGGGAGGCTCTGCGTCGCTTGAGGGCAACGCCCATAACCTGCAGGAACTGGAGGTAGACGGAGGCGACGGCAACAAGCTGCTGGCGCGGTTCCGCAAGGCGGCAGGCGACGGGAAAGACCGCGGCGCGGTGATGAAGGCTGTGCAGGATGTCGTGGAGGAAAGCCCCGCATCGCCTGTCAGCATGTATCTCCTGCGCAGCCATGTCCTCGCCTCACCGTCGCCGGACTATGGCGCGGCGCTGTCGCTGGCAGACAAGATGCTTGCCGCACAACGGGAAAACGCCGCCCTGCAGGTGCTGAGGAGCAGGATTGCCGACCTGCAACGCTCCGTGAAAGGCTCTGCCCTGCCTCGCCTCGCAGGCACGGACATCAAGGGCAATCCGCTGCCCGACATCAGCAAGGGGACATGGGTCATCTGCTGCTTCGCCTCCTGGGACTTCGAGAGTGCCGGCACACTCCGCCGCCTTGCCACGGAGAGGAGCGAGACACATGCCGAATGGAACATCCTCGGCGTGGCCTATGACGCGGCGACAGACATGCTCGTCAGGGAAGACCGTGACTTCCCGGTGTTCTGCGACGGCAAGATGGCCGACAGCCCAGTGGCCGGAAAACTGGGATTTTTCCAGACAGGACAGAATATCCTCGCACGCAACGGCAGGATTTCCGACCGCGACCTGTCGTTTGAACAGCTTATATCGAGGCTTGCAAGATAGCCTCTGACATACATTATAGCCGGAATAGCCTCGATAGCCTGAATAGAATCTATATCGGCTATTCCGGCTATTGTGGCTATCACCTAAAACCCCAAACCTAACATCCAAAAACCTAATGCTTGTAAAAACCTACTGCGCGGCGGTCAACGGACTCGACGTGAAGACCGTCACCGTAGAGGTAAATGCCACAAAAGGCGAGAAATTCTACCTCTCCGGACTGGGAGACGAGGCCGTGCGCGAGGCGCAGAGCCGCATACACTCCGCCATCACCGTAAACAAATTCGAATATCCCTGCAAGAGGATTACCGTCAATCTCGCGCCTGCCGACCTCAGGAAGGAAGGGGCCAGCTTCGACCTGCCCATAGCCATCGGCATCCTTGCCGCCGACAAACAGGTCTCCGCAGACCGCCTCGGAGAGTATATGATTGTCGGCGAACTGGGGCTTGACGGCCGTCTGCAACCCGTGAAAGGAGCCCTGCCCATAGCCATCCGCGCACGGGCAGAGAAGTTCCGCGGACTGATTGTCCCTGTGCAGAACGGCCGCGAGGCTGCCGTGGTGAACAATCTTGACGTCTACGCCATGGAGACGATAACGGATGTCGTGGAGTTCCTCAACGGCATGGGCGACAGCAAACCCGTAATCGTGGACACAAGGGCGGAGTTCTACGCCAGGCAGGCAGAGGAGACGCTCGATTTTGCCGACGTCCGCGGACAGGAAAGCGTGAAGAGAGCCTTCGAGGTCGCTGCCGCCGGCGGACACAACCTTATCATGGTAGGCCCTCCAGGCAGCGGAAAGTCGATGATGGCAAAACGCCTTCCCGGCATCCTCCCTCCCCTTTCCCTCGCCGAAAGTCTCGAGACTACACAGATACACTCCATAGCAGGAAAGCTCGGCAGCGACGTCTCGCTCATCTCGCGGCGACCGTTCCGCGCTCCTCACCACACCGTCTCGCAGGTAGCCCTTGTCGGCGGCGGCACGAAGGCACAGCCCGGCGAGATAAGTCTGGCACACAACGGCGTGCTTTTCGCCGATGAGCTCCCCGAGTTCAGCAAGAGCACGCTGGAAGTCCTGCGTCAGCCGCTGGAAGACAGGAAGATAACCATCTCGCGCGCCAAGTACACGATAGAATATCCATGCTCCATAATGTTCGTCGCCTCGATGAATCCCTGCCCCTGCGGATACTACGGCGACCCCACCCACCGCTGTGTCTGCACGCCGGGACAGCGCCAGCGCTACATGAACAAGATAAGCGGTCCGCTGCTCGACCGTATCGACATACAGTGTGAGATAACACCCGTGCCGTTCAAGGACATCAGCCGCCAGTCGTCCGGCGAGCCCTCCTCGGCAATCCGCGAGCGTGTCATCGCCGCGCGGAGGATACAGGAGGAGCGTTTCAGAGGCTGCAAGGGCGTCCACTGCAATGCGCAGATGACGGAGCGCATGATACACGAGTTTGCCGAGCCCGACGACCGTTCGCTCGACATGCTCCGCATGGCTATGGAGCGTCTCTCGCTCTCCGCCCGCGCATACAGCCGCATCCTGAAGGTCGCCCGCACCATTGCCGACCTTGAAGGCTCGCCTTCCGTCCTCTCGCAGCATCTTGCCGAGGCCATCTCCTACCGCACTCTCGACCGCGGCGACTGGGCGGAGAGAGGAATATGATGGTGTATCAGGCGGTCAACAAAATTAATGGATAGTATGAAGCAACTAATTCTTTTTATATATTCGGCTTTATTTTGTTCAATCAGCGTATATTGTCAGGACGGCAAGAACATATATGATGAATATGGAACGATTTACATACCTGTAAATGATTCCACCATTATATATAATACAAGGAAAGGTGAAAGACATGAAGTAAAACTAAACCAAATATATTTTACGGACGGAGAGGATGGTTTGAAAGATTATCTTCGAACGGAGTGTCATCATTCCGACAGTGATGATTATAGTTATAGGGTGTTTTTCTTTATGTTGTTTGATTCCAAGTTGAGGATAAAAGAGATAAGAGGTATCACACTGCCATTTAATCACTATACAGGACAAAAGAAGAAACGTGTAGAACAATATATAAAGGGATTGAAAAGAACAGAATCAAAATGGAGGATGAAGTCAAGCCAAGAATGGTATGTATACTGTTTTAGCTTAGTTACGGATTAAAGAGCTATGTCAAATCAATGATAAAATATTGGATTATATTGTAACTTATGATGAAGAGTTGTGATATGAAGAGACATAAAATGCTGATGAAACTTTACAGTATATTGGTGTGTTGCTTTCTATGCACTATGACATCATGTAGGAACACTGACGAGATTACGGCTTATTACAGAATGGGCTTCGTGGAATCTCCTGTATCGAAGTCACCTGAAGAGTTTGAAAAAGAAGCAGACAACCATCCTGTTGATACCGTAATATACATAGGACAAGAACAGTTTGACAGATATTGTACCATGATTAGTGATATAAGATTTGTTTACAACAGTTCGGAGGACAGGCATGATTATGTCATTGACATAAAATGTAAAAACATAAACGTGGCAATGTCTCTGCCTGTACAGGATTCCTTGGATGGCGAGGTTGTCGTTTATGCAGGAAAAAAGAAGTATGGGAGGATAAGCGATGATATCTTGTACGAATTGTTATGCTCTGTCAGATATTTTGATTTCTTTGATAAAGAGGAACTTGCTTATCATCCTTTGGTGAGAAAATACGAAAGGCCTTCAGACTATGTCTACTATCATGAAAGGCATAATTATCAAGGAGATGTACCTGCAAAGGTGAAATCCAGATACAAGGTTGTATTGAAAGTGAGATAGAAAGTGTAATATAATAAGGAGAAACCATGGAGAAAGAACAGAATGCCATAGAGATATACAGCTCGCAGGACGGTAGCATACAGCTTGATGTGAAGCTGGAGAACGAGACGGTGTGGCTCAGTGCTAACCAGATGTCCACGCTGTTTGACCGTGACGAGAAGACTGTAAGGAAGCATATCAACAATGTTTTCAAGGAACAGGAACTGATGAAGGAGAACAACACGCATTTTTTGCGTGTTGATGGAGTGAAGCAACCTGTCGCTTTTTATTCTCTGGACGTAATAATATCTGTCGGCTATAGGGTCAAGAGCAGGAGAGGTACGCAGTTTCGCCAGTGGGCAAACACCGTCCTCCGTCAGTATATCATCAACGGATATGCTTTACGCCAGCAGGTGCAGATAGACCGTTACAACGACCTGAAGGATGTGGTACGGCTGATGTCGCGCACGATGATGCTTCAGGACAAGGTCTCCGGCGACGAATATGACGGGCTGTTCAATGTCATAGGCGACTATGTGTATGCCCTTGACATGCTTGACCGCTATGACTACCAGCAGCTTGCGATAGAGAAGACGACGAAGGCGGAGGCGTTTCATGCCACATACGAGAACGCCATGGAGGCGATAAACGCGTTGAAGGAGAAGTTCGGCGGCTCACAGTGGTTTGCCAACGAGAAGGATGATTCGTTCAAGAGCAGCATCGGGCAGATATACCAGACGTTCGGCGGTGAGGACCTTTATCCTTCCGTGGAGGAGAAGGCGGCGATGCTTCTGTATCTTGTCGTAAAGAACCATTCCTTCAGCGACGGCAACAAGCGTATCGCGGCGATGCTTTTCCTGTGGTTCCTGAACAACAACGGTGTGCTTTACGCTCCTGACGGCCATAAGCGCATAGCCGACAATACGCTTGTCGCTCTTACGCTGATGATTGCCGAGAGCCGTACGGAAGAGAAGGATATGATGGTGAAGGTGGTGGTGAATCTCATAAATCAGGAGAATATGTAAGGTGGTCGTTTGGTGGTTTGGTGGTTTGGTGGTTTGGTTATTTGGTTTTTGGGTGGTGATAGCCGATATAGCCGGAATAGCCGAAATAGGAACTAAAACAACTAAACGACTAAACCACCAAATAACTAAACCACTAAACCACTAAACAACCAAAACACTAAACCACCAAACAACTAAACCACTAAACCACCAAACAACCAAAACACTAAACCACCAAACAACTAAACCACCAATATATTGTTTGGTCTTTCATGTGGCGTAGGTGGCTATGCCGCCATGGCGAGGCAGTAGAACGCAAGGCCGCTGATGTAGCCTAAGAGTGCGAGGGGAGTGACACGGCGCAGATACCAGCCGAAGCTGATCTTCTCCAGTCCCATCACCACGACGCCTGCCACCGAACCGATGATGAGCAGCGAGCCGCCTGTCCCGGCGCAATATGCCAGCAGTTGCCAGAAGTCACCGTCGACAGCGAGGTCGGCGCTCTGCGGGGTGATGGCATACATCTTCATCGCTCCTGCCACGAGAGGCACATTGTCTACCACGGCAGAGAGCAGACCTATGGCGGCTGTGACGAGCACGCTGTTGCCTATAGTGTCGCTGAGCCACTGTCCTGCGACGGCAAGCGCACCGATTTCCGACAGCACTGCCACCGACATCAGTATGCCGAGGAAGAAGATTATCGTAGGCATGTCGATGCGTGAGATCATGCGTCCCACGCGGTGTGCCGTGGAGTCGTCCTCAGCCTTGTGCCAGTAAAGCAGTTCTGTCACGAACCACAGCACGCCCAGGGCCAGCAATACGCCGACAAAGGCGGGAAGGTCTGTGATGGAGTGGAACACCGGCACGCTGCACAGTCCGCCGACACCGAGGACAAGTACCAGACACCTCTGCACGGGTGTCGTGTTCGCCTTGTTGCCCGCTGTTGCGGAAGGAGCCTCAAGCGTGCCGTGGAGCTGTGTCTGTATAAGCAGTGTCGGCACGGCGAAGGCGAGCACCGACGGGATGATTATGCCTCGGATGATGCCCATGGAGGTGATGGCGTGGTTGTTCCAGAGCATCAGTGTGGTGACATCCCCGATAGGCGAGAATGCTCCTCCGGCATTTGCCGCGATGATTATCGTTGCGGCATACCACAGGCGGTCCTCATGGCTGGCAACGAGTTTCCTCAGTATCATGACCATCACGATAGACGTTGTCATATTGTCGAGCACGGCACTCATGAAGAACGTCACCAGTCCTATCTTCCACAGCAGCGAACGCTTGCTGCGGGCGTGGATGAGCTTTTGCACGAAATCAAAGCCTCCATGCTCGTCTATCACCTCTATTATAATCATCGCGCCCATGAGGAAGAACAGTGTCGTGCCCGCCTCTCCGAGGTTGCGCTCTATGCTGGCGTTGAGCTGGTCCATGTCAGCCACATATCCGCCCATGGCGAAGAGCAGCCACACTGTGACACACATGAGCAGTGCAATGGCAGACTTGTTCACTTTCGTCACGTTCTCGAGGGCTATCAGTGCATAGCCCACGATGAAGACAAGTATTATAAGCAGTGTCATATCCTAAGCCCTCCCTGTAAGTTTACATACAATGTCCTGTGCCTTGTCGCCGGTGTAGACATGCGGCTCGGTGACAGGAGAATATTCGAAATCCAGGAAACGCAACGCCTGCATGGCGCAGAAGCGCCCGTCGTGGCTGATATATGCCTGAATCATCACATTGCCGTTGGCGTGAGGAGTGAGGTCAGGCATATCGTCGGTAATGCCTGTGCATACGATATGCTGTATCTCCTCTGCCAGTTCGGCGCCGTAAGTCTCTGTGTGCGGCTTTATCACAGCACCCGTCGGGCGGTATGTCAGTGAATATTTGCTGCCGAACATCGCTTTCAGGAAGCCGTTGCGCTTGCGCTCTATCTCTGGCAGAGAGTGGATGAGATTGCCTATTGGGGTGTATGTAGTGTTGGTCTTTTCCATTTCAGTCTATGTTTAATGATGTGATATGTCGGGACGCACGCCCAGGCTATTGCCGGGCATGTAAATCCTCTGATATATAATAAGATAAATAAAATACAGCATTTCCTTTGCATCAACGACAGCCGTGCCGCTGTGTAAGGAAATGCATCAAAAACGGAAAAGGTCTAACACAACATGCGCATAAGGGCAAACACATAATAGTTTGCCGCACGCGTGGAGACGAAGGCCGTGCCTGCCTTCGCGAAAACTATTGGCAGATGATGACGGCGCGCCTGTGAGGCGGAGCGGGCGGAAGCCGTCATCCGCAGCGGCGAATGATGGGAGCGCACCTGCTTCGAGCACGGTGTCCCGTGGAAGGCAGCCGGTGTCGACACCCCTGTCGGCACGCTCACGGTCTCCCCTTGCATAGCCATGGACGTCAGCTGACGGTCGTCGCCCGAGAGGACAGCGTCGCTTCCTTCGCCGTCCGCAAGACTTTCCACCGTCGCCTCGTGCCATACCTCGGCAGTCCTCTCGCCCGTATCGGTGCAGGAGAGCAGTGCCGTAGTCAGCAGAAGGAGTATGTAAGCCAGTCGCCGTGTCATCTTGTATTGAAAATAATAATAGATGTTACAGGTTGCAAAATTACATTTTTTCCATGAAAAGCCAAGCGTTTGTCAGGTTAAAAAGTGCAAATACGTCGGCGGAGGCGCATCTCCTGCTGACACTGCGAGGGCATCCATGTAAAGAAAACTCACGCTGTATAAAGCCTGAAATACTCACGTAGAAATGAAAAGAGGAAGAAACTCCCTGAAAAACGAGAAATTTTACCGTTTATGCAACACCCTATCCATCAGTGGTTTATAAAGATTTGCACGAAAAACGGGCAACAGCAAACCTGTCAGATGTGACCTTTCATAAGACAAAGTGTCACCATTTACAGCGTAAAAAGTCACCGTTTGCAGGATAAAAACTTACTCTTTGCAAGGTAAAGCCTCATGGATTTTGCATGAAAGGTGGCCTTTTTGCCCTTTTCCCCATATCAGTCACCATGAAAACCGCCATCGGCGGCCTGAAAAACCGATACGGGAGGCGTGTCGCGAGCGGCGTTTTCCCGTTATGATAAACAGCGAATAAGAAAACTCAGGGTGTTTTCCGAGAACAAGAAACGGCAGGGCGCGTAACCTTGACCGCCCATAACGGGATACAGAAACCGCACACAACAATATGCCTGACGGCAGGGCGCGACGGAGGAAGAGACGCGTCATTTATAAAAGGCCGACAGCATATTTTTACACACTTTATACGTCTCTCCCACAATAAATGCGGATGTCGCGCGTTATCTAAGAATAAAACAAAAACTAGATACGCAATAAGAACCATGAAACTGAGGAATATCATCATGTCCGTGCTGTGCGCCGCCCTCTGCACGCCGTCATACGGACAGTCGGCACATGACCGCAACGAACCGTTCGGCATGGCTTTGTGCACGTCGCTCGAGCCGGGCTCCGAGCCGTTCGACGTCACCGGCGGCGGTGTAAAGGACTGGCCCTGCACGGGAATCGATGCCAGTAGGGTGAAGATACTGCAGTCCAGCGGCAAGGACATGCGCGCGGAGATTCTCGATGCCGTGACCCGCTACAGCGTGGTGGTCTTCGACGGCGCGGCAGGAGACTTCATTCTCTCCAAGGCAGTGCCCATGAACAGACTGTCGGGCAAGACCCTGCTCGGCATAAACGGCGCGCGGCTGTGCACCCAGTGGTATGTCACCGACGCTGTGCGCAAGCGCCTTGACGACGCCGGAGTGCTCTCCATGAGCGGCGTGGCAGGCACAGGCGGCTATCTCAGCAACGGCGTCTATGTCTCGGAAGAGCAGGAGCAGCATACGCGTCAGGAACTCATAGACATGTTCGGCAACGAGAACCACCGTCAGGCAGGTGTCTTCCAGATGTCCAAGTGCAGCAACATCATCGTGCGCAACCTGAAGTTCGTCGGTCCCGGCTCTGTCGATGTCGGCGGCACAGACCTGCTGCAGATGACCGGTTCGAGGAACATCTGGGTGGACCATTGCGAGTTCACGGACGGTCTCGACGGCAATTTCGACATCACGATGCAGTCTGATTTCGTCACCGTCAGCTGGTGCACGTTCAGCTATACGGAGCGCGCCTACTCACATTCCTTCACCAATCTCGTGTGCAGCGCGGAAGAGTCGCCCGACGACGAGGGAAAGCTCAACATCACTTTCGCCAACAATGTCTGGGGCGCAGGCTGCTCGGCGCGTATGCCCATGGTGCGCTACGGCACGCTGCATATAGTCAACAACTACTACAACTGTCAGGGAAACTCCTCGCCGTGCATACATGCGCGCAACAAATCGACGCTGCTCATCGAGGGCAACTATTTCGCCAAGGGCGTCAGCAAGTGCTTCTCCGCCTCTAATGCCACGGCGTATGTCAGCCGCGAGAATATCGTGGAGAGCCCCGGGACAAACTACCGTCTCGCGACAAAAGGCGAGGTCGCCATGCCTTACGACTACACTCCGTTCGACGCCTCCCTTGTCCCCGAGGAGGTAGGGACACATGCCGGCGCGACACTGTTCGGCAACGCCACGGCTATTACGTCTATTCCCGTATCGGGACGCGTGACCTCCAGAGCGTTCAATCTTGCCGGCCAGCCTGTCGGCGACTATGCCTCTGGCATCACGGTGAGCAACGGGAGGAAGACCATGAAGGGGAAATGACAGTGGCTTGGGAGATCTTAACCCTAACGATAACCCTAACCCTAACGATAACCCAAAACCACTAAACAACTAAACCACCAACCCCTATTCAGGCTATATCGGCTATTCCGGCTATCACCGCAAAACCGTAAAACCGCAAAACCGCAAAACCGCAAAACCATAAAAAAACAAACCATACATGCAATCCATAAAGCAGAAACTCTTTTCATTTATCCTTGCCGCCCTTCCTGTAGCGGCAATGGCGCAGACAGAGACAGCTCCGGCATTCCCGGGAGCGGAAGGATTCGGCCGCTATGCCACAGGAGGACGCGGCGGAAAGACAATCCACGTCACCAATCTCAACGACTCCGGCACCGGTTCGCTGCGCTGGGCGTTGAGCCAAAGCGGCAAGAAGACCATCGTCTTCGACGTCGGCGGATACATAGACCTCAAAAGCAATCTGCGCATATCGTCCAACACCTCCATCCTCGGGCAGACAGCTCCTGCGCCGGGCATAACGCTCCGATACTACACTGTAGAGTTTACAAATTGCGATAACGTCATCTGCCGCTTCATGCGCTTCCGCCGTTCGCAGGTGAAAGATGTCAACGACGGTGCCGACGCGACGTGGGGACGTGAGCACAAGAATATCATTCTCGACCACTGCTCGTTCTCATGGAGCATAGACGAGGTGGCGTCTTTCTATGACAACCGTGACTTCACCATGCAGTGGTGTACCGTCGGCGAGGGGCTCAACTCGGGACACGACAAGGGCGACCATAGCTATGGCGGCATCTGGGGCGGAAAGGGAGCGTCGTTCCACCATAACTATATCACGCATGTGCAGAACCGTGCGCCGCGCTTCAACGGAGCACGGTACAACTGGACGGGCTACGACAAGACCAAGTATGCCAACTCCATACAGGCCGAGCGCGTGGACTTCCGCAACTGTGTCATGTACAACTGGGGCACGGGCGGATGCTACGGAGGTCCCGGAGGAGGACATATAAATATGGTGAACAACTACTACAAGGCCGGTCCGGGCACTGCCAACAAGACTCGTGTGACACTTGTCTCCAAGTCTGACGCCGGCAACGGCGGAGACAATCCTTTCCCGGGATACACCAGCCGCTACTACATCAGCGGCAATTACGTCACTGCCGCCGCCCGTCCCGAGAACTATGACTGGCAGGGTGTAGTGTATGACGGAGGCCTTTTCGACATCAATGGCGAGATGTACTGCAACGACCCGCAGCACAGATACGGTGAGGACCAGACATACGTGAAGAACTCTGACGGCGTGGACTGTATAAGGATAAGGCTCGACAGCCCTATAGAGGCTGGCGATGTCACCACACATGACGCCCGGACAGCATACGAGAAGGTGCTCGAATACTGCGGCGCGAGCCTTCACCGCGATGCCGTCGACGCCCGTTACATGGAGGAGGCGCGGACAGGGACGGTGACTTTCACAGGCGGACATGCCGATACGCAGGGTATTCTTGATGTCATAAACGTCCCTGGTGAGACAGCGGACAACACGACAGCCTCCTACCCTGACCTCGCCACGTCTAAGCGTCCTGCCGACTTTGACACGGACGGCGACGGCATGGCTGACGCCTGGGAGATAGCCAACGGACTGAATCCCAACGATGCAAGCGATGCCTTGAAGGCCACTGTAGACACCCGCGGCTGGTACACCAATCTCGAGGTGTACTGCAACTCGCTTGTGGAGCATATCATGAAGGGCGGCAACGCCGATGCCGTCAGTGGCGTAGACGAGTATTATCCCTCTTCTGCCTCTACTGCAATAGCCGATATTCCTGCCGCAGACGCCGAGGTCGTGTCCACGGTTTACTACAATCTGCAGGGTCAGCCTGTAAGTGCTGATGCCAAAGGCGTGAAGATAAAGACCGTCACCCTCAGCGACAACCGCCGCGTATCCACAAAGGTCGTGGAATGACAGGCGCAGGCGGTTATTGCGGTTGTGCGGTTGGGCGGAGATAGCCGTAATAGCCGATATAGCCGCAATAGACTGATAACTAAACGACCAAACAACAAAACGACTAAACAACAATATATTAATCCTATGAGAAAGAAACTATTTGCAATACTCGCCGCTGTCCTTCCCGTGGCAGCAATGGCGCAGTTCGACTCCGCTCCGGCGTTCCCAGGAGCGGAAGGCCATGGCCGTTATGTCACCGGAGGCCGTGGTGGAAAGGTGGTGCATGTCACCAATCTCAATGACAACGGTCCCGGTTCGCTGCGCGCGGCAGTAAAGGGCAACGAGAAGAAGATTGTCGTCTTTGACGTCGCCGGTGTCATCGCCCTTGACAAAGACCTGAAGATAGGGCAGAACACGACCATCATGGGACAGACGGCTCCTGCACCTGGAATCACCGTAAGGTATTACACCATCAAACCGGAGTCCAACAACATCATACGCTACATACGCTTCCGCCGCGGTCAGGAGCGTGACATCAACGACGGTGCCGACGCCGCCTACGCACGAAACCGTACAGGCATCATCCTCGACCACTGCTCCTTCTCGTGGAGCATAGACGAGGTGGCGTCGTTCTACGACAACAACAACTTCACCATGCAGTGGTGTACCATAGCCGAGAGCCTTAACAATCCGGGCCACAGCAAGGGCGCACACGGCTACGGCGGTATATGGGGCGGCAAGCTCGCGAGCTTCCATCATAACTTCATCGCCCACGTCTCCAACCGCGGTCCGCGCTTCCACGGCGCACGCTTCGGGTGGGAAGGCTACAAGGAGAATATGGCTTACGGCAAATACAAGTGGCAGAACACCGTGCAGGCGGAGAATGTCGACTTCCGCAACTGCCTGATGTACAACGCCCAGGGGACATGCTACGGCGGCCCGGGCGGAGGACAGGTGAACATCGTCAACAACTATTACAAGGCTGGTCCTTGCGGCAAGGGCAGTCAGGAGCGTCTCACCTCCATCTCCGTGGCTGCACCAGACAACTCTGTGGACAACCATCCGGAATTTCTCGGCATGACAAGCCGCTACTATATCTCGGGCAACACCACGGAGACCGTGGCAGGAAAGAAGACCGCCAACAGGGACTGGCGCGGCGTCAGCTATGACAAGGGCACATACAACATCAAGGGCGACATGTACACTCTCGACAAAAACGGTTTCTACGGCAAGGCTGTGAAGCATGTGAAGAACGAGAACGGCGACATGTGCGTGCCTATCAGGATGGAGAAGCCTTGCCCTTCGGGCGACGTCACCACACACACTGCCGACAAGGCATACACGAAAGTGCTGGAGCACAGCGGCGCCTCGCTGTACCGCGACGAGGTGGATGCGCGCTATATGAAGGAGGCTGAGACGGGCACGGCTACCTATACGGGGTCTGTGACAAAGAAGCCGGGCCTCATAGACGTTGTCGCCGATGTCAACGGATATACCGAGGAGACTTTCGGGACAGCCACACGCCCTGACGGATTCGACACGGACGGCGACGGCATACCTGACGAGTGGGAGCGCGCCCATGGCCTTCCTGTAGACAAGGACAACTCCGCGACCTTCACGCTCGACAAGAAAGGCTACTACACAGACCTTGAGGTATACTGCAACTCGCTCGTGGACGCCATCACAAAGGCGGAGCGCGCCGATGCCGAGAGCTCCTTCGAGGAGTATTATCCACTGGACTGAATTACAGTTTTCAAGAAGCAAATGGTTGCTTGCATCATACAAAGCGACTGATATAATACATGTATCGGGAAGTCATTCTCTCAGACCTCGGGAGTGGCTTCCCGATATATGTAAGTAAGTCAACAAAATTAATGTATAGTATAAAGTGCAGTTATTTTTGAGATGTTTCCGTTTTTGTATTTAGAGCCTTATAACTAACCATAACTTACTATGAATAACCAAACATAAAGTCTTGATATTCAACACTCTTTGATTTTTAACACTTTCTGATTGCTTTTTGGCAGTTCCCGATTTTCCACATATTTTTGCAGCGTATTTCTACCGTGGAGAATTTGCGGAGCTTTTCATTTTGTCATAGCGTGAATGCTGTTGACAAGGGATTACGAGTGCTTACAATGGAGGACTGATTTGAAGCTGATTTTGAAAAAACAGCTGTTTCATACCAGCAACAGATGATCAATAAGATTTGGGCGTAGGCTGGTATGAAGGCGTTGGCTGAGATAGCAGACATCTATCCACGTATGACGAGTAATCATGACAGTAGTCTCTTTGATGATTGCTTTACTATGGACTTTATCACTCATGGTGACAAAATCATCTATTGTGCCATGTACTTATATGTCGGTTACGTAAACGAAGCAACGAACTTCGCTGAAAGCCAAGGAGGCAGCGATACCAAGGACTGGGGACGTGAGAAGGACGAAGACGAGATAGAATGGATTAAACGATGTCTGCGACAAGCTACTCGGATGGAAAAACAAAGAAAGAGCACAGGGGTAAAACGGTGAATGATTAGATGTGAGAAATCATATAGGCTTCTCACATCTAATCGAATACACCAATGATGTTACCAAATAAAATACACATCACTTCTTCTTTTACAATAAGCAACAGCCACATCACGTGCCGCTTTTATTCTAGTTTTTTCAAGATCCGCCTCACGTTGTGATTGTCTTTCGATGAGTTCAACTGCCCGCCGAGCTTCTGCATCTTTAGTTTGCTTGATTTGCATGCATAGTTGTTTGGCTTCAGTAGCACAAGAGCTTGTCATATCTATTTGTTGCAGATATTCGACTGCTGCATCAAAATTACCATTAGAGAATTCTGCCCGAGCTTTCTGAATGACATTCTTACATTCCTGCGTTTGGTATTGACGATAAATTGTAGTTATCTCGTTATTGACTTTTGTGTAACCAGAGATTGTCGCTGGACAAGAAAACAACAGAGCCAGTCCTTCACCATATTGTTGAATATTGGCGAAAGTGCGAGCACGTGATATAACTGAATTAAGATTATGCTGATAGTAATCTATGATTTTGTCTTTTGCCTTTTTCACAAAGTCTGTTAGACGTTTGTCTTGGGCGGACAATTTAGAAATGGCATTTTTTATTGCGTCATCATCAGAGAATCCTTCTCCACGTACTGTAACGACACAACTTGCAAAAGTTGTACTTGTAGCAAGATTGGTACAGACAAAATTGAATTGTATGTCGCTTGTATGTATATTCCTCATACCGCCTTCAACAACTTGTTTGTTAACGAAACTAATCTCTGGCTTTATGGCAATGGTACTTACTTCGGCTGTTTCAACTCCACTTTCAGTCATGGCTGGCAAGAACTTGCTCCTCAGCATCTTTGCCGTATTATCACTTAATTGGCAATTACCAACAGGAAGCGCAAAGGCTATTTCTATTCCTTGTGCGAAAATAGTTGCATAAGAAGTCAACAAGATTGTCAATGTAAGCAAGACTTTTCTCATAATACACCCTCTCGTTATTTAATGGTTACAATTAGCATATTGTTGCTTGTAGTTCTCTCAATCTTGATTCCAAGATTCCTGAAAAATGTCAACAACTTCAATCCAAACTTATTGATATTATACGTTCTTCCGTTCTCGTCTTTTAGCGGTATGCGAATATCGTCGAAGAGCATCTGCTTGTCGGTTGTTCCCTGGATATGGTAATTGCCTTTATAGGCATTTTCTTCCACCCACATTTCCAAGGCATCAGACAAAGCAAGACCGTCTGCGCCAACCTCTTGCGACATAGAGCGAGATGATGCCTCGTCAATGCCGACTGTTACCGCTATGGATTGTCCGTTTTCAGCTATGTCCATCAGTTTCTCCTGCATGGTGTTCAAAAATTTGTCCATCCCTGCCTCGACAGCTCTTGATGTCAGTTTACCATAGTCATCGGTATAAAACTTACCACTTTCGCAAACTGCATTGGCAAGCGAATTTGCAGTAGAGGTTTCATAACCAGACAGGATTGCTTTCATGGCATTGCCAGAAGGAGATTCCAACAGGCTTATTTCCGCTTCGACATAAACATCTGCACCAGACTGTTGTATAATCATAGTCTTGACATCCTGTTGTTGGGTATTGCCTAATGCGGTTGCTTTTGACAAGGCTTTTACCTTGGCAAAAAAATCAACTGTAGTATACCCCCTTTTGTCGAATGCTTCCTTTATCTTGGTCAAGGCAATACGCTTATTCACGTCATTCTCCAAAACGGTACGTATGTCTTCACCTTGCGTTGTATATGGTATGACCATAATCTTTGGTCGTGCCGTAGGTAAAGGAGTAACTTGAGACTCTATGCTTTGTGCCCATGTGCAGCAGAACGCACACAGCCCCAATAGTATTGTTGCAATTTTTTTCATACTCATTTTTTGATAATTAAGTTACAACGAACTAAATTGTGAGAAGCTTTACTATTTTCAATAGCGGTAATGACTTTGCGTGACACGCTGCATTCGGCGAATGACTCTCCAGAGAGTTTTGTCACCTTGGCCTTTCCAAGTTCAGACGGATAAGGTTTGCCATCAAGCATCTCTACTGATTCTATCGTAAACGTATCACCGACATTGATTCCAGCTTCCTTGCCAACGTTGAGAAGTATCGTGCTTTTATCTATCGTCTTCAAGACTTTTCCCTTGACGGGGAAATTGATACGGAAATATTCATATATGTCGGATTGCAGGCTTTGCATGGCTGCTGTAACAGCACTCTCTGGCGACAGCATTTCCTTACTGCATTTTCCATCAAAACTCTGTGCCTCATTGCTTACGCCTGTCTCTACGTCAACAACTTTCAACTGAAATGCTACACTTGCTTTATAACCACGTGTGCTTCCGTCACTGTTCTTCATGCGATAAACTGGTATCTTAACAATATGTCCTGTTACCAACTGCTCGGCAGCAACAGCCGCACCTTGTTCTGCAAGATTATGGCTGTCGAGAAAAGCCTCGCTCTTCTGTAGTTCAAGTTCATCAACTACTTTATCGCGACTTGTTCTGTCAACTACAACAAAGCGGTGAGTGTTAGTCAGCATTTCCACAACTTTCTCTGTTACAAGTCCTGTGTACGGACTCTCTTCATCGCAGGTAAACTGAGTTACGCCTACGACAGGGCGGTCATCGGCTGCTAAAGAAACTTGCGTATATCCACAAAGGATACACGCAAGTATGACCGCATATAAAATACGATAATTTCCCATTACAGATTCTTTGCAGTTTTTGCAGTTTCAATCATCTGCTTGATGGCTGCGACCTTCGCCTTTGATTCTTCAAGCAAGACAGGGTAAGCATCTTTTGTAAAGGCGAGAGCTGATGCTATCTTAGCTGCTTTCATTGGATTTTTGTTAGTAGAAGATGCCTTGGTTGCAGCTTCTGCACCTTTCCCCGCCTCAGCGATAGAAACACCTTCTGCAGTTAGAGTTGTGCCTAATGCGACAAGTTCCTCTACGGTAGGCTTCTTGATGGTTACGTCTGTAACACCATCCTTCGTCTCGCCAATCTGACGATAATAAAGGTCTTGGAGTAGAGCTGATGACGCAGCGGAACTGATGGCTGCGTTGTAAACACCCTGTACATAGGTGTCAACATCTACAACTCCAGTTTGCTTTGGCTGCTTAGAGCAAAGTTTCTCCAATTTTGCACAACGGTCGATACTTGCCTTAATGTCCTCTTTGGACTGACCGAAACAGAATGATACCGACATTGCGAGCAATGCTGCGGTAACGAATAAAAATCTTTTCATCTTGTATTATTTTTAAGATGTCTGCCTGGCTACCACAGCAGGGTTATTTTTTTTATTGGCGAATATACAAAATAAAAAAGCGTGGAGCCAGTCTGTCACTCGTTCCACGATTCGTAGGCCTTCGCATTGCCCTGTCAGTCCGAAACGAGCAACGCCGAAAGCCCCACGTATGTGTAAGTATATAAATACCCTTTCTTGGCAACGAATGCGAAATGCAACCGAAGCCAATAAGGGCTGTATACAATACACCCATGAGACGTTCCTTGTTGCTTTGTTCTTGACTGACAAATGAGTTTGCGAAGTTCACGAATCGTCAAAACCAAAGCGTCAGATACGCCTTTTACTATGTATATGTCTGCCCAACCTCTGCCCATCGGGGCTTCCGGTATGGTATAGACATTACAAAGATAATACTTTTATCTTGGAAACCGCTTTGTTTGACTGGTAAAGTATGATTTTAAGCCCCATTTTAACATTATTAAATATAAATATGTCCAAAAATTCCACTTTGGCATGATTTTTCTTGCCAAAAAGTTTGTATTATCAATGATTATTCGTATCTTTGCAGTGTTAGTTCCAGCCGAGCCTCTTTACAATGCTTAAATAGGCTGGGCTTTTTTGTTTATAGGCTATGGCAAAGAGAAATTTCGGAAAAGGTTACAAGACCTCACGAGAACTTGTAATCTTATTGGAAAGTCGTGGGTTGATAATTAATGATAGGCAAAAGGCTCAATTGTATTTGGAGAGCATTGGCTATTATCGATTGTCTGCGTATATGCATCCCTTATTGAAAACTCCAAAGACCCTTCATCTGTATAAGGCAGGTGCCACATTTAACAAAGTGATGATGCTTTATCGCTTTGACAAGAAGTTGCGCTTACTCCTCTTTAATGAGATAGAGAAGATAGAGATTGCTGTGAGAGAAGCCGTGATGAATATGACGGCAGAACGGACTGGTGACATATATTGGCTTACCAATTCTATACATTTTCGTGACCTCTCCATCTTCAGCAATAGTATGGCAATGTTATCGAAGGAATATGAGCGTTCCACGGAGGACTTTATAGAACATTTCAAAAGAAGTTACACCGAACTTTACCCACCTGCATGGATTCTTGGCGAACTTCTCCCAATGGGTAGTGTGAATATGTACTATAGGAATCTAAAAGACAAAGGTCTGAAAAAACAGATAGCCAAACGTTTCTGCCTTCATGCTCCAGTGTTTGAGTCTTGGCTTTCTGTGCTTACGCTTACTCGCAACGCTTGTTGTCATCACGCTCGTGTTTGGAACAAAGTCAACAAGATTATTCCAAATGATATGAGAGGCATGACTCGTCCTTGGATTACTATTCCTGCGGACAAGCGAAGAATCTATTATAACATGTGCATCATCAAGTATTTCCTTGACATCATCTCTCCCAACAATGACATGCTTGACAAGATGAACAGACTTTTTGCTACGTTTCCAGAAATAGATAAGGCTGCCCTTGGTTTTCCTTCTGGTTGGGAAAACGAACCTCTGTGGCAATAAAATGCAATATGGAGTGACAGCTAACCACCCTACATCACCCACATTTTCTGTAATTTTGGTGTGACAGAAGGTTAAAAACGTTAAATCTCACCTTTTCTATTAATAAACAGAATCCATACGGTCACTTTTCTACCGTTTAGAGCGTATAACACTGATAATCAACTAAAAATAAATACCAGGATTGAAAGAAGGAGCATAGCGGGCTATGTGACTGAGGGACAAGGCGGAAACAGCCAAAAAGAACAAACTCTATACATACAAGATTTTGACTTTTACTTTATTACATAGGATATCGTTTAATTTTGTTGACTTACTTCTATAAATAAAGGTATCTCGATGCTCATGGCGATGACGTCGTATTCTGCAAACTGACATGACCTAACCAACAATAACGATATGAATACTATACGACAGAAGTTCTTCTCGATGTTTCTTACCGTCCTGCCAGCAGTGGCGGCGGCACAGTTTGAATCCGCTCCGGCGTTCCCCGGGGCGGAAGGCCATGGCCGTTATGTCACAGGAGGACGTGGCGGCAGGGTCGTGCACGTCACCAATCTCAATGACAGCGGTCCTGGTTCGCTGCGCGAGGCAGTGCTGGGCGACGACAGGAAGATTGTCGTCTTTGACGTCGGCGGCGTCATAGCCCTGGAGAGTAACCTCGAGACAGGACGCAACACGACCATAATGGGGCAGACGGCTCCCAGTCCGGGAATCACCGTGAGATACTATACCGTCGTGCCGGAGTCCAACAACATCATACGCTACATACGCTTCCGCCGCGGTCAGGAGCGCAATGTCAACGACAATGCCGACGCCTCTTCGGCAACGCGCAAGACGGGAATAATCCTTGACCACTGCTCCTTCTCGTGGAGCATAGACGAGGTGGCGTCGTTCTACGACAACAACAACTTCACCATGCAGTGGTGTACCGTCGCCGAGAGCCTCACCAATCCCGGACACACGAAGGGACCGCACGGCTTCGGCGGTATATGGGGCGGCAAGCTCGCGAGCTTCCATCACAACCTCATCGCCCACGTCTCCAACCGCGGACCGCGCTTCAACGGCGCGCGTTACGGCTGGGAGGGCTATAAGGACAACAGGCTATACAGCGCGTATAAGTGGCAGAACACCGTGCAGGCGGAGAATGTAGACCTGCGCAACTGCCTGATGTACAACGCCCAGGGGGACGTGCTACGGCGGTCCGGGCGGAGGACAGGTGAACATCGTCAACAACTACTACAAGGCCGGACCGCGCGGCACGGGCAACGAGGAGTGCGTCACCATCATGTCGGTCTCCGTCCCCGGCAATTCCACACGTAAGCATCCGGAGTTTTTCGGCATGACAAGCCGTTACTATATCTCCGGCAACACCACGGAGACCGTGGCAGGCGTGAAGACCGCCGGCAAGGACTGGGACGGTGTGGTGTATGACGACGGCGTGTACAGCATAGGCGGTATCGTCTGTTCCAAGGACACCAACAACTTCTACGGTGACGCCGTGAAGCACGTGAAGAACGAGAACGGCGAGCCGTGCGTGCCTGTCAGGATGGAGAGGCCTTGCCCTTCGGGCGACATCACCACACACTCTGCCGACAAGGCATACACGAAAGTGCTGGCATACAGCGGCGCCTCGCTGCACCGCGACGACGTGGATGCACGCTACATGAAGGAGGTGGAGACGGGCACGGCGACATATAAAGGTTCGATAACACAGACGTGGGGACTTGTAGACTTTGTCGCCGATGTCAACGGATATACGGAGAAGACCTTCGGGACAGCTGCGCGTCCTGCCGGATTCGATACGGACGGCGACGGCATACCCGACGAGTGGGAGCGCGCCCATGGCCTTCCTGTAGACAAGGACAACTCCGCGACCTTCACGCTCGACAGGAAAGGCTACTACACAGACCTCGAGGTATACTGCAACTCGCTCGTGGACGCCATCACAAAGGCGGAGCGCGCCGATGCCGAGAGCTCCTTCAAGGAGTATTATCCGCTGGACTGATGAGGGCGGACAGTCTACAATGTAAACGAGACTGCTGTGTTTGAAACAAGCGTCCCAAGCATATTGTCCGTCTGCTTCTACTGTTTACATATCTATATCAATACGAAAGAAAGCGAAAGAAAAGCAAAATTCTTTCGCTTTTGCTTTTATACACCGTTGATTTCCATACCTTTAACCCAAATCGGTCATTAGATTTCACTTCGTTTTGTTTTTATCTCCGTTGTATTGCGACCATTTCGGCGAAGGCATAGCGAGCTATGTCGAGACGGAACGGGAAGCAAGACAGCGAAGAGAAAGGCGAAACGGAGGAAAAG
>JAFTQG010000017.1 GCA_017462915.1 Prevotella sp. | reverse complement strand
CTTAATTCTTTTAGTTGTTTCAATCCACGCACCCATGTAGGGTGCGACAGGTAGGGCTTAGTCCCTACCTTCTTCGCTTATGTTTCAATCCACGCACCCATGTAGGGTGCGACTATCTTTGCCGTCGTTAATCAAATAATTATTACAGTTTCAATCCACGCACCCATGTAGGGTGCGACGGTCTTTTGAAGCCGTCTTAATTCGTTTAGTTGTTTCAATCCACGCACCCATGTAGGGTGCGACAGGTAGGTCTTAGTCCCTACCTTCTTCGCTTATGTTTCAATCCACGCACCCATGTAGGGTGCGACTATCTTTGCCGGCGTTCATCAAATAATTCTTACAGTTTCAATCCACGCACCCATGGAGGGTGCGACGGTCTTTTGAACCCGGCTTAATTAGTTTGGTTGTTTCAATCCACGCACCCATGTAGGGTGCGACTCAGTACTGTCGGGCAGATAAGGAGTAGTCCATGTTTCAATCCACGCACCCATGTAGGGTGCGACTGTATGCATAATTATACCTTGTAAATCAATAATTTAGCAACATCAATTCGCGAATAAATTTTAAGTCCTATCTCGATGATAGATTTTCGTTCTATAAAAGGACTTATTCTTCTGATTATCAATAGTTGCGAAAATACAGTTTATCGTGCAATACTCCACATTCGCATTCATTTATATAATAAGAGCATCATTAACTTTATAAGATGTTTCAACACCTACCACTTCAACTCTTCTACTCTCATTCTTATTGAGAATATAAAATCGAATACTATCAAGAGACATATCGATAATATTTTTTATCCGCTCTCTCAAAAGACAATATTGCGCATCTGTTACTTCACACTCAAAGACAGAATTTTGTACTCTCTGCCCATAATCCATACACGCCTTAGCCACACTCCGTAAACGGCGTGCACCTTCTCTGCTTGTTGTATCTACATCGTATGTTACAAGAATATACATAACCGAAAATCATTTTATTAAAAATACTGGATAATTGTCTATATCTTGTCTGATATATCTCGCCATCAACATTGCCTGTACGTATGGTAAAAGCCCAATCTCCACTTTTTCATTCAGGTAAGGATGGATTATCACTTCACGTTTCCTGTTTTGCCATGCAGAAATAAAAGTCTTCTTCCCATTATCAGTCATAATGACCCCATTATCACCTTGAAACAAGAAATCTTTAATTGTTATCTGTCTTTTATTGATTAAAGACAATACAAAGCGGTCACCCAGATAAGCACGTAACTCTTCCATCATGTCTAAAGCTAAAGAGGTTCGTCCGGGACGAAGTGTATGTAGAAATCCTACGTATGGATCAAGTCCGACAGTTTCGAGTGCAGCGGAAACATCATTGGCTATCAATGTATAGGCAAAAGACAACATGGCATTTACGGCATCTTTGGGAGGGCGGCGGTTACGCCCATGAAACGGGAAATCTGTCTTTTGATTTAAAATCAAGACTGGCAACACTTCAAAATAAGCATTCGAAGCCATACCTTCATAACCTATCAGCGCCGTTTTATCCCGAGCAGCCAATGCATCGCGTTTGGCATACTCCAATACACGTACCGCCTGACTGACAGCTTCATCCTCGCCATAATCACGAATATATCTTCTCAGAATATTACGGTAGTTCTGAATCTTGCCTCCAATCATCAACCTTGCCACATTCAACGACCATAATTCATCGTCCGACAACTGGTATTGCCTCTTGCGAAGCAACACATTCCCTTTTGTCGCTCCTTGCACACGGCTGATGAATCTGCCATGCGGAGAAAGAAATGTCAACGATATGCCATTGTCACTGCACAGTTTCATCACGCCGGGACTTGCGCCCATATAGCCGAACGTAACGATACCTTCTATATTTATAGCCGGGATGCGGAACACCTCCTCTTGCTTGACTGATACGACAACATTCAGTCCATCTTTACTCAGATAGGCTTCCGGTGTCGTTACATACAAAGTATTCAATAACTTTCTCATGTATATAAGTTTTTATTGAGGTAGGTATCTACCGTGGTACAATTTTCAGCTATCGTCGGCATACATATCTCCTTCAGTGAACATTTGTCGCAACACTTCCCGTATTCCGCTTTTGGTATAACCGCCTTGCAGAATATTTCATGCATATCTTTGGCACATTGTCTGACGATATTGCGCAGTTCGTCTGTTATAGCCACCTCTACCCGATGACGAAGTTCTCCATAAAAGAACGCACCGTATGGTATATGGATAGTATACATTTCTTCAAGACACATTGTTTGTGCCGCTAACTGTACTTCATCTACATCATTCTTTTTCGGTCGGCCATGCTTATACTCCACAACAACTGGTTGCCAACGTCCCGGATATTTTGGATGCAATATTGTATCTTCCGAGGATGGAGAAGGAAGCAACTCTATGGCATCGGAAATGCCATAGAGTCCCAACTCGTGCGAAGCGATATTCACCGCACGCAATGTTATTTGATCGCCGCACTTCTGTCTGTAGAACGGATCGTCCACATGCTTATGCAAAATCTGCCCCTCAATGGTAAGGCGGTTATCGTCCCATTGCTGCTCAATGTGAATCAAGGCCCATTGCCGGGGACAGAACCTGAAGTGCTGAATCCCCGATAACATGAGCATATCGTCTTCGGTGTACATTATCTTTTGTTTTTATATCAGTTCCTCTACAGTAACATTTGACGGAACATGCTCATTGTCTATTGTGACCTCATAATCACTGAATAAGCGCGGTGCACCATCGCAAACCTTCTCAACCTTAACCAAGTCAAACAGTTTGTTGGCCGGAGCATTACCCAAAAGGGAGTCATGCTTAAAAACAATCAGTTTCTGTGCGCTCATCAATCCGCGTGCTGCTGAACGGTCCACATCGAACATATTCTTCAGAGCTTCCCAAAATAGTGCAAGGTCTTCTTCTGAGAAACCTGTCTGTTTAGCAAGGTTGGCCGAAATGAAACCATGACATACATAAAGGCCGTAAGGTACGGTAGCTTTGCGACCCATTGCACGATTGTCACCACTCTGTTTCTCTGCTTCTTTCTCTGTTGCCACAGCCATACGAGTAATGGAATGTTCTGCTGCAGCAATTGGATCTACAGAACGGGCAAAGGTAAACTGAATAGGACCACGAACTTGGCCTGCATTTTTACCGGTTGACATCACAGCACCAAATGTTCTGACATCAAAATAGTTCTTACACATAAACGTGCGTGCAGCCTCAGTCTTATCTTTAGCAGCTTTCACTTCTGAATCATCGTGTGCTTTATCAATCAAAGTATTTAGAACAGCCTTCTCTTTAATAAAAATGTCGTAACTGTCTGTCAATCCTTTAGCCACTTGCACATAATTACGTACCTTACGTTTAAGGCAAACATCTGTAACAAGTCCCATACCTGTTTCGGCATCCACACGTGGAAGATTACCTGCATCGGGGTCACCATTAGGGTTACCATCTTGTACATCAAAGATGTAAACGAAATCGATTCTGTTTTTAATTTCTGACATAACTGTATTCTTTAAATTATTAATTATTATTCTGTCTCTTTATTCTCTTTGCCTATGAAAAATTCTTGTCGCTGATGATAATATCCTACGAAGAAACGTCCTTGGTCTTGAAGGTCAAGATGTGCAGGAAAGCCATCTGCATCGAGTTTGGAGATGATTTCCTGTTTCAGTTTCTCATAAAACACCTGTTTGCCCTCATTCAATTTTTCAAGATGATGAGTGGAAAGATTTAGGATAGTGGCAAAAACAGTGGCCGGAGTGGCCGATGCTGCATTCATGTAACGCTCACGAATGGAATGAATACCATTGGCATCCTCCTGTATCTTGCCGAGAACAGCAAACAGCCTTCCGCAAAGATACCCTTGATTTTGATTTTCTTTGTCTAACATAATATCGAGTTTTTTATTTTGATTATTATCATTCAATCGGTTAAGATAAGCCTTGATAATGGCAGCACGTACAATGTTAACTGATTGTTCAGCACGTATGCGACGAATGCAAGCCTGGAATAAAGACGCCGGATACGGCAGTCCTTGGAAAATACTTTTCACTACGGCATCAGGAAGATTGGGGGTAGCATCACTTGACTTTCCTCCAAGAGTAACATTCCCAAGAATATAATGTAACCCTACATATGGTTTCTTGTCCTTACGTGTATCAACAATCTCCATATCCATGAAATGTTTACTAATTAAGCCGGCAAACTCACGCAATGGCAGTTCATTCCAATACACCACCGCAATTCGAGCTGAATTGGGAGCCAAGCCTAAAATAAAGAATTTATCATCTTTATTAGCAACAAGTTTTCCTGTATAAATGGACATAAATGTATCCCGTACTAATTTTATACGCTTATTGGGGTCATCATAATCCTCTTCTGCTCTTCCCAATAAAGCAAACAGGCTATCCTCTGATTCTTTCGCTGCCTCACTATGAGAAGAAGCCCAGAAAAGGAAAGTACGCGAACCGACCATAAATTTATTATGAGAATCAGAACGCAGCAAGTGATTCAATGCTGTAGTATATGCAAATTCAGCCTCTTCCGATATAGGAGCATTATATCCTTTTGATTTCCCATACGAATCATATCCGGAATTTACCTGAAAGGCGACAAGTTTGGCTGTAGCTTGACTTCCCGGAATCATTGTAGCAGTTGTAATCTCTACAGCTTTTGCATGTTTACCTACCACTAAACACAGGCTTCCATCCACATAATTACCACTTGTTTCTAAGTTTATTAATTCGCGTTTAGAAGCCACAATTTCCGTATCTCCGTCTATAAGAAAAGAAAAAGTGGAATATTTCTTGTTGAGGTTTTTGTTTATATCATCCCAAAGAGAATCATTCTGCATGGCTTCAACCATATCTGAAGGTTCCTGCTGATAAAACGCATATACAGCCTGTATGGTTTCATTATCTGAAAACATGTTGTATATTTCTTCAACCTTCGCTTTGAAGGTATCAAAATACTTGCGCATGCTTTCCATATCCCCTTTATCGGAATAACCAAATACGTATTGGCTATTGTCGTATAGGTAGTTTGCAACAGGGGCACTTGAACGACCAACACTCTTCTTAACAAGAAACTTTTGCGCAGACTTTTTGTCTATACGTCTGTCTTCAAAACGTAAGAAATTACCACACTTATCAATAACGATGATAAAACCTATTTCCTTTAATTCCATTCCCATAGTAGGTAATTCACCACTCCGATGGTAATAATCATACAATGCTTTCAGTATCATCGCAACACCTCCTCACTGTCTTTATCGGGTACAACAATCACTCCTTGCTCCATTCTTGCTCGATAGAACATGGCATCTGGTTTCTTTGGATTCCCTTCAAAATCCATATCATAAAGCATGATTCCCAAATCCCTGTCTTCTGCCAAAGGTGGAGAAAGTTGTTCCATATCATCAATATACTTCCAATTTGCAGCAAATTCACGACAACCGAGATAGGGTTGAGTGAAGCATTGTCCCTTGGATGCCCTACGTTCAAACATTTGATAATACTTCATGGGATTCTCATCTTTTCGCAAAAGTTCTTGCTCTTCGTTATCTACCAATGGATTTTTCGTTTCCTTTCTTTTCCATTGAGGTATGAATTTAAGCTTGGCCCAAATGCGATAATGGACATCTTTCAGAAGCAAAGAGTTTTTCTGTTGACGTTTGTCCTCAATGAAAATAGGAGACTTACTTGCCACAGCTCCAACCTCATTCCTTCTGATTGTGGTCCACTTAATAGGATTGAGCACTTCAATCTTGGTAACTTGCCAATGAATGGCAGGTTTCCAAAAGATTGCTTCAAATATGGCACGCGCCGCTGAAGGTGTAATGACATCATAGCTCACACGTTCTACTTTCAATTCAGGACGAGTGAAGCAAGCCCAGTCACCCCAAACCTCCAAGCAATATTCTTTATCTGTATAGTCCATATTATTCATTTACTTTTATATCATTAATAATTCTTCCATCCAATGATTGTCAAGGCTGAGACCGGTATTTTTATCATATTGTCCCCTGTCTGCCAATACATAGATACCTTCCAACACTTCTTCTATAGCACCATAGCTAACCAGTTTGTCGAAATCGGAACGATGAACACCTACTGTATATTTAGCCAATTGTTTCATCAAGGGATAGGTGTAACCGGACTCTTTCAACTTTTCCACAAGTTCCATGCTGATTCCCCAATTCACAATAATATTCATGCAATCATCATCAATCAGTTTGAATTTCTTTGATGCAGTTTTAAAACACATCGCTTCATCGTTGTAAAGATAATGTTTTATCTTCTTATCGTCAAACGTGTTTGTCCTGCTATACAACTGATGAAAATACTTTTCCATCACAGAGGGTGCAAACCAATCACTGTCTGCCGGCAAACTCAGCCGTGCACTGTTAGCTGCTTCCATTGCCCCAAACGGGATACGTTTCTCCGCAGCAAGACTGAACACAAATGTAGTACCAACTGCATTTCTTCCTTCACGGTTACATCGTCCAGCTGCTTGCAACACAGAATCAAGACCGGTTTCCTGCCGAAACACCACTGGAAAATCTATATCCACTCCTGCCTCTACAAGCTGGGTAGCTATCACTCGTACTACTGGCTGCGATTCGTCTTTCAACAGAGCCTTTATCTTGAATATCGTTTCACTGACATGTGCTGGACACATCATTCTCGATAGATGTAGTTTTACTCCTTCATCAGGCAAGCGGTCATACAGTTCCTTCGCATCTTTTCGAGTGTTTACTATGCACAGTACCTTATTATATACAGACATTTTAGCGGCAATGTCATCGTATGTCTTTCCCTCATTATCTATTTCCAAAGTTACACGGCGGAGCTTATCATGTAGGGCAAACCCATTAGGTATGATTTCTGTAATATGGTCTATCCCTTCAAAATTTGTCGTAGGATTGGTTCCTTTTATTATCCCACTAAGCACCGGCTGGCTGGCAGTAGTAAACAATACCGATACTCCGAACATTTCCTGATATGCCTTCAGCGAATCCACTATTGGCTGTAAGAAGTTTGTTGGCAACGTCTGCACTTCATCCAAAATAAGAACCGAATTCACAATGTTGTGCAATTTGCGGCAATCGGACGGTTTATTGCTAAACATCGATTCAAACAGCTGTACGTTAGTAGTGACAATAATGGGATAATCCCAGTTTTCCGTAGCCAGTTTTGCCTTTTCGCGGACCTTCTCATTCTTTATTTCATCGGGATTAAAGTTGCTGTGATGCTCCAATACGTTTTCTTCACCGAAGATATCCTTCAATAGCCCTGCCGTTTGTACAATAATACTGGTGTATGGAATAGCAATGATTATACGGTTCATATCATGATTTACCGCATGCTTCATAGCCCATAATAACGATGAAAGAGTCTTTCCGCCTCCTGTCGGTACCGTAAGACTATAAAAACCAGTCTCGCCAGAAGAAGTCATGCTGCATTGATCCTGTACTTTCTTGCGAATGCGATTCACTTCTGTGTCGGGTGCATGTAGTTGTAGTTCACTTAAATACGCTTCAAATTTTGGCAATAAGTCGGTAATCAAGGATGAACATCCCCGTTTCTTCCACGATGCTACATCCATAAAACGTTCGGTATCGAGTCTGTCGGCATCTACCAAACAGGAAAAAAGCATTCGGGAAAGGTGATGAAAATGTTTCATACTTACCTTCAACTTAGAAAAAGGAGAATCAAGAAGCTCTTTTTGCAGTTGGGGTATATTCAGCACTATATCCTTCTTGTTTATCTCTTCGGGAAGTGGCCTTTCCTCTATGACATTCTCTGCATCCGCATAATCATGCAATCCTGTATGATGGGAAATTATCTGATTGGCAAGAAGATTTAATACGCTATTCCCCATAAGATTCGTAGCCAATATACCACCCACAAACGCATGATGATGTTCTCCATACGATTTACCGTCAGTCACAGGCAAACCATTTGTTTTACGAATATATTGTTGAAAAGCATCGCGCTCCTTTCCTTTGTCATGAAGCATTCCAAGCGCATAGCCCCAAGAAGGAAGACAAAATTGACCGGTAAAATATGCCGTCATCTCAGCAACTCCCTTTTGATGCTCACCATTAGTTTGTATAATCCAACAATTATTTTCCTTATACAAATGAGATATTACAATCTGTCTTCTCATTTATTAGATCTAAAAGGTTCTATGTTGGAACCTATCAATAAAATCAGCAAAAATACAAGTACACCAATTCAACGAAAAGTAGGAAAGCGTGGAGGACAGCATCTATTTAATTACAGTCATGTCACAAAATATTTGCCACCTCCACCATTTCCTATCATCCATTAAGTCAGCGGATTCCAACCTTGTGCCTTCAGCGGGAATTCATTATTATCGCGCGTCACAAGCACCTGACCGAACTCAGGCTTGGTGATATGTCCGATAATCTTCACATCCTCCATGCCTTCCACCTTTGACAAGTCGCCTATAGGCACTGTGAAGAGCAGTTCGTAGTCTTCTCCTCCATTGAGGGCGCAGGTGGTAAGATTCATATTGAACTCTTCTGCCGTGACCGCAACCTGATAATCTATAGGGATGTTCTTCTCGTATATGCGGCAACCGCAGCCGGACTGCTTGCATATATGCATAAGTTCTGAAGAGAGACCGTCGGAGACATCCATCATGGATGTAGGGCAGACACCTGCCTTGCGCAATGTCTCTATGACATCGCCGCGTGCCTCAGGCTTCAGCTGACGTTCAAGAAGATACTCCTTTCCTGCGAAATCAGGCGAGAAGGAGAGCATCTCTATGCGGCGGCGTTGCTCCGCCTTGTCTGCATATTTCATCTGTATATCACGTATCTGCTGGTAATACACGGCTTTTTCACGCTCAAGAATCTGCAGACCCATATATGCAGCACCGAGATTGCCTGACACACAGATGAGGTCGGTATCTTTTGCTCCCGAACGATAGACAATATCATCCTTGCATGCAACACCTATACATGTGATGCTTATCGCGAGACCTGTCAGCGACGATGTCGTATCGCCTCCTACGATATCTATATTCCACTTGTCGCAGGCCATACGCAGACCACTGTAGAAGTCTTCTATATCTTCTACGGCAAAGCGTTTTGAAAGCGCTATCGACACCGTCATCTGCCGCGGTGTGCCGTTCATGGCAAAGATATCAGAGATATTCACCATGGCACTCTTGTAGCCAAGTTGCTGCATGCTTATATAGGTAAGGTCAAAATGCACGCCTTCCATCAGCATGTCTGTCGTCACAAGTGTCTGCTCGTCACTGTTGCCGGCTATCACAGCACAGTCGTCACCGACGCTCTTCAATGTGGCTGGGTTCTTTGTCTCAATGTCTTTTGTAAGGCGATCGATAAGTCCGAATTCGCCAAGTTCCTTTATCTCCATCAACTAATGTTTATTTTGTTTTTCTGATATTTTTCCCGAATCCTTCAGTTTAGACAGGATAGAGTTTCGCGAGTTCTTCTGCAGATAAGACAGTATGAATTCATCAAATTCTTCCGCGCCGTCAAGCATGAAGCCGATTTCCACCGGCAGGGCAAGGATGCTCCTTCGCACGGCATCAGACAGTCCGTCCACATCCTTCAGGCGGGCGGCGTCCTTCTCCGTGGTGATGATGAGCCGTGGCTCAGGTATGGTGTCAAAGAGATTGTTGATCTTGTCTATATCATTGTCTGTAAACCTGTGATGGTCGCCGAATGTCAGCGGTGTGAGGTTCTTTGTATACATGCCGAGGTCAAGCAGCAGTTGCTGCGGAGACGCTATGCCTGCCAGCACGATGACATTATGCCTGTCTGACAAGTCTTCAAGACGCACTGCGCTGCCTTCTGGGAACACAGGATAGAGGCTTCCGTAATTCAGTGTCGTGAAGAACAGCTTCTGATACGGCCGGAGAGCCATGGCCTTCTTGATGACACGGAAATCCATCGGACGCAGGCTCTTCGGGCACTTTGTCACGATGACGATGTCTGCACGCTCCTTCCCGCTCTTCGGTTCGCGCAACCGTCCTGCCGGCAAGAGCCGGTCATAGACTATCAGACGATGATAGTCCACGAGGAGGATATTCACTCCAGGTTTCACATACCGATGCTGATATGCGTCGTCAAGGATTATCACGTCCGTATCGTTGGTACATTCATCATTACGCAAGCGTTCGATGCCCTCACAGCGATTTGCGTCAACAGCAACATATACGCGGTTCTTGCCTTGATATATACCATATTTCATATACATCTGGCAAGGTTCATCTCCTATATCCGCCGATGTCACACTGCCCTCAGCAAGGACATACCCCTTAGTCTTGCGCTTATATCCGCGTGACAGGACAGCGACCCGTACCTTGTCACGCAACAGCCTGACAAGGTATTCCACATGCGGTGTCTTCCCTGCCCCGCCTATGGTAATATTCCCTACGGATATTACCGGGATGGTGAAACTCCTGCTACGGAGTATCCCCATCTCAAAGAGCATGTTGCGGAAGCCGACACCAATGCCGTAGAGCCAGCTCAACGGTATCAACGCTTTATATATCTTTATGAAATCTCCTTCCATCGGCGGGATTTTGGTGGTTTAGTGGTTTAGTCGTTTGGTGGTTTTGTGGTTTTGTGGTTTTGGGTAGGATAGCCGTAATAGCTATAATAGCCATAATAGAAGTTCAAACAACCAAACAACTAAACCACCAAACCACTAAACAACTAAACTTACTTCATCTCAAGGAAATATGGCATACGTGCCTGAACAGGCGACTGTTCGTTGATTGTGCGCATAAGCATGAACGGCTCATAGTATGAACCGAGAGCGAGGCGGAGCTGCTCATCAAGAGCACTACCTGTACCGCCTGCCACCTTATTCATCAGCTGAGCCATGAAATCCGGCGCTGCAGGATAATCCACAGTACAGAAATCCTTTACCTTAGCAAGCTGGGCAGCTTTCTTCACTGCATCATCAAGGCCTCCGAGCTGGTCGACAAGACCATTCTTCAGACCATCGGTAGCGAGCCACACCCTACCCTGGGCTATCTTCTCCACTGCCTCGACCTTCATCTTGCGGCCGTCAGCCACACGCTTACGGAACAAGGCATAGCCGTCGTTAATCCATGTCTGCATGGCGGCAATCTCGTCAGCTGTGAGCGGACGTGCCATTGCTATCGGAGAGAATGTCGAGTTTGCGTTTGTCTTCACCTCATCATAATGGAATTTCAGTTTCTGTGTCATCAGTCCTGTGAGGTCAGGGAATGCACCGAAGATACCTATCGAACCGGTAATTGTATTTGGCTGCGCGATAATCCATGATGCATTGCACGACATATAGTATCCGCCGGAAGCAGCACATCCACCCATGGAGACAACCACAGGCTTCACCTTCTTCAGTTCTGCGATATAATGCCACATCTGCTCGGAAGCATACGCGTCACCACCAGGAGAGTTTATGCGGAGGACAACAGCCTTTACATCATCATCCTTGGCAAGTTTCTCAAGGTCCTTGCAGACAGTCTTGCCGACAATCTGAGTCGTGCTTCCCATGGCAAAGCCTGTCAGGGCACTCTGCACAATAGTTCCCTCACAATAGTAAACGGCAATCTTATTGTCAGAGTCATTATCTACCGTGACATTCTTCATTGCCGCAACGCTGAGCTGATGTATTTCCTCATCGGCATCAAGCGCAAGGCGTTTCTTTATCTCCGCCTTCACCTGGTCTGCATAAAGCATACCGTCAACCAGCTTCTGAGCCTTGAGAGCCTTTGTCGAACTCATCACGGTAAAGCCGTCGGCAATCCTGTTGAGTTCGGTAACGCTTATCTTGCGTGACGCAGAGATATCCTTCAGGACATTCTGCCACATGCCGTTTATGTATGCCGATACCTGCTCGCGGTTGGCGTCAGACATCTTATCCTCGGTATACATCTCGGTAGCACTCTTATATGTGCCCACCTTTATTATATTATACTTTACGCCAAACATGGCTGCAAAGTCCTTGACATACATAGGCTGCGCACCTATGCCATGGAAATCAAGATGGCCATAAGGGTTGATGTAAACCTTGTCGGCCACCGATGCAAGATAGTATGCACCCTGTGTATATATCTCACCGTAAGCGACAATCCACTTTTTCTTTGCCTTGAATTCCTTCAGCTTATTGCGTATCTCCTGAATAGTGGCGTTATCAGCGGCAAGCGCTCCCGTCTCTATATAGATACCCTTGATATCATCATTATCCTTTGCCTTTTCTATTGCCGAAAGGATATCATTAAGACCTGTAGACATCTGCTCGTTTCCAAGCAGTTCGGCGAATGGATCGGAAGAGCCTTTCTCCGTTATCTGTCCCTGGAGATTGAGGACAAGCACCGAGTTGTCCTTAACCTCAGTCTCCGTTGACGTCGATGCTACCATACCTATAAGGCTGATGATGGAGAAGGCTATGAATATGCCTATACAAAGGAATACGCCGAATACTGTGGCGAGAATGTTCTTGAAAAAGTCTTTCATTGGTTGTGCGGTTTTACGGTTGTGTGCGGTTTTACGGTTATACGGTTGTAGGTTATGCGGTTGTGGGTTACAGGAAAGTAATCTCCATATAACCACACAACCGTATAACCGTACAACCGTAAGACCGATTTATATAATTATCAATCCTTATCCATAAGGAGTTCCATCATAGTCTTGGCAGAATATGCCACTGACGTGCCAGGACCGAAGATCGCGGCAACGCCAGCCTTATAGAGGAAGTCATAATCCTGTGCAGGGATGACACCACCGGCGATGACCATGATATCCTCACGGCCGAGCTTCTTCAGTTCCTCAAAGAGCTGCGGGATAAGTGTCTTATGACCTGCGGCAAGAGAAGATACGCCAACGATGTGCACATCATTCTCCACGGCCTCACGCGCAGCCTCGGCAGGAGTCTGGAAGAGAGGTCCCATATCCACATCGAAACCGCAGTCGGCATAACCTGTCGCTACTACTTTCGCGCCACGGTCATGACCATCCTGTCCCATTTTTGCAACGAAGATACGTGGACGGCGTCCTTCCTTCTCTGCAAACTCGTTCGTCAAGCGAACTGCCTCTTCAAACTCTGTATCCTTCTTGTATTCAGAAGAATACACACCTGATATTGTTCTTACCACTGCCTTATAACGTCCTACGATTTTTTCACAAGCATCACTTATCTCACCGAGAGTACAACGGAGCTTAGCACACTCTACAGCAGCCTCCAGCAAGTTGCCCTCACCTGTGCGTACTACCTCTGTCAGAGCATCAAGAGCCTTCTGGCAAGCCTCGTTATCGCGCTTTGCCTTCAGTTCCTTGAGCGCAGCCTCCTGCTGCAGACGTACAGCGGTATTGTCCACCTCGAGGATATCGATAGGGTCCTCATGGTCAAGACGGTACTTGTTTGTTCCGACAATAGTCTGCACGCCAGAGTCGATACGTGCCTGTGTACGTGCGGCAGCCTCCTCGATACGCATCTTAGGCACACCTGTCTCGATGGCCTTTGCCATACCTCCGAGCTTCTCTATCTCCTGGATATGCTCCCAAGCCTTCTCGACAAGCTCCTGAGTCAGAGACTCTACATAGTAAGAGCCAGCCCATGGGTCAATCTCCTTACATACCTTTGTCTCGTTCTGGATATAGATCTGGGTATTACGTGCAATACGTGCTGAGAAGTCTGTCGGGAGCGCGATAGCCTCATCGAGAGAGTTGGTGTGCAGAGACTGTGTATGTCCGAGCACGGCAGCCATAGCCTCGATACATGTACGGCCGACATTGTTGAACGGATCCTGCTCTGTCAGCGACCAGCCTGATGTCTGCGAGTGTGTGCGGAGAGCCATGGACTTAGGATTCTTTGCACCGAAGCTCTTCACGATCTTAGCCCACAGGAGACGTCCTGCACGCATCTTGGCAATCTCCATGAAATGGTTCACGCCGATAGCCCAGAAGAACGAGAGACGTGGAGCGAAGGCGTCGATGTCAAGACCAGCATTGACACCGGCACGGAGATAGTCCATACCGTCGGCAAGAGTATATGCAAGCTCAATATCAGCGGTAGCGCCAGCCTCCTGCATGTGATAGCCGGAGATGGAGATGCTGTTGAACTTAGGCATGTTCTTCGATGTATACTCGAAGATGTCGGCGATAATCTTCATGGAGAATGACGGCGGATATATATATGTATTACGCACCATGAACTCCTTCAGGATATCGTTCTGGATGGTTCCAGCCATCTCCTCGAGCTTTGCGCCCTGCTCAAGACCTGCCACGATATAGAACGCGAGGATAGGAAGTACCGCACCGTTCATGGTCATGGACACAGACATCTTGTTCAATGGAATGCCGTCAAACAGCACCTTCATGTTCTCCACAGAGCAGATAGACACACTGGCCTTGCCCACATCACCTACGACACGCATGTTGTCCGGGTCATAGCCACGGTGGGTAGGGAGGTCAAAGGCTACGGAGAGACCTTTCTGTCCGGAAGCAAGATTCCTGCGATAGAAAGCGTTTGACTCCTCTGCCGTGGAGAATCCTGCATACTGACGTATCGTCCATGGACGGAACGGATACATCATAGAGTATGGGCCACGGAGGAACGGAGGGATACCTGCGGCGAAGTCGAGATGCTCCATGCCTTCAAGGTCTTCCTTTGTATATACAGGTTTTACCTCTATGTGCTCAGGTGTCTTCCATACATTCTTGACACCGTTTTCCTGCTGCCACTTTGCGCCGTCTTTCTTCTCGATACCCGCAAAGATATCAACATTCTTAAAATCTTTTCTTGCCATAGTAGTTTAGATACCGAGTTTTGAGTTAAACATCTTCAAGGTCTCAAGCTGGTTGACCTTGACGTGGATAAAGTTCTCTATGCCGGCAGCCTTCAGGTCCTCGGCACATGCCGGAGCACCGGCAACAACATAGATAGCACGGTTGTCAAGATACTTGTATGCCGGTATAGCGTATTCTGCATACTCGTCATCGCTTGAGCAGAGGACAACGATATCTGCGCCAGCCTCTACAGCGGCGTCGATGCCTTCCTCTACAGTCTTGAAACCGAGATTGTCAATGACCTTGTAGCCTGCAGCCGCAAGGAAGTTGCATGAGAACTGTGCGCGTGCCTGCCTCCATGCGAGGTTTCCTATCGTCACCATGAACGCAACAGGCTGCTTCTCAGCCTTCTCTGTGGCGAGACGCAGATTCTCGAAGTCGGCAGCAAGACGTGTTGCCTTTATAGACTTCAAGGCTCCCTCTTCTCCACACTTGCCCTTGCACTCCGAAGCGAGAGGAGTCTTTCCTTCCGATGTCTCGATGAAGTTAGGGAACTGGTTGGTGCCGAGGATAAACTCACGGCGCTGTGCCGCATGGAGATGGCGCTTCTCGTTGGTAGCGTTGATGTCGTCCTGTACCGTGCCTGCCTTCACAGCGGCAAGGAATCCGCCCTGCTCCTCCACATTGAGGAATATCTTCCAAGCCTCCTTGGCAAGAGAAGATGTCAGTTCCTCGATGTAATAAGAACCGGCAGAAGGGTCAACGACAGTATCGAAGTGGCACTCCTCTTTCAGGAGAAGCTGCTGGTTGCGTGCTATGCGGTCAGAGAACTCGTTAGGTGTCTCGTAAGCAGCGTCGAACGGTGTCACGACAATAGAGTGTACACCGGCAAGAGCAGCAGACATCGTCTCTGTCTGAGAGCGGAGCATATTGACATAAGCGTCGAAGAGCGTCATGTTGTAACGTGTCGTCTCGGCGTTTACAATCATCTTGCATGCACAGTCGCAGGAAGGATTATATTCCTTTACAATCTCTGCCCACAGCAGACGTGCGGCACGGAACTTGGCGATCTCCATGAAATAGTTCTCGGAGATGCCCATATTGAACTTTATCTTCCTTGCGGCAAGAGTAGCGTCTACTCCTGCATCGACAAGCATCTGGAGATACTCCGCACCCCATGCGAGAGCATAGCCCAATTCCTGGACGATATATGCGCCGGCATTGCTCAGAGCTACGGTATTGACAGCTATCACGCGGAAGTGAGGATAGTCCTTGACAGCCTCCACGAGAGGCTTGGCAAACTGGAGCACACCCTCCACATCCTTACCGCCAAGCATCTTCTCCATAGGGTCCCAGTCGATGGAAGCGACGATATTCTCCTTGTCATAGCCCCTCTTCTCGAAGATGTCCGCAAGCATTTCCGCAAGCTCCACGGAGTGACGCTTGCAGGTAGTGAAGTTCAGTTCCACACAGTCACAGTGGATACCCTCAAGGAGTGTCTCCACATATTCCCTGCTGAGCTGTGAGCCGCAGATATGGAAACCGAGCGAGTTGACGCCCTTGTTGAGGACATCGAGAGCCTTCTTGTTAGCCTCGGCAGCGGAGTCCGCCGTAATATTCTGGCGTACATACCACTCGTTATCCAGTTTCTTGTTACCACGTACAAACGGAAACTCGCCTGGCATAGCCTCCGGTGTCTGCAGTCTTTCCACATCTTCCTTGCGATAGAATGGCTGCACATTGAAACCCTCGTTGGTTTTCCACACCAGACGCTTGTTGAAATCAGCGCCTTTCAGGTCGACCTGAATCTTATCAAGCCACTCCTGTCTGGTAGGTGCGACAAACTCTCCGAAAAGTTTTTCGTTCTTTTTTGCCATAGTTGTTTGTTAAGTTTTATTATGTTATGTTGCTATTCTCATTCACATAGTGATGAACGCATATAATATTTTGCAAATTTACAGATTATTTTGTAAATAGGAGAATCCTATAAAGAAATTTAACGCAATTTGGTGGTTATAGATGCGGTTATACGGCTCAGACGGTTATGCGGTTATACGGATATTACTTTTCCTATGCCACGCAACCGCACAACAGCATAACCGTATAACCGCACAACCGTATAACCGTACATAATGTTATTATTTTATAATAAACATGCCATGTAAAATGACGTTTGGAGAAAAATCATTAATTTTGTATCCAAATTCGCAAAAAATCAAAATACAACAAACGATATATGGAATTAGCAAGCAAGTACAACCCTAAAGATGTGGAATCCAAGTGGTATCAGTACTGGACAGACCACAAGCTCTTTTCAAGCAAACCTGACGGACGCGAGCCGTATACGATAATCATCCCTCCGCCCAATGTCACCGGTGTATTGCACATGGGACACATGCTCAACAACACCATCCAGGACATCCTTATCCGCAAGGCACGCCTTGACGGAAAGAACGCCTGCTGGGTTCCTGGCACCGACCACGCGTCTATCGCCACAGAGGCAAAGGTGGTAAACAAACTCGCGCAGCAGGGTATCAGGAAGCGTGACCTCACACGCGAGCAGTTCCTCGAGCACGCATGGGCATGGACAGAGGAGCATGGAGGCATCATCCTGAAACAGCTCCGCAAGCTGGGAGCGTCATGCGACTGGGACCGCACTGCCTTCACCCTCGACGAGAAACGCTCCGAGTCTGTCATGAAAGTGTTCGTGGACCTCTACGAGAAGGGCTATATCTACCGCGGACTGCGCATGGTCAACTGGGATCCGAAGGCGCAGACCGTGCTCTCTACCGAGGAAGTCATATACCGTGAGGAGAAGTCCAAGCTCTATCATCTGAAGTATTATGTCGCCGATGCCGACACAAACCCTGTCGTGCTGACAGGCGAAGAGGGCGAGGTGTTCCATAAGGACGAGAAAGGCTATTATGCTGTCGTCGCCACGACACGTCCAGAGACCATCATGGGCGATACCGCCATGTGTATCAACCCTAAGGACGTGAAGAACAAGTGGCTGAAAGGACACAAGGTCATCGTGCCTCTTGTCAACCGCGTCATCCCTGTCATAGAGGACCGCTATGTAGACATCGAGTTCGGTACAGGCTGTCTTAAGGTCACTCCTGCCCACGATGCCAACGACTATGCCCTCGGAAAGACTCACAACCTCGAGACCATCGACATCTTCAATCCTGACGGCACCATCTCCGAAGCAGGAGGACTGTATGTCGGCATGGACCGCATGGACGTGCGCAAGCAGATTGCCAAGGACCTCGAGACAGCCTGTCTCATGGACCATATCGAGGACTATGTCAACAAGGTAGGCTACTCTGAGCGCAACCAGGACACAGCCGTGGAGCCGCGTCTCTGCAAGCAGTGGTTCCTCTCCATGCAGCACATGGCAGACATAGCCCTGCCTCCTGTGCTCGACGGCAGACTGAAATTCTACCCAAACAAGTATGTCACGACATACAGAAACTGGCTGGAGAACATACAGGACTGGTGCATCTCGCGCCAGCTGTGGTGGGGTCACCGCATCCCTGCATACTTCCTGCCTGAGACAGAGGACGGACAGGAGCGCTTTGTCGTGGCACTGACCGAGGAGGACGCCCTCGCCAAGGCAAAGGAGATAGACCCTTCTGTTACCATGGAGCAGCTCCACCGCGACGAGGATGCTCTCGACACATGGTTCTCCTCATGGCTGTGGCCTGTGTCTCTCTTCGACGGCATCAACAATCCGGGCAACGATGACATAAAATACTACTACCCTACTTCCGACCTCGTGACAGGTCCTGACATCATATTCTTCTGGGTTGCGCGCATGATTATGGCAGGATGCGAGTACATGAACGACATCCCGTTCCGCAATGTCTACTTCACCGGCATCGTCCGCGACAAGCTCGGCAGGAAGATGAGCAAGTCTCTCGGCAACTCTCCTGACGCTCTCGAACTCATAGAGCGCTTCGGTGCCGACGGCGTGCGTATGGGCATGATGCTCGCGGCTCCGGCAGGAAACGACATTCTCTACGATGATGCACTCTGCGCACAGGGCATGAACTTCTGCAACAAGATGTGGAACGCCTTCCGCCTCGTGAAGGGCTGGGAGGTCGCAGACATCGAACAGCCGGAGAGCAACGCCAAGTCTATAGCATGGATGAACGCGAAGATAAAGGCAGACTATGCCGAAATCAACGACCACTTCTCTAAATACCGCCTCAACGACGCCTTGATGACGGCCTTCAAACTCTTCACTGACGAGTTCTCTGGATGGTATCTCGAGATGATAAAGCCGGCATATCAGGCTCCTATCGACAGGAAGACATACGAGGAGACACTGGCTATCTTCGACAAGCTCCTGCACATCATACATCCATTCATGCCGTTCATCACCGAGGAACTGTGGCAGCATATCATCGACCGCAAGGACGGCGAGGCTCTCATGGTGGATGTCTTCAAGCTCGATACTCCTACCGACGAGGAGAAAGAAATCCTTGCACGATACGAGACAGCGAAGCAGATCATCTCCGGAGTGCGCGGCATAAGGCAGTCAAAGAATATTGCTCCACGCGAACCTCTCACTCTCGAGATTGTGGCAAACGAGGCGGATGCCGACACAGAGCTTAACGCCATAATAAAGAAGATGGCAGGACTCTCTGAGATACATTACGTACAGCAGAAGGGTGACGGCTCTTCGGCATTCATGATAGGCACACGCGAATATGCCGTGCCTCTCGGCGACCTCATCGACACCGAGGCGGAGATAGCCAAGGCAGAGGCGGAACTGAAGCATCTTGAGGGCTTCCTCAACGGCATCCGCAAGAAGCTCTCCAACGAGTGTTTCGTGGCTAATGCCCCGGAGGCTGTCGTCGCTCTCGAGCGCAAGAAGGAGGCTGACTCTCTCGAGAAGATAGCCGCCCTCAAGGAGACTATCGCCACACTGAAGAAATAAGTCTCTCCCGTTCTTCCATAACCTTGCCCATACCATACTGCCATAACAATTTGGCACGGCAACTGTGTACAACTAAGAACGAATACAGATAAAGATACGCCGCAGTCTCAAAAATAGAAACTGCGGCGTATCTTTATCTATTTATTATCTATTTTACGTAGTAAATTCTATGTAAAGTTTTTATTTATTGGCTACTTAATCATATTCGAACTTTGTAAGTCATACCGTTACTTAGCCTAATTATATAAACATTTCCCGGTACAAGATAAAATTGTTCACAATCCGTCGCTAACAATCTATGCTCTACAGTTTGCCCCTGTAGATTATAAATGGCACATGACAGATTTGCAGCATTGTATATTGTCAAAATATGATTGAAAATAGAATATTTCACGTTTGTGGTTTCCACATTATCAATGCCAGTGACATTTCCACCCTGCACACCAAATGCCAAAGTATTGCCGTATATAGTATTACCAGATGATGTCTTGACAAATGCACGTACAGAATAGTTTCCGTCAGCAAGTGCCTTCAAGTCAAGACTATATTGCATAGATTCGTCAGTGGTGACCTGAATGACATTATTAGCCACAGCATAAGCCTTGCTTGAACGGGCAGATGAAGACGTATTCCAATACTCATATCCTTGCGCAACAACCTCTTCGCTTCCTGCTACATAATAACCGCATAATATAAGGCAATTATTTTCTCTATCCGTGCGGTATATTGTGTATACACTTGCCGGATAATACACAAACTCAGATTCCGTGCGGAATGTTTCCCAATTGCTGGCATAGTAGATGTTTCCCTTATATCTGACAGCTGTACGATACTGATAATCGGTATTCGGCTCCAACATGCCATTAACTAATGCCACGGATATTGAGCCGTCTTCATTCTTAACACCTTTCGTGAATGCTGGATCACTGTTCCAACCCTCCATCTGCTTCCACTGGAAACCAAACTCTGCAGAACTGTAACCGTCACAGTCTATTGTTCCGTTCATCGTTGCCGAGCGGTTGGATATATTGCTCACAGGCGATGTGGTACATATAATGGCAGGTGTCTTGAACGAGTTGCGAGAAGAATATATCTTTCCACCTTCTTTTACCTCAACGTATGCACGATAATAATATGTCGTATTCGGCAAGAGCTCCGTCAGACGGATTTCTCCTTCCTCGTTGTTTACATGTTCCGTCATGGCTGTTGTCGTTCCATATACTATGCCAGATGACACGTATGTGGCATCACCGAAGTTGTAGGACTTGGAGATAGTTGCCGAAGTCTGTTCCACATCAGACGCGCGAGCGGAAACTGATACAGGCCCTGTAGTAAACCGATATGGTTCCCAACTATACTCCACGCCATTTATTGTTCCATACAATGAAACAGTGTGAGTCATATTTGGTATCAATCCACTAAAAAACGCAAAATCACCACAACGAACCTTATCCCCATAGTCTAAACAGTATTTAAAATCTGTCACTTCTGCATCACCAGAATTTACTGTGATACGCATTTCTGCTTTGGTTTGTGTAACATTGAAGAACAAAGCAGAAACAGCTACATCTTTTGTTGTAAAATCTCCAGAAGCAATCAATTTGTATTCTCCATCGACACTGCAGAACAGTCCGATATTATACTTTTTGTTGATTGACAAATTTCTGATTTCCGTCAATTCTTCATAAGGATAAAAATTCTCGCTGTCATAACTGTCTCCGAAGCAATATCCCCATCCTGTCACATTTGCATCACCAGCATCTATATCTGCTTTTATTTGTACTGTTGTCTGAGTGATTACAGGGAACGTCATCGTCGCTGTAATGTCTTTTGTAACAAAAGATGCATTATTCCCCATGTCATCATAGAAATAATATTGCCCATTCACCTTCACATACGGACGATAATAATAGCGCGCATTATACTTAAGGTTGGGGATAGTCACTTTTACAACATTTCCTTCCATCACACCAGACACTTGCTTCCACTGCTCTTTATTGCTATCACTTCCATAGTAGATGCCTGCTTCTTCTATTTCATCGTCTGTATCAGAAAGCATGAACGTAATCACAGCTGTAGTTTGTGTTGTCTTAACCTCTGGATTTGACACGTCTGAAACGTAGTGTGCCGTCTTGAATGTCAATATATCGGAATATATCACATCACATCCTGCCGGCTGAACATAAGTGCGCGCTTCATAAGTTGTAGACATCTCAAGACCTTTCTTCACTAATGTGAAAATTGACTCACTGCCACCGTCTTCAATTTCTTCCCATTTAGTCTCACCTTGTTTGCGGAACTGCATTCCGCGCTGATATATTGAAGCATCGCCGAACTGAACGGTGCCTTGCAATATTACCTCATGCTGTGCAAGTTTGATAACTGTAGGTTTTAGTGCTTCTACAGCAAGTGTGGTGAACGAAAGCATATCTCCATACACGGTCTCGCATCCTGCAGGTTGTATGTATGTACGAACTTGATAACTTGTATTAGGCAATAAGTGTTCCAGTACTACGTCATAAACAGCATCGTTACCGCCATCTTCCATTTCCATCCATGGAACTTCGTCTGATTTGCGGAACTGTACACCACGCTTGTATATAACTGCATCGCCAAATGTTACTGCGTTTTTTATTTTTGCCTTTGTTTGTGAGTATTCAATAAGGGTTGGCTTCGCTGCTTTAACTTCCAAAGTAGTGAAACTTCCAATATCACTGAATACTGTATCACATTTTTGCGCTTGAATATATGTACGGTAATGATATGTAGTGTTTGGCTTCAGCCTATTTATATTCTGTGATAACACTGTTGCTGTTACATCCTTAGGATAATCGCTCCAACGTTTGCCTTCTGCATCTTTGTATTGTAATCCCGTAGCAATAATTGAGGCATCACCACTTTCTACAACACCTTCTATTTGCGCCGTACTTTGTGTTACGACGGAAGGTTGTTGATTTTTGGCTTTTACAGAATTTGTCGTGAAACTTTGCTTGGCAGAATCTTTAACGGAATTCGATGGTACTGGTAACTCACCAGAATAAGATGGAACAACAGAAATAATATAACTATATGTTGTGTTAGGTATCAATGATTCCAACTTATAGGAATCTCCTGAAAATTGGACTTGTTTCTTTCTTTGATAACTGGCTATAGAACCATAAGTTGAATTGCTCAAATTAAAATCTGATACATAAACATCACCATATGAAGCTCCAAACCATATATTATATGAACCTGCAGGAAGATCGTATGTCCTTGTGCATGCACTATAAGAATGAGATAATATGGTTTCTTGACAATAATATCCTTCTACAGAACTAATTGTTATATAGCCATGTCCAGCTGTTCCACCTGAAAACGATGCTTTAAATGAAATTTTACATGATTCTGCAGATTTAAATTCTAAAGTAGGTTTTTTTGTTTTTCCCCCTTCAATATATGTTCCTGATTTTATTATGGCCAAATTAGATCCCGAATCGAACATATCGTATCTATCATCAAATGCTATGTCATACCCCCAAATAAGGGTTGATATAGTTTTTGCATCTCCTTGATCGATTTTTGCATTGATTGTAGCTTTGGTCTGTGTGATGTTATCCGTTGTAATGTCATAGACAGATATTCCTAATGTTGAAAATTCTGATGTTTTGGAATATTTGTTATTTTCATATGCTCTATAAATATAATTCTGCTCAGGATATAAGTTGGAAAGTTGAAATTCCGATGCCGGAGCAATCTTACTTATCCATTCTCCCTCCGTAGTATTCTGCAAATCAATATTCCTCACCATTCCAAGGTCAAGTCCCACATTTGTCGCCGCCGTCTTTTTATACTGCCATTGCAGTGTGTGTTCTCCTGCGGTTGCTTGATATGATACCTGCGTGAAATCCACGGCCCCAGAAATTTCACGGACAGTCTTGCCATCAACTATGAACGAGAGTATACCAATTCCTTCTTCCGAATCTACACTCCATTCAAAGGTTACGGTTGTCGGCTCGGAGAATTTTACCTTAGCCGACATAACGGAAGTCTGCCCTACATAAAGGTTGCTTTTACTTTCCACCCAGCCTTTCACAGTGCGTGCAGACCAAGCATTGGTACCTGTGGTGTTTATCTGCACTGGGTCGGAGATTGCAGATAGGGCAAGTTTCGAGAAATCGTCTATCTCCGGCAATGTGCCGTACTTGTACTGAAATCCATGTTCTACACTGAGATCTGGAAAATCGGCTGACAGTGTAGCCTTGGTTTGGGTTACGTCCGTTGCTTCATGCAGGACGATTTGCGCATGCGTCGATATCGCTATGACAGCAAGAAGACATGCGACAAAAACTTTAAATGTAATTTTCTGCATCTTTTTATTTGCTTTTAATTATTAATAATGTGTAAAACCCTCAACTTTATTGGCTGAGCCCTTATCTTGCTATGCTTTGCATATAGATACAAAAGCGGCACAGGCCTACACCATTTTCCGCTACAAGGCCTACCACAGCCTTCAAATACCAAATGGAGAAGCCTGCGCCGTATGAGGGCACAGTTCCTTGGTATTTGAAATGCTCGTTTTATTCCTGTTGCGAGGTGGTAGTTCGTAGCGGAAAGTTGAGCAAATAAAAAGATATGCATCCTTACGGAATGCACGGTTACAAAGGTAAGAAATTTATTCCTAAGTAACAAATAATTTATCAATTTTTTATTCGCATATTAAAATTTCATTCTTCATTGCATTCTACATAGACACAATGGCTGTTATTATTAATACAAGCAAAGGTCACCCTTTACCATGTAAAAGGTGACGGTCTATACGACAGAAGGTTACCTTTCACAGTGTGAAAGGTAACCCTTCGGAAACAGCAGGAACATCTGCTTCATGATGGAAAGACATCACGGAAAGACAGAATATTCTACCTTATTTGTGTTATATCTTAATAATCAATATGTTACCTGGATGGCTTTTGTCCCATAATGGCATCATATCGTGATTTCCCCTGCCAGGGAGCGGCTCATGTGTGAGCGCACGAGAGCTGGGTCGGAGTGGCGTGCCGTAAGGTGCATAAGCTTCGTCACGGCGGCCTCTATGGTCGAGTCATAGCCTGAGAGGACACCGCTATGCAGCAGATGGTAGCCTGTATCGTAGCGTCCCATCTCCACACGTCCTGCCATACACTGCGAGATGTTCACCACAGTGACGCCTCGTTCGGACACTTCCCTGAGGATGTCCGTAAGCCATGGACGCTGAGGGGCGTTTCCTGAGCCGTAGCTGCGCATGACAATGCCTTTTAGATTGGGGATATTCAGCAGATGTTCCACTATGTTCTCCTGTATTCCGGGGAAGATGGAGAAGACGATGACATTGGAATTCATCTCGAAATGAGGGCGCACGGGTTGCGAGAAATCCGGCGTAAGGATATGATGTGTGGCGAAACGGAAGTTGACACCGGCATCGCAGAGGTGAGGGTAATTGAACGACTCGAAGGCATTGAACTGGTCGGCGTTCTGCTTCGTGCTGCGGTTTCCGCGCAGGAGATGTCCGCTGAAGTATATGCAGACCTCGGGAATAGGCGACACGCCTTCGTCGGTGGCGATGGATGCCAGCTCGAGGCTTGTGACAAGATTTTCCTTTCCGTCTGTCCGCAACTGTCCTATAGGCAACTGCGAACCGGTGAGGATGACCGGTTTGGTGAGGTTTTGCAGCATGAACGAGAGTGCGGAGGCGGTATATGCCATCGTGTCCGTGCCGTGAAGGATGACAAAACCGTCATACTTGTCGTATCTGTCCATCACGATGTGCACAAGGTCTGCCCACAATGTGATATTCATATCGCTCGAGTCTATCGGCGTGGCAAACTGGTATATGTCCACCGCTGCCTCTATCTGCTCAAGTTCAGGCAGACGGCTCAGCAGATGGGTGAAGTCCAGCGGTTCAAGTGTGCCTGTCTTGGGATTGAGTCCCATGCCTATCGTTCCGCCGGTATATACGAGGAGTACGCGCCCTGTACGTCTGAGCGAGCTGTGCAGCTTCAGTGCCTTTTCTTCCATTTTCATCAGGTTTTGCAGAGCCTCTTCATGGTGACGGCATGGCGCATGATATTGCATACCGTATGAGAGATGGCCCTATTCTGGTGCAAAATTAGCTTATTTTTCTGAGAAAGCGAAAGATTATGCCGTATTTTTGGAAAAAATATATGCGGTTGGGCGGTTATGCGGTTGGACGGTTGTGCGGTCGATTACTTTATTTATAAAAACATATAACCGTATAACCGCAAAACCGTCCAACCGCACATAACCGTACCTACCCGCACGTAAGCTCTTCTATCTGCGACAGCACGTCATTGACATTGCGCAACATCTTGCGGAACATGCTGACGCCTATGCAGAAGCCTATGATGCCGCCTATAGTGATGCCTGTCAACATGCTGTACATGCTCTCCTCGTCGGGAGCATAGACACGTATCTCGAAGACAAGCCATGTCATCCACAATACAGTCAACGGGATGCTGACGCAGATATAGCGTATCTCGCGCTTCTTGAACCGTGCGAGGCTACTGCTCGCCTCTATCAGGTTGCCCGACATTATCTTGTCTGAACTGACAAGGCGCTTGTTGATACATATAAACACTATACAGCAGAGGAGCATCAGTTCCGTGGCAATGACAAACGGCAATGACAGTGGAAACAGCACAATAAAGTCCAAAGCCATCAGTGCCATGGCCACGACGCCAAGGGACAACACTTTCCACAGATACCGCTCCACGCTGTTGACACGGCTGCTCATGGCCTTACGCATGAGGCGTTCGTTGATGATTTTCTCATTGTCGAGCTTCTTTTTCAGCAGGTCTATCTGGCGCTGAATATCCTCAAATCCTTCTCTATTATTCTCCATATCGTTACCTCCATATATGTTTTTGTTATCAATCATTGTCTTTCATTCTCTTCAGTTCCTCCTTTATCCTTACAAGACGGACGGAGACATTCTTCACGGAGATGCCGACGACGGCACCTATCTCGTCGTAAGGAAGCCCCTCAAGCCACAGCATGACGATGGCGCGGTCAAAGGGTTTCAGCCTGTGTATCCTGTCGTGGAGCATCTTTATCTGACGTGAATCCTCGTCATGGGTCTCATACATATTGACGTCCATGGACAGACGCACTGTCTTGTCGCGGCGCTTCTTCCTGTCGGCGGAGATGCAGGTGTTGAAACTTACACGCCATATCCACGTCCCTATCTTGCTCTCCTCGCGGAACGTGTCCATGCCTTTCCACATATTGATGAGAACTTCCTGAAAGAGGTTGTCAGCCTCGTCAGCGTCTTTTGCAAACATATAGCACACTGTATATATCGAACTCTTGTGGCGCTTCACTATGTCTGCAAACAGTCGTTCATCCTTTTCCATATATAATCTGATTTTTGTTCACTCTGCCTATTAGACGCAGAAGGATACTGTAAAACTACATTGGGAGACAAAAAAATGTGCGGTTATATACGGTTATACGGTTAGGCGGTTATACGGAGATTACCTTTCCTATGCCGTACAACCGCCTAACCCAATAACCACACAACCGTATAACCGTATAACCACATACAACCGCATAACCGTACAACCGCATACAACCGCCAACCTCACCTCTTCTTACGCTTATAACAGTCAGCGTAATTGCATAGTCCGCAGGTGTACGGCAGATAACGGACATCCTTGCCAAGCCCGATGACACCGCTGACGGACTTTATGGGCATCATCAGGGAAGAGTCGGTGAGGGAGACGCCACAGGTCTCGCCACGGAAGAGCGGAAACAGCTTCTGCTGCTCCATGACATGCCAACCGCAATATCCTGGCGAGAAACGGTTGGTCCTGTGCCATCCCAACTTGTCTATCTGTGCCTGCAACACCTCTTCCATCTTATCGGCACAACGCTCTACAAGGGCACTGCCGATGGAGTGTGCGAGATAAGCACGGAACATGTCTTCTCCCACACCCTCGGGCATCGTGCTGTCGTGTCCTGAAGCCCTCTCCATAAAGTCCTGATACTCCTGTCCTGCGGTGCAGACGAAGAAGCAGTAGGCCTCGGCTTTCTTGAGCTGGTGGCTTATGATCTTGCCCACCTCGAAGCCTTCAAAGTCTCTTGTCACGAAAAACGCCATCCGCGGACGCAGCCACTGCCGTATCTCACTGAGCATTGCATCGACTTCCGTCGTGACAGCGGTGTCGGGAAGGCTGTCGCCGTATCCCATAAGTTCGTAGATATCCTTGATGCGCACATCAAGCTCGTCGTATGTCAGTTCTTTTGTTGTCATTTGTTTTTTTACGGTTAGGCGGTTTGTGCGGTTTTACGGAGGTAACACGAGGTAGCGGATAAGTGTTACCGAATGACCGTATAACCGTCATATAAGAATAAGGTCGCTCATGATATCGTCTGAGACATATATCCCCGAGGCTGTCAGATGCAGGATGCCGCTTTCCACAACCAGTGTGCCACTGTCTATATGGCGCGCTGACTGTGACAGCAGATATTCGCGGTGTGACGGGAGCAGGTCGTCAAGACGTATGCCTTCGCTGGTGCGCAACGCTGTGGTGATGATATCATTATAGCGTGTCGTGTCATCTATGGCCTCCGAACCGCCGCCTATACCGTCTCCGCAAGGGATAACGTCATGCGTGACGCTGAGATACTCGTCTATGTCGCAGATATTCCACCATCGGCGGCTGCCATCATAGGAATGAGCTGCAGCACCGAGCCCGAGATATGGCACCTGTCGCCAATAGGAGGAATTATGCACAGAGCGACGGGAGGGCAGGCAGAAGTTGCTTATCTCGTAGTGCTGATACCCTTCGGCAGTAAGGCGCGCGACAAGGGTGTCGTACATCTTCCGCGACAGTTCCTCGTCGATCTCCGTCACCCAGCCTTCTTCAAGCATACGGTACAGAGGCGTGCCTTCCTCGTACATCAGCGAATAGGCCGAGATATGCTCCGGCCGAAGAGAAAGGGCCTCGTCGATATCCCTCTTCCATTCGTCCAGCGTCTCAGAAGGAAAACCGAACATAAGGTCTATGCTTATATTCTCCACTCCGTGACTCCGCAACATCCTGACGGCATCCGTGACTTGCCGCGAGGTATGTCGACGACAGACCCAACGCAGCCTTTCATCGCTGAATGTCTGCGCTCCCATGCTTACTCGGTTTATGGGCGAGCGGCCTATCCACTCGGCAAGTGTCGGCGTGATATCGTCAGGATTGCACTCTATCGTCCATTCCCTGACATGACTCGCGTCCGTACTGTCCTGAATCCCTTTCACGAGTTTGTCAAGCAAAGGCACACCGAGTGTGGAAGGTGTGCCTCCGCCGATATATACTGTAGTGAAATGTTCTCTGCCGGAATGCGTCATACCGTTATGCAGACGTGAGCAGGGAAATGTGCGGTCACCTTCATTGAGTCTTCCGGCAAGTTCCCGCAACACTGCATTCACGTACTCCTCTTGCAGATTCCGTCCGGTAGTGGAGTAAAACCCGCAATAGAGGCATCTTGATGCACAGAACGGTATATGTATATACAGACCTGCCAACTACTCCAATACTGTAACCTTCATCACAATGTCTTCAACAGGACGGTCGCCCGGATGTGTGGCCGTCTGCTGTATCTTCTCGACAATGTCCATACCTTCTGTCACTTCGCCGAAGACTGTGTACTGTCCGTCAAGATGCGGCGTGCCTCCCACTGTCGTGTATATCTGCTTCTGAGCATCGGTTAGTCCGCCTACGCCCTGCTCTTTCGCCACTTTCTCCGTCTCTGCGACAAGCCTTTCCTGCAAGGCCATCAGCCCTGTTTGGTCACGGTTCTTGCGCATCTGAAGGATTTCTGCACGGTGCTCTGCCACGAGGCTGTTGAATATGCCCTGCTGCGCCTGCATCTCAAGTTGCTTGGAAAGCTGGGCAAGCTGTCCTTCCTTGTAGACATCTCCCCACACGATATAGAACTGGCTTCCTGAACTTCTGCGCTCAGGATTTACTTCATCGCCCTGACGTGCAGCGGCCAAGGCTCCTCTCTTATGGTATATCCCTGGCTTGATTTCCGCCTCGATGGTATAGCCTGGACCGCCTGTGCCATAATGTGCTCCCGGCGCAGGATTGCGGGAGTCAGGGTCTCCGCCCTGTATCATGAAGTTCTTTATCACACGATGGAATATCGTTCCATCATAATAGCCTTCCTTTGCGAGCTTCACGAAATTGTCGCGGTGAAGCGGTGTCTCGTCGTACAGGCGCACTATGATGTCGCCTATTGTAGTCGAAATTTTTATGTTCATTGCTTGTCTTCTGTTTTCATGCAAAGTTACTGCTAAGTTTTGAATAATGCAAATGTATGGGCCGATAATGCGGTGCATACATATAAAAAACATACACAATTGCCTTTGTGGCTCTACATTATAGCCTTATGGCGGCAGGTCATTCTTGCCGTACAGCGTCACGGCCGGTTGTCAGCCTTATGAGCCTGACATCTGAGTTCAAGCCGCTCTCCACTGGTTCCCATTTACCATACTTCGTTTTCTTATAATTAATGTCGACGAAGTTTATCTCCTTCATCTTTCGCCACGGTATATCTTTCCTGTCCATGTCAGCGATGCGGTTGGCAGGCAAGTTTGTCACCTCGATGCGTATAGTATTCCGTCCCCTCCGTAACGTGTTCATGCAGTCAAGCGTGAACGGAACAGCCCAAGCGCAACCTATATAGGTATTGTTGATATAGACCCTTGCACTCTCACGCACATCGCCGAGGTCAATGGTCCAATGTCCCAAAGCCTGTTTCCTGCTCAGTCTCACCGTCGTCTCATATACGCCTGTACCCATGGTCACCCCTGTCAAGGAGTCGAGTTTCTCCCATGTCTGTAGCGAATCGAGCATGAACGAATGTCCCACGCACGGCATCTCGTCAGTAAAAGACAGTTTCCACACATTCTTACGCAGTGATATATCTTCGTCCGAAGGCACGCTGTATTGCGACGAGGCAACACAAGCTGTCCCAGCGTCCGATACAGGCGTGTGGTAAGTCTGCAAGATACGTGATTCGCCGCTCCTCATTCTTATATGTATTTTCCCGTCCGATGTCTGTGCCGTCTCCACCGAGCCGTCCATCGGGTTGAACCATCGTGCGCCCACGTATTCCACCGCAAGCGGCACCGTGGTGTCTATATCCTCAGGCGTGAGGTTCGCTATGAAATAGTGATAACCTGTCTCGTTCCGACGGCGAATAGCTCTAAGATGTGCCTTATGTCTCATGGTTTCAGGCTTAGCGTATTCCGCAAGTTTCTTGCCGCTCTCGCCGTATACTACCTTTCCGGGAAATCTCTTCAGTGTCTCGTACAGTTCCGGCGTTATCGTCGTTCCCGTCGGGATAATCACAGCCTTATATCGTGTGCCGCCTTCAGTCAAAAGACATCCGTCAGACATAACGGTTTTTGCCAGCTGGCGGTCAGAGATATAATCACAATCGTAGCCTAACGAGTCAATTCTGAGTACGCTCCCTATGAACTCGGCCGATTTCTTGCCCATGGAGCCTATCCCAAACTGCATGAATAATCCTGATGCCCCACCGTCAAGCCGCTTATGCCACATGTCGCCTACAGGCAGGTACACAAGGAAGTCATTGTCAGGCTTGCCCATCTGCATGAACCTTTGCGCGCGATCGATATACCGCATCAAGTATGGTGCGTCGCGCCATATAGAGTTGGTCGGGCTCATGTCTACCGAGGCGTAAAACTTCCATCCCGGCCATTGGTCGTCCTTGGGAGAGTAACATGTGCCATGGAAGAAGACACGGTTCACGCCACAGGTCAGCATGAGATCGAGGTCAGGTTTCATCTGCGAGAGCGATGTACGGAAATGTTCTGTCAGCCATGTGAACGTCTCGCTCGATGTATACGGCTTGCCCATTACGTGTGCAGCAGACGACGCGTATTTAAGCATTGACATGTCGCTTTGGTTACGCCGTGTCTTTCCGATGTCTTTCCTGAGACCCTTAATACCGAAATCAGACAGCCCGAATCCCTCAATTTCCGGTATGTCGACCGCAGCATACAGGTCAAGGAGGTTTGCAGGCGAGCCGTGGGCTTGACTTCTTACCATCATTCCATGGCCATGAGCCCATGCTGTCCATTGCTTAGTGAAATTGTCATAAAGCAAGTCTGAGAGTGTCTCGCGATAGTCAGCAAGGGTATTGTTTCCGTCATCTACATATCCAAGAAGTTCCGGCAACTTGTCTTCAAGGCGGTATCCGCGCCGTTTGTAAAACTCGTCGAAGAGTCCGGTAGTCCAGTCGGCACGCTCTACCTCGTACGAGTCGTTGAACATGGTGTGCGGGAACGGTGTCCCCGATGCCTCAAATGCACGGTCGAAACGCTTGAGATAGTTAGCCACGGCTGTAGAATCGAAATGGTCAATCACCAGTCCTTCACCGCCGGGAGCCGCCCTCTCCACCTTCTTCAGAGTGCGTGAGGCGTATACAGCTATCACGCGCCATGTGTCAGGCTCGGCAGTCTTGAATGCCCTCTTGCACAGGAGGCGTGCGTAAGGTTTTTCCTTCACAGGCGCGGGCAAGTCAATATCGTCGGCATTGACAGCCTTAGCATGAATCAGAGTATCTACGAATACCGCCTTGCACGCCGCCTCGTCAATACTCACCTCTGGACCGCCGAAAGGCCATCCTGTGCCGCAGTCCATATTGATATCCATATCTCTTGACTCGGCCTCGCGCTGGACATCGGCCAGCATAGCCATCCATCCGGGCGAGAGGAACGACAGTTCGTTCTTCTCATTGCCTTTGATGCCGTATATGGGCGTTATTTCCAATGTTCCCAGCCCCGCTTTCCTATACTCATCCAGCAACCATACAAGATTTTCATGGTCTATACTGCTGCCTGGCCACCACCATCTTGAGCCGGCTCTTGTCTCACGTTTAGCCTTTGGCCACAGCGGATTGTCCGGTGTGGCCCATGGCGACACGATGGGCACGGAGGCTGGCAATAACGGCGGCAGTGGGTGTCTGTTGACTGCGTGGCAATGGAAGAAGCAGGAGAGGCTTAATACGAAAAAGATATGTTTTACAGACATTGTGGCATTTCAGTGAATATGTGAAACAAAACGACACTTTGTATAATGAAGCGAAGCACACTAACGTGCAACGGTCAAGGCTCCCCCACTTATAGTATAGCCCGGGCTTGATTTCCGCCTCGATGGTATAGCCCAGCCCGCCTGTGCCATAATGTGCTCCCGGCGCAGGGAGGGCGGGAATCCAGGGGCTCCACCCTTCTTGACGCTTACTTATCTGTTCAATGACCGATTCGGGTCACACGCCCTCACTACATGCCAAAAGCCAAGGTAAGACCTGCCATCACGATACTTACCATAGACATCAGCTTTATAAGGATATTGAGCGACGGACCGGAGGTGTCCTTGAATGGGTCGCCTACAGTATCGCCTACGATGGTTGCCTTATGACACTTGGAACCCTTGCCGCCGAAATGGCCTTCCTCGACCATCTTCTTTGCATTGTCCCACGCTCCGCCGGCATTAGCCATAAAGACTGCCAGCGTAAAGCCTGACGTAAGTCCGCCAACAAGCAATCCCATGACACCTGCCACACCAAGCAACAGGCCGACGACAATAGGTATCAGTATGGCAAGGACACTCGGGAAAATCATCTCCTTCTGTGCCGCACGGGTACTGATGGCCACGCAACGGCCGTAATCCGGCGTTGCCTTGCCTTCGAGAATGCCCTTAATCTCGCGGAACTGGCGACGCACTTCCTCGACCATCGTCTGTGCTGCACGGCCTACTGCTCCCATGGTAAGGCCACAGAAGAGGAAGGCTGACATGCCGCCGAGGAAGGCTCCCACGAGCACTTTCGGATTCATCAGCGTCACCTGGAAATAGTCCATGTAGTCAAGCATATTAGCTGTGGCAGGATTGAAGAGATTTCCTGCCGCGTCATAGAATGTCTGTCCATGCTCCACGGCACGCACCATGGCGATTTTTATCTCCTCTACGTATGAGGCAAGCAATGCCAAAGCAGTCAGTGCCGCACTGCCTATGGCAAAGCCCTTGCCTGTAGCTGCCGTGGTATTGCCCAAGGCGTCCAGTGCATCGGTACGGTGACGGACATCTTCACCGAGGCCACTCATCTCCGCATTGCCGCCGGCATTGTCTGCGATAGGGCCGTAAGCATCGGTGGCAAGAGTGATGCCGAGAGTGGAAAGCATACCTACAGCAGCGATGCCTATGCCGTAAAGGCCTGTGGAAATGCTCTGTGCATTCATCGAAAGGTCAAAGCCGTTGGCACAAAGGTAACTGAGCATTATGGCTATCGATATGGTCACAACGGGTATCATTGTCGATATCATGCCCGTGCCGATACCTTTTATTATGACAGTAGCCGAACCTGTCTGCGAGGATTCCGCTATCTGCTGCGTCGGCCTGTAGCTCTGGCTGGTATAATATTCCGTCGCCTGACCTATGATGACTCCTGCCGCAAGTCCTGTAAGCACGGAGAATGATACGCCAAGCCAGTTGTCTATCTCCAAGAGATACAGTATGACAAACGACGATATGGCTATCAGCACAGCCGAGACATTGGTACCAAGGCCGAGGGAATGAAGCAGATCGCGCATACTTGCACCCTCTTTCGTGCGGACAAGGAAGATACCAATCAGCGAAAGGAATATGCCTACGGAAGCGATTATCATAGGGGCGATGACAGCTCTCATCTGCATGTCCGGATTCAGGGCAAACGCTGTAGCACCGAGAGCCGCCGTGCTGAGGATACTGCCGCAATAGCTTTCATACAAGTCAGCGCCCATGCCGGCAACATCTCCGACATTGTCACCGACATTGTCTGCTATGGTTGCAGGGTTGCGTGGGTCATCCTCCGGGATGTCCGCCTCAACCTTACCGACAAGGTCTGCACCGACATCGGCAGCCTTTGTGTATATACCGCCGCCTACACGTGCAAAGAGTGCCTGCATGGAGGCTCCCATGCCAAAGGTCAGCATGGTGGTAGTTATGGTGACAAGTGCCATCTCGTCGCCTTCATAGAAGTAACTCAGGGCTACAAACCATAATGCTATATCAAGCAGGCCAAGACCAACGACAACGAGGCCCATGACGGCACCGCTGCGGAAGGCGACCTTCAGTCCCCTATTGAGCCCTTGACGTGCTGCATTGGCTGTACGTGCCGAGGCGTATGTTGCGGTCTTCATTCCGAAAAAGCCTGCAAGTCCCGAGAAGAATCCTCCTGTAAGGAATGCAAACGGTACCCAAGGATTCTGCACATGAAGCACATACGCCATGAAAGCGAATACCACCGCCAACACGGCAAACACGATTCCTACTACTTTGTACTGCTGCTTGAGGTAAGCCATGGCACCACGCCTTACATGAAGAGCAATTTCTTTCATTCTCACAGTTCCTTCCTCCTCTGCCATCATCTGACGGAAAAAGAAACATGCCATGCCCAATGCCACTACGGATGCTATCGGGACAAGCCAAAATACAGATGGGATGTTCATTAGGTTTTATGTTTTTAATAGAATATAGTTATACGTTTTTAGTAGAATATAACAGTTTATGATTTCAAGGACAAAGTTAATGTTTTTAGTTCATTCCTCCAAACTTTTTCCACTCATTATGTCGTTTTTATCTCACAGTTTGCATCTCAGGCCTAAAAAGATGTGCAGAATACCCTCAGCAAACCGAATATTCGACAGGTCAGAACAGGAAACGAAAAGAGTGGTCGTACTGTCACAGTAGGACCACTCCATCAAAAAATCACATAATGTTTGCAGATATGTCCGGGAAAGCCTTACTTTTCCCGAAATACATATACCTCTTAGTCTTCATTTGCAATCTCTGCCTCATGAGCCTTGATGAGGCTCTGCTGCAAGTCTGCCGGCACAAGTTCATAGGAAGCGAACTTTGTCGTGAACGACGCACGGCCTCCGGTAAGAGAGCTGAGGGCTATAGAATAGCTGGCGAGCTCCTTCTGAGGAATCTTTGCCTGCAGTTTCTGGTATCCGTTTTCTGTATCCATGCCCATAATGAGTGCACGACGACCTTGGAGGTCTGACATCACATCACCCATATAGTCGGCAGGGACATATACTTCAAGGTCGTATATAGGCTCAATAATCTTCGGACCTGCCGCCTTGAACGCGTCGGCAAAGGCATGGCGGGCGGCGAGCATGAACGAGAGTTCGTTGGAGTCTACCGGGTGCATCTTGCCGTCATATACCACAACGCGGACATCACGTGCATAGGAACCTGTCAGTGGGCCACGCTCGATACACTCCATTATGCCTTTCAGGATTGCCGGCATAAAACGTGCGTCAATGGCTCCACCTACAACAGAGTTGAGGAAGAGGAGCTTTCCGCCCCAAGGAAGGTCAATCTCCTCACGGGACTTGATATTCATACGGAATTCCTGTCCATTGAAACGATATACTGTCGGATCAGGCATTCCCTCTGCATACGGCTCTACAATGAGATGAACCTCGCCGAACTGGCCTGCTCCGCCAGACTGCTTCTTATGACGATAGTCTGCACGTGCAGCCTTGGTTATCGTCTCGCGATAAGGGATGCGTGCTTCCTCAAAACGTATATTGATTTTCTCATTGTTCTCAAGACGCCATTTCAATGTACGGAGATGGAACTCTCCCTGACCGTGAACGATAATCTGGCGAAGTTCCTTGCTCTGCTCCACTACCCATGTCGGGTCTTCCTGACGCATCTTCACGAGAGCTGCCATCATCTTCTCCGTGTCGGCTGCATTCTCTGCGACTATAGCGCGTGAATATTTGGAATTAGGATATTTGATGAAGTCAAAGTGATTCTCGCAGTCCTTGCCGTTGAGGGTGTTCCCGGTTTTCACATCTTTGAGTTTCACGGCACAGCCGATATCACCAGCCTTCAGCTCATCAACAGCTATACGCTGTGCACCGGCACATACATAAATCTGACCTATACGTTCCTTTGAGCCACGGTCTGCATTTGTCAGTTCGTCACCTGTCTTGATAGAACCGGACATGACTTTGAAGTAAGCTACCTCACCGATATGTGGTTCGATGCCTGTCTTGAAGAAGTATACCGATGTTGGATTGTTGGAATCACATATGATTTCCTCACCACGAGTATTGTGCACCTTAGGCATTTCGTCTACGAAAGGCACCACGTTTCCAAGGAATTCCATAAGGCGACGTACACCCATATCCTTGCCTGCGCAAACGCAGAATACCGGGAATATGGAACGTGTGACAAGTCCCTTGCGTATACCTTCGCGCATCTCGTCCTCCGTGAGAGTCTCCGTCTCGAAGAACTTGTCCATGAGTTGCTCGTCATTCTCAGCAGCAGCCTCCACAAGAGCCTTGTGCATTTCCATGGCCTTATCCATCTCCTCTGCCGGAATATCCTCGATAACAGGCTCTCCGCCTTCCGGTTTCCATGAATATTTCTTCATGAGGAGGACATCTATTATGGAGTTGAATTCCGGACCTTCGTTCAAAGGATACTGTACCGGCACACACTTGTTGCCGTAGATTTCGCGCAGACGCTCCACTACATTATTATAGTCACACTTGTCCGAATCAAGCTGATTCACGAGGAATATAACAGGCTTCTTCAGCTTCTCTGTATAACGGAAATGATTCTGTGTACCTACCTCCGGGCCGTATTGGCCGTTAAGGAGCAACACACATGTGTCTGTCACATTGAGAGCGGTAATCGCAGCACCCACGAAATCGTCAGAGCCCGGGCAGTCTATGATATTCAATTTCTTATTGTTGTACTCAACATGATATACCGTTGAGAACACACTGTATCCGTAATCTTGCTCTACAGGGAAGTAGTCACTCACCGTTGTGCCAAGGCTTACACGTCCACGACGCTGAATAAGTCCTGCCTCGTAGAGCAGGGATTCAGTCAAGGTTGTCTTACCGGAACCGTCATTGCCAAGCAACGCGATATTCTTAATCTCATGGGATTGATATACTTTCATAGCGATTCGTATATTTAGGTTATTATATTAAAGTATATTAGCGTTAGATTTGGTGGTAAAATTACGTATTATTTCTTGAAACTCCAAAATATCTCTCAATATTTTAAAACATATTAAGGATATTACAAAAATTGACCCATGTCAAAATACATTTGTCTACAACCGTAATAGAAAGCAACATTTCACCTTCAGAGAGCACTGATTATGGGAAAGGAGAAGTCTCCCATAATAAAGAAACTCATTCTTCCATACAAAGGCTTCTCTCCTATATAATATGAAAAGAGACAGAATCAGTAGACTCTGATTCTGTCTCCTACATGAAGCGTATTAGCCGGAGTAAGATGATTCTTCTTGTAAAGCGACTTCAACCGCACTCCGTACTTCTGTGCTATGTCGTACATTGACTCGCCGGCACGCACCACATGCGGGCGTTTCTTATATTTCTTGTCTGCCTTGGTACGTTTCTTCTCAAAATAGATTATCTCGCCTGGATAGAGAGCGTCACGCCGGTCACGCTCGTTATAGCGTGCAAGTTTGCGGTAAGAGATGCCAAACTCCTTGGCGATGCTCTTAAACGTATCGCCGTTACGTACTATAATATAGTAGTTGCGGTTATTCATCTTTACCTCATGAGACACTCCTGTACCGACATTTCCTGAAGAAGAAGGTCTGCCGCCTTTACCAGCAGGTGCGCCACAACTTTTCACATTGGCAGGATTATACGACTTTGCCCTGTCCAAAGGAGAGAGATTATAACACTCGATGATGTCTATCAGCAACTGTGCATATTTCGGATTAGTGGCATATCCGCAGGCTTTCAGTCCCCGTGCCCACCCCTTGTAGTCTGTACGCGACAGGGAAAACAGCCTCTGATAACGGCTTCTGCAAAGGAATCTGGAATGGTCTTCGTAGCTCTCCAATGCCGACTGGTATACTCGGAAGCACTCTCCTGTCTCGTCATCATCATGATATGTTGTCGGTCCTGTCCAGTCATGACATTTTATGCCGAAATGATTGTTGCCTTTTCTGGTGAGCTCACTCTCGCCTGCACCGCTCTCGAGCACCCCCTGTGCAAGCGTTATACTTGCAGGAATACCGTGTTGCAACATCTCGTATATGGCAATATCCTTATACTTGTCTATATACCTCTGGTAGCGCTGGTTCCATTTTACAGGAGGCAACGCCGACGAGGACAGTGCAACAAAGACAAGGATTATCAAGATATATGCTTTACGAATCATAACATAGATTATCAAGAAACAAATAAGGCGGTGCAAGAATATGCATCGCCCGTCTTACTTTGTAGTGGATAGGGGATTCGAACCCCTATGGCAAGATTGAGAATCTTGAATCCTAACCCTTAGATGAATCCACCGAGTACATCATGAAAGGCAATGACACTGGTTGTCATTTGCGGAAGGTACTGGATTCGAACCAGTGGTACGGAATTCCCGTACGTCAGTTTAGCAAACTGGTGGTTTAAGCCACTCACCCAACCTTCCAAACCGTTGTTGCCTTGATGATGCTCATAGAGCGTCTACTCAGAAAGCGTGTGCAAAGGTACTGAAAATTCTTGAAACTGTAAAGTCTTGAGGGAGAACTCTACCTTTTATTAAAGTTTTTTAAGAGTTTCACCCTCAAAACCGCCGTTCAAAGCTACTCAAGAGTCCAAAGAGCGTCTGAAGCATCGGAAGGCATACGCCAGTCTCCTCGTGGCGAGAGCGACACAGATCCCACCTTCGGACCGTCAGGAAGACAGGAGCGTTTGAACTGCTGTCTGAAGAATCTCCGCATGAATGTCTTCAACCAGTGCTTGATGGTCTCATCATCATATTTTCCGCAGAAAGCATTATGCGACAGCAGCAGCAGTTTCTCCGGAGAGAATCCGAAACGCAGGAAATGATACAGGAAGAAGTCGTGCAGCTCATAAGGGCCTACAAGGTCTTCCGTCTTCTGCTTTATATTGCCGTTCTCGTCAGCAGGAATGAGTTCCGGGGATATCGGCGTGTCTATGATATCCATGAGGGTCGCCTTTGCGGATTTGTCCACCTCATAGTCGGCAACATACTTCACAAGATGACGTATAAGAGTCTTCGGCACTGAGGCATTAACGCCATACATAGACATGTGGTCTCCGTTGTATGTCGCCCATACAAGAGCCAGTTCCGAGAGTTCACCGGTACCTATCACTATGCCGTTGACCTGATTGGCGATGTCCATAAGCAGCATCGTGCGGTAGCGTGCCTGCGAGTTCTCGTAAGTGACATCATGGCAGTCAATATCGTGTCCTATATCCGCGAAATGCTGCTTCACGGCATCCACGATGCTTATCTCGCGCTGTGTCACGCCAAGACTTGTCATCAGTGACAGGGCATTGTCATGTGTACGGTCTGTGGTACCGAAGCCAGGCATGGTTATTCCGTGTATGCCCTTACGGTCATATCCCAGTTTATCAAATGTACGCACGCACACGAGAAGGGCAAGCGTAGAATCCAGTCCGCCACTTATTCCCACGACGACATCCTTACACCTTATGTGCGATAGACGCCGTGCCAAGCCCATCACCTGGATATTGAAAATCTCCTCGCAGGAGGCTCTCATATCGTCAGACTTAGGGATAAACGGATGCGGGTCGTACTGGCGCATGAGTTCAAACTTGCGCTTCAGCACATTGTATGCATCGTCATCCGGTTCGAGGGAGACAATCTCCGCATGTTGCATCTGTGTCCCTTGCGCGCGTCCGAATGTAGTGTTGGCACGCCGCTCCGTGCGCAACCGCTGCACGTCTATCTGTCCTATCACGAGTTGCGGGTCAAGGGAAAAGCGTTTGGAATGTCCCAGTTGCACGCCGTTTTCATAGATTATGGCGTTTCCTCCGTACACGACATCCTGTGTGGACTCGCCGAAGCCTGCCGAGCTGTAGACATATCCGCACATCGTGCGTGCACTCTGCTGTGAGAGAAGCGAGAGGAGATACTGATGCTTTCCCGCAAGTTCGTCGGAAGCGGAAAGGTTGAGGATGATGTCAGCCCCTGCCGTTGCAAGACGGCTTGATGGAGGAAGAGCAGACCAAAGGTCCTCGCATATCTCCACACCGAAAGTCACTCCAGACGGAAGCCGGAAGAGAAGAGGCTCTGCTGAGACAGCCTCGACAGAGAACCAGCGTTTCTCGTAGAACTCGTTATAATTAGGAAGATATGTCTTGTGGACATAATGGCGCTCGCCGTTGCATATCACCACGGCAGAGTTCATAAGTCTGTCATCCTGCCGATGTGGAGCACCGACGACGAATGTTATCGCCCTGCCGATGCTGAAGTCGCAGAGAATGTTCAGTGCCTCGTCTGAAGCATCAAGCAGATGCTCGCTGCGGAAGAGATCCTGGCAGGTGTATCCTGTCACAGACAGTTCCGGAAAGACAAGGAGCTCCACACCACACTCCTCGGCTTCTGCCACAAGTCGTTCTATCTCCTCTGTATTGTATGCTACATCGGCAACGCGCACTGACGGTACAGCCGCAGCCAATGTGATGAATCCGTGGTTTGTCATATTGGTGGTTTTTACGGTTATAAGGTTATGCGGTTGGACGGGCTATGCGGCTGGGGATGATTGGTTTCAGATGAGGCAATCTGCCATTTCACCTTACAACCGCACAACCGTATAACCGTCTGCAACCTCAAGCTATCATTTTATAGTCACCTGTGTCGCGCCATATCCGTATTCCTGAAATGACGCGTCCTGCCATGTACATGTACGGTATCGGTAGCTCAACTCATGGATTATGGCATGGCGGAGCACTCCCTCACCCTTACCATGTATGAAGATCACCTTCTTCCCCTTCTCATGACGGTGGCTCTTCATCACCTCGCGGAACTTGTCAAGCTGGTAGTTGAGGATGTCTGCCGACGACATGCCACCGGTGCTGTCAAGGAGTTTCTCGGCATGAAGGTCTACGACCTCAGCATCCTCAAGGCCGTGGCGCACAGGAGCGGTATTCATTGTGCTGAGCTTCTCAAGTTCCTCAGGCTTGGCATACATCTCCTCTTTCAAGCTGTCCGGGTCAAGATTTATCGAGCGTGCGACCTTGTCGTTCTCCACGATGGTATAAAGCAACGCCGGTTCCTCGAAGAAATCGTTCGGCTTGAACGTATGGAGCTTGTAGAACTTCACAGGGTCTATGCGCATCTGCACGCTCAGAGGACTCTTCAGAGCGAAAGGCTTGTCCTCCTTATATGCCGTCATCTGTATACATACACGGCTCAGTGAGTTCACCTCACGCTGAGAGAACTCCTCAATGAACTCCTTGGTGTTCGGTTCCAGCACACCCTGTCGGCGCAGATGCCAGTTATTGTTCTCAGCAGACAGGTAGGTATACTGCAGATAGTAGTTCGAGTCATTGACAAGATAAGCGTCAAACTGTGTGTCAGTGACCTTCTTGACATCCTCCGGTACAAAGGCAAGATAAGCGCTGAGAAGATTGCCTCCCTTGCGCTCCTCTACAGGAGCCTTGAACGTGATGTCCTTCATGGCCGGGTCATCGTCAGGCATTTCCATCATCCCCTCCACATCATCGTCAAGCCCTTCATTGAGCAAAGCCTTCATGCTACGTCCGTCCGACTGTATCTGCTGGCGGCGTTCCATGCTCTGCATGGCCTTCACCATATTGCCTGTGGAATAGCTGTCAGCCGAAGACTCCACGACGACTTCATTTATAGGAGTAGGTATCTGGAAACCGTCCTCGTCCTCTACATATACTATATTTCCCTTGATGGCAGCTACCTTTCCGCCGCCTTTGTCAAAGAGAAAACTTACTTTATCACCTATTTTCATTATGTTTTTCTTTTTATCTACTGTTATTCTCCGTCAGGAATGAGCAGAGACGAGTCGCCATAGCTCAGGAAACGGAAATCATTGTCCAGGGCGTAGTCGTATATTCTGTGCCAGTCGTCGCCGACGAGGGCTGAGACAAGGAGCAACAGTGTCGACTGTGGCTGGTGGAAATTGGTTACAAGGCGCGAGACGATATGGTATCTGTAACCCGGCGCGATGATAATCTGCGTAGAAGCATTGAGCACTTCAAGACCGTTTTCCACAAGATAGTTGCGGATGGCTCTGAGAGACGCCTCCGCACTGACCTCTGCTTTTCCTTCCGAAGCCTCGTAAGGCTCCCATTGTCTGACATGCAGGTCTGTATCCGTGACACAGTCTTGATGCTCCAGTATATGGCATCCTATATAATACAGGCTCTCCAGAGTGCGCACGGACGTCGTGCCCACAGCTATCGCTCGGCAACCGTGTGCGAGAAGCCTGTCTATGGTATGCAGACGCACGGAGACATACTCGGTGTGCATGTCATGCCCACTGATAAGCTCTGACTTCACTGGACGGAACGTCCCGGCACCGACATGCAACGTAAGTTCCTCGCGCTCTATACCGTGACGGTCTATGTCGGCAAGGACACTGTCCGTAAAATGAAGTCCGGCGGTAGGAGCCGCGACACTGCCTTTTATCTTCGAGTAGACCGTCTGGTATGTAGTGAGGTCGCTCTCCTGCGTATCACGGTTGAGATAAGGCGGTATCGGCAGTTCTCCTGCGGCGTCTATGACATCGGCAAAAGAGGCGTCTCCGTCCCAACGGAATCTCACCACCTGACTTGTGCCTTGTGTTCCGATATGCTCTGCCGAGAGCGTTGTCTCCTCCCCTTTCACGAGGAATGTGCGGCAGAGCGCACCGTCTTTCCACTTCTTCATGTTGCCTATAAGGCACAGCCACTCACACTCTCCCTGCACCTGAAACATCCGCTCGTAGTCGGCAGGGACATGGGGTTCGAGGAGAAACACCTCTATCAGTGCTCCCGTAGACTTGCGGAAATGAAGGCGTGCACGTATGACGCGTGTATTATTGAAAATCATCAGTGCGCCCTCCGGCAACAGTTCCGGGAGATGGTGGAATTGTGTATGACTTATCTCCCCGCGGTTGTAGACCAGCAATTTGCTGTGGTCACGCTTCTCAAGCGGGAATTTCGCTATCCTCTCGTCTGGGAGCGGATAGTCATAGTCTGATATCTTTATGTTTCTTGGGTCGTTGTTCATCATGCAAGGATAAGAGCCCTGAATATCGCATAAAGCGAAATGAGCAGTAATACATTGACTACAAGGTTGATGTCGGCAAGCGCATAGCCTGTCCTCGTGTATTGGGAGGAGATGAAATGCAGCCTGTCCGTCACCTTGAAGTAGAAATACCTGTAGCCGTAATACACGCCGGTGCCCACCGTCGCGCCCCACAGCAGTCCAACGGCGATGTCCGAAGGATAGTGCATTCCGAGATATATCCTCGTCCAGCAGTTCACCAGTGACCACACCACCATACCTACAGTAAGCCGCCAGTTTCTCATCAGAAGGGAAAAGAAGACACAGAGCGACATCGTATTTGACGCATGTGCAGAGAAGAAGCTGTAGTTCTTGTTCGCCACTCCTGGCACGATATCCAGCAGAGGACGCACATCCGGGTCATTGAGAGGGCGCAGACGCATAGCCATAGGCTTTATTATTCCGTCAGCCATACCGTCGGCAAGGAGTATGCAGACACCTGCCGCCAGCACCGCAAGGAGTATCTGCATCATCGTCTCATTGTTCTTCACGACTACGAAAAACAGCGTCAGATAGAGCGGAATCCATGTCAGTCCCGACGTCAGCGTGAGCGCCAGCTCGTCGAAGAACAGCGAATGTTCTCCCGACAGCAGTGGCATCCACCACAGGTCTATTTGTGTTATTGTTGAGAAATCCAAAGTCTGGTGTATTCTGAGATATTATTTAAAAGACTATTTCATACACTGGCACCCATGCCGGCAGGTATCTTCCGCCATGACGGAAACAAGCCATACATGGCAGACTGACGCATGTCACGCCATAGGAAGATAGACAAGGTATTTCTCCTTGAACCATTCTTCCTCGAACCATGCCGACAGTTCCGTCTTCTCCGCTACACGACGGAAAGGCTGTATCTCCCCATCGAGATTGCCGCCTTTCAAGACAAAGATACCGTTTGGCATGGAGTTGCGCTGCTGACGGGCGATGTTCTTGCGGACAATCTTCACCAAATCGGGAAGAGGCATCACGGCACGCGAGACAACGAAGTCATACTGTCCCTTCTCCTCCTCGCCGCGGATATGGCAGGCGTCGACATTTTCCAGCCCTATGGCGTCGGCAACCTCCTGTGCCACACGCACCTTCTTGCCTGTACCGTCAATGAGGCGGAACTGCGCCTCTGGAAACATTATTGCCAACGGCACTCCGGGGAAACCTCCTCCGCAACCGAAGTCCAGCACCTTCGTGCCGGGACGGAAACGCAGGGCCTTGGCTATGGCAAGGGAGTGGAGGACATGGTGTTCGTAGAGATTGTCTATGTCCTTGCGTGAGATGACGTTTATCTTTGAGTTCCAGTCGTGATAGAGAGCATCAAGCATGGCAAACTGCTCTTTCTGCTTCTCCGTCAGATCTGGGAAATAGCGTAGTATCTGTTCCATCATTCAATCTTTATTTCTGCAAAAGTACCTATTTTATTTTTAATAACCAAAAAAATTAATTAATTTTGCAGATGAAACGAGAAGTTTGACGGTTGACGGTTATACGGTTGTACGGTTTAGCGGTTATACGGAGATTACTTTCCTACAACCATAACTTTAACCCTAACCATAACCATAACCATAACT
>JAFTQG010000016.1 GCA_017462915.1 Prevotella sp. | reverse complement strand
CCGCATGTCAAAGGAAGAGCTCAAGGCGTACTACCGTCATCTCGACAATATTGTCATCCTCAAGGACAATATCAATACAGAAAGGGAGGAAGGTAGAGCGGAAGGACGTGCCGAGGGAAGAGCGGAAGGAAGAGCTGAAGGCGAGAAAGAAGGAATCGCCAAGGCTATACGTATGATGAAACAGTCGGGAATGACAAATGAGCAGATAGCAACCATCATGAATCTGCCACCAGACTTTGTCAAGAGCATACAATAATAGACTTATAACTCCACATAATAATCCACTGGTTTTTATATCACAAACCAGTGGATTATTCATTGTAAAGAGGCTGTTATCGTTACATAACCCTGTAGATTGTAAAAAAATGGTTTTACGGTTATTTACGGTTGTACGGTTATGCGGACAACAGCTTCCATTACGGCTGGTCCTGCTATCCAAACCACCAAACAACTAAACGACTAAACCACTAACTACGGTTTTTCGGTTATACGGTTATACGGTTATACTAATAACAGTTTCTATTCCTGCTATCCAAACCGCTAAACCACTAACTACGGTTATAGGGCTTTTTGTCTTTTGCTTTTTTACCGGTAAGGTCAGATTAAAAAATCTGCGAAATCTGCGAAATCCGCGTGCTGTAATGCCCGTGTCATGCAGATTCCGCTCCACGCAATATACCGACAACCATATCACCACATAACCGTATATAAACGCACATTTCCAATCTCGGCTATAACGTCTATTACGGCCATCACCATATAACATTATAACCATACAACCGTAAAAACGCACGACAACATGTCACAAAACTATATTTTAAGTGGAAAATACACTTTTTTCCATACCTTTTTGTAAAAAATGTTGCTTTTTGTTTGCGTTTTTTAATATTATTCCGTATATTTGCAGGCACTTAATTGTACAACTAACAACTTTTGAGGCTGACTATACAGGGAAACTAACTTGACTAACCGCGCGGAAAACCTATCACAGCAAGAGAATTATTCCCATCACTGTCAGGGAAGGCACACCTGTATTAATTGAATATACTATATTTAATCAGAGGCAGAGTCTACTGGAGACATTCAAACTGGAAGAACATAACTTTATTCATAAACTCAACTGACCGAATTATGCAAAAGAACATTTTCAGCTATGGTGTACTGAAAGTCATGCTTACACTGGGAGGGGTAATGATATTACCTCAAAGCCCGGCATTTGCAGACATCAGCACAAACACCTTCCAGCAAGCAAAGCAGAGCGCCATCCACGGCACAGTCGTCGATGAGCAAGGAGAGCCTATGATCGGAGTGACCGTAAAGGCGAAAGGCTCACAGGCTGCTGCAATCACCGACATTGACGGCAACTACTCCCTCAATGTCGCCAACGGCACTATGCTCGAATTCTCCTATGTCGGCTACACCACGCAGACCGTCAAGGCACGTAACGGCATGAAAGTCAAGCTCGAGCCCGACTCTCATATCATGGACGAAGTCGTGGTCATCGGTTACGGCACGCAGAAGAAGCGCGACCTCACCGGCGCCGTATCATCAGTAAAGAGCGAGGATATCAAGAAAGCCCCTGTCATGAACGCCATGGAAGGCCTTCAGGGACGTATCTCCGGACTTGACATCACACGTGAGAGCGGACAGGCAGGTTCCTCACCTAATATATTATTGCGCGGTAACCGCTCGCTCAACGCCAGCTGTGCACCTCTGTATGTCATCGACGGTGTACAGGGTGGCAACATCGACGATATAAATCCTAACGACATCGAGACGATCGATGTCCTCAAAGACGCTTCTTCTACCGCCATCTACGGTGCGGCCGGCGCAAACGGCGTGATTATCGTCACCACAAAGCAGGGCATAACAGGAAAGATACAAGTAGACTTCAACGGATATATCGGCGTCAACGCATTCCCTTCATATCCTGAGACTTACACAGGACAGGCATGGATAGATTTCATTACCGAAGGCTTCGTGGCACGTGAAGGTCGCCAGCCGGAAGACATCACGGAACTTTTCAATGTCGTAGGCCTCACTACCGGAGCCGTGGACGCATACAACCAAGGAAAATGGATAAACTGGCGCGACGAGATACTCCATACCGGTATGGAGCAAAACTACTCGCTCTCCCTACGCGGAGGCACAGAGCACCAAAAGAGCTACCTCAGCGCAGGCTACCAGCAGGAAAAGGGCCTCTACAAGGACGACAAGATGGAGCAGCTGACATTCCGCGCAGGTACTACATATAATGTAAACAAGGTCTTCAGCGTAGGCTTCCAGAGCACAGTGACATACCGCAACCAGGACAAGCGCAACTCACGCCTCTCGAAGTCCCTCAACTACCTTCCGCTCGGCGATGTCTACAACGAGGACGGCTCTCTGAAACAGCGTCCTATAGACGACATGAACTCATACATCAACATCCTGGCCGACGACCAGCCGAATGCGTATGAGAACAACACAAAGCGCACGAACGTCAACATCGCACCGTTCATAGAGATAAAGCCAATAAAGGGCCTGACATACAAGTCGCTTATCAGCGCAACTCTAAGCCACAGCCGCGGAGGACTGTGGGACGGTCTCGACACATTCATGAAGCTCTCCGGCTCATCAGACAACAAGCGTATCTCAAGCTACGACTCGAGAAACAGCTGGAGCTATACATGGCAGAATATCCTCACATACGGTCTCGACCTTGGCAACCATAGCATAACGCTGACAGGCATCACAGAATACTCGAAGACAAACAACGAGAGCGCGACGGCAACGAACGAGCAGTTCGAGTTCGACGGATTCAAATGGTATCACCTCCAAGGCGGCCTTATACCAGATGTCTCATCAGAATACAAGGAGACAGCAAAGATGTCTTACGCCTTCCGCGGTACATATAACTACCTCGGCAAGTATCTCTTCTCGGCATCCATCCGCTGGGACGGAGCGTCACAGCTCTATAACAAGTGGTGTGCATTCCCTGCCTTCTCAGCAGGCTGGCGCATCTCCGACGAAGCCTTCATGAAAGGCACACGCAACTGGCTCGACAACCTCAAGTTCCGTGTCGGCTACGGTGTCACAGGCAACGCCAACATCTCGCCTTATGTCACCACCACAGAGGTGACAAGCTCCGCCAACCCTCTCAACCTCGGCGGAGGACGCGTGCAGACATACATCCTCACACAGAACGTGGCTAACAACGAGCTGACATGGGAAAAGTCATACAACTGGAACTTCGGTCTTGATTTCGCCATCCTCGGAAGCCGCATCGACGGTAGCATCGAGTATTACACGACAGACACCAAGGGTGTGCTGTACAACCGCCCGTTGCCTACAGCCCTCGGCCTCTACCATGCCAAGGCTCCTTACAAGAAGATGTCAAACATCGCACGCATCAAGAACAAGGGTATCGAGGTAACCATCAACAGCCGCAACATAGAGACAAAGAACTTCTCGTGGAGCACTACCCTCACCTTTGCAAAGAACATTGAGAAACTCAAGGAAATCAACCTCGGCAACAACGTCACCACCAGTGAGCTCATAGCCCTCAACCTCTTCCTCGACGAACCTGTGAACACCTTCTACGGATACAAGAAGGACGGTATCTGGCAGCTCGGACAGGAAGACATGGCAGCCTGCTTCGGCAGCAAGCCAGGCGACGTGCGCATCAATGTCCCTGGACTTGTATGGGACGGCTCTTACCAGTACACACGCGACGAGACAGTAACGAATCCTGAGACTGGCGCAAGCGAGACCGTGACAAAGACCTATACGGGCGCATACTTCAAGGAAAACGCAAACGGCGAGCGTGAATACTTCACACGCGACCATACCTACGGCGTCTCCACGACCGACAAACAGATACTCGGCCACAAGACACCAGACTGGACTCTCGGCTTCTCCAACCAGTTCGAATGGAAGGACTTCGACCTCAGCATCATGTGCTCTATGCGCTGGGGACAGATGATCAACGGTGAACTCCTGTCATACATGGACGACAAGAATCAGCCGGTATGCTATGACTACTGGACACCGACCAACCCGACCAACGCGTATCCACGCCACGAGATCGGAGCAAGCCCAACCGGTGCCCAGAAGGAAGCCATGCGCTATGTTGACGGCTCATTCTTCAAGATCAAGAACATCACTCTTGGCTACTCTCTGCCAAAGAGCGTGCTGAACAAAATCAACATGACACGCTTCCGCATCTATGCCACCGTGCAGAATCCATTCATCTGGAGCAAGAGCGACATGCTCAAGGGCATGGACCCTGAGAACAACGCCAGCGACAAGTTCCCTCTCTACAGGACTCTGGTATTCGGTGTCAACGCATCATTCTAACCACCCCATCTTTATATCTTCATACTAACAATCCATAATGAACATAATGAGAAAAACATTATATATAGGCATTGCAGCCATGTCTCTCGCAGTAGCTTCCTGCTCGCTCGACGAGACCAACTACTCTGCCCTTGACAAGGATAAGGTCTACACCACCCAGGCAGGCATGAATGCCATCGTAAACTCCTGCTACGAGAACGTATACTTCATGTATGGCAAAGTCGACGGCATCCCTCTCATGGAGATGGGTACAGACCTCTGGAAAAACGGCTCGCGCAACGGCGGACACGGCGACCTCACCAACTATAACGAGGACCTCACGCCAAGTACGGGCACCGTAAAGGTAATATGGAACGCCCTCTACGCCATCGTAGGCTACTGCAATACTGCCATAGCCTATCAGAACAAGGGCACGGAATTTACAGCGGAAAGCATCAAGGCAAAGGTGGCAGAAGCGTATTTCCTGCGTGGCTTCGCCAATTTCCATATCGTGGAGCAGTGGGGCGGAGTGGTACTCCAGAAGGAATCATTCGCCGAATCGGGCATCGCCGCCGAGAACTGCTACCGCTCTTCAGAAGAGGACTTCTATGACCTGATTATCGAAGACCTCAAGACCGCCGCCGAAAACCTCCCTGTCACACAGGCAGAGCGCGGACGCGCGACAAGAAAGGCCGCCTATGGTATGCTCGCGAAGGCTTATCTCCAGCGCACACGCCTCTACCCAGAGGGAAGCGCAGAGCGCAAGAAATATGCCGACCTGGCATTCGAGACAGCCACGGAACTCATAGACAACGCCCGTGACTTCGACTGCGGACTGTATGCCAGCACCGCCACAAAGAGCGGCGACGCACAGATGTGGGACGGCGACAACAACAAGAGCAACCGCGAGGTGCTCTTCACCGAGGCTGTAGACCATGAGAACGCATACAACCCGGAGGGCGTGAACCGCGGACGCTCCTTCCAGTACTACATGATGAAGATAAGCTCGCAGGCACAGAACTTCGGTGTGCGTGGCTCCGGCCTCCGCTACGGACGCGACAACGCCACAGTATGGAGTCCTACACTCTACCTCCTCACTGAGTGTTTCGAGCCAAAACTCCCTAAGACCGAGACAAATCAGGAACTCATAAACCTCGCAAAGATTCCTGAGGGGAAGACAGCGCCAGAGCGCACTGCCGATACACGCTTCGAGCAGGCCTTCTATTATAAGTATTATGGTCAGCAACTCACTATGCAGCTTCCTGTACTGGAACGCTATGGAAAGAAAACCGATGACCCGTATTTCAAAACACTGGCAGGCCGACGCATAGCTTCGTCACTCATCACAGGAGCTAACCTGAATCTCCAGTTCCCTGGCGCGAATGTCTATGCTGCCAGCAACAACTCCAGCGAGATTTATGAGCGCGAGGACATCCCTGACGCACTGGCATGTTATACCCCTAACTGGGAGCTCGACTCAGAGAAGACCGCTGTCAACAAGCGTCTCTGTGTAGGCATCTCAGACTATTTCAACATGGAAGACAAAAACAGCGACAAGTATGGAGGAGAACCGACGTTCACATATTTCCGTAATCTCTTCCCGTCATGGAAGAAATGGCACAGCTTCAAGTATGTCTATACCAACCAGTACTGTCTGATGGATATTCCTATCCTCCGCCTCACGGATATCTACCTCATCGCCGCAGAAGCGTCTATCACTGCCGGACATCCGGAAGACGGACTGAAATACCTGAACGCTGTACGCCGCCACGCTGCCGTAGCCGGCGATGCGGCAGAGATGGATGTCACACTCAACGAGATGACCATCGACTATATCCTGAAAGAGCGTGCACGCGAGCTCTGCGGAGAGCAGTGGCGCTGGTACGACCTCAAGCGTACAGGACGCCTCACAGCCGAATATCTTACACAGAAGGGCATGAACCCGTTCATCACGACATTCGACAACAAGAAACACACTGTGCGCCCTATACCACAGGAATTCCTCGACCAGATAGCAAATCCTGACGAGTTCGGCACGAACGGATATTGATGACATACGGCATCTGATACCGCACAAAACAAAAGCCTTTGGAGTGCAGCCCCATACAGGACAGCATCTCCATAGGCAAATAAAGAAATACGTATAACACGTTATTTATATTTATTCAATTATTTATTAACTAACAAAAAGTAAAAGAATTATGAAAAAGATCTTTACTCTCGTTGCATCTGCACTGATGGCTATCGGTGTCCATGCACAGACGTTCCAACTCTACTCAGAGGTTGAACCAAACACTTATGCTGTGACTACAACTCTTGACGAAGTAAAAGCCAATTTCGACGCCCAGTGGGTAAAAGATGCATGGGATATTGGCGTGGCTCTCCCTGCAGGCTATACAGTCATCGACAATGACAAGTTTACAATGACAGCAGCTGTGGACAAGACTCCTGTCTACTTCTCAGGAGGTAAATGCTCTGACATGCAGAAGGACTTCCCTAACTACAACGGCTACATGAACGTTGGTTCTTCTTACGCACAGAATAACTGGAAAGGCAACGAGCCGGAGAATCTTGAGGATGACATGTCTGTACTGAAGACTGGCAATCACGGTATCTTCGCCGTTACTCCTAAGGTTGACGGCATTCTTGGCTTCGGTGTTTACGCTGGCGACAACTCTCGTTCTATAGGTATCATAGACGTGTCATCTATAGACGAAATTCTCGCAGGCAAGCCGAGCTCTTTCGTTTCTTACAACAATTTCCGTAATGACGGTGTAGAACTCGACAAAGACGGAAACGTAACAGTAAAGGGTGCTCCTGCATACGTAGAAGGTGCTGTAAAGGCAGATCGTACATACCTCCTCGTTGGTGGTGCAAACAAGAACCTTACACTGCATCAAATCAAGTTCGTTCCTGGACAAGGCACAGGCATCGAGAATGTAGAGGCTGTAGAGGCAACAAAGGTTGCTCCTAAGAAGGTCTTCAAGAACGGTCAGATCATGATCGGCGACTTCAACATCGCAGGTCAGCGCGTTAAGTAATTTGCCTGTTCTCATATAGAAACGGCTATTACGCCTATATATAACGACATGGGGAAGCCGTCACGGTTTCCCCATGTTTCTTTTGTATCCTGATGGTTTAAAATCTGCGTCATCTGCGTGATAATGTTTACAGCACGCAGATTGTGCAGATAACGCGGATGTTTTTGTTAAATATTCTCAAATGTGGGATTTTACTAAACAATAATTTTGTAATGCAGAACTTATTTGTTAGTTTTGCATAAAATAATAAGCAATGATAGTCGTATCACACAGAAAGCTCAGAGAGTTCTATGAACAGCCGGGCAATGAGGAAGCGAAGATACCTTTAGAACGATGGTATCAGACAGCAGAAAACGCAGAATGGCATAACTTCGCAGAAGTGCGACAAGATTTCGGCTCCGTTGATTTTGTGGGAAACCAACATTATGTATTTAATATCGGTGGAAACAAATACCGTTTAATCGTCGTGATAAAATTCGTCATGGGATTTATATTCGTCCGTTTTGTTGGAACCCATCAGGAATATGACAAGATAGATGCTTCAACAATATAATTCGACATCATTATGAGAAAGATAACAGAAGAGCAATATAGACTGGCACAGGCAAGAGTAGAGGAACTGCTTCCTGTAGTTGACGACAGCACGCCATTGGATTCCCCTAAGGCTGTGGAACTTATGATGATGTCTGACATTGTCATAGAATATGAGAAGGAACATTTCCCTATAGAGAAACCGACGGTCGCAGAACTTATTGCCGATGGTCTTCGTGAAAACAAGATGACACAAAAGCAACTGGCAAAGGAGCTCGGCCTAAGTACGACACGCATCAACGATTTCGTCTCCGGGAAGTCAGAGCCAAATCTCATGACTGCCGGCCGTATATGCCATTTATTGAAGATACAGCCGTCAGCGATGCTTATGCTTTGACCCCAATGTACATTTTGATGTGTATTTGTAGTCACTTTTCCCAAATATTTCTTGACAGAAAGAATAATTATCATTATCTTTGCATAAGATAAGCTGCACCTCAGTAATTCCAAGCGAGCTTGATTGCGCTCGGTTTGCATTATCTTTACAAAAGCAACAAACTCCATACGGCATGAAATACCCCATAGGAATACAGGATTTCAAAAGCATCATTGAAGACGGTTATGTCTATATAGACAAGACCAAACTGATATACGACTTGGTCACAAACGGCAAAACATATTTCCTCAGTCGTCCACGGCGATTCGGGAAAAGTCTGCTTGTCTCTACACTGAAATATTATTTTCTGGGTAATAGTGAACTGTTCCGCGGGCTTGCTGTCTACGGTCTTGAGAAAGAATGGGCAGAGCATCCTGTCTTTCATATAGATTTCAACGGTGAGAATTTCACCAAGCCTGGAGTTCTTGAAGAAATGATAGAAGGAACTGTAGCGGCATGGGAACAGGAGTACGGGCGTGATCCTTTGCAGACGACTATAGGTGCACGCTTCCGCTATGTGCTGAGGAGAGCACACGAAAAGACAGGACGCCGTGCCGTGGTCCTTATAGACGAATATGACAAGCCCATACTTGATGTCCTTGATACAGGTATAATGGGAAATGATTCAGTTTTGACATCCGATAATATTCCACAACGATTGGAGGATATACACCGTGACCTGTTAAAAGGCTTCTACTCGGTCTTCAAGGCTGCAGACCAGGATCTGCGGTTTGTATTGCTGACCGGTGTCACCAAATTCTCACAGGTCAGCGTGTTCAGTGGTTTCAATCAGCCTAAGGATATAAGTATGGATGCCCGGTACGAATCTCTATGTGGTATCACAGAAGAAGAGCTTCACAGTGTTTTCCGTGCACGCATTGCCGAGATGGCGGTAAAGTACAGATGTACAGAAGAGGATATGAAGGCTATGCTTAAAAAGCGTTATGACGGCTATCATTTCTCAGAAGAGATGAAAGACATCTACAATCCTTTCAGCGTGCTCAATGCGCTTGATGCCATGAAAATCGACGACTACTGGTTCAAGACTGGCACACCGTCATATCTTATCCGCTTGCTCAATCATACGCAGGAAAATCTCAATGATTTCACAGGCCGATATTATCAGGAGAAAGAATTCATCGACTATAAGGCAGATGTCGAGATGCCGTTGCCGATGATATATCAAAGCGGTTATCTCACAGTTAAGGACTATGCCCCAGACGTCAATGCCTATAAGCTCGATTTCCCCAACGATGAGGTGAAAAGCGGATTTGTCTCTTTGGTGGCAGCAAACTATTTCAAGAAAAGGACTGGCACTGACAGCTGGGTCATCAATGTCGTGATGGCTATGAGAGACGGTGATACAGACGCTATGCGTGACCTGTTTACATCCTTCCTTGCAGACATACCTTACACCATGCGCCGCAAAGACAGTGAAGCAGAGCGTGAACGCTATTTCCACTACACAATATACCTCATCATGCGTATGATAAGCTGTTACACTGTATATACAGAGAAGCAGAACAGCAAAGGACGTGCCGACTGTATTGTAGAGACAGCCAACGATGTGTATATCTTTGAATTCAAACTTGACGGCTCTGCTGATAACGCTTTGCGTCAGATAGAAGAGAAGGGCTATGTTCTTCCTTATGTTTCCGATTCCCGCCGTATCCATTGTATAGGGGTCAACTTCTCGTCAAAGAGCGGCACGATAGATGAATGGCTGGAAATGAGCAAGTAAAATGCAGGGAGTTCTTGCTCCCACAACTGAGATTTGTAAAAACCGTAATTACATTTACACTTATTTCCGCAACAAGGCATTTATAACATAAATAACGTTAAATAAGTGTCTTGGTACACTATTTTATATCATAATTTTTATAAATTTGCCCTATCAAAATATTATTTTGAATCCATCTGTGCTATAGTAGTCTACAATGACTTGCGGCTCTGCCTGTCAAAACCAGACATGGTATATCGGGTACGTCGATATAGGGATTTCTGCTATGGCATGGAAAATCAGAGTCTTACCATAAAAGGCAGGCTTAAAACAGGCTTCATATAACCCAACTGGCTTAATGAAAGACCATTTGGTACTATATAATTATCACTAACACTAAAACCTGACAAAATGAACAGAAAAAGACTATTGTCACTCGCTCTCATGCTTTGCATATGGGCAGGCCTTGCACAGGCGCAGTCGTTTGACCTCCCCAAGGCATGGCAGCAGACACCGGCCTTTCCTACTGCCGAGGGCTTCGGAAAGTATGCCACGGGTGGACGCGGAGGACGCGTCGTGACAGTCACTACACTTGAGGACGATGCTGTCAATCCGCCGGTGGGCTCTCTCCGCTGGGCTGTAAAGCAGTATCCCAACGAACCTGTGACTGTCGTCTTCAACGTCTCGGGCTGGATTATCCTGAAAGACGTGCTGCGCATCACACGCTCTACAGGCATCACCATTGCCGGACAGACAGCTCCTGGCGAGGGAATAACAGTATATCCGCGCATGTTCAGCATCAATGGAGCCAAGAATGTCGTCGTGCGCAACATGCGATTCCGCACGAGTTCCAAGGGCTTTGACGGCTCCGATCTCGTAAACAATGTACAGGGAACTCTTGATCAGGCTCTCTGCGCGGAGAATGCGGAGAATGTCATCTTCGACCATTGTACCTTCGGATGGAGTGCCGAGGAGATTGTCAACAACCAGACATCACACCTCCAGACCTACCAGTACTGCATACTGCACGAAGGACTCTACGACGCCGGACACCATAAAGGCAAGCCGCGCTCCTTCGGTTGCCAGTGGGGAGGTGCACAGAGCACATTCCACCACAACATGCTCATCCACAACAACAGCCGCTCGCCACGCATCCAGGGTGCACGCAAGAGTGCCGGCGATGTCGTTGTCTACAACGAGTTCCTAAACAACGTCATCTGCAACTGGGGAAGCCAGGGAGCCGTATACGGCGGTGAGAACGACCAGAACGGTCTGTATAGCGGCCATCAGGTGAACTACTGCAACAACTACTACAAGCCGGGGCCTGCTACCAAACATACAATGTCAAGCCCTATAAAATATAAGTTCATGATTCCATCGCATGCCACGATGGTTTCGGAGTGGCATCTCAGCGGAAACTATATGGAAGGACACGCCGGCATTACTAAAAATAACAAGAATGGTGTCGTAAACGAGAATCCTAATCTAATCAAACTCATGGATAACTGGCTTGTGCCTGAGACATTCTATCCCGGCTACCGCTTCGACATCTCCAAGTATACCATGAAGGACAAGATGCAGACAGCCGAGGAAGCCTACAAGGATGTACTGGCAAAGGCTGGCTGTATCACACGTGACGGCATAGAACTGCGCCTTGTAAAGGAGGCTACCGACGGCACTTCCACATACGGAGGAACCTTTGGCGACGGAGGAATCTACGGCATCATCGATGACCCTCTTGACGCGGAGATGGAGAAGAACGCCAACGGCTCATACTATTACCCAGGCGAGAAAAAGGATAGTCGTCCTGAGGCATGGGACACCGACGGCGACGGCATGCCTGACGCATGGGAGGACGCCAACGGCTTCGACAAGAACAATGCCGCTGACGGAAACTATATCAACGGCGAGGGCTACACGGCTCTGGAGAAATATCTTGCATCGCTCATGGGCGAGGATATTACAGGCACATTCACCACTCCAGGCTCATACATGAAGATTGTAGCAGTTGACGGCACAGGCGATTTCACCACCGTACAGGCTGCCGTGGACGCTTGCTCAAAGGACGGCGCACGCAACTTCATCTTCATAAAGAACGGCACATACAACGAGCAGGTGACAATCCCTGCAACATCGGTAATAACAATACTCGGTGAGAGCCGTGACGGCGTTGTCATCACACGCGCCAAGTCACACAAGGAGGTCGATGACGAGAAGGTTACAACAACAATGTATGTAGAGGGCATGGACTTCTACGGCGAGAACTTCACCGTGGTTAACTCTGCAGGTCCTGATGCAGGACAGGCAGAGGCGCTGACAAACCGTGGTGACCGCATGACGCTGAAGAACGTCGCCATAAAAGCCAATCAGGACGGTCTGCGCTTCGACGACAGCAGCCGCTCATATCTCTACAAGTGCTATGTAGAGGGAACAGTGGACTATATCTTCGACAGCGGTATAGCATTCCTTGACTCCTGTGAGATAAAGCAGGTGAACAGGGCAGGATACATCGTCGCTCCGGGCAACCATTTCGCCTCTGTAGGACGCGACATCACCAGCGAGGCGACAGGCTACAGCAACGTATGGGGTCTTGGACTCTTCCTGCGCAACTGTACGCTGACTGCCGACAACAGCATCGCCTCCAAGTCGTCACATCTCGGACGCAACTGGGGCAAGCAGTCTTCTGCCGCATACTTCATCAACTGCCGCATGGGCAACCATATCAGCGACGTGGGCTTCGTGGAGATGTCCGCCGGCGCGACACGTTACCTCGGCGAGTACGGCTCCATGGATCTCGACGGCAACAAGCTCGACCTCTCCAAGCGTGTGAGCTGGAGCATCACACAGGACGAGAGCCATAACCCGCAGATAATGACCTCTGCACTCATAAACAAACTCTTCAACACAGAGTATGTCTATGCCAAGGGAGCAGAGCAGAGCGTACACTGCAACGGCGTATTCGCACCGAAACCGATGGTGGCTTCACCGCTCCGCCCTGCCAAGTTCACCAACAACGCAGGAGCACTGGAATGGACAAAGATAGACGCCGCCAAGGGTTATCTCGTCTATAAGAACGGACGCTTCCTCGCTCTCGCCACGACAAACTCATACAACGACGCCACATACAGCGAAGGTGATGTCTATACGTTGCGCTCGATGTCTGTAAACGGTTCGCTCAGCCTCGAGGCGGAGGCCGGCAAGACATACAGCGACAAGGACGACACACCGCAGGAAGGCGTTGAAGACGACGGCGTATTCCCTGGAGATGATCCGATAACGGAGGAGAGCTCCGCCAACATTGATGCCGCGGCGACCAACTATGCCGCAAACCAGTGGGAGCACTATGCTGCACAAGAGTATGCCGGAGGCAGTGGAACGAAGGACGACCCTTATCTCATAGAGACACCTGAACAGCTCATGAGACTCGCCGTAAACGTCGAGAACAAGGCGCATGTGGAGGCTTATTTCGGTGGAAAGTACAGCAAAGGCAGGTATTTCAAGCAGACAAAGGATATCGTACTCTCCGAGAATACCTTTGCCGGCATTAAATGGATACGCCACACACTGGCAGAGCAGCCTGGACTGACAAATGTCCCAGGATTCAAGGAAGAGAACCTTGATGTAGACCCTGAGACATACACATTAAAGTCAGGCAGCAGGACATTCTCCGGAATCGGCAAGAAGAACAACGACGATGACTACCAGAAATTTTCTGGAGTATATGACGGTGACGGTCATGCCATCATAGGCATGGTAAAGAATACTGCATCAGGAATCGCCGCCATCTTCAACGAGACAGACGGCGCTGTAATCAAGAATCTCATAGTGAAAGACAGCTATGTGGCAGGAAATTCCAATGCTTCCCTTCTCGTGGGACGCGCCATAGGCACTACTGTACTCAACTGCTACACCAGCGGTATCATCTTCGACGGAGGCTCATACAGCGCCGGACTGATAGCCAACGCCGACAACTGTCGCATACTCAACAGCGCATCTGACGCATGGATATGGGGAAAGAACAACTTGGGCGGCCTCACAGGCAAGATGCTGAACAATTCCATGATAAACAACTGCTACTACGGCGGATGGACCGGTCCACGCTTCTGGAGCGTCCCCAGCCTGAAATACTGTGGTGCAATGTCTCCTGAACTCGGTTGGAACACTCCTGCCGAGGCAAGGAACTGCTACTGGGCAGACACCTGCAAGGTACGCTACTTCGCCACACCGCTCGAGGCCATCAATGTGGGCAACAGTTCCGGAGGTACTGTAACAAACTGCAAGGCTGTCTCCGCAGAAGAGGTAGAGGCCACTGTAGCCGCGCTCAATGCCGAAGCCATCAACATCCCAGACGCTTGCATGTGGAAAGTGGAGAACGGTGCTCCTATGCTCAACTTCCCTAACGCTTCCACAGGGATAGACGAAATCCGCGGTACAGGCAATGCCGTCGGCGACGATGCTGTCTATACGATACAAGGTATCCGTGTGAAGAAGCCTGTCAAGGGCATATACATCAGCAACGGAAGGAAGGTCGTAGTGAAATAGTAGACCTGCATGTAAGGATAAACACAGCGTATGTCTGCCTATGCAAGAAGGACTGTATCCTGATAGGAAAGTGACTTTACGCGACCTATAAGCCAAGGAGGTGAGAGCAATGTTCTCACCTCCTTACTTTTTGTATATCAACAAGATATAGACTAAAAACACAAGGATACCAGTTTCTAAGCGTCGGCTTTCAGGATGAAAGGTGACCTCTCATCGTGCGGAAGGTGACGGTTTATTGCGCAAAAGGTGACCTCTGACACACCAAAGTGTCACCCTCCGCAGCACGTCTGCCCATCACAAGACAGAAAAGACACTGCCCCGAGACAGAAAAGGCACTATCACAAGACAGAAAAGGCACTATCACAAGACAGAAAAGGCACTATCACAAGACAGAAAAGGCACTGCCCCGAGACGGGACAGTGCCTTTGCCTTTATTGCTTTGTCAAGGTATTAGAGAGCGGAGCTGAGCTCTGCACCAGCCTTGAACTTCACGACCTTCTTTGCAGCGATTGTGATCTTCTCCTTTGTTGCAGGGTTGATGCCCTCACGAGCAGGGCGCCCGTTCACAGAGAATGTTCCGAAACCTACGAGAGCAACCTTATCGTTTGCTGCAAGAGCCTCCTTGATGGCGCAGAGAGTTGCCTCGATAGCCTTTTTTGAATCCGCCTTTGTGAGACCTGCAGATGCTGCAACCTTCTCAACCAGTTCTGTCTTGTTCATAATTTGCTGTTTATTAAAGTTAATACTGTACTTCGCCTCCTAAATGCAAGAAAAATAAGAGTTTGCGACATAATTATTCGGCAAATTTAGCATTTTAGTTTCAGAAAACAAACAAATTTGTCAAAAAAGTTATTAAAATCAGCGAAAAAAATGCGTTTTCACGCTGTTTTTACGACTTTTCGGGCTTTTTTTTGTACTTTTGCGCAAAAACAAGCAAGAAGGCTGTCAAGCCTGTGTCCCGGTCCCTGCGGAGGCACGACGACCGCGACATCTGCACGGATAACGGCATCAATGCGCCCGGAAGGGTCGCCGAAAGAGGAAGAAGGACAACACCACAAGCCATAAAAACCAACGTAAAATGCGACAGATACCACCTATCACAAAGAACCTGCTCATCATCAACATGCTGGCATTCCTTGCCCACTACGTGATGCTCTCGAGAGACATCGACCTCAACAGCGTCTTCGGCCTGCACTTCGTCATGGCGGAGGACTTCGCCCTGTACCAGCTGGTGACATACATGTTCATGCACGCCAATGCCGCACACCTGTTCTTCAACATGTTTGCGCTATGGATGTTCGGCTGCACGGTGGAGAACGCCTGGGGACAGAGGCGCTTCCTCTTCTACACCCTCGCCTGCGGCATAGGCGCAGGACTGTTCCAGGAGTGCGCCCAGTTCATCTCATACGCCGTGCAGGGACTTGCCGCCTACGACAGCGTGAGCATCGGAGGGATGATAATCCCGACATCGGAATATCTCAACCTCTGGAACACCGTGGGCTTCTCGGGAGCCGTCTACGGCATACTTCTCGGATTCGGCATGACATATCCCGAGGAGAGGATATTCATCTTCCCGTTGCCTGTGCCTATCAAGGGCAAATGGTTCGTGTGCATATACGCGGCGATAGAGCTGTTCTCGGCTCTCGGCACATCGTCGGACAACGTCGCCCACATAGCCCATCTCGGCGGCATGGCGATAGGCTACGCCATCATACACTACTGGAAATACCAGTACAGGCACCGCTACCAGTTCCAGGGATGGGACGGATACGAGATAAAGGAGCGCAGGAGCTTCATGGAGAAGGTGAAGGATTTCTTCTCGAAATTCGGAGGCAAGGACTCCGGCGGCAAGGCTCCCGAGGACGAGAACGAGAAGGAGCGACGCCGTCAGGCCGAGATAGACCGCATCCTCGACAAGATAAAACGCTCGGGATACGACTCCCTTACCATGGAGGAGCGCAAGAAACTCTTCGACAGGAGATGACGCCCAGAGCCGTCCCTGCACGGAGAAGGCTGGGAGAACAAAAGGTTTTGACAGGATAATTGAAATGAAAAAAGCGACGACAAGCATACTCCTGGCAGCCAACATCATCATTATCGCGATGATGCTGGCAACAGGCTTTTCGGGGCATCTCGACCCTGAGAAATTCACATATCTGCAACTTACAGGGTTTGCTTTCCCGGCATTCCTTGCCGCCAACGCCGCCTTTGTGGCGGTATGGCTCTTCATGGACTGGAAGAGGGTCTATGTGCCGGCCGTCGGATTCCTGCTCGCCTATTCGCCCGTGATGACATATTTCCCCGTAAACACATACAGGGATGTGCCGGAAGACGCTCTCAAGGTGCTGTCGTTCAATGTCTACGCCTTCAACACCGACGACGTTCCTGAAGGCGAACCGAACCCCATACTCGAGTATATCACACAGTCGGAGGCGGACATCGTGTGCATACAGGAGTTCACCAATATCGTCGGACAGGATTCGCTGTGGCGCGAGATGGACCGCATCTACCAGTACAGCGACACTCTCACGGGCGATTCCGCAGGCAGCGTGACGGTAGCCATGTACAGCAAGTATCCGATAAAGGCGAAGGAAAAGCTGCACATAAGGTCAAGCAAGAATGCCGCCGGCGTCTTCACCGTGGAGATGGACGGACGGCAGGTGAAGGTAATCAACGCCCATCTCGAGACCGTCGGATTCTCAAATGAGGACAAGAGCATGTTCAGCCAGATGGTTCACGGCAACACGGACAGGAGGGAGATGAAGAGGGAGTCGAAGACTCTCCTCACAAAACTTGCCGAATCGTCAGTCATAAGGTCGGCACAGGCAAGGATAATCGACGATTATGTCCGCGCAAACAGCGGCACGCCCCTGATATTCTGCGGAGACATCAACGACCATCCGCTGTCTTACGTGCACAACACCATAGCACGCCATCTCAACGACTGTTACCGCGAGGCAGGCCATTGGGCAGGATACTCCATGCACTACCACTCCATGTACGTACGCATAGATAATATTATGTGCAGCGACCACTGGGATGTCTACGACTGCGTCGTGGACAAGTCCGTCACTCTCTCCGACCACTACCCTATCTACTGCCGCATGAAGCTCAAGTAGACTGTAAGATAGAGGGTTGACGGTTTTGGGTTTTAGGTTGCAGGTTGCAGGTTATAGGTTGGCGGTTTTGGGGCATAGTGTCTATAATATCTATTGCGGCTATCCCGGCCATTCAGGCTATCCCAGCTATCTCAACCCCAAAACCACTGACCGCCAAACCACGTTTTTGCCGCCTTTTTGAAAAAAACGAGCAACTTTTTCTTTTATTTGGATAAAATTAATTAACTTTGCACGCATATTGTGTATAGCCCCCATTGGCTCCATACCGCAACAAGGGCATGTGCAGACTTTACGGAAACGAAACAATAACAAAAAACAAATAATAAAAAATGCAAAACAAAGGAATTGTAATTGTAACAGCAGTCCTCCTGACACTGGCAAGTATCTTCTACCTTTCCTTCTCGGTAGCTACAAGTTACTATGACAGCAAGGCAAGCGAGATAAAAGACCCGATTGCCCAGCAGGACTACAAGGACTCTGTGAAGTACCTTGGCGTCTACACCTACCAGAAGTGTCTCGAGACACAGATCGGTCTCGGCCTTGACCTCAAGGGCGGCATGAACGTGATTCTCGAGATAAGCGTCCCGGACGTCATCGACGTGCTCGCCGACCACAAGTCTGACGCCGCTTACCGTAAAGCCCTCGCGGAAGCCAAGAAAGAAGAGGAGACAAGCCAGTCCGACTTCATCTCCCTGTTCATCAACGCATACCACAAGGCTGCCCCTGGCCACCGCCTCGCAGAGGTGTTCGCCACACAGCAGCTGAAAGGTAAAGTCTCCACACAGTCTACAGACGCAGAGGTGGAGAACGCTCTCCGTGCCGAAGTGCAGTCGGCCATAGACAACTCGTTCAACGTTGTACGCAACCGTATCGACAAGTTCGGCGTCGTCCAGCCAAACATCCAGAAGCTGGAAGGACAAGACGGACGTATCATGGTCGAGATGCCTGGCGTCCGCGAGCCTGAGCGTGTCCGCAAGCTCCTCCAGGGCTCTGCAAACCTTGAGTTCTGGGAGACATACAACGCAGCCGAGGTGCTCCCTTATCTCCAGCAGCTCGACCAGCGTATCGCCAACGGCGAGAGCGTCGCTGACACGACAGCCGCACAGCCTGCCGTTGCTGAGGCAAAGGCAGAGACAGACTCTGCAAAGGCTCCTGAGGCACAGCCTAAGTTCCAGTTGAAGAAGAACGAGGCACAGGCCGACGCCGGAGTAGCAGAGAAGAGCGCGAAGAGCACCGACAAGATGATTGCCGAGGCAAAGAAGAAGAACCCTCTCTTCGCCGTGTTCCAGCCTACAGGAGGCCAGAGCCTCTCTGTCGTAGGTTATGCCAACGTGCGCGATACAGCATACATCGGTCAGCTTCTCGCTTCTCCTGAGGCAAAGCAGATTATCCCTTCCGACGTAAGACTCCTCTGGTCTGCAAAGCCGGCTGACGGCATACAGGCAAAGAACATCTTCGAGCTCCACGCCCTGAAGGTCACAACCTCCAACGGACGCGCTCCGCTTGAGGGCGACGTTATCGTCGATGCAAAGGACGAGTTCGACCAGTATGGCCGTCCATGCGTATCCATGCAGATGAACTCCGAGGGCGCACGCCTCTGGGCACAGCTCACGAAAGCAAACGTAGGCAAGGCCATTGCCATCGTCCTTGACGGCGTAGTATACTCCGCACCTCGCGTAAACGGCGAGATTGACGGCGGCAACTCACAGATTTCCGGCAACTTCACCATCGAGGATACGAAAGACCTCGCCAACACACTCAAGTCCGGACGTATGCCTGCTCCGGCACGCATCGTGCAGGAAGAGGTCGTAGGTCCTACACTCGGTGCACAGTCAATACAGCAGGGTCTGATATCATTCATCATCGCATTCGTGCTCCTCTGCGCGTATATGATAATGATGTACGGCTTCATCCCTGGCGCAATGGCCGACGGAGCCCTCATCATCAACCTCTTCTTCACAGGAGGCATCCTCGCATCCTTCCAGTCTGCCCTCACCATGCCAGGTATAGCAGGTATTGTGCTGACACTCGGTACTGCGGTAGACGCCAACGTGCTCATCTACGAGCGTATCAAGGAAGAGATGAAACGTGGCCTCGGCATCAAGGAAGCGCTCAAGGCAGGCTACAGCAACGCCTTCTCCGCTATCTTCGACTCTAACCTCACGTCAATCATCACAGGCGTAATCCTCCTCACAATCGGTACAGGTCCTATCAAGGGCTTCGCCACAACCTGGATTATAGGTATCGTCTGCTCGTTCTTCACAGCAGTATTCCTCACACGCCTCATCTACGAGAACCGTCTCGCCAAGAACAAGTGGCTCGGACTTACATTCACGACAGGCATCAGCAAGAACCTGCTCCAGAACACGAATATCCACTTCATCTCCATCTGCAAGAAGACATTCGTTGTCTACGGCATATTCATCGTCGTGTTCATCGCTTCATTCTTCGTGCGCGGACTGTCACGCTCCATCGACTTCACCGGTGGCCGCAACTATGTGGTTGCCTTCGAGAAGGCCGTAGAGCCTGAGAGCGTACGTCCTCTCCTCGCAGAGACATTCGACGGAGCAAACACATCTGCCCTTGCCATCGGTACAGACGGAAAGACTCTCCGTATCTCTACAAACTACAAGATCGAGTCCAACAACCCGGCAGTAGACGACGAATGTGAGACAAAGCTCTATAACACACTGAAGAAAGCGGGCTTCGTGAACCAGGAGAATGTCGAGGCATTCAAGAACCCTGACATACGCGAAGGCGGTTCCATCATATCATCTACAAAGGTAGGACCATCCGTTGCGAAGGACATAACATACGGAGCAATCATCTCCGTGATTGTCGCCCTCATCGCGATATTCATCTATATCCTCGCACGTTTCCGCAACATGGCGTTCTCCATCGGCTCTATCGTGGCTCTCGCCATAGACACCATCGTGGTCATCGGCTGCTACTCGATCTTCTACGGCATACTGCCGTTCTCGCTTGAGATAGACCAGACATTCATCGGTGCCATACTTACCGTCATAGGCTACTCCATCAACGACAAGGTGGTTGTCTTCGACCGTATACGCGAGAACATGGGACTCCATCCGAAGGCTGACTTGCAGAAGACATTCAACTCTTCCATCAACCAGACCCTCGCCCGTACCGTGAATACATCGCTCTCTACACTCATCGTGCTGCTCTGTATCTTCATCCTCGGCGGTGACAGCATCCGCAGCTTCTCGTTCGCGATGATTCTCGGCGTAATCTTCGGCACACTGTCATCAATCTTCGTTGCCGCACCGGTGGCTTACATCACCCTTGGCAAGAAAGTGCGTGACCTGCGCACAGGCGAGGAGTAAAACAATGATGCTCAAGGCACTGATGCACAGCCCGTAACGGACTGGCACATTGCCGGCAAGACATAATAAAAGGCTGCTCCTTTCAACATGAAAGTGGCAGCCTTTTTTCTTAACTCCAATATCCCATTGTGTCGGAGTGACATTCCATTGTGTCGGTCTAATGGCCGGTTTAGGTTGAATGAGACATATCTCCAGACACACAGCAACATTTAACAACAACACAATTCCGCAATGAAAAAGAACCTTGAGACAGTTTGCATCCACGGAGGATGGAAGGCAAAGAAGGGCGAACCGCAGCAGCTCCCCATCTACCAGTCCACAACATTCAAGTACGAGACCAGCGAGCAGATGGCACGCCTCTTCGACCTCGAAGACGAAGGATACTTCTACACCCGTCTCGCCAATCCGACAAACGACGCCGTGGCAAAGAAAATCTGCGCCCTTGAAGGCGGTGTCGGAGCCATGCTGACATCCTCGGGACAGGCGGCCAACTTCTATGCCGTGTTCAATATCTGCCAGGCAGGAGACCATTTCATCACCTCCAACAGCATCTACGGAGGCACATACAACCTCTTCGGAGTGACTATGAAGAAGCTCGGCATCGAGTGCACCTTCATCGACACCGACTGGACCGACGAGCAGATTGAGGCCTGTTTCAAGGAAAACACCAAGTGCTTCTTCGGAGAGACCATCTCCAACCCCGGCGGAAACGTCTTCGACATAGAGCGCTTCGCCGCTCTGGCACACAAACACGGCGTGCCGCTCATCATCGACAACACCTTCGCGACGCCTATCAACTGCCGCCCGTTCGAGTGGGGATGCGACATCGTCACTCACTCCACGACAAAATACATGGACGGCCACGCCACACAGGTGGGAGGATGTATCGTTGACTCCGGCAACTTCGACTGGGAGAAACATGCCGAAAGATTCCCGGGACTGACTACTCCAGACGAGTCATACCACGGGCTTACCTACACAAAGGCCTTCGGCAAGATGGCATACACTACAAAACTCGTGGCCCAACTCATGAGAGACCTCGGTTCCATCCCTGCTCCGCAAAACTCCTTCCTCCTCAACCTCGGCCTCGAAACCCTCGCGCTCCGTATGCGCCAGCACTGCGCCAACGCGCAGAAAGTGGCAGAGTGGCTCGAGAAGAACCCTAAGGTAGGTTGGGTGAACTACTGCGGCCTGCCGTCCAACAAGTATTACTCCCTCGCACAGAAGTACATGCCTGACGGCTCCTGCGGCGTCATCGCCTTCGGCCTCAACGGCAGTAGGGACGAGGCGACGAGATTCATGGACAACCTCGAGTTCATCTCCATCGTCACACACGTTGCCGATGCACGCACCTGTGTGCTCCACCCGGCATCGCACACCCACCGCCAGCTCTCCGACAAGCAGCTCCGCGAAGCAGGCATCGCGCCCGACCTCGTACGCCTCTCCGTAGGCATCGAGAACGCCGAGGACATCATCGCCGACCTCCAGCAGGCAATGGACAAGATGTGACGCCACACCGCCAGCGAAGCCAAAAGTACACATCATAACAACCGTCAGTGACGGCTCACGCAACTCGCTGACATCGAACATTTTACAAGGGTCACCTTTCACACGACGAAAGGTGACCCTTTTGCATACAGAAGGTCACCCTCCGCAAGGCAAACCGTCACCCTTCACCTGACGACCGGTGCCGGACAAGAGACATACCATGCCTTTCCGCCGCATCATCCACATCCTTTCCCCACAGCAAAGTTCTCCTTCCTACACCTTATCGGCTACCCTCCTCCACCGCAAGGCTATGCTTCACGCCATGAACACACACCGCAGTCTGCAAGAAACACAGGACAGCATACGAAGACTTCCCAAGTTTCACCGCCGTTCTTTTGGTTAATGTATTATAAAAACTGACAGACATCAAGTATAATACAAAAACTTTTTATTAATTTTGTAGCAAGTAAGCAGGCAGACAAAACAGCACTTATTCCATCATATACAGTACCGTTCGCTCTCATTCGCTTACCCAGCTTGCCCTCGACAGACACGGAAAGCGGCAACACACACGACGAACTGACATTAACAACCATAACAAAAACAAACCACTATGGCAAATCCATTCTCACTCGAAGGTAAGAACGCCTGGATCACCGGCGCATCTTACGGTATCGGTTTCAACATCGCCAAGGCATTCGTGGCCGCAGGCGCAAAGACCATCATCTTCAATGACATCAACGAGGCAGCACTCGAGCGCGGCCTTGCCAACTACAAGGAAGCCGGCATCACAAACGTCAAGGGCTATGTCTGCGACGTCACCGACGAAGTAGGCGTAAAGGCTCTCGTGGAGAAGATACACGAGGAGGTAGGCCAGATAGATATCCTCGTCAACAACGCCGGCATCATCAAGCGCATCCCTATGCACGAGATGAAGCGTGCAGAGTTCCAGCAGGTCATCGACATCGACCTCGTGGCACCATACATCTGCGCTGCGGCAGTGCTCCCGGAGATGATGGAGCGCAAGGAAGGCAAGATCATCAACATCTGCTCCATGATGTCAGAGCTCGGACGCGAGACAGTATCGGCATACGCAGCAGCAAAGGGCGGTCTGAAGATGCTCACACGCAACATCTGCTCAGAGTACGGCGAGTACAACATCCAGTGCAACGGCATCGGCCCAGGCTACATCGCCACACCGCAGACAGCTCCGCTCCGCGAGCGTCAGGCAGACGGCTCACGCCATCCGTTCGACTCATTCATCTGCGCGAAGACCCCTGCAGGACGCTGGCTTGACCCGTCAGAGCTCGGAGGCCCGGCAGTGTTCCTCGCATCAAAGGCTTCTGACGCAGTGAACGGCCACGTGCTCTACGTCGACGGAGGTATCCTCGCATACATCGGCAAGCAGCCTTGACACCACGGCAGGAAGAGACCATCTCCCTGCTGACAGATAAGTTTTGAAACACAAGTAAGTAAACAAAACCGCGCCTGCACCGCAAGGCACAGCACAGCCCGGTTTTGTTTACTACCCACATTCGCTCACTTTACTGATGACAATATTCAGAAAAGCGACACAGGCGGACACGCTCTTCATAGCAAGAGGCTTCCACATGGCAATGCTCATGGAAGACACGGCAGAAGAGCGTATCCGCTTGTTCGCAGAAAAGATATGCAGCCGCGACGATGTCCTCTACAGCGCACGAAACACCACAATAGCGGAAATCGACGGGCAACCGGCAGGAATGCTGACGGCATACGACGGCAGCAGATACCGCGACATGCGCCGGGTGACCATGCAACTCGTGAAGGAACACCTCGGCATAGAGTTCCCCGGAATGGACGACGAGACAGCCCCCGGGGAATACTACCTCGACTCCCTCGCCGTATGCCCGCAATACCGCGGCCAAGGACTTGGACGCCAGCTGCTTGAGAACGCCATATCACAAGGCAAAAGCCTCGGCCTCACGACAACGCTCGCCGTAGACCCTGCAAACACAAACGCACAGCGGCTGTACCGCAACATAGGCTTCCAGCCCATGGGCGAACTGTTCATCTTCGGACATACCTACTGGAAATGGGGAGTGGTTTAGCGGTCTGGTGGTTTAGTGGTTTAGTGGTTTAGGGTGTTAGGTCTTAGGTTTTAGGTTTTATGGAATAGCCGGAATAGCCGATATAGAAGATATAGAAGCTATAGATACTATTTTAGCTATCACGGCTATATCGGCTATATAGACTATATCGGCTATCACTCCGATAAGCCAACAAACGACAAAATCACCGGCTCCCAGACAACCAAACAACCAAGAAAACGCCCAAAAACATGCACAAAGCTATCCACCGTGTGCACAAAAAGTGTTGTTTATTGTTAAAATACTTGCCTAATTCAATAATTATCTGTTACTTTGCACACGATTTCCCGCGTATGCAGGAAGTCAAACCCATTATCACCCCTAATTAACCAAAAGAACATACAATAAATTAAAAACATTACAACTATGTCAGAAATTGAAAGCAAAGTAGTGAACATCATTGTTGACAAGCTCGGCGTTGATGAGACAGAGGTAAAGCCAGAAGCATCTTTCACAAACGATCTCGGCGCTGATTCCCTCGACACAGTAGAGCTCATTATGGAGTTCGAGAAGGAGTTCGGCATCTCTATCCCAGACGACAAGGCAGAGAAGATCGCTACTGTAGGCGACGCAATCGCTTATATCGAGGAGAATGCAAAATAAGCATACTCGAAGAAGATAAGACTTATCGGAAGTCGTGCCATGGCTTTGTCAGGGCGTGGCTTCCGATTATCAGTTAAAATAAGCAGGCTGCTCCCGTGAAAGGCAAGACACCTTCCCGCACAGACAGCGACAGCGGAGAGAGCAACCGGAAATCAAAACTCCACCAAAAGACAATATGGAACTGAAAAGAGTTGTTGTCACAGGACTCGGCTGCATCACACCTTGCGGCAATAATGTCGAGGAGACCTGGAACAATATCATTGCCGGCAAGAGCGGATGCGCACCTATCGAAGGCTTCGACACAGAGCGTTTCAAGACACATTTCGCCTGCCAGGTGAAAAACTTCAATGCAACAGACTACATCGACCGTAAGGAAGCACGCAAGATGGACCCATACTGCCAGTACTCACTGGCCGCTGCGACACAGGCCATCGACGACGCAGCCTTCGACATGGACAAGCTCGACAAAGACCGCGTAGGCGTGGTCATGGGCGTCGGCATCGGCGGTATGCGCACCTTCCAGGACGAGATAGTCAACTTCGCCATCAACGGCCCTACACTCGGCCCTAAGTTCAGCCCGTTCTTCATCCCTAAGATGATCGGCGACATCGCCTGCGGACACATCTCCATCAAGTACGGATTCCACGGCCCGAACTATATCACATCATCTGCCTGCGCGTCATCAAGCAACGCCCTCGCAGACGCATTCAACCTCATACGCCTCGGCAAGGCTGACGTCATCGTCGGCGGCGGCGCAGAAGCAGCCGTAGTAGAGTGCGGCCTCGGCGGATTCAACGCCATGCACGCCCTCTCCACACGCAACGACGACCCTGAGCGCGCAAGCCGTCCGTTCTCGGCAAGCCGCGACGGATTCGTCATGGCAGAAGGCGCAGCCATCCTCATCCTCGAGGAGCTGGAGCACGCCAAGGCACGCGGAGCGAAGATCTACGCCGAGATGGCAGGTGCAGGAATGTCTGCCGATGCATACCACATCACAGCATCACACCCTGAAGGCCTCGGAGCGAAACTTGTCATGGAGAACGCCCTCTCCGACGCCGGCATGAAGCCAGAGGAGATAGACTACATCAACGTCCACGGCACATCGACCCCTGTAGGAGACATCTCCGAGGCAAAAGCCATCAAGGACGTCTTCGGAGACGCAGCCTACAAGCTCAACATATCCTCCACAAAATCCATGACAGGACACATGCTCGGAGGAGCAGGAGCCGCAGAGGCAATGTTCTCTGTCCTCGCAGTCAAGAACGACATCGTCCCTCCTACCATCAACCACGAGGACGGCGATGAAGACCCGGAGATAGACTACAACCTCAACTTCACATTCAACCAGGCACAGAAGCGCGAGGTACGCGCCGCGCTGTCCAACACATTCGGCTTCGGAGGACACAACGCCTGCGTCATCTTCAAGAAATACGCAGAGTAACAGAGATATATGGTAAAAGCTATCATTGATAGGATAAAGCTCCCTTTCCGGAAGGACAAGGAGCTTTATCTTGCTCTGTATAAGATACTGGGATTCCTACCCCACGACATCTCCCTGTACAAACTCGCGCTGATGCACAAAAGCGTGGCACACCGCAACGGGAAGGGACGCCTCGTGAACAACGAGCGCCTCGAATTCCTCGGAGACGCCGTCCTCGACGCCACCGTAGGACATATCGTCTATGACCATTTCCCCGGCAAGAAAGAAGGATTCCTCACCAATACACGCTCCAAGCTCGTACAACGCGAGACACTGGGCAAACTGGCCAAGGAAATGGGCATAACACGCCTCGTGCTCTCCAGCGGACGCTCCGCCACACACAACTCCTACATGGGCGGAAACGCCTTCGAGGCACTCGTCGGCGCGCTATATCTCGACCACGGATATGACGCCTGCATGAAATTCGTGCAGAAACAGATACTCTCCAAGCTCGTCAATATCGACAAGGTCGCATACAAGGAAGTGAACTTCAAGTCCAAGCTCATAGAATGGACACAGAAGAACAAGGTCACGATGGAATACCGCAGCATCTCCGAAGGAAAAGACGAGAACGGCTCACCCATCTTCGAATGCATGTGCATCATCGAAGGTGTGGAATGCAGCAAGGGAAAGGGATTCTCAAAGAAGGAAGCCCACCAGCACGCCTCAGAAGAGACCCTGAAGAAGCTCCGCAAGCAACCGAAATTCTGCGACAGCATCTTCGCCGCCAAGACCGCACGCACCAAAATGGAGGAAGAACCTGTAATGGCAGCCCCTGACATAGAGAAGGAAATGGCGGAGAAACAGCAGTTTCTCATCGTAGACACGCAAAACACCGCCCTCGCCTCCACCTCCACGGCAGAAGAGCATCAACAGGACAAAGCCACAGCCTCAGAGACGGCACATTTCGAGATAGACTTCTCCGATATCCAGACAGAGGCAAAGGAGCCTACACGCGAGGACATCATCGCCGCAGCAGAGGCCGCAGCATTCAAAGGCTGACACCGTCGCGGCAACAATCCATAAGTTTGTCGCAATCGCCGTTATAGGCCTTAACGGCAAATTCGATTACTGCTGCTATCCACATAAACTGCAACGCACAGCGTCTCATTCGCTGTGCGTTGCAGTTTTTTGTTTACAGCCATTATAATCTACATCAGCCCATACCACGGAAAAACAAGAATAAAATAAAGAACACCTACATTTTATTTCCTCCTATTTGATAAAATTCAAAAAATAATTTATAACTTTGTAGCAGTTTTTCAAACTGTCACTTTGAATTTTATGAACAAACTCATCTTAAAACAAATATTGGCATCCAACCAAGAGGATGTGATGCAATACAGAATTTCTCCGCGCAAACTGCCTTCCGACACATTTCCAAGACAGGTATTTGTCGGAGTCCGCCGTGCAGGAAAGTCTTTTATGCTATACCAAAAGATGCAGGAAAGACTGGCTGCAGGCATAAGATGGGACGAAATGCTTTATCTGAATTTTGAAGATGACCGCCTAAGTGACTTCACAGTTGAAGACTTCAATCTCATTCTGGAATGTCATTCCGAGATGTACGGCAAACGCCCTATGCTGTTTCTTGACGAAATCCAAAACATAGATGGCTGGGAAAAGTTTGCAAGACGGCTTGCCGATGCAAAATACAAAGTATGGATTACAGGCAGCAATGCCAAGATGCTGTCGGCGGAAATCATGACCACACTGGGAGGACGCTACATGATGGAGGAGGTCTACCCATACAGCTTCCAGGAATACCTCAATGCAAGAAACGTGCCGTTTGACGAAATTTCACTCCTCGCAACGGAAGCAAGGGGAAAGATTTCCCGTGAATGGAACGAATATTTCATGTGGGGAGGACTGCCCGAGGCCATAGACCTGCCCGTAAAACGCAACTACCTCAGCAGCACATTCCAGAAAATATATTTAGGAGATATATGCAGCCGCAACAAGATATCCAATCCTAACAATCTGCGTCTGATGCTGAAAAGACTTGCAGAGAATGTAAGGCAACCGATATCCTACAACCGTCTCGCAGGTGTCCTGTCGTCCGTCAGCGGAAAAATATCCATGCCCACGGTCAGCAAATACATTGAATTCAGTGAGGCCGCATGGCTGATAATACGTCTCAGGAACATCTCTGCTCCATTCGCAGATAAAGAGACCGCCTGCAAATATTATTTCGTGGACAACGGTGTGCTCAATCTCTTTCTGTTAGACGGAGAGACAGCGCTCCTCGAAAACCTTGCAGCTCTATCTCTTTTCAGAAAATACGGACACGACAAAGACAACGAACGTGTATTCTTCTACAATGACAAAGTCGAAGTGGATTTCTATATACCTGAGGACAGCCTTGCCATACAAGTCTCATATAGCATTTCAAAATCAGAAGACACCTTTGCCCGTGAGGTCAACGCTCTCAAGAAACTGCCAAAAGCACTGCCATGCAAGCGACGTCTTATACTTACATTCGACGAAGAGACTCTCATCGATGACGAATTCGGGCATATCGAAGTGCTGCCTCTCTGGAAATGGTTGCTGCAAGCATAAGTAATATTACCACGACCATATCATAACCCAAATCATCTGCAACGCACAGCATCTCATCCGCCGTGCGTTGCAGTTTTTTTGTTGAAAAACATATCCTCTTCACAAAAAAATGCACAAAAACAAGATATACAACTAAACGATTCTGTTTGCCATACGCAGTCTAAGATATTCCACACAAGGAGCGAATAATCAGGAAAACTCATGAAAAATGAACTGCAATACAATAAAAAATCACCAAAACCATCAGAAATAAGAGAAAAATCATTAACTTTGTCTGCGCTAAGCCCTTAACAGGCTGGAGCGTAAACATAGAGAAACAGCAATCAAACCTATAAACCATAAAAAAGGAGGGCACACAGAAAAGACAAGAAAGGAACGCGACAAGGCATCTGAATGCAAGGCATGACAGTCTGCCGAAGGTAATTCACACACGAGAAACAACAACCAACACAGCGTTTCCATTCCACAACTTGAAATGAACACATAACACGATATTGAGCTTTTAGCTCTTGTTCTCATCTTCTGAATACCGCCAATATTCTACATCCGAGAGCAAGTAGACTGAAGGTTCACGCCAGTAAGGCGTGAACTATTCTTTACTTGCAGGATGTAAGGTCACTTGGCGGTAACCCAGAAGATAGCAAGTCTAAGAATGGTTTACGCCTTTTTCACATCCGAAACATCATGAAAAGAATCATTTCAATGCTGATATTCGCCTGCATCGCCATCGGAATGTCAGCGCAAGAGACACAAGAACACCTGAAATTCAAAGGCATCCCAATCGACGGAACAGTAAGTAATTTTGTAGCAAAACTGAAACAGAAAGGATATACATATGTTACAGAGACCAATGGGTCGGTAATTTTGAAAGGAGAATTTGCTTCTACTAAAGACTGTTTAATATTTGTCATTGCACCAAGCAATAACGGTTCTATCAGCAAAATAGGAGTTGAATTCCCATCATACGATACATGGGCCCCACTAGAGAGTAAATACATGTCACTGAAAAATATGCTTTCTACAAAATATGGTGCACCATTTTATTGCGAAGAAACATTCCAAACATATTCCCAGCCTACAGATGATGGACTGAAAATGTCATACCTTAAAATGGATAAATGTAAATATAAAAGTGCTTTCGATGCAAAAGATGGTGAAATTCAACTCAGCATAACACATTTTGGATACGATAGTTGTTACATAAAACTCGTATATTTCGATGACATAAACGACAATGCGGCACAAGAAAATGCCATGGATGACTTATAAGATTAATCTTAATAATAAAACATACATACTATGAAAAAAGCAGGAATCTTCATTGCAGGAATGGTCTGCGGAGTGATATTATTTTGTATCGTAGGGACAGCCATAACAGGAAACGGCACAAGCGATTCATCTAATGTTACGCTTTTTGAGCAAGAAGGCAGTGTCATCAGTACCAATTCCTTCAAAGTATTCCAAGTCATCGGCTCGGAAGGAGCACTTGCCATGGAAACAAGATCACTCGGCATAGGAAGTGAAGATTTGTCCGTTCCCACGAATTTAGTAGTGCTTTTCTTGAATAAAGACGGAGTGTCATACTATGACGACCAAATCATAAAAGTACCGACAGGGAAATGCGTCAAGCAAATAGGTATCTATAGGTATCTTACAAAAGACGAAACGCAGAAAACCGTACCTATAGTGGATATACGTGACAAATAAATACGTCTGCCACACCACAGAGAACATACACAAGCTATACTATCTGCGATATTGTATTGTCTTTCAGAAACATACAAACCATAAGAAAAAAGGTAGCCCTTCACCCATAAAAAAGTTACCGCAACCACATTCAATAGTCACCTGCCGCAATGCGGACGGTGACTATTTTCTTTCCTTACCCAACCTGCCGACAGGAGAAGCAGCAATAAACTGAAATCCAATGACCGATTTCGGGATAACAGACGAAGCATCCAGACGCAATAAAATCTTTCCGCGCGAAATTCTTTCCCTTTTTGCTGGATAATTCATAATTTTTCCGTAACTTTGCCTTCGCCAATCGTTTATTGGCGCAAATGACATCAACAACCTAACTGAAACTAACCTGTAAAAATGAGAAAAATCATCGTTACCGTTGCCCCTGTATGCCATGTGGGCAAGGAGATACCGGCTGAGTGCAAGAACCCTCTCACACCAGAGGAAATCACGGAGGACGTAGTAAACTGCTATAAGGCTGGCGCATGTCAGGTGCACCTGCACACACGCGACCTGCAGGGCAACCCTACATTCGAGCTTGACGTGTTCTCGAAGACTATACACATGATACGCGAGCAGGCACCGGACATCATCGTCCAGGGCTCCACGGGAGGCCTCTCCTCCCTCTCGCTCGAGCAGCGCTGTGTGAGCCTCAACGTCCCGGAGGTGGAGATAGCATCGCTGAACATGGGTTCGGTGAACTTCGGCGAGACGGTCTATGTCAATACAAATCCTGACCTGCGCTATTGGGCACAGCGGCAGAAGGACGCCGATGTTGTGCCGGAGATGGAGCTGTTTGACCTCTCGCATGTGGAATGCTGCACACGCCTTGCCGACGAGGGTGTCATCCGCCGTCCTCTCCACTACAACTTCTGTGTCGGTCCTGGCGCAAGCAGCAACCTCTCTGCCACAGGGCGCAACCTCGCGCTCCTCAATGCCTTGGCAGAGCCGGGCTCGTCATGGGGCATAAACCATGACTCCATGAAGGATTTCTCCATGCTTGCCTGTGCCATAGGCATGGGTGCAAACGCCGTGCGCGTGGGCTTCGAGGACAGTTTCTACTACGCTCCGGGCAAGCGTGCGCATACTAATGCCGAACTTGTGGAGCGTCTCGTGGAGCTTATCCGCCTCATGGGATGCGAGCCTGCCACACCGGCAGAGGCGCGCGAGATGCTGGAGATAGGGACTTATTGGAAGAAATGATTTTCAAGTGGTTTGGTCGTTTAGTGGTTTAGTGGTTTGGTCACATGTTTACATCATTATACTCTGAGACGCAAAAGCACAGAGCAGCCAAACCTACTGACAACTAAACGACTAAACAACCAAACAACTAACTAACCAACTGCATCATGAGCAAGAAAAACATAATCTTGGTACTCCTTGTAGTACTGAGCGTCATAACCTTCCTTGACAGGACCTGCATCACCTTCGCGTCCATGGAAATAAAGGAAGACCTCGGCATAGACCAGAGCGGCTGGGGCTGGGTGATGAGCATCTTCACCCTCTCCTACGGCCTCATGCAGATACCTTTGGGAGCCCTCGGCGACAAGGTAGGCCACCGCTGGGTACTGGCACTGATAGTCTTGTGGTGGTCACTGTTCACGGGCTTCACAGGCCTTGCCGGCGGACTGATGTCCATGCTCGCCATACGCTTCTGCTTCGGCATAGGCGAGGCAGGCGCTTCGCCCTGCTCTACGAGTGTCATCAGCCGATGGTTTGAGAAAGAGAAGGTAGGCAAGGCGCAGGGCTACGTATGGGCTGCGACACGTCTCGGCGGAGCTGCCGCACCGTTTCTCGTCATACCACTCGTGGCCAGTCACGGCTGGCGCTTCTCCTTCTACCTGCTCGGAGCCGTCGGCGCCGTCTGGGCATTGGTATGGATATATACCTACCGAGACAAGACCCATCCGCACCGCACCGTGCGCGAGCGGTTGCATCAGGCCAACGAGAAGGTGCATATCGGTGCCGATCAGGCACGTCAGGCGAAGGAAATCATAACGGAGAAGCGCAAGGATATCCCTTGGCGCGAGATTACTTCCCACAGGCAGTTCTGGATTATCTGCGGCATGTATTTCTTCTATGCCTTCGGATCATGGTTCTTCTTCACATGGTTCCCGGAGTTCATGAAACAGGGCCGCGGCTTCACTGCCGACGAACTGAAATATGCTGTGGCGATACCGTTCCTCATGAGTATGGCAGGCAACATCACCGGCGGATACCTCACCGACAAGCTCACGGCACGCTTCGGCATCAAAGTGGGCAGGAAAGCCCTCGGCACGGTATGTCTTGCGGTGTCGGCAGTGTGCATGGTGCTCGCCGCCTTCATCCCCGGCAAGATTGCCGTCTTCGTGTTCCTCTCGCTCTGTTTCGGCATCTTCGACCTCATGCTCCCGTCGGCCTGGGCACTGTGCATAGACCTCGGCAAGCATTATGCAGGCTTTGTCTCCGGCGCGATGAACACCTTCGGCAACCTCGGCGGCTTTTGCTGCTCGCTGATGTTCGGCTACCTGCTCAAGTCGACAGGCAACTATAACCTGCCGCTGTACATGATTGCCGTGATGCTACTGCTCAGTGCGGCACTCTTCGCATTCATAAACCCTTCAAAACCAATAGTCACTGACGATGAACAATAACACCAAGATGGTTGTCTTCGACGACGACCCTACAGGAATACAGACCGTACACGGCTGTCTCCTCGTGACCGACTGGAGCGAGGAGAATATCGTGAAGGCCTTCAACGACGACCAGCCGTTCTTCTATGTCTTGACAAACAGCCGCGCCCTCACCGCAACGGACGCGGAGAGAGTGCTGGAGAGCGCGGTGGAGGCTGTGTTGAGAGTAAACGAGAGGTTGGGCTACAGACTGATATGCGTGTCGCGCAGCGACTCCTGTCTCCGCGGTCATTTCCCTCTTGAGACAGACGTCATGCGCCGTACTCTCGAGAGACACGGCGTGAAGGTATGGCCGCGCGTGCCCTTCTGCCCGGCATTCATAGAGAGCGGCAGGGTGACTGTCGACGGCGTGCACTACATGAAAGTCCCTTCCGCGTCGGGAAAGGCAGGCGAGGAGACGCTGATTCCTGTATCTGAAACGGAGTTTGCGCGCGACAATGTCTTCGAATACAAGAACGCGAAGCTCACGGAATACATCAAGGAGAAAGGCGGAAATCCCGACGACTACGACATCATCGACGCCGAGAGCTACGCCCAGCTCGATGCCTTCCGTGACCGTCTCTACAGCGAGACGCGCGACTTCGACGGCGCTGTCGTCATCCGTTCGTCATCATCCCTTCCACGCTCGATGTCAGGAATAAGCGACAAGCCGTATCTCTCGCGTGAGGATTTGGGCATAAAGGGCGACACGCCGGGAGTCTTCATCGTAGGTTCACATGTAAGGAAGACCACCATACAGCTGGAGAACCTGCTCACCGACAGCCGTGTCAGCGGACTGGAGCTCCCTATAGACCGTATCCTCGACGACGGGGAGACACTCATGGAGGAGACACTCGCGGAGATGTCGCGGCTGTTCCGTGAGGGAACGACGCCCGTAGTCTATACGGCAAGAAAGGAAGTGCGCATAGACGACCCCGAGAAGCGTCAGCGTCTCGGACAGACAGTGTCGGACTTTCTCGTCGGCATCGTGCGCCGTCTGCCTTTTACCCCGTCATATCTTGTGGCGAAAGGCGGCATCACGAGCCACGACATCCTCACCAAGGGTCTTGAGATAAAGACAGGAAGAGTCATGGGACAGGCAATAAACAGCGTCCCTTGCGTCATGGCAGAGAAGTTCGGGTACATCATCTTCCCCGGCAATGTAGGAGGAGAGCGGTCGCTGCTCGATATCCACGAGAAGTTCAGAGGCCATGCTCCTGCGCATACTTGATATTGCGCGGATGGCAGTTGAGTATATCCTCACGCAGACGTGACATATCCAGATGGGTATAAATCTCGGTGGTGCCTATCTTCTCGTGTCCCAGCATAGCCTGTATGGACCGGAGATCGGCACCGCCTTCCAGAAGACATGTGGCAAAGGAGTGGCGCAGAGTATGCGGCGAGATAGTCTTCTTTATGCCGGCGGCGATGCCGAGACGCTTTATCATGATAAGTATCATGGTGCGCGTAAGATGTGCGCCGCGGCGGTTAAGGAAGACATAATCCTGCTCGCCGGGCTTTATCTTCAGGGCGTTACGGTCAATGAACCAATACTTGAGTTCCTGTATCGCACGCGGCGAGATAGGTACAAGGCGCTCCTTGTTGCCCTTTCCCACGACACGGATAAAGCCCTCGGCGAGGTAAAGATTGGAGAGGCGCAGACTGACAAGCTCCGATACGCGCAGTCCGCATGAGAAAAGCATCTCGATGATGGCCTTGTTGCGCTGTCCCTCAGGCTGGGAGAGGTCTATCGCCCCCTCCAGCATATCTATCTCCTCCACGCTGAGCACTTCGGGCAGATGCTCCCCCAGACGGGGCGATTCGAGGAGCTCCGTCGGGTCCTGCTCTATGAATCCGTCGAGCAGCAGATACTTGTAGAAGGTCCTTATGCCGCTGAGAATCCTCGACTGTGAGCGAGGCGAGATGCCGAGGTCGAACAGCGAGGCGAGGAATGCCTGCAGATCCTGCAAGGAGACTCCTGTCAGTGACCTTCCTGCCGCCGTCTCTTCCCTGCCGTCGGGCGACGACATGAACGTCCTCAGCTTGTCGATGTCTCTCATATACGCCTCGATGGTATGCTCCGAGTATGAGCGTTCGAGGCGGAGATAGCGGCGGAAACGCCTCGTTATTTCCGTATCATTATTTGCTTTTTCCATTTATTTTATATACCTTTCCTCTAAAGAAAAATCAATTTCTTTATCCCGACAGGCTTATAATTCGGGATTTTTATGTAAATTTGCACGTGCAAAAGTACAAAAATAAATCACAAACCACACTCCGCAGACAATTAAAAAAGATGAAAATCCTTATTCTTAACGGTCCGAACCTTAACCTCCTCGGAGTCCGCGAGCCGGGAATCTACGGCAGCATGTCCTTCGATGACTATATGCCGAAGCTCAGGGAGATGTTCCCGGACATTACTCTGGAGTATTTCCAGAGCAACATAGAGGGAGAGATGATAGACAAGATACAGGAGACAGGGTTCTCGTATGACGGCATTGTGCTCAACGCCGGCGCATACACCCATACCTCCGTGGCTCTCCACGACTGCATACGCGCCGTGACGACCCCGGTCATCGAGGTGCATATCTCCAATGTCCATACACGCGAGGAGTTCCGTCACCGCTCCATGATTTCCGCCGCCTGCAAGGGCGTGATATGCGGTTTCGGGCTCGACTCCTACCGCCTCGCAGTATCAGCTCTCGCCAATGGCTAAGTCAAGGACGCAGGATCCCAACCATACCACGCTCGACGGCGAGGCTGCTCTCGACAGTTATGTCATCGGACACAGCGACCCTGAACCGGAATATCTGTACCGTCTGTGGCGCGCCACTAATGTCCACATGCTCCACGGGCGCATGGCGAGCGGACATCTGCAGGGCCGTCTGCTGAAGATGCTTGTGCAGATGATACGTCCGAAGAGGGTCATCGAGGTGGGGACATTCTCGGGATACTCTGCCCTGTGTATGGCAGAGGGACTGCCGGATGACGGACATCTGTGGACATTCGAGATCAACGACGAGCAGGAGGATTTCACGCGGCCGTGGATAGAGCAGTCGCCGTGGGCGGACAAGGTGTCGTTCATCATAGGCGATGCCGCCGTCGAGGCTGGGAAAGTAGGCGAGATGTTCGACATGGCATTCATCGACGGCGACAAGCGCACATACATAGACACATACGAGGCATTGCTGCCGTTGATGTCGCCGGGTGCGTTCATCCTTGCCGACAACACCCTCTGGGACGGTCATGTCATAGACCCGGAATACCTTAACGACAGGCAGACGAAAGGCATACGTGCCTTCAACGATTATATCGCGGCAGACTCTCGCGTAAGCCGCGTGATACTTCCTTTGCGCGACGGTCTCACCATCATCCGCAAAAGGTGACCCTTCACTGTGTAGAGGGTGACCTTTTACCATGCAGAGGGTGACCTTTCGCAGTGTAAAAGGTCACCTCTGGAAAACATATCGTGACGTATGTCATCAACAAACATCAATATATCCATCTCATGCGAATAGCTATCATCGGTGCCGGCGCCGCCGGCTGCTTCTGCGCGGTGAACCTCAAACGGAGGTTTCCCGAGGCTGAGGTGCATGTCTATGAGAGCGGCACAAGACCTCTGGCAAAGGTTGCCGTGACTGGTGGCGGAAGATGTAATCACACAAACTCCTTCCATGGTGTGCGGAGCATGGAGAGCGTCTATCCGCGCGGTGCAAGGCTCATGAAGAGAGCCTTGAAGGTCTTCTCGCACCATGACACGATGAGATGGTTTGAGGAGGAGGGCGTGCGCCTCACTGTGCAGGACGACAACTGCGTGTTTCCTGTCTCGCAGGATGCCATGGAGATAGTCCTCACGCTGACACGGCTCATGGACAGCCTCGGTGTAAGACTGATATTGAACCACCGTGTCAGTGACATAAGGAGCATCATGGCGGAATATGACCGCGTGGTGGTGACGACAGGCGGTGCGCCGAAGGCCTCGGGACTGGCCTTTCTCGAGCCTCTCGGACTGGAGACGGTGGCGTCCGTGCCTGCGCTCTTTACCTTCAACATCAATGACAAGTCACTGCATGAGCTCATGGGCACTGTCGTAGAATATACGACATGCAAGCTCTGCGGCACAAAGATGCAGGCGGAAGGACCGCTGCTGATAACCCATTGGGGACTGTCCGGCCCTGCCATACTGCGCCTCTCGTCATACGGGGCGCGGCTCCTTGCGGAGAATGGATACGAGGCAGATGTCTGCATAAACTGGCTGGGAGAGAGCAACGCACAGGAAACGGTCGGGACACTGCACGGCTACCGTGAAGAAAATCCGCACAAACAGCTGTCGAGCGTCTACCCTGCCGTGCTCAACCAGAGGTTGTGGTGCTGGCTTCTGCAGAAGGCAGGACTGTCTCCCGACAGACGCTGGCAGGACATCGGTGACAAGCAGACGAACCGTCTCGCTGCCATACTGACAAGCGACACGCTGCATATCGGCGGGCGCGGGACATTCAAGGAGGAATTCGTGACCTGCGGAGGCATAGCCCTCGGCAATGTCAATCCCGGGACTCTCGAGGCGCGACGCTATCCCGGACTGTATTTCGCAGGAGAGGTGCTCGACGTGGATGCCGTGACAGGAGGCTTCAATCTCCAGGCGGCATGGACCATGGGCTATATCGTGGCGCAGAGCATCACGGCGGATTAGTGGTTTGGTCGTTTAGTCGTTTGGTGGTTTAGTTGTTTAGTGGTTTAGTTGTTTGGTTGTTTGGTTATTAGTCATATATTTTCCATTGTGGCTATTCCGGCTATTCCGGCTATTTCGACTATTCCAGCTATTTTGGCTATACCCTAAGAAAAAAAATAAAACCGTATAACACTCAAAATAATGAACAGCAATTCGATAAAAGGATTTCTCGTCATCGCCGCAATGTCCGTTGCGGCATGGTACATCGCGACACTGCCTGCCGTAAAGGCACTGTCATTCAGTTCGCTCATCATAGGCATACTTATCGGTATGGTCTATGCCAACACATTAAGATACAAGCAGCCGAAGGAATGGGACTGCGGCATAAAGTTCTGCTCGAAACGAATGCTGCGCCTCGGCATCATCCTTTACGGCTTCCGGCTCACCTTCCAGGATGTCATAGCCGTCGGACCGAAAGCCGTCATCATAGACTGCATCGTCGTCATCGTGACCCTCCTCCTCGGAATATGGGCAGGAAAGCGTCTCGGACTTGACCGCGAGACGACTCTCATGACCTCCACCGGCTCCGCCATCTGTGGCGCGGCGGCAGTCCTCGGTGCCGAGTCCATCGTCAAGGGTAAGCCTCATCAGACAGCAGTCGCCGTCAGCACAGTGGTGATATTCGGCACACTCTCCATGTTCCTCTACCCTATCATGTACCGAAGCGGCCTCTGCGACTTCCTCTGCCCTCAGCAGATGGGCATCTACACAGGTGCTACGCTCCATGAGGTAGCCCACGTCGTCGGTGCCGGCAACGCCATGGGCGACCAGATAGCGACAGACTCCCTGATAGTGAAGATGGTGCGCGTGATGCTTCTCGTGCCTGTGCTCATCGCCATGTCGTGGCTATTGGGCAAGAGAAAGAGGCAGGAGAAGGAGGCACAGGGATGCAAGAAGGAGAAGAGCAAGATAAACATCCCGTGGTTTGCCTTCATCTTCCTCCTCATGATAGGTGTCAACAGCGGCCTCCATGCCATATACGGCGGACAGCCATGGCTCACCGAAGGCCTGAAAATCGTGGAGGCAGTGTCCACTTTCATGCTCACACTCGCCATGACAGCCCTCGGCAGCGACACCTGCATAGACAAGTTCAAGCAGGCAGGAGCAAAGCCTTTCTACCTCGCCGGCATACTGTATGTATGGCTCGTGATAGGCGGTTTCTTCCTCGTGAGATGTCTCGCATGACGGCAGACTCTGACGCATGACAGCATCAAGGGACGGCATAGCACGGAAAAATGCCGTTCCTTTACTATAAAGTCTAAACTTCCTGCCCTGACAAATGAACAGACTTAGCTCTCTGACTCTCCTCCTTCTACTGCATCTGTCGATGCTCGTCACCACGGCGAGCGCCGACGAACGGCTGTTTCATATAGCACGAAGCCTGAATCCCAACTGGGTATGCTACGACGCAAGACTCAAGGACGGCAAACTGGATATGAGCGACCCCGTGCATGTATACTGGCACAACAATTCCGACAACCCGGGACATGAGAACGAACTTTCGTTTTTCCAGCGCAAGATGGCATACGGTGTGAAAGTCTTGAAAGCCGGCAATCAGGAAGCGGAGATACGCCTCACGGCATATAAGAAGCGCAACCTGCATGTCTGCAAGCGCAATGGCCGTTGGGTAGCATTATGCACCATCAACGGCAAACGGTGCATCCTTCGGGAGATATACGTACAGCTGAAGCCCAAGAGCCCTCTCAGCGTGGTCTACATACAGCTGTCTGGCGTCTCCGCAACCGACGGTTCCAAGCAGGCGGAGAAGATATATAATAAGTAGTGGTCTGGGAGTTTTATGATTTAGCATCATTTTTATCCTACTTTTTGCATATTAGGCCGTGATTTAGAGGTCAGGTTTTGTTTCGGTTTATCTGCCTACCAAAACTATTACACCTATTATCACTGTTACAAATTATAAAGGCTATAATTCCATAATCATGCAATCCTATGTCAAATGCCGTGGCTACGTATGAAACAGAGCCACGGCATTTGACATTTTTACACACAGCAAAAAGCCCATGACCTAAAAAATAATGCCGGACGAACGGCAGTCGTTCATCCGGCATCACGTTGTCCCAAGAAGATTCGAACTTCTACAAACAGAACCAAAACCTGTTGTGCTACCATTACACCATGGGACAATCCTGAAAAACAGGATATTCTGTCTCCGCGGCCCTCCTCCCGATAAGGTTCCGGAAGCGTAGCCTCCGTCACCAGCAGGGCTTTAGGAAGACATCCTGTTATTCGTGTGCAAAGGTACAAAAAATATTTCTATTATCTTGCAACATTTGCCATTATTTCGCTATAATGAGGAAATATTTCTTCTTTCCCTGCTGTGCAAGCAGATATTTTCCGTCCAGAAGGTCGGCCTCTGTGATGACGGTAGTAGGGTCTGCGAGCTTCTCCTTGTTGATGGAAACGCCGCCTCCCTGTGTCAGCTTGCGCATCTCTCCCTTGGAAGGGAATACGGGAGCGTCAGCGGTAAGCAGCTCTATGGCGGCCTTTCCTATGATGTCCGCCTTTGCCACCTCGTAGTGTGGCACTCCGGCAAACACGTCGAGGAGGGTCTGCTCGTCAAGTTTCAGGAGTGAGTCCTTCGTCGATTTGCCGAAGAGGATGTTTGAAGCCTCCTTGGCTGTCTCAAGGTCTTCCTGAGAATGGCACATCACTGTCACCTCCTCGGCAAGGCGCTTCTGCAGGATACGGTATCCCGGGTCTTTCCTGTGCTCCTCCACGAGGGCGTCGATGGTCTCCTTGTCGAGCGATGTGAATATCTTGATGTACTTCTCGGCATCATCGTCGCTGACATTGAGCCAGAACTGGTAGAAGGCGTACGGTGTCGTGCGGTTGCGGTCGAGCCAGATATTTCCCGACTCGGTCTTGCCGAATTTCTTGCCGTCTGCCTTTGTTATGAGCGGGCATGTGAGGGCATACGCCTCTGCCTCGCTGCCGAGAGTGCGGCGGATAAGCTCCGTTCCCGTAGTCATATTGCCCCACTGGTCGTTGCCGCCGAGCTGCAGCTGGCAGTTCTTCTCCTGATAAAGGTGGAGGAAGTCATAGCCCTGCAGGAGCTGGTAGGTGAACTCCGTGAAGGAGAGGCCGTCACGTGCCGTGCCGTTGAGACGCTGCTGTACAGACTCCTTTGCCATCATGTAGTTGACGGTGATATGCTTTCCTACGGTGCGTGCGAAGTCAAGGAAGGTGAAATCCTTCATCCAGTCATAGTTGTTTACCATCTCCGCGGCATTCGGGCCTTCGGCATCAAAGTCGAGGAACTTGGCTACCTGCTTCTTGATGCACTCCTGATTATGATACAGAGTCTCGGCATCGAGGAGGTTACGCTCCTGCGATTTGCCCGAAGGGTCTCCTATCATGCCTGTCGCTCCTCCCACGAGGATGATAGGCTTGTGTCCGCACTGCTGGAGATGTCTCAGCATCATTATGCCGCAGAGGTGACCTATATGGAGAGAGTCGGCCGTAGGGTCAGTGCCGAGGTATGCTGTTACCATCTGCTTCTGGAGCAGTTCTTCGGTGCCAGGCATTATCTGCGCGAGCATTCCGCGCCATTTAAGTTCTTCTACAAAGTTTTTCATCTATGTCTTTTCTGTTGTTTTATTCCTTGATATATCCTGTCATCCGCCGGCAGGAAGGCGTTTTATCAAAGTCCTTTGCCTGTCGCCTTTCCTGCTGTCTGTCGGGCACTCACGGCACAGGGTCATAGCCCGATCCGCCCCATGGGTGGCAGCGCAGTATGCGCCGTATGCCGAGCCACAGTCCTTTCAGCGGTCCGTGCTTTATTATGGCCTGCCGCATATATTCCGAGCATGTAGGGGTGAAGCGGCAGGAAGCAGGGGTAAACGGCGATATGGCGTGCTGGTATATCCATATCGGGGCGAGGAGCACTTGCCTAATGCAGTTTTTCAAGAGCCTTGCGTATGGCATTGTCCACCCTCCTTGATTCAAAATGCTTGTCGGCAAGCCAGATGAAGGCTATCAGCGTCTTGGTCTCCTGCTGTGTCCCGGCATCCGTCTCCTGCGGCAAAGCGTTGTTCTCCGCGCAACATTTGCGGTACGCCTCCCTCATCTGCCGTTTGATGCGGTTGCGGTCTACGGCATGTTTGAAATGGCGTTTCGACACTGAAAACAGCACTCTCACCGGGCAGCGGCTCTTGCCGTCGCCACCCGGAGCATCACGGGCGATGTCCACCTCCAGACTAACCATTCTTATCGGATAGACGGTGTGCACCTTTCCCTTCTTGCTTGTGAAGAGCTTGTCGATAAGGGTCTTGCTCTTCAAGCGCGGCGAGAGTGACAGTCTTTTCAATGTATGCTTATGTTGTATTCTGTTGCGGAAATGCTTTTGCCTCAGGCGGTGTGACGTGCGGCGTGCCGCGACGCGTCACGAGGCTCAGTCTTCGAGGTCGCGGAGGTATGCGCGCAGTGCGCCTACCATGGACGGTTGCTTAGGTGTCGGAGCCTGGACCTCGAGCTCATAGCCCTGGTCTTCTGCCGCCTTTGCCGTCGCGGTGCCGAAGGTCGCCACTTTCAGCGAGCCGTCCTTCACCTTGTCGTCAAGGTTGTCGCGGAGTGTCTTCACACCCGTAGGGCTGAAGAGGATTATCATGTCGAAGTCGAAATTCTCCTTCTCTTCCTCCGTGAGGTCGTCGTTCACCGTCTGATACATCACACACTCCGTGTGCTGCAGGTTGTTGCTGTCGAGGAGATCCTTGATAGCGTCGTTGTGTACAGAACTGAGCGGCACGAGATATTTCTCTCCGCTGTGCTTCAGCATGGCAGGGATGAGGTCGTCCACTCTGCCCGACTCGCCGAAGAACACCTTACGTTTGCGATACTGGACGTATTTCTGTATGTAGTGAGCTATGCTCTCTGTGGTGCAGAAATACTTCATTGTCTCAGGTATCTCCACACGCAGTTCCTTGGCAAGGGAGAAATAATTGTCTATCGCATGCTTTGACGTGAACACCACGGCTGTGTATGCTCCGAGGGAGACGTGCTGCTGGCGGAAGTCCTTTGAACTTATTCCCTCTACTTTTATGAACGGGCGGAACACCAATTCCACTCCGTAATCTCGCTCTATATCGAAATATGGAGATTTGTCTCCTGACGGTCTCGGCTGCGAAACAAGTATTTTCTTTATCATCATCTAAGTTAATAATTTACTTTCAGATAGTTGGCTATTGTTATCAGGATACCCCACAATATCAGTGGCGGCACTACTTCGAGTGTGCAAAAATACAAAAAAATCTGCAGAAAAGCTCCTATTTTCTTGAAAAAGATGAGAAAACACTTGTAAAACAGCAATAATTTCACGAAAATGATGATGATAAGCGTGCATACAAGTGCATTTCCCACGGAAAGCCCGAAGTAAGAGAGGAGGAGGAAGACCGGTGTCAGGAGTATGCCCATCCATGCCGTGGATATCATCTTCACCGTGGTCCACATGGAGCGTTCCCTGGGGAGGAAGAAGACATAGTTGACAAGTTGCTGGAGCAGCGACTCCACAAGCCACAGCCCCAGGACACTCGCGAGGAAGAAGCCCATGAGGGTATACTCGCTGTATGTCACGTATGTCTCGGCGATATACGTCTTGGCATAGAAGTAGAACAGCAGTGCGAGGAGCACCGCGGTGTATATTCCTGCGAAGAAGAGGTATGTCTTTCCCGATACGGCCTCCTTCTCCATGATGGAGCCTGTGCGCACATTGTGGAAGAAATGCTTTGCCTGCAGGCGGAATATCTTCCACGAGCGTTTTGTGGAGAACGCGAGAAGCAGCACGAAGAAGATGAGCACAGGGGTGAGCACATTGTCTCTCTGTATCGTGTAGGGCACGGGGTCGCCCGGTATGCCGTAGCGGCCGCCGTGTATCTCGCTGTGCAGCAGGGAGTCCTTGGCGAAGAAGGAGTCCTTGTAATACTTAGGCAAGGGCTTCACCTCCACCTCCGGTTCCACGCCGGCATCGGGCATAAGGACAGAGTCCAAGCTCACCGTCCAATGATTTTCCTTGACGGTGAACCCGGCTTCCGGCACGCTCCTGGCGGAGTCCTGTGCCTGTTGCGCCGGCACTGCATCGGCAGGTCTGGCTATGGAGTCTGTTTCCTGCAGCAAGGTCTTTTCTGTGTTTGTCCTGTGTGTCAGGCAAGTCAGCAAAAGCAAGTGACACTTATATGCACCCGGGGCAGTGCCACAGGCTTGCAGTGTACATTGATTTTGTCGACTTACTTGTCTATATTATGTTCACGCGAGGCCAAAGGCCTTCTTTATCTCCTCCACGCGGTCGAGCTTTTCCCATGTGAAGAGCTCCACCTCCATCTCCTTCGTGTCGTGGTAGAGCGAGGTGAAGGTCTTCTTCACCACCTTGTTCTCGCGTCCCATGTGTCCGTAGGCAGCCGTCTCGCTGTAGATAGGCTGGCGGAGCTTCAGCGCACGCTCGATGGCCTTCGGACGGAGGTCGAACATGGCGCGTATCCTCTCGGCTATCTCGCCGTCTGTCATATCGACATTGCTCCTGCCGTAGGTGTCCACATAGATGCTTACAGGCTGTGCCACGCCGATGGCGTAGGAGAGCTGCACGAGCATCTCGTCGGCAACGCCGGCGGCGACCATGTTCTTTGCTATGTGGCGTGCGGCGTATGCCGCGGAGCGGTCTACCTTGGAAGGGTCCTTGCCCGAGAAGGCTCCGCCGCCGTGCGCTCCCTTGCCTCCGTAAGTGTCTACGATGATCTTGCGGCCCGTGAGACCTGTGTCGCCGTGAGGGCCTCCGATGACGAATTTCCCTGTAGGATTGACGAAATACTTGATGTCGTCATTGAAGAGCGCGAGCATCTTCTCGCTGCGCAGCTGTGCCTTCACGCGCGGCATGAGGATGTTCAGCACATCCTCGCGTATCCTTGCGAGCATCTTCTCGTCCTCGTCAAAGTCGTCGTGCTGTGTGGAGACGACGATGGTGTCTATGCGCTGCGGCACGCCGTCGTCGCTGTACTCCACAGTCACCTGCGACTTGGAGTCAGGGCGGAGGTATGTCATCTCCTTGCCCTCCTTGCGTATCTCGGCGAGGGTCTTCATGATGAGATGGGCTATGTCGAGCGAGGCAGGCAGATAGCGGTCGGTCTCGGTGGTGGCGTAGCCGAACATCATGCCCTGGTCGCCTGCTCCCTGGTCTTCCTCGTCGGCACGGGAGACGCCGCGGTTGATGTCGCCCGACTGCTCGTGGATGGCGGTCATGATGCCGCAGGAGTTGCCGTCAAACTGGTATTCGGACTTCGTGTAGCCTATCCTGTTGATGGTCTTGCGGGCGATGGTCTGCATGTCGACGTACTCGCGTGAGGAGACTTCGCCCATGATGACTACCTGTCCGGTGGTGACAAATGACTCTATGGCGCAGTGCGACTTCTCGTCGTAGGCGAGAAACTGGTCGAGGAGCGCGTCGCTTATCTGGTCGGCAACCTTGTCTGGGTGGCCTTCAGAGACTGATTCTGATGTGAAAAGATACATGGTTGGTGGTTTAGTGGGTTTTACGGTTTTACGGTTATGCGGTTGTGCGGCTATACGGTTGAAGGTTATAGCCGGAATAGCCGATATAGCCTATATAGATTCTGTTCTGGCGATAGCTGCCATGCTCCCGGCAGAGGGTGACCTTTCATGTCACGAAAGGTGACGCTCCGCATGGTGAAAGGTGACCTTTTTCACGGCAAGGGGTGACCTTCCGCTCCGCATCATGCCGACACGGGATATTCATGGCGTCACAGGCCGTGTGGAGAATGGCCGCGCGCTACTTTCTTGTAGCCCTCACGAAATATGCTATGAGGAGGATATACGCCACGAGGCTTGCCACCTCCGACATCGGATTCTCGAGCCATACGGTGTTCACGAAGTCATACTCGAGGAAGCGGATGAAGGCAGAGACGACACCCATCAGTGCACCGCCGGCGATGAGTCCGCTGGCGATGAGAGTGCCTTTCTCGCCACGCTCTGCGTTGACAGCCTTGTCCTTGCTGCGTGTGGTGACGTACCAGTTTATCGCGCCGCCCACGACGAGAGGGGCGTTGAGCTCCATAGGGATGAACATGCCGAGGGCGAAGGCGAGCGCAGGGACACCGGCGTAGTTGAGCACCAAGGCCAGCAGGGCACCTGTGCCGTACAGCAGCCACGGCGCGCCGGAGCCCGACATGAGCGGTTCTATCACCGCCGCCATGGCGTTGGCCTGCGGAGCCACGAGGGCATTGTCGCCCACGAAGCCGAAGGTCTTGTTGAGGACAATCATCACTCCTCCCACTGTCGCCGCGCTGACAAGCACGCCGAGGAACTTCCACATCTCCTGCTTCTTCGGCGTAGTGCCGAGCCAGTAGCCTATCTTGAGGTCTGTGACGAAGCCGCCGGCCGTGGAAAGGGCTGTGCAGACGACACCGCCCATGACAAGTGCGGCCACCATTCCTGCCGAGCCCTTGAGGCCTACAGCCACCATTATGACGGAGGCGAGGATGAGTGTCATGAGCGTCATGCCCGAGACAGGGTTAGTGCCGACGATGGCTATGGCGTTGGCGGCCACCGTGGTGAAGAGGAACGCTATCACGCCGATGACGAGTATGCCTACCACGGCGTGCATGAGATTGAACTCGACGACGCCTGTATAGAAGAAGATGAATGTCGCTATGAGGGTGATGATGACACCCACGGCGATGACTTTCATGGAGATGTCCTGCTGTGTGCGCTCCACTTTTGCAGAGGAGGCGCCGACACCTTTCAGCTCGCGGCTCGCGAGACCTATGGCGCTGCGTATGATGCCCCACTGCTTGACGATGCCTATCAGGCCTGCCATGGCTATGCCGCCGATGCCTATATGACGGGCGAAGGTCTTGAATATCAGTTCGGGAGACATGTCTGCGACACTGCCGAGGGCGGCGAGGTCAAAGGTAGGGTTGAGCGTCTGCAGCATCTCGTCGCCGAGGAAAGGCATGAGAGGCACGAGAACGAACCACACCACTGCCGATCCGGCGCAGATGATTGCCGCATATTTCAGTCCGACGATATATCCGAGGCCAAGCACCGCCGCACTGGTGTTGATGCTGAAGACCAGCTTTGCCTTCTCCGCAAGGGCCGCGCCGTAAGGTATGGCACGTGTGGAGAACGCCTCTGCCCATGTGCCGAAGGTGGAGACGAGGAAGTCATAGAGACCGCCTATCGCTCCTGCGGCAAGCAGCGTGCGCGCCTGACCGCCGCCCTCCTCGCCGCTGACGAGCACCTGTGTCGTCGCCGTGGCCTCTGGGAAAGGATACTTGCCGTGCTGCTCCTTGACGAAGAACTTGCGGAACGGTATGAGGAACAGTATGCCGAGGATGCCTCCGAGGAGGGACGACAGGAAGACCTGGATGAAGCTAACCGTCACCTCGGGATACTTCGCCTGTATGATATAGAGAGCCGGAAGCGTGAATATCGCGCCTGCGACAATCACTCCCGAGCAGGCTCCGATGCTCTGTATGATGACATTCTCGCCGAGAGCCTTGCAGCGCTTCGTCGCCGAGGAGACTCCCACGGCGATGATGGCGATAGGGATGGCGGCCTCGAAGACCTGACCTACTTTCAGTCCGAGGAACGCCGCGGCGGCAGAGAAGATGACCGCCATGAGCAGACCCCAGCATACTGACCACGCATTGACCTCCGGATAGCTCTCCTTAGGAGAGAGCACCGGCTCGTAATTCTCGCCCTCCTTAAGCTCGCGGAAGGCATTTTCTGGTAGTTTTGCCATAATTTCCAATTAATTCAGGATGCAAAATTACTCATTTTTTTTAAGAATGCCGAATAAAGCACCTTTTTATTTTGACAAATCACTAAAAATGACTACCTTTGCAGAAAACATAAATCAAACCGAATGTCTATGACTTTTATCGAAAACGCCATCAGCATCTTCAACCGCGCCATTGACGACTACCATGTTGAAGACTGCGTTGATACCCCTATAAGCAATCCGTACGAGAGCGGCACAATAGAGAACCGCCTATACCTGAAGTGCTGGATAGATACCGTGCAATGGCATCTTGAGGACATCATCCGCGACCCTCAGATAGACCCTGTGGAGGCCCTGGCGCTGAAAAGGCGCATAGACAGGTCGAACCAGGAGCGCACTGACCTCGTGGAGCAGATAGACTCGTATTTCCTCCAGCAGTATGCCGATGTCAAGATTCTTGACGGCGCGACCATCAATACCGAGTCGCCGGCATGGGCCATCGACCGCCTCTCCATACTCCAGCTGAAGATATACCACATGAAAGAACAGGTGGAGCGCGAAGACGCCATGCCAGAACATAAGGAGAAGTGCAGGGCAAAGCTCGATGTCCTCAACGAACAGAACATCGACCTCCCTACAGCCATCGGCCAGCTCCTCGCCGACATCGAGGCTGGACGCAAGTACATGAAGGTCTACAGGCAGATGAAGATGTACAACGACCCGTCGACAAACCCTGTACTCTATAAAAAACAATGACGCTCCGAAGCCTCCTTCCCGCATACGGCAGACACGCCGCACAGGAAGAAAGGCACGGTGCAGTAAGCATATCATGCGAATACTCTGTATAAGATTCTCTGCCATAGGCGATGTAGCCATGACAGTCCCTGTCGTCAAGGCGCTTGCCGTGGCACGCCCTGACATACATATAATAATGGTCAGCAGACCGTTTGCAAAGGCGTTCTATGAAGGACTTGCACCTAATGTGGAGTTTGTAGGCATGGACCTGAAGGACAAACGCTACAAGGGCATGGGCGGACTGGAGCATGTATACCATGACCTCCGCGCCCTGAATCCGGACATGGTGGCCGACCTGCATGATGTCCTGCGCACGAAATATGCCCGCCTCCGGTTCCGTATGGCGGGCATTCCTGTATCCTGCATAGACAAGAACCGCGCCGCACGGAAGGAAATAACACGGCAGGAGAACAAGATACTGCGGCAGCAGACTACCGCTTTCGGGAAATATGAGGCGGTGTTCTCACGCCTCGGCTTCACCTTCACCATGCCCGACGAGGCTCCGCTCCGCCCGGGAGAGCCGCCCGTGGATGTCCGTGGCATGGCGATAGGCGTGGCTCCCTTTGCCGCCCACGACGGGAAGATATACCCTGTAGACAAGACGGAGACCGTCATGCGTCTCTTGAGACAGAGGCATCCGGGACTCAGCATATACCTCTTCGGCGGCGGAAAGAGGGACAAGGCACAGTTCGGCACATGGTGCAGCATGGGCGAAAATATCTTCTACGCCGGAGATTTCTGCAAGGACATGGGCGAGGAACTTGCACTCATGCGCCGCATGAAGTGCATGATTACCATGGATTCCGGCAACATGCACCTCGCCTCTCTTGTCGGCACACCCGTGATAAGTGTATGGGGCGCGACTCATCCTTATGCCGGATTCATGGGATGGGGACAGAAAGAGGAGGACATCGTACAGGTGCAGCTGCCGTGCCGCCCATGCAGCATATACGGAAACAAGCCGTGTATGCGCGGAGACTATGCCTGCCTCAACGGCATAAGGCCGGAGGATATCGTGCAGAGGGTGGAGAAGTATCTGTGATACATACAGTTGTTTGGTCGTTTAGTCGTTTGGTTATTTAGTTGTTTGGTTGTTTAGTCGTTTGGTTGTTTAGTTGTTTGGTCGTTCAGTTGTTTGAGCTTCGCTCGAAGTTCCTTCCGCTCGGCTGAGTTCAAGCCAGCTTGGCTCTGCTCTCGCTTAACCGGAACTTTGGTCGTTTAGAGTATATCTATTTCGGCTATCACGGCTATTTCGGCTATCTCCGCCCAACCGTATAACCGCCCAACCGCAAAACCGCATAACCGACCGTAACCGTCTGAATCAAGGAAAGTAAACAAACAAAACCACAGAATATGAACAAGATCATTAGAAAAGAACAATTCTCGGAGAAGGTTTTCCTCTTTGAGGTTGAAGCTCCGCTGATAGCAAAGTCGCGGAAGGCAGGGCATTTTGTCATCGTCCGTGTAGACAAGAAAGGCGAGCGTATGCCGCTGACAATCGCTGACGCCGATACCGTCAAGGGCACGATAACGCTTGTCGTGCAGGAAGTGGGACTGTCGAGCACAAAGCTCTGCCGCCTCAATGTCGGCGACACTATCCTCGACATCGTAGGACCGCTGGGCAACGCCACACGCATCGAGAACTACGGTACCGTGCTCTGCGCCTCAGGAGGCGTGGGAACAGCACCGCTGCTCCCTATCGTCAAGGCTCTGAAGGCGGCTGGAAACCGTGTCCTCTCCGTCATTGCTGGCAGGACAGCAGACCTTGTCATACTCGAAGACGAGATAAGGAAGTATTCTGACGAGGTGATCGTCATGACCGACGACGGCTCAAAGGGCGAGAAGGGTGTCGTTACCGTGGGCATGGAGAAGTTCATCGCACAGGAGCATATAGACAAGGCGATAGCCATCGGCCCTGCGATAATGATGAAATTCGCCTCGATGACTACCCTTAAGAACAATATCCCTACAGAGGTATCGCTCAATACCATCATGGTCGACGGCACCGGAATGTGCGGTGCATGCCGCCTTTCCATAGGAGGGAAGACAAAGTTCGTGTGTATCGACGGCCCTGAGTTTGACGCCGCCCTCGTCGACTGGGACGAGATGCTCAAGCGCATGGGCACATTCAAGCGTGTGGAGCACGACGAGATGGAACATTTCGAGGAGCATCTGCCTGGCAATGAGGACACGGAGACAGAATGTAAGGCTGTCGCCGCGGCTGATGGTGCCACAGACCCTGCTGACGCTCCCCTGTCGGAACTGACCGACCGCAACGCCCCTTGGCGCGAGGAACTGCGCAAGGCCATGAAGCCAAAGGAGCGCACTGCCATAGAGCGTGTCAGGATGCCAGAACTGGATCCTGTCTACCGCGCCACAACACGCACGGAGGAGGTCAACAAGGGTCTTACCGCCGAGCAGGCTCTCGTAGAGGCAAAGCGCTGTCTTGACTGCCCTAAGCCACAATGTGTGGAGGGCTGTCCGGTAAGCATCAATATCCCTTCGTTTGTCAAGAACATAGAGCGCGGCGAGTTCCTTGCCGCCGCAAAGGTGCTGAAATCCACCTCTGCACTCCCTGCTGTCTGCGGACGTGTCTGCCCGCAGGAGAAGCAGTGCGAGTCGAAATGTATACATCTGAAGATGAACGAGCCTGCCGTGGCTATCGGATACCTTGAGCGTTTCGCCGCCGACTATGAGCGCGAGAGCGGCAAGGCGGCACTCCCAGAGTGTGCTCCGGCCAAAGGCATAAAGGTCGCCGTTGTCGGTTCAGGCCCGTCAGGACTGTCTTTCGCCGGCGATATGGTGAAGAAAGGCTATGAGGTACATGTCTTCGAGGCTCTCCACGAGATAGGCGGCGTGCTGAAATACGGCATCCCGGAGTTCCGTCTTCCTAACAGCATCGTGGAGTTCGAGATAGACAATCTCCGCAAACTCGGCGTGAAGTTCTACACAGATACCGTTGTCGGCAAGACAATCTCTGTCGAGGAACTTGAGGAGCAGGGCTTCAAAGGCATCTTTGTAGGCTCGGGTGCCGGTCTGCCTAACTTCATGAACATCGGCGGAGAGAATCTTCTCAACATCATGTCGTCCAACGAATACCTCACCCGTGTCAACCTCATGGACGCCGCAAACCCGGCAATGGACACGCCGCTCAACCCGGCAAAGTCCGTCCTCGTTGTCGGCGGAGGAAACACAGCCATGGACTCCTGCCGCACAGCAAAGCGTCTCGGCGCAGAGGTGACGCTCGTCTACCGCCGTTCCGAGGCAGAGATGCCGGCGCGTCTGGAAGAGGTGAAACATGCCAAGGAGGAGGGCATAAACTTCCTCACGCTGCATAATCCTGTAGAATACATAGGCGACGAGAATGGTGCCGTAAAGCAGGCGGTGCTCGCCGTGATGGAGCTCGGAGAGCCTGACGCCTCGGGACGCCGCTCTCCTGTAGACACAGGCAAGCGCGTGACGATAGATGTAGACCAGGTTGTCGTGGCTGTAGGTGTCTCTCCTAACCCTCTTGTGCCGAAGTCTGTGGCAGGACTGGAGCTCGGACGCAAGAACACCATCGTGGTCAATGACCACATGGAGTCGTCTCATAGAGGACTTTATGCCGGCGGCGACATCGTCCGCGGCGGCGCGACGGTAATCCTCGCGATGGGCGACGGACGACGCGCGGCTGCCAATATGGATGCCGCTCTCAGCGAATAACAGCAGTAATGACATAACGCAATCACGCCGAAAACCTCGTAAAGGGTTTTCGGCGTGATTGCGTTATATGCGGTTGGATGGTCTTGCGGTTCTTCGGTTAGGCGGTTTTACAGTTTCGCGGTTGTGAGGTTTTCTGGTATAAAAAGCAAGCAAGAAACACAAGCCGTACATCCTACGTCCTGAAACCATCAATCATCAGACGCCTTGCTTTTGCTCACGAATGCTTTCAGACGCTTGACATCTTCCTCTGTCAACTGTATATCCATTCCCTTCTCATGACAGTTGAGCAACCATCGTGCACCGATCATGTCAAGCATTCCTTGCTCTTCCGCCTTCATATAGTAGGAGGCCGCTTTCTTGTAGTCCGTTTTCCCGTCTTTGTCTGCAGTGAGATATGCCTGTCCCAGAAGATTGTACAGTGAAGGCAAGGCTTCGGCTTTCTCCTCCAGCAAAGACTTGTCGCTGTCTGTCAGGGAGTCCTTGTCGGCATACTTCAACATTATGGCGAGGGTACTGCCGCGCTTCTCGGCCTTCTCTACGAGAGCCATGCCCTTTTCGGCGTCTCCGAGCCTTGCCAGAGAAACTCCACAAGTGGCTATGACATCAGGGTCTTCGCTCGCCTCAAGCCTCTTGATAGCGGAGCTGCAATCCTCCTGACTCGTGCCATATTTCTCCAGAAGGTTGTAGCATATCCTGTACTCATCGTCCTCGGGAAGACTGGCGAAGTATTCATCGCCGCTCTTTGTCGCACCATACAGACTTGCCCGAAGGGACATTACGACAGTCCCCATAAGGCTCTTCTTCACGCCTATCCCTTTCCTGTAACAGTCGGCAAGCCGCAAACATGCCTGTCCGTCGCCACATCTCGCCTTCTCTGCGAGAGCCTTCACATCCGTTTCCCCTAGTGAAGTCTCCTCTGCCAGCTTTATTCCTGCTGTCGCCATTGCATTGCTAACATAATAGATGGAGCAACCGACAAACATTACAGCCATAATGGCCATGATACGTTTCTTCATGTTTGTTTTTTTTGAAAGTTTTATATAAGTCTGTTCACTCAGTTCATAATAGTCAGAGAGAATGCTATTTGCCTCGGACACTCAGGGCAGAGCACCATAGGGCCCGAACGTCCGCAGTGCGCATGCCACATAAAGTAAGGCGACCAGAAATCTATCTGCAACATCTTCCCTCCGCAATCAGGACATGTCTGTTCCAGATAATGCACTTTGTCAGGATGTTCCATGATGCTCCCTATTACATCCTCCCATTGGAAATAGACTTTACAGGCACACTCTGGCATGTCGTCATCCGTGTCTTTCTCTTCCTTCGGTGGAGATCCAATGATTGGGGATCTCTTAATAGCAAGGAGCATCGGTGCCATAAGACTCTTGGAGGTGTAGTAACACATGATGTCATCAAGATTCAGAGACTGAATACGGAGCTTTTCCATAAGATGCTTAACGAGAGCTTCTGCATTTTCTTTTTTCATAAGCGACATGTTGTTTTTTATATTATGCGTGATAGTATTCTGTCAGATGTTTATGTCATGACAGGACGGTTTGTAACCATACCCTCACTGTTTTTTCGGTTGGATGGTTGCGCCATTGTGCCGCTAACCTCAAACCTCTAATATATTAGAGTGTGCTCCCGCATTGAATCTATCACTTTTGGAGAATATATGTTTCTTCAATAGTAAGTCAACAAAATTAATGTATAGTATCACTTGATTTTGTTGACCTACTTCTATTTTCTGCCATGAATGGCAAGTTACTCAAGTGCTATGAGGATTATTTTTCCTGATGTAATATAAAAATAGTCCTCTGTTTCATAGCGACTTTCACCCTTTATCTCCATCCCTGATGTAAAATTGGACGGTATAGTCCATTTTACAGATGGTGTGGAAGCTGTAGCCTTAAGCATAGTCCCGTCTGGTAATGTAAAGAAAACTTCTGTCTCTTCGGGGCAAGAAGGCTGGAAAGTAAGTTCTATTTCATCACCAGGACGGACGGGCAATTCATTGCTTCTCTTTGTACCGCTAAATGTTGTTGTTTCACCATTCACGGAAATATCAACCGTCCAATTTACAGTAACGATAGAGCCCGCACCTGTTGTTGCTGAGAGTTTCTTTTCCCCATCAATCAGATTGACTGCGGTGAAACTCAAATCATTCCGTGTAATTGTCGTTTTGTCTCCATCACAACTTGATAACCCTAAAACGACAGCTACAACCGCGATGACTGTAAAAAACACTTTTGCTTTCATTTGTATGTACACTGATACGTGTCGTGCGCAACTTCTAAATATTAATATGGTTATTACGTTATCTACTCTTTTTCAGGATATTGACATCACCAGCGTCTACCAGCTAAAACTTTTCCGTTACAAATCAAGACGATATAATAATAATCAGAACCGTTCAGGGGATCTGAGAAGTAAAGAGACATAGACCCTCCGCCTTTGGCAAAAGTCACATCATGTGTGTTGGTTAAAACTTCTGAACTGTTCTCGTTTATGGCCTTGAGGGTTACTGTTACGTTTCTTTCTTCTATAGCATCATAATCAAAACGAAAAGAGTATTTAGTGTTGGAACATGATGTCACCACACATGGGTTATAGCACTTTTGCAATATATCGTTCAGTTGTGCGTCCTGTTGTGCTATTGTCTCGTTTCTGTCACTTATTATATTGTCTCTTTCAGCTATTGTAACCTTCGCATTATCCAGCTTCCTTTGTGTAATACGATTACATACCAATGCTCCGATACTGATTATAAAAAATATAACGGCCATTACAATACCAAAGCTGTTGTACTCTTCCTGACGGCACTTCTTGGTATTCTCATCCTTAATCTCCTTGTTTATCCTCTTAAGCCACGCATTCTCTGTATTAACCCTACTTAAAACAGCCCGATAATCGTTGAATTGGACAGTGTTATAGTCTTCTTCTTTCAATATGACTGTATAACCAAATGTATAGGATGAAGATATGATATCATCCATATTGTCATTGACATTACAATAGTTAACAGAATCTTTATCAATGGAATAATCGGCGGGAGGTAATGGTTCCGCTTTTTCAACGATATCTTGCAGACTAGACTTTATCGATGAAATGGAAAGTATGACATCTTCATGCCTCGTATATAGCTCTCCTGTATCTGTTGTCAGCTCTCCTGACGAGTCAAAATGGATGATGTTTCCCTTGTATGCCATCTGTTCTATACATTTCTCAAATACAGGAAACAAAGAGGATAGCATGGAATAATAATGACCTGCTTCTGTAATGCATATACCACAATACCTATTCTCGGATATTTTCCTGATATATGCGTAATACATCAGATTGTCATCTCTATGGATCACAATCTGTGTATCAGCTTTGCTCAGGGCATGCAGCCTTTCCAGAACTTTACAGGAATCATTGCTGGGATATTGTGTATATCCGCTACAGAATTCACCAAACAAGTATATATTCATATACTAATTACGTTTGAATTTAATGGTTTTCTTCACATTATCAACTTCAACAGATGCTACCTTGTCAAGGACACCGTTTCCTAACAGGAGAGGTGCTTCTTGATTGAGTGAGACAGAAGCTTCAATGTTGGAAAGTACGATTCCATCTTTGCCTCCGATTTCTATTTCTCTAATATTGATGACACCATTCTCCACGATACTGCCGTCAGCAATTCTTGCCGTACCGATTCCTATGATATCGTCTTCAGAGAATCGTCCGTTTTTGCATAAAGTCTGGAGTTCTAATGCAGATATCTGCACGCCAGAACAACCTGGGTCATATATCATATCCATTGATACACCATTAAGCTTTACGGGTATTGTCTTTACTCCATTGATTTCTGAATACGGTACAGAAATTTCATTCTTGGCAACTGTTCTTGACAAGTTGACAGGTGGCTTCTTACTACTGTCACATGACGAAAAAGCAATGACCGATAAGATTATGAATAATATTCTCTTCATATACTGATTATTTGGCTGTTAGTTCTCTTGTCGTGGATATATCATTGTAACTTGCAGTTATTTTAATATCTCCCGCCTGAGTTATGGTTAATGAACCGTTTGTCATATTTATATTGTCTCCACAGATACTCCAGATTACTTGTGATTGCTCTATGGGTTCTGGTCCAATTAAACTCAATTTATATTCTTTTTTTAATTTCAAATCTCCTGAACCAATATAGCCGTCAATGTCTATTTTATAATCATTGTCATTGTCATCATCTCCATCCTCTGCATCATCAGAAGGTGCATATTTCACACTATCCGGCTCACCTAAAGGTTTACTTGAAATTTGAATGGTCTGATGCTCATCGTGTTTCGCATTGTCTCTGCAACTATGAGTAACGGAAATACATAAAAGAAGAAGCAACATAACGGTGTTAATCCACTGCAACCGGATTCTTGGCAGCCAAGTCCAAGTATTGTTTTTGACATGTGGTGCATCAGACTCACATATTTTTCCGTCATTGTCTGGCAACAAGTTTGCCATAAGGCGAGCAAGATTATCTAAAGGAGTTTTTATTTCCAAGATATTATCACGTAAAGCTCTATTTCCACTGACATTTGCTCTGTTTTCTTTCAACTGATTGTATTTTCTCTCAGTTTCATCACGCTGCTTTGTCAATGCCCTTATTTCATCGTCTTTTCTGTCTAATATATCTTTATAGGTGGCTTCTACCGTTTCACTTGCTTTGGAAAGTTTTCGCTCAAGCCCATCCTTCTCCTTACGCAGGTCTGCTATTTGTCTCTCCAGGATAGAAGCTTTCGTGCCATAGTCTTTTGAAATGACAATCTTTGCATGTCTGGCAGCTTCAAAGAAAGCAGGACTGTCCACCTCTTCAAAGGAATATCTTTGAAGAGGCTGTTCTGTTGTTGAGTTTCTATTGTCAATAGGCTTTACATAGGAATCCTGTATTTGCGAGAAGTTTACATTTATCAAGGATTCTATCTCTCTCAGATAATTATCTATTTCCGAGAACCGTCCTATCATAAACCGTTCCGCGCCATTCTCTTTTTTCAAGATATGGTTCAGACATTTCTCGTTGTATACCAGTTCCAACAAACTATACAAGTAGCTTACATTGTGGCAATATCCATTGCTTATCCGCAAGGTAATGGCAAAATATCCTTGCGCACGCTCCTTTTCAAAAACATTCTTGCGTCTAACATAAGTATAGTATGTATTGCCTTCCCATGTGTCAAGAACCATGACAGCATCTGCATCTGCTCCAATCTTGGAATCCAAGAACGGCTCGATATAGAATCTGTCCGACGAATAACTACCTGTACACCAGACATCCTGCCCCTGAGGACGTCCATGTATGTAAATTTTAAAGTTAATCTCCATATTATCCTTTTATACATTTTAATATAGTAGCCCACAATGTAGCAGGATGTACATCATTACTCGGAGTATATGGTGCCAACTCCCCTGGTGCGTGAAGACCATATATTCCTGTGCTGAATGGGACAAACTCACAAAGGTAGTCTCGAGACCATGGCAATGGAGAATTATTCCTGAAAATCTCAAACAGACCGCTGTACTCATTACTGCAGGCCTTAATGGCGTTTTTTGTATGTACGCTTGTCTTGTCTATTGCAAAACCTCTCTTGTCAACCTTATTGTAAAGGATAATGAATTTATCCCTGCCTCCTGTATGTTGTTGCTTGCAGTATCTTATGCGTTCCACATACTCTAACTTGTCATTATGTGGGACAGCCCAGTCAGGTTCTGTAAGAAAAGCCCATATCTTCTTGTTGTCTCCACCAAATACAGTTGCCATATATGGAGGAAAAGGGATGTTGGAACGGTTAAATCCTTCAATGCTTTTAGAAGGGAAATAATCTTCTCCTGCTCCTTCCAGTATCTGACAGACAGTAGTCCCTCTACTGTCCTCAATCTTTATGAATAGAAAATCATTACGGTCTGTTCCTTTTAAGGCTCTTGTAGTCCCCAGCATATCGTTGAATCTTCTTGCATTTTCCTTGTATTCCCACGCATTAGTACAGAAATTCATATCTACAGTGATTCTGTAGTTTTTCTTCCTCAGATACTTTGCAAGGCGCACTAATGTCATGGACTTACCGCTGGTAGTCGCTCCAAACAGCAATATTATAGGGGCTGTCTGGTCTTCCACATGCACTTCTATCTCGCTTGGAGGTGTAGGCTGACGTTCTTCTACATTGTCTGTCACGGGAATCTCAACGGTTCTTGTCTCGTCATTGACGGTAACATTATCTGTATTACCGCCCAAACCAATAAATTCGTTTGCCATATTATATTGTTTTTTTATGTATTAGTTAAAAATAGGTATATTCTTTTTCTGCCACTGGTAAAAGAAGAAGAAACCAGCCAAGTCTATTACTATTGAGACCAAAAGCCACAAAGAGAAGGTAATGGGAATCTTTCCAGAGAAGAAATCCCACATTACAGAATACGGGTTCAGGAAACGGGAAGTCCGTGTCTCAATATTATCTTTTGTATAGAGTTTCTTGTCGTCTCCGTTGAAGTCAACATATTTTGCACTTTTCTTTATATGCGAATACGACAGTTTCAAGACGCCATCAGCTTGTGTAATGACAGGTTCGGACGATTCATTTGATATCTCATTGGCATAAATCAGCTGATGGATGGAGTCTTCCATGGTCACAATGCGTTCTACATCGTCTTGTGCTTCCTTGGCACATTTGAGATCAACTTTATATTTATCAGACTTTACTTTCTCCAATTGTGGGAAAAGGTAGCGTTGTTTATAATTGTTCACAAAATTTGTGATTTCAAGGTCTGTTGCTTTATTGGTATTCTGTGGTGTAGGAATGGGGTATTCTTCACCTAACATAGTGGTGATTTTTGCAATATGTTTTTCAGCATATCTCCCGAATCCGCTTCCCGTGTGTCCACCTTTCACTTCATTCTCAAACAGTTCCCATTCATGTAGCACTTCCGTTCTCAATGTGTTGTACGCGGAGTCTACTACACTTCTGTCCGCCAATTGCTGACAATAAGACCTTGTTGTAGAGAGGTCTTCCGTTATTACATCACCTATTTTCAAATTATAGAAGAATGTATGCGCATTTGTCGGGAGCGAAACGATGATCCAAGTGACAGCCAAAGTCGCCATACCTCCCCACAACATGGCTTTCGGATGATTCAGCGTTCCGTCATTGGTGATGGAGTCAACAACCCATTTCATGGACATTGATGCAAGTACATAAATCATAATGACCAGTAGCCATACCATTATGAGCCTGACTATAGGATTGGAAGAAAACAAGGAAGGTATCAGCAAGATCAGTGATGATGATGTCGCCCAGCAAGAGATGCCTGCGGCAAGAACGAAGAGGGCGAACCATAATACTTTTGTGTTCATAAGGATATTTTTTAGTTATTAATAATGGATATGATATTTCATCTGTATTTTAGTCCTACTTTTACATATTAACTTATGGACATAAAAAAAGCGTGAACCGTCCGTTGTCCGATCCACACTCTGAGGCCGTGAGAATTGCCCTATACTGCTGAACGAACAACAGTATAGCCCACGCCGATATGAATACAATCATCCCTGTATAAGCTACCAAAGCATGGACTGTACATATCAAATGGTACAGAGCCATACTTGCATAGGCTTCAACAGGAAGTATATACCACACCCTGGACATCTACTGTTGCACAGTCCGAGGCAGTAACATTGAAATTTCTCACGTTTCAGAGTGTCAGCCGAACTATGCGTCTTGTAAACGCCTTCAATATGTCTGGATTATCATACCCTCCCCTGTCCGCTCTATATAGATAGTCTTCCGACTTTTCTATATCAAGCACGGCGTGGGTTGCCTTGCCTGATGTCTTCCGGGTGGAAGCTATTTTATTCAAGGCCACGACAATCCATGTGCAAAGATACGAAAAAAAAGTGAATTGAATACAAATATGCAAAAAATATTTTGCAAAACATTCTGTATGTTCACTCTTGAATGATTGTTTCGGGTATTTGTTTGACATAATCGTCACATAAAACAATAAAATCCGCACAACCTCACCAACGGTTTAGGGATGTATGTGGTGAAGTTATGCGGATGTAGGTTATACGGAGATAGCCGGAATAGATATACTCTAAACGACTAAAGTTCCGGTTAAGCGAGAGCAGAGCCAAGCTGGCTTGAACTCTGCCGAGCGGAAGGGACTTCGAGCGAAGCTCAAACAACTTAACGACCAAACAACTTTTTTCGCTTTTGTATCGTTAAGGTGAGGGTTAAGGTTATCGTTAGGGTTAGGGTTAAGTCCCCATGTCACAGGGAGAAAGTCCTGTCCCAGACATTGCCGTTCCGGCCTTCTCTCCTGTATATGAAGACATTGATGATGTTGTGCATGAGGACAAAAAGGATTATGTCGACGACAATCATCAGTGTCTGGCTGATATTGGAGACAAGGTAATTTATGGCGATGAACATCACGGAGAGGAGGAGGATAGTCACCATCGTCTGCCTTCCCGTAAGGCCTGCACGGAGCAGTTTATGGTGTATATGGTTCTTGTCCGGCAGGAACGGGTTGCGTCCGTCACGGAGACGTGAGGCGAAGACGCGCACGACGTCGAGCAAGGGGATTGTCAGTGTGCTGAGCGCTATTATCCCAATGTTGTGGATGTAATGGTTCCACACCGGGTCTTTCTGCCAGAAATGCAGCACGAGAAACGAGAGTGTGAAGCCGAGGGTGAGGCTTCCGGCGTCGCCCATGAAGGTCTTGTCGTTCTTGCAGAACACGTTATAGTAGAAGAAAGAGACAAGCACACCGAGATATGCCATAGGTATCAGTGCCCAGATAAAGTTTCCCGACATGATGTAAAGTCCGGCGATTACCGCCATCGCCACGATGGAAAGCCCCGATGCCAGTCCATCTATGCCGTCTATGAGATTCATGGCATTGGTGACATAGACCACGAAGAGCACCGTAAAGGGCATACCTATCCAGAAAGGCACTTCACGGATAAAGAAGACATAGGAGAAGTCTGACACCCACAGGCCGCTGACACAGAGCAGTGAGGCGGCAAGAATCTGCACGCAGAACTTCACCTTATATCCTACGCCGCGTATATCATCATAAAGGCCTATGACATAGAGCATCATCGCCCCTGCCATATATGCCAGGAAATGCTGTATCGTTGCGCCCTCCCAGACCTTGTTGCCCAGCACCTCCATGCGCAGCAGCACGACCAGCACGACCGTCATGGAGATGACTACAGTGGGGAGGAACATCACTCCGCCCATCCTCGGTATAGGTATCTTGTGCACCTTCCTGCTGTCAGGAAGGTCATAGAGATGCAGCTCCTTCGCCACCGATACGACACGTGGAGTGAGGACCATTCCTATGCAGAGGGTCAGGACACATGTCACAGCCAATACTAATATTGCGTTCATAGAGTTTCTTCAGACTTAGGTTTTATATGTTTATCATCAAGCCACATATACACATCATGGCGCGTGTATATATAATATTAATGTGTGGCTCAGTATTTCTCGAAGTGCAGACGCAGCATCTTGTCTCGCAGCACCATCCTGTCTCCCGTCAGCCGTTCCACGAAAAACGAGTCGCGCAGACTGTTGATGCCGTGGCGGTTGATGTCGGAGAACATCACGTCCTCCGTCACCTTGACATCCCCTTCGGTACGGTCGGAGAGGTAAGGTTCCGTCACTGCCACCGTGTCGTTTGCATGGGAGAAGCGGTACACGAATATCATGCCCGTGTGCATATCGGTGGTCTGCATCAATCCTGCCTGCCAGGACCAGAAGACACGTTCGCCGGAATAGTCCACGGAGGTGCCGCTGCTGAGCGTGTCCACCTGTCTCAACGACCAGAAGCCGTCGAGCTTGCCGTTGTCGGAGCTGTGCAGAGAGCACGCCGCAAGCACGGCAGAGAGGATTATCGCGTATATTATTCCTTTCATTCTGATATATTTTTCTTATTTTATGCCTGTCCGTCAATGCCGTCGCGTGGCACGTCTCTGCAATGGAGATGACGGGAGGAAGCTCTGCAGGGGTGTGGGGTGGGTGGTTGTGAGTTATAAGTTATGAGTTATGAGTTGTAAATCGTGAGTTGTAAGTTATGAGTTTGGCTTATAGCTGGTACTTCACGGTAAGCTGCACGGCCTTGTTGTCTCCGCGGAGCTTGCCGAAATCTGCACCGAGCCCTAATGTCAGCGTCACAGGACGGAGGAAAGACCTCTCGTCTACGGTCCTGTATGATGCCTCGACGAGCAGGCTCGTGTTCTCCCGAGGCTCCATGTACGGGTCGTCGTACTTGCCCCATCCTTTCTGCCAACTGGCCTTCACCCTGTAGTGCAGTCCCGGCACAGGGTCGCCCGAGACACCGAGATGCAGGGCGCGGAAGCGGTTGCACTGCGTGCCGATATACCCGTTGTCGTTGTAGAGAGGCGAGAGATACAGCGGATTGCCTATCACCTGTCCCCAATGTTGCCATCCCGACAGGCTCGAATGGTTATAATAATTGTCGCGACCGGCTATGTGGTCGCTGATGTTCTGTGTGCGGTCGTGGTATATAGGTCCCGACTGGTACTTTGTAGTCATATATTCCACGACAAAGCTGTTGACCGCCTTCACGCGCTTCAGCTTCAGGTCGAAGCCGAGAAGGAAGTCCTTCAGCGAGTAAAGGAAGTAGCGGTTGCGCTCCTTCACGTTCCAGTTTTCGCCCGAACCGTAGCCGTCATAGTCCAGGAAGAACATGCCCGAATGGTCCTCGAAGTAGTGGTCCATGTACAGTCCTGCCGTCATGCGGTCGTCGTTCCATGCCAGCCTCATCACCCACGACCCGAGGAGATTGCCCTCGGCGTTCTCGTAAATGCCCTCGCCGGCGTCGGCACTCGTCATGCCCGTAAAGGCATTCCAGTAGCTTTTCAGGTTACTCTTCAGCTTCACCGCCTCCTCATGGTTCTCGTTCTCGTCCGTTCCAGCCCAGTTATAGACAGTGCCGCCGAACTGTGAGACCATCTCCAGCCCTATGGTGAATGTAAGATGATGCCTCTCATCATCCTTTCCTATGCGCAGGTAGCCGGCCTTCTGATGGTAGCGCGTGTTCTTGTTCCACTTGTTGGGAGTGCCTTTCGCAAACGATTCCTGCCAGTTGCCGTCGGTCATCATGCCGAAAGCGAAGTGTCCCTTGAAGGCAAACCATCTGCCGAGTATCGGAATGGTCCAGTAGTCGTTGAGCCCGAGGCGCACCTGAGGCACAGGGCGCGCGTTGATGCCGAGGGTCTGCGCACCGCTCGACAGTTCATTGTCGCGCAGCTCCATAGGTTGCTGCTTGCTGCCGACGGTCAGTGTGCCGAGCTTGTACCGTCCCTCGAAATACGCCTGCTGCACGATGAGCGTACTGGTGTTGTTGTATGCCGCGGCGACATCCAGTCCATAGCCCACGCCCCACCGTCTGCAACTGTCGGCGGCGACGTCGCGCTCCACAGCCATGCGCAGGTATCCGTTGTCGGAGTCAAGCGAAGAGAGACCGTACTTGTTGGCGTTGAGCCACAACGGGTTACGGCCGTTGCCGACAGTCGTCTGCGTCTCGGCATAAGCATTGATATCCGAGAACACGTCACGCCTGCTGTTGCCGCCGCCCTCCGTCTGTCCGAAGAGCGAGAGGCAACCCATCATCATGGCCGTCAATATGTATTTTCTCCTTGTCATTTCCATGTATTCAGTACACACCCCTGTATGCGTAAAGCCACACAGGTTCAGGTCCTCTTTATTTTTAACGCAAAATTACAATATTTATTTTATATAAAGGCAAGAAATCGGAAGTAATTTGCCATCATCCCGATATTGTCACTTGAAAAAGCGGAAGACGACAGCCACATTCTCCCTCCTTGACAGTTCGCCCGGATTTGTGCCGGGAGCGCCCTCCGGGACAGCCATGCCGTGGCGCGCGTAAAGCTCCGTCCAGACGGCAGGGATATTGCCTTCCCTGTCGCGGAAGGTCATCGGTATAGTTCCGAAGACAGGCTTCCCCTCATGGCTTACAAAGCATTTCTGCATAAGTTCACTGCAGTATATCGCCTCGTTGTCAGAGAGATACAGGCTGTCATACTCACAGCCTACAAGTTCCAGAGCATTCCTCAGGGACTGCTCCGCGTCCATATCTCCCACGACACGCCCCACGACAACCAGCGGCATACCGTCTGCCGACACATTACGGCTCAGAAACGAGTCGACAGGCGTGACGCACACGCCCCTCGAGGGCAACGCTTCTATGACAGAAGGCCTGCTGGCCACCTCAGCATATATGCCTACATGCTCTATCTCCAGATGGCCTACTCCGTCGGTGACATCCGTTATGGCATTGGACTGGTCTGCTATCTGGAAAAGCAGGTCGCAACCTTGCATCAGGCCTATTATGGAGTCTGTCCTGCAACTCTGTGCAAGCAGATGCACAGGGAGCAGCAGTAACGACATGAAAATCATACAGGAACGTCTCATATTTTACACTCTTTATGCGTTAGAATATGCAAAGTTAATACTTTTTATAAAGAAAATGAAGAGAAATGACATGTATATGAGAAAAATAATGTAATTTTGTAAGCAAAACAGGATAACAAGGTAATATTTACAATCTTATTAAAACAAAACAGAAAAAATCATGAAGAAAACTACTTCCATCGTATTCACACTCCTCCTTGCCACGCTTACCGCCTTGGCAGACACCTATCAGACTGCCGGCAACGGCACGACATGGACGCTGACAAAACTCTCCGAGGTGGCCGAGTCAGGCGTGACAAAGGCTGACAATACGTTCACGATGACTGAAAGCGTGGAAATCGTATCCGACGACAGATTTGAGATAGAGAGCGGCGTAAAGGTGATGATGGGCGACAGGGTGCAGCTGCGCATATCATGCGATGCCGACTTCACTGCCGACGAGCGCGTGCTGTTCACCTCAACCGACACTGAGTCACAGCCTTACGGCATATATCTCTCCAACGACAACTCAGCGACGGCTTTCAGGAACATCGACTTTGAATACGCCGGCATAAGATGCTTCGGCGCATACGGGGCAGACATCACCGACTGCACGTTCCGGTACCACAACGCCGTATCAGGCACGGCGGCACTCAGTCTCGGAGCAAACGGCGCACAGTTCAGCGTCACGGGATGCACCTTCGAGAAAAGCGCAAGATGTGCCATAGCCGGCGCGGCAAACTTCTGCAATCCCGTAACAATCACCGACTGTGTCTTTGAAGGCAACGGCACTGACAACAGAAACTATCCGCAGATAAATCTCACTGCGGCGGAAAACGTCGTGATACGCAACTGCAAGGTGACGGGCAACCCTGCACACAACATGGTGGGAGGCATCTGCGTCTCCAACCTCGTCGGACTGACAGGCGACCTCAATACCCTCATCGAGGACTGCGACATCCGCGAGAACCGCTACGGACTGGCTTTATACTGCGAGCAGAACGCCAAAGTCCTCAACAACACCATCGTAAACAACAACCACGAGACAAACCCTATGAACGGCGGCAGCGGCATAAACCTCTATGATCCGCAGAAGACACAGACCACTTTCATCACAGGAAACTACATAGAGAACAACCTCTGGGGTATCACCGTCATCGGCGGAAAGAACATCAATATCGGCAAGGTCGAGGACAAGGAGGCGGCAGACTACAACCCTGGCCTCAACGTCTTCCTCAACAACGGTTTCAACGGCACGCCATACGACCTCTACAACAACTCTCCCAACACGGTATACGCACAGGGCAACTTCTGGAAGTCTGTCGCCATACAGGATGAGGAGCATATCGAGACGGTCGTCTTCCACAAGAACGACGACCCGAAGCTCGGCGAGGTAATCTTCATGCCTGCACTGCCATCCGACCCGACTGGCATCGAGGACATCTCTGCCGAAGACATCAAGGGCATCGAGGTGTATGACCTCAACGGCACACTCGTGGCGAAATCAAAGGACAGCGGTCTGCAGGGCCTGCGTCCCGGCACATACATCATACGCACGACGACTGCGGACGGTGTAAAGGCGCATAAGGTAATCAGATAAGTAAGTCAACAAAATTAATGTATAGTATAAAAACGTCGTTGTTTTTGAGATGTTTTCGTCTTGTAACAAAGGAGCATAGCGGGCTATGTGACTGAGTGACAAGGCGGAAACAGCCGAAAAGAACAAGGTTTATACATACAAGATTTTACTACTCGTTTCGTTACAGATTGTATCGGTTAATTTTGTTGACTTACTTAAAACGCGCCACCTGTAGCAATCGCCTTTCCCTGCAAAAACAAGGAAGGCGAAGACCTCCAACAGTATCAATCGGCTCAAAACACTATCGTTTTCATAGCAAAATCGGCTCAAATTGAGCCGATTTTTTATTTATTCTGCCCGGAAATGAGCTGATTGGTGGTTTAGTTGTTTGGTGGTTTAGTTATTTTGTTGCTTGTTAATTCGGCATTGGTTGCTTAGAGGTTAGGCGTTGGTTATTTGGGCATCAAAGGCTGACAATTCAGAATATAAACGTCTGCAACTTACAGATTCATGTCTTGTCCATCCGCCTCCGCCCATGACAGCCAGAGACAAGGCCGTCAGAAATACGTCTTTACGGCAAACAGGAACTGGTCTATGAATATCTTTTTGAAAGCCGAAATATTATTTTGCTCATAAAACATGAGCATGGCTTTCTTGTAATCCATAGAGTCCACAGTACGGAACGATATAGGACAATAGCCGTTTGCTATCAGTATGGCATTGCTCGTGATTCTTGCCGTGCGCTTGTTTCCATCGGTGAAAGCCTGTATATATGACAGCAGAAGCAACACAAGGAACGTTTTTTCAAAGACATTCTCCTTAGAATTCACCAAGTTACAGGTATCCTCCAAAGCCTCCCTTATCTGAAATTCATTGTCCAAAGGACGGTAGTTTGTCCCGATGATACCCACACGACGATGACGGATATTCCTGTCAACACCCAAGTCCTTTACCAGAATAGAATGAATGTCTTCTATCCTGTGCACCGACAACTCTGCCAGATAATCAGGCACATCGAGTATGAAATCAAGTGCATCCTTGTGGTTCAGCAGCATGATTGCCTCTTCTTTCGTCTTGCCAGAGGCCGTTTGCTTCTCCATAAGCAGGCGTTCTGTCTCCAGGAGGGAATATGTATTGCCCTCTATCTGCGACGATTTCCATGACAGATCCACACCGAGACGCTCCATTTCCTTGCGGTATTCCTGTTCCGTCATATCGGATATGCTCTGTCTGAACAGTTTCTGCGCATCGGCCAGCATAGACGTTTCTTCTTCCGTAAACAATCTTACGCCGGGAAGGATGTCACGAATCAAATCGAAATTGAACGACTCCTGCACTTCACGCTCGTCTATATCACGGTCAAAATAAGTGTCAAGGTCAAGCGGCATCGTCAAGTGGGCCTGTGCCGTCAGCCGGTATTTTGTCACCGGACCACGCCCTACGGACTCCACGTTCCCGTTTTTCACAGCCGCAGACAGCAGTCTTTTCATGGTGCTGTCACTTGGAGCGCCAGCTATTCCACGTGTGATTTCCGCCCTTGTCGACAGGGGATGATAATGCAGGAATTGCAATATTTCAATATCAATAGTCATACTCTTTTTTCATTTATCGGCTCAAAAATACTGCTTTTTTCTTAAAAATCGGCTCAAATTGAGCCGATTTTGTGCTTATTTAACCAAGAAATGAGCTGATTGGTGGTTTAGTCGTTTGGTGGTTTAGTTGTTTAGTTGCTTGTTAATCAGACATTGGTTGCTTAGAGGTTAGGCATTGGTCGTTTATAAATAAGGAACCGATGATTTAGCTACCAACTGCCTGCAGCTTACATATTCATGTCTTATCCATCCGTCTCCGCCCATGACTGCCAGAGGCAAAGCCGTCATTCGGAGAAATGGGAGATGACGGTTTGCATGGCAAAAGGTAACCATTCACCATGTAAAAGGTAACGGTTGATACGCAAAAAGGTGACCCTCTGCATGGCAAAGGGTCACCTTTTATTTCATGTTTCGTTATATACTGTATATCAAACTGTTAGCAAAGACCTTTCTTCTTGCATGGAATGATTGCGGCTTATGTCGTGGGCGGTTAGCCGGAATAGCCTTTATAGCCGCAACAGGGAGAGAGGTCTGTCAGTCGGCGAGCGTGAAATCGAGCTGGCGCTTGTTGAGATCGGCGCGTGCCACCTTGATGCGTACAGGGTCTCCGAGGGAGTATGTATGATGATGGCGGCGGCCGATGAGGGCGAAGTTCTTCTCGTCAAACTCGTAATAGTCTTCGCTGAGGTCGCGCATAGGGACCATGCCCTCGCAGTGATTCTCGTCTATCTCGCAGTATATGCCGTAGGAGGCGACGCCGGAGATGTGGGCATCGAACTCCTCGCCGATGAACTTCGACATGAATTCCACCATCTTGTACTTGATGGAGTCGCGCTCTGCCATGGCGGCTGTCTGCTCCATATCGCTGCTGTGCTTGCACAGTTCCTCGTACTTGTCCTTATTGGCGCTCTTCGCTCCCTGCTGGTAACGTGTGAGGAGCCGGTGGACCATGGTGTCCGGGTAGCGGCGTATAGGCGACGTGAAATGGGTGTAGTAGTCGAAGGCAAGCCCATAATGGCCGATGTTGTGCACAGAATACTTTGCCTTCATCATGGCGCGCAGGGCCACGAGCTCCACGAGCTTCTGGTTCTTCTGTCCCATGCAGTCGTCGAGGAGCTTGTTCATCGCCCTTGCCGATGCGCCCTTTGTGCTGGTGGACTTCATCTTGTAGCCCAGCCTTGCGACAAAGTCCTTCAGCTCGGCGAGCTTCTGCGGGTCAGGCGCGTCGTGTATGCGGTAAGGCAATGTCTTGGCTATGTGTCCCCTTTTCACCTTTCCTATGCTCTCCGCCACGGTACGGTTGGCGAGGAGCATGAACTCCTCTATGAGCTTGTTGGCCTCCTTCGACTTCTTGAAATAGCAGCGTACGGGCACGCCTTTCTCGTCGATGTCGAAGCGCATCTCCTCGCGGTCGAACTTCACGGAGCCTTCCTCGAATCTCCTTTCGCGCAGCTGGCGTGCGAGATTCCACAGGATATTGATTTCCTCCTGCCAGTCGCCCTCCTTCTTCTCTATGCGCTCCTGTGCCTCCTCGTAGGTGAAGCGGCGGTTGGATTTTATGACCGTATGCACCAGTCGCCAGTCCTTTATGCGTGCTGTGGCGTCGAGCGTGAAGATGACGGAGTATGCCAGCTTCTCCTCGTCAGGGCGCAGCGAGCAGATGAAGTTGCAGAGGCGTTCCGGGAGCATCGGTATGGTGCGGTCTACGAGGTATACGCTGGTGGCGCGTGCCTGTGCCTCCTTGTCTATTATCGAGCCTTCCTTGACATAGTGTGAGACATCGGCTATATGCACGCCGACCTCGTAAAGCGTGTCCGTCTGCGCCTCTCCTGTGCCTGCGGCGTCACGGGAGCCCGGTGTGGAGAGCACGCGGAACGACAGTGCGTCGTCAAAGTCCTTGGCGTCGTGAGGGTCTATGGTGCAGGTGAACGTGTCGCGGAAGTCCTCGCGCTCGGCATAGTCAGCCTCGGTAATCTCCGCACTGATATGCTCTGCCGCCTCCTCCACGGCGCGCGGATACTCGTACGGCAGGCCGTACTGTGCCAGTATGGCGTGCATCTCGGTGTTGTTCTCGCCCTTAGGGCCGAGGTTTGCTATCACCTCTCCTATGATATGGCCGCGCTCTTCCTTAGGCCATTCGGTCACGCGGACGATGACGACATCGTTCTCCGAAGCCTTGTGGAGCAGGCGTTTAGGCACGACGATGTCGCGATAGAGATGCTCTCCCTCCGGCGATATGTAGGCTATGTCGTGCTCTATCTGCACCTTGCCCACGAACTGTGTCTTCTTCCTCTCGATGATTTCCGTCACCACAGCCTCGCGGATATGCTTGTTGCGGCGCGCCATCATGGTCACGCGGACGCGGTCTCCGTCAAGGGCGTACATGGAATTGCGCTCGGCGACGAAGACAGGCTTCTGGTCTGTGCCGTCGGGCTGGAACGAGTTCTTGCCGGTACGCTTGCGTATGAAGACGCCCTCGATGGTCTGTCCCAGCTGGTTGAGACGGTACGAGGTGTCTGTGACGCGCACGAGGAAGTCGTCCCACGCCATCTCCTCCATGATGTCTATCGCCAGCATCTTCAGCGGATGAGTAGTGAGTTTCAGACGCTTGAATATCTCCTTGAAGGAGAAAGTCTTTCCCGGTTCTCCTTTGAAAAACTCCTCGAGTATGGCAGAGAGCTGCCTCTTCGTCATGCTTTTGCCGCCTTTTTTAGCCTTTCCCATAGTCTTTATGTTTTAAGTTTTTGCAAAGTAACGAAATATTTTGTACCTTTGCAAGCAAAATACAATTAAAATTTCATAAACTTTCATTGTGATGAATAACATTTTCAGTACGTTGCTGGCAAGGGAGAGGAAGCCTGTCAGAGGCCTTATGGCATTCGAGTGGGCTGTGCTGGCATATCTCCTTGCCACGACGGTGATGCTGATAATCTGCTATACCGACCTTGTTAATCCCGGCGACATGATATTCGGGCGTGTCAAGACGCTGGTCGTCATGGCTCTCCTTTGGGGCGTATACCGCATGGTGCCCTGCCGTCTTACGGCGTTCATGCGGGCAGTGGGACAGATGGCCATGCTGCCATGGTGGTACACGGACACTTACGAATTCAACCGCATACTGCCCAATCTCGACCATATCTTCGCCCGTGCCGACCAGAGCCTTTTCGGATGCCAGCCTGCACTGACGTTCGCCGAGGCGATGCCGTGGGGCATATTCTCCGAACCTGTATACCTCGGATACTACTCCTACTTCTATCTCATCGTGGCAGTGCTGATGATGTATTTCGTATACCGCTACGAGGATTTCATCAAGGCGGTGTCTGTCGTGCTGTGCTCGTTCTTCGCATACTACATCATCTTCGACCTCGTGCCTGTCACAGGACCGCAATACTACTACAACGCCATAGGCATGGACAACGTGCGTCAGGGCATATTCCCCGATGTCGGCGGCTACTTCCTCCAGTCGAGGGAGATGATCCCTCCCACGGGATGGGACGGATTCTGCCGCTCGCTGGTGAGAAGCGGCGCGGTGCTCGAGGGCGAGCGTGCCACGGCGGCATTTCCTTCGAGCCATATCGGTGTCTCCACGGTCGTGGGATGCCTGCTGGCAAGGCTCTGCAAGAAGCGCGGCAGATGGGGCGCGATGTATGTCTTCGTGCCGTTCTTCGTGTTCCTCTGCATGGCGACGGTATATATCCGCGCACATTATCTTGTAGACGCGATAGCAGGATTCTTCTCAGGACTCCTGATGTACTTCATGTCATATCTTGCATTCTTCCATGAAAATAGGGTTCGACGCTAAGCGTTACTATCACAACAACACGGGACTGGGCAACTACTCGCGCACGGTGGTAAGCTCGTTGCAGAGGCTCTTTCCCGAACACGACTGCCTGCTCTACGACGAGAAGACGTTCTCAAGGACCTTCCGTCTCGGAGGTAAGGCGGCAGGGGACGGCTGTGACATATTCCACGGACTGTCTAACGAGCTGCCGATGGACATCTCACGCACGGGAGCAGGACACGGCGCGATGCACCGCATGAGGTCTGTGGTGACGATACACGACACGGCATGGCGCACCTTCCCTGACATGTACCACTGGGCGGACAGGCATATCTACGACTTCAAGTACGGACGCTCATGCCGCAAGGCCGACCGCGTGGTGGCAATATCCGAATCGACAAAGCGCGACATCAGGAGATTCTATGATGTGCCGGAAGAGCGCATCGAGGTCATCTGCCAGCCTGTACAGTCCTATTACTATGACCCCATGGAGGCAAGCGAGGCAGACAGACTTATAAGGGAGCACTTCGGCGATGCCCTCTCGGCAGGGACATCGGGTGTGCGCCCTTATGTGCTTTATGTCGGTTCAATCAATTCGCGGAAGAATCTGCTCACACTGGTAAAGGCCATAGGGCTCATCCCTGCCGGAAACCGTCCGCTGCTCCTCGTCGTGGGCAACGGAAGGGAATACCGGAGAGTAGTGGAGGAGTATATCCATGGGCACCGTCTGGAACAATGGGTGACGATAGCGACAGACATACACAACAACAGGCTGTTGCAGGCTCTTTACCGTCAGGCCGCCGTATTTGCATACCCGTCGTTCTACGAAGGCTTCGGTCTGCCCGTCGTGGAAGCCGCCCTGCAGCGTACTCCCGTGATAACGACCACCGTATCCTCACTGCCCGAGGCTGCCGGTCCTGACGCTTGTCTCGTAGACCCGCACGACAACCATTGCCCGGAGCATATCGCATATCATATAGACCGTCTGCTCTCCGACACCGCCCTGCGGCAGTCCATGGGCGAAAAGCTCGAAAGGTACGCACGCGAGGCGTTCGACCCGGACAGGCTCACAAGGCAGATGATGGCGATGTACGAGAGGCTCGTTGCAACAGATATATAATGTAAAGATGGAAAAACTAACGATGATGGAAAACAGACACATGCCGTTGCAAGGCGGCGGAAAGAAAGGGGAGTTCATCCGTTTCTGCATAAACGGATGTCTCGCCGTAGCCATACAGTATGCCGTGTACTGGGTGCTCATCCACTGGATAGGGCCTAATCCGGCGTACGCCGTGAGCTATTTCGTCTCCTTCTGCTGCAACTTCGTCATCACAAGCTACTGGACCTTCCACAGCCGCCCGTCATGGAAGAGGCTTACAGGTTTCGGAGGCTCGCACATAGTGAACTTCTTCGTGCAGATGGCGTTCCTCAATCTCTATCTCTGGGCCGGCATCCCGAAGGAGTATGCGGCACTGCTAGCCATGGGCTCTGCCGTGCCAGTGAACTTCATGATGCTGCATTTCGTGTATAAAAAGTAGGAATTTAGTTGTTTGGTGGTTTGGTGATTTAGTTGTTTAGTTATCAGTTATTAGTTCTCTATATCGGCTATTACGGCTATATCGGCTATACACCTTGTCGGAATCCATTGAGGTCGTGACAACTCTATATCGGCTATTACGGCTATATCGGCTATACACCTCACAACCAAAAACAACCAAACAACCAAAAACACTAAACCACTAAACAACCAAACAACCAGACCACCAACATGATAAAACTATCGATAGTCTCTCCCTGCTACAACGAGGAGGCCGTGCTCAAGGACTCTTCACGGCAGCTCCTCTCACTCCTTGACCGACTGGAAAAGGCGGGAAAGATAACAAGGGACAGCTTCGTCCTTTACGTCAATGACGGTTCGAAGGACAGGACATGGCAGATAATCACCGAACTGCACAGGGACAATCCGCGAATCTGCGGACTGGACCTCGCCCACAACACAGGACACCAGAACGCCATCATGGCTGGAATGATGACGGCGCGCCACTGCTCGGATGCCGTGGTGACGATAGACGCCGACCTGCAGGACGACATCAATGCCATAGAGCAGATGATAGACCGTCACAACGAAGGGGCGGATATCGTCTACGGCGTGAAGGTCAGCAGACAGGCAGACTCATGGGCGAAGCGCACTTCGGCACAGATGTTCTACAAACTCCTGGAGTCCATGGGCGTGAACACCGTCTACAACCATGCCGACTTCCGCTTCATGTCAAGGCGCGCCCTCGATGCGCTGGCGGAATTTCCTGAGCGCAACCTCTACCTTCGCGGCATGATTCCGATGATAGGCTTCAAGACCGCCACCGTCGACGATGTCATATCGGCACGCCTGGCAGGAAGCTCAAAGTACACGCTGAGGAATATGCTCACCCTCGCCACCAACGGCATAACATCGTTCTCCACACGCCCCATAGAGATGATCATCACCGTCGGCGTGGTAATGCTCTTCATAGCGTTCTGTATGCTGTGCTACGTCATCGGGTCGCTCATCCTCGGCCATTACACCAACGGCTGGGCATCGATAATGCTCTCGATATGGTTTATCGGTGCGGCGCTGACCCTCTCCATAGGTATCGTCGGCACATACATAGGGAAGATATACATAGAGGTGAAGCACAGGCCGCTGTATATCATAAAGGACAGTATCGGTGAATGCGGCAAACCGTCGGAGAAGACCGCAAAACCTGCAACATAAAGACTGCATCATGGATAAGGAAAGGATAAAGAATCTGCTGACAAACAGGCGCTTCATGCCGTGGCTGTGGATAGCACTCGGTGCCGTCTCCGCCCTCTGCAAGATGAAGGCGCACAACAATTTCGACATCTTCCGCTATGTCTTCTACAACACATGGCAGGAGACATCGCTCTATGCTCCGTCAACGGACGGCGGCTTCTGGGACCTTAACCATTACGGTCCGTTCTTCTCCATGATTATCGCACCGTTTGCCGTTGTGCCCGAATGGCTGGGCCTTATACTGTGGTGCACATGCCTTGCCGCCTTCCTTTACTGGGCTGTAGGCCGCTATTCGAGCATCTCCGTGAGCGGAGGCGGCGCACCGAATGGCAAGGAAGGCATCATGCTGCCGTTCATTGTGTGGTTCTGTGCGCACGAGCTCCTTACGGCTCTCTTCATGCAGCAGTTCAATGTCGCCATAGCGGGAATAATCCTCCTAAGCTACTATTTCGTGGAGAAGGAGCGCGACGAGTATGCCACACTGTTCATAGTCATCGGCACACTCGTGAAGATATACGGCATCGTGGGACTGGCATTCTTATTTTTCTCCAGACACAAGACGCGCTACATACTGTCGCTCATCCTGTGGAGCGTGCTTCTCTTCTGCCTCCCCATGCTCATCTCCTCGCCCGAGTATCAGTTGCAGGAATACCGGGAATGGATAGAATGTCTCGGAGGGAAGAACGGGGAGAACGTCCTCAGCCGTGCACAGAACATCTCGCTCCTCGGACTTGTAAGGAAGATAGGTTACGCATGTAGCGTAGGACACACGGCATTCATGTCGGCGACTGCCGGCGATATCCCTATAGACATGAACAACTGGTGGATGCGACGATATTCCGACATCTGGCTTATAGCATCAGGAATGGCTGTCATGGCCAACGGATACTTCCGCATAAGCCAATGGAAGAACAGGGCTTTCCGCGAGACAGTACTCGCCGCCGTACTGATGTTCGTATGCCTATTCTCCACAGGGACGGAGTCGAGCGGATACATCATAGCCATCATAGGTTGCGTGATATGGTACTGCTGCGCACCGTGGAGACGCTCAAAGGCGGACATCGCACTGCTGGTGCTTGTCTTCATCGTCACGAGCATGTCGCCGTCAGACCTCTTCCCGAGATACATCAGGCAGGAATTCATACAGCCCTACGCCCTGAAAGCCCTGCCCGTGGCTCTTATATGGATGAAACTCTGCGAGGAATTGAGAACGAAAGATTATAGGGGTTAGTCGTTTGGTGGTTTAGTTGTTTAGTCGTTTAGTTATCAGTTTCCTATTTCGGCTATTCTGGCTATTACGGCTATCCACCAAGAACCCACAACCCTAAAACCCAAACCACTAAACAACCAAACCACCAAATGATACTACTGAGCTTTGACACCGAAGAGTTTGACGTGCCCCGTGAGCACGGTGTCGACTACGACACGCTGAAAGAAGGAATGGAGGTCTCACGCTACGGCACTAACCGCATCCTCGACTGCCTGAAGGAGTGCGGAGTGAGAGGAACATTCTTCTGCACAACAAACTTCGCCACACATGCCCCTGAGGTCATGAAACGTATCATGGACGAGGGACACGAAGTCGCCGCACACGGCTGTGACCATTGGAATCCGAAACCGGAAGATGTCGTCAACTCCAAGAAAATACTCGAGCGGCTCACAGGAAGGGAGATAAAAGGCTACCGCCAGCCGAGGATGTTCAAGGTAGACCTGAAAGAGCAGGCACGCCAGGGATATCTATACAACGCCTCGCTCAACCCTGCCTTTATCCCCGGAAGATACATGCACCTCACCACACCGCGCACATGGTTCATGCAGGAGGGCGTGATGCAGATTCCGGCAAGCGTCTCCCCGTGGCTGCGAATCCCGATGTTCTGGCTCTCGCTCCACAACTTCCCGCTGTGGCTGTACAAGGCTTTGTGTCACAGAATCATACGCCACGACGGATACTTCAACACCTATTTCCACCCATGGGAGTTCTATCCTCTCGGCGAACACCCGGAACTGCGTATGCCGTTCATCATCCGCAACAACGCCGGACAAGGCATGTACGACCGTCTGAAAGCGGTAATACTCGACCTGAAGTCCCGTGGCGAGGAGTTCGGGACATACTCCGAATTTGCGGAAAGCAGATGTTAGTGGTTTAGTCGTTTGGTGGTTTGAGCTTTGCTCGAAGTTCCTTTCGCTCGGCAGAGCCCAAGCCAGCTTAACTCTGCTCTCGCTTAGTCGGAACTTTAGTCTTTTAGCTGTCAGCCTTCTATTCCGGCTATATCGGCTATTCCGGCTATCCACCAACAACAAAACAACCAAACCACCAACCACCAAACCACAAAACAACTAAACCACCAAACAACTAAACCACCAAACCACCGCATATACATGAAAGATTTCATAGTCATACTGAAGCGTTTCGTACCTCCCTACAAGAAATATCTGGTACTCACGATAGTCTTCAATATCCTTTCCGCGCTGCTCAACATCTTCTCCTTCGCAGCCCTCATACCTATCCTGCAGATACTCTTCCAGACAGAAGACGGCGAGCGCGTCACGGAATACATGCCGATGACCTTCGACAATCTCAAGGAAGCCGCGACAAACAACGTCGACTACTATGTCACGATGCTCATAGACAGTGTCGGACAGACCACGACGCTCCTCATCATAGGCCTCTTCCTCGTCGTCACCACCTTCCTAAAGACAGGCATGTACTTCCTCTCCTCGGCAGTGGTGATACCGATGCGCACAGGCATCGTGCGCGACCTCCGCAACACTATCTACAAGAAGGTGACATCCCTCCCTATGGGCTTCTTCACACAGGAGCGCAAGGGCGACATCATAGCACGCATCACGGGTGACGTCTCCACGGTGGAGAACTCCATCATGACATCCCTTGACATGATGTTCAAGAACCCGATACTCATCATAACATACTTCATCACCCTGCTCGTCATCTCCTGGCAGCTGACGCTCTTCACCCTCGTCTTCGTACCTGTCATGGGCTTTATCATGGGGCGCATAGGACGAAAGCTGAAGGCAGGGTCGCTGAAGGCCCAGAACCTTTGGAGCGACACCATGTCACAGGTAGAGGAGACCCTCGGCGGCCTGCGCATCATCAAGGCGTTCTGCGCCGAGGAGAAGATGAACAAACGCTTCCAGGACATCAACGACGAGCACCGCAACCAGCTCATCAGAGTCGGCGTGCGCCAGTGTCTCGCCCATCCTATGTCGGAATTTCTCGGCACGATGATGATCGTCATCGTGCTGTGGTTCGGCGGCATCCTCGTGCTCAACGAGATGGCACTTACCGGTCCGACATTCATCTACTACATGGTAATCCTCTACTCCATCATCAACCCTCTGAAAGAGTTCTCCAAGGCAGGTTACTCCATCCCTGTAGGCCTCGCCAGCGTAGAGCGCATAGACAAGATTCTTCATGCCGAGAACCATATCAAGGAGATTGAGAGACCCGTGCGTCCCGAGGCCTTCTGCCACGAGATAGAGTTCCGCGATGTCGGTTTCCGATATGCAGAGAAATGGATTCTCCGCCACATCAACCTCACCATACGCAAGGGACAGACAGTAGCCCTCGTGGGACAGTCAGGCGGCGGCAAGTCGACACTTGTCGACCTCATTCCCCGCTACTATGACGTGCAGGAGGGAGAGGTGCTCATCGACGGCGTGAACGTCAAGGACATGGGCATCCGCGACCTGCGGAGCCTCATCGGGAACGTCAACCAGGAGGCCATCCTCTTCAACGACACATTCCGCAACAACATCACTTTCGGCGTGGACTCCGCGACACAGGAGGAGATAGACCGTGCCGCGAAGATAGCCAACGCCTATGACTTCATCATGGAGAGCGAGAGCGGATACGACACCTCCATAGGCGACCGCGGCAGCCGACTGTCAGGAGGCCAGCGCCAGCGCATATCCATAGCGCGTGCCATACTCAAAAATCCGCCTATCCTCATACTCGACGAGGCGACATCGGCCCTCGACACCGAGTCGGAGAGACTTGTCCAGGACGCCCTGACAAAGCTCATGCGGACACGCACAACCGTCGCCGTGGCTCACCGTCTATCCACTATAAAGAATGCCGACGAGATATGTGTCCTGCACGAAGGCGAGATAGTGGAGCGCGGCACACACCAGCAGCTCATAGAGAAAGACGGATACTACAAACGCCTCAACGATATGCAGAAGGTGTGAGTTGGTGGTTTGGTGGTTTGGTGGTTTGGTGGTTTAGTGGTTTAGTTAGCAGCCATCTATTTCGGCTATTACGGCTATTACGGCTATAAACTTTTCCCCTAAACCACAAAACAACCAAACCACAAAACAACCAAACCACAAAACAACTAAACCACCAAACCACTAAACCACCACCATGCAATACCTATCCCTAAAAGACATCACAGCCCTGCACGCCGAGGAGATACACGCCGCCGTACAGCGTGTGACAGACTCCGGCTGGTACCTGCAGGGCAAGGAGAACGAACGCTTCGAAAAGGAATACGCACGATACATAGGCACGGCACACTGCATAGGCTGTGCCAGCGGACTTGATGCGCTTATTCTCATCCTCCGGGCATACATCGAACTCGGAGAGATGCAGCCCGGCGACGAAATCATCGTCCCGGCAAACACGTATATAGCTACCATCCTCGCCATAACGGAGAACGGTCTCGTACCTGTCCCCGTAGAACCTTCTCCCGAGACTCTCGAGATAGACATCACAAGCATCGAAAGCCGTATCACGCCACGCACGAAAGCCATCATGACCGTACACCTCTACGGCCGTCTCGCCTACTCGGAAGAGATGTCTGCCATCTGCCGCAGGCACGGGCTGAAACTCCTTGAAGACAATGCGCAGGCACACGGATGCCGATTCCGCGACAGGAGGACGGGCTCTCTCGGCGACGCCGCGGCACACAGCTTCTATCCCGGCAAGAACCTCGGGGCGTTGGGTGACGGCGGTGCCGTGACGACCGACGACAGTGACCTTGCCGAGACCGTGCGCACACTCGCCAATTACGGTTCGCAGAAGAAGTATGTCTTCCGCTATTGCGGCAGGAACAGCCGCCTCGACGAGATACACGCCGCAGTGCTCAGTGCCAAGCTCCCTTTCCTCGACAGCGACAACGCACGGCGACAGGAGACAGCGCACAGATACTACAGCGGCATAGACAATCCGCTCGTGTCTCTGCCTACACTCCTCCCTGACGAGCAGAATGTCTACCATATCTTCCCTGTCCTCTCTCCGCGGCGCGACGCTCTCCGCGACCACCTCGCCGCAAAAGGGATACAGACTATCATCCACTACCCTATCCCTCCACACCAGCAGGAGTGTTACAGCCGCTACCCTGCCATGTCGTCGCTCTCGCTGCCCGTCACCGAGCGTCTCGCTGAGCAGGAACTGTCGATACCCATAAGCCCCTGCATCACGGCAGAAGAGGCTGACACAGTAATAGAAGCGATAAACAGTTTCCGCTGATTCCCAGACTCATAGCCGTAACAGATGCAATATAAGCTATAGGGACTATGACGGTTATAGTCACAAAATAAAAAACGCCAAATGACAAACAAGTTCGCCGAAGGTGACCTTTCACATGATGAAAGGTCACCTTCGGCGTATATAACCGTCACCCTTTGTCCCGCGAAGGGTCACCCTCCGCTACACCACGCGACAGGGACAGATGACAAGGCAAGACCCGTCGCGAAACCTTCTGTAAGACAACTTTCTACATGATATCCTTTGCAGAAAGGATAACTTTTACTATCTTTGCATAAGATAAGCTGCATTCGGTAATCAGTGAACCAGTTCACATTGCGCTCATTTGCATCATCTTTGCAAACATCCGTTTCCATCTTACACAGCCAAAGACACCACTGCCCAATGATTCACCTACCACATATCCTACAACGGAAAAGCATCCATACGCTTCTGCTCCTGCTTCTTCTCCCTGCCGCAGGCTTCGGACAGAGGGAGAAGATGTCTGCACTCGTGAGAAAAGCATGGCTCGAGAATGCCACTATGCGCTCAAAGGGCACTGGGGCAAAGAGCGTTGACGCACGCCTCACGGCTTTCGTGAAAGCCTCCTCGCGGCAGGCGGTGGAAGGCTGTGAGGTGCTCGCCGAATTTCCCCACGGCCTGTACATCGCCTCCGTGCCGCTGAACATGCTCGGAGAGGTCGCCGCACGGCAGGAGGTCGTGCGCATAGAGGCTGGTCTGTCCTGCTCCGCCACCAACGACACGGCGGCCGTAATGACGCGCCAGGACCTTGTCTGGGACGCTCCGCGGACAGGATATTCCGCCCCTGCCTCCGCTTTCGGCACAACCAGTGATGACCTGCACCAGCCGAAAGGCTATACAGGCCGCGGCGTTGTGGTGGGCGTGATGGACATCGGTTTTGACCTCACACACCCCACATTCCTCAGCGCCGACGGCACGACACTGCGCATCAAGGCGCTGTGGGACCAGCTTGACAGGTCGGAAGACGGTGCGCCGCATATCGTGGACGGCACAGAGGCGGTCGGCAGGCAGTATGTCGGCACAGAGGCTCTCCTGTCGAAAGCCCTCAGCACAGACGGCAGAGTCCTCTGCCACGGCACACATACGGCAGGCTCGGCAGCGGGTTCGGGATGGAACGGCACCATGGTTTCGCCTTTCCGTGGCATGGCTCCCGAGGCGGACATCTGTCTCGTGGCAAACTATACGACGGACAATCTCGCCATCGTCCCCGAGGAGGAGCGTTACAAGTATACCTCCGCCACCGATGTCCTGGGCTTCAAATACCTCTTCGACTATGCCACGTCTGTCGGCAAGCCCTGTGTCGCGTCGTTCAGCGAGGGCAGCCGCCAGACTCTCGGCGATGACGCTGTACTCATGGAGGAGGCGCTCTCGGCTCTGTTGGGCGAGGGACGAATCATCGTCGCCTCAGCCGGCAACGAGGGAAGATACTATACGCATATCCTCAAACCCGAGGGGAGACAGTCGGCAGGGGCTTTCATACTGCCTTCGCGCGAACCGTGCTACACGTTCCGCTCGTCGGCTCCGGCGACGCTCCGCCTGACATTCTACCCGTCTGCAGACGCCCCTCTCGTCAGGGAAATCACGACAGCGGAGATTCTCGCCTGCAAGGACGGTCTGCTGGAAGACACCGTGCGCATAGGCGGCACCGTGTTTCCGATAGCCGCGGCAGCGTTCCCCTCGGCATACGGCGACGGCGAGACGGCCACCGAACTCCTGCTCTCGCGCACCGATGGCGGATATGTAGGGCGCGACATCCCCGTCTCGCTGACGCTCCTCGGCGAGGAGGCGCGCATTGAGGCGTTCTCCTTGGGCGGATATTTCACGGCAGACGGCCTCGACCCTTCGCTTGCCGATGCCGACAAAACCTGCAATATCCTCCTGCCAGGAGGCTTCGAGGACATCATCTGTGTCGGTGCGACAAACGCCCGTCGAGGCTACCTCAACCACGAGGGCGTATGGTACGACTACGGCTACGGTGACGCTGGCTGGCGCGCGCCGTACAGCAGTGTCGGCCCGACGGTGTCGGGTATCGTGAAACCGGACATCTGCGCTCCCGGCACTTTCGTCAAATCGGCACTCAGCAGTGCTTTCATAGCGGCAGGAGGCGACATACATACCTGCACGGAGTCATTCCTCCTTGACGGCACGACCTACGGCTGGGCGGCATTCACCGGCACCTCGATGTCCACGCCTCTCGTCAGCGGCATCATCGCGACATGGCTCGAGGCTTGTCCTACGCTCACGCCACGGCAGGTGATGGACATCCTCTCGCACACCGCCACGCCTGTCCCGACATCATCTTCCCTCACGATTTCCACGGCTCAAAACAACCCATACAACCCTCTACCGTACAGTGTGTTGCGCGAGAAAGACATCCTGCACGGCTACGGTGCCATAGACGCATACGCCGGTCTTCAGTATCTCCTTGCAAACTACGCCACGGGCATCATGGACATCCCTGTCGACAGCTCCGCCGACTCCTCACGAGACCATCGCCAGCAGTCTCCTGCTGACGGCTGTCTCACTGACCTTCACGGCCGCCGTGTCATCACTCCTGTCCCAGGACGGCTGTATATTCTCAACGGCAGGAAGAAGGTGTTTTAGGTGGGTTCTATAAATGTCCACCGTCAAAATGATTGATAATCCCAAATCGGTCATTAGACCGACATACAGTAATATTCTGTTATTGTTATATGGTCTTTTCGTTCGTTTCGCCTTTCTCTTCGCTGTCTTGCTTCCCGTTCCGTCTCGACATAGCCCGCTATGCCTTCGACGAAATGG